>NZ_SLUB01000058.1 GCF_004799755.1 Bacillus timonensis | reverse complement strand
AGATGTGTATAAGAGACAGTTTTTAAGAATATCAAGTAGTACAATTGATTTTATATCTATACTTTCATCGTTAACAAACCATTCTATTTCTTTAAGTAGTAAATTTACTAATGTCTTATTTCCCTCGTTTATATTGATTTGATTGATTAATTCTTTAATTTCAGAGAAGTCGTAATCCTCTATACTGTCTATGAATTTAATATCAAGAAGGAGAAAACCTTGGAGGTACAATTTTTCAATAAGTTTTTTAAATACTGAAGTAGTAAAAATGATTTGTCTATATCCTTTTTCATAAGCTTGATCCAGAATATTTCTGTAACTATTTTGGTTATAATCATATTCAAACAATTCAAGTTTATTTTTATTGTCGTCTATAAATAATTTGAATTGTGTTGACATGATAAAACCCTCCTATTTTATTCATTATAAACTCCTAGATTAGATTTACCCTAATAATACCAATATAAAAATGATGCTGTCATTATTTTATGATTAATAAACTGAAAAATTTCATACTTTATATAATAACCCTCTAAAAATATATTATTCGACAATTTCATTAAATTTCCTTCTCTTTATTTAGAATATAAAATAAAATAAAATAACAGATCATTTAGCCATATAATTTCCCATTTCTTCTAGTTTGTTCCATTCTGGCATACCAAATAGCCTTGATATTTATGCTCTAAATTAATTTTCAAAAAACGAATGCTACATTCACTTATATACGGGAAATTATATAGGAAATAGAGAATTGGCGTACTTTCATGTCAATTTCACCTTATTCTTTTCCTCGAATTCCTTCAAAGCTTCAGCAACAACTTCGTCTTTGTTACCTGCTTTTGTGACTCTTACTCCTCCGTGCCCCCATTGTGTTGGCAATACAAACACATCAATTTCACCATTAGCCATCTCTGCAATAGTCAAGTTTACCATTGACTTAAACTCTTGAATTGCAGTTAGTTCCTTAATTTCCATGTTTTCAATCATATTATCATCCGCTTGAATTGGATTTTAAGTCTGGAAAGGATTAAATGCAGTTAAGATTGTCACACTTTTCAAAGGAATTTTAATAACAAATAATTTGACACAAAAAGATGTATAGTAAATACACAATTAGTTATCGGAAATATTTGTCGATTTTTGTTGAATTTAGGTTACTTTTGTCTTATTCTAGATAAGGAAAAATAATTATATTTGAATTAGCTATACGATAAAGGCAAACTTATCGAAAGATAAGGACGCAAAGCCACGAACCTAAAGCAATCTTGCAATGGTAGTCGGGTTACCGAAATTAGCGGAGAAAAGATGACTCCCGTTTTATTTCGGTCTAGTCATCTTTTTTTATTCAGAAATTTAGAATGAAAGGGGTGATTACTAAAAATGATTAAGAATTTGA
Source organism: Bacillus timonensis (assembly GCF_004799755.1). Lineage (GTDB taxonomy): Bacteria > Bacillota > Bacilli > Bacillales > Bacillaceae_L > Ferdinandcohnia > Ferdinandcohnia timonensis_A. The sequence continues at coordinate 22,086 of NZ_SLUB01000058.1, read as the reverse complement.
TTCAAAATGAATTATTTTCACACTTTTTCCAGCCCATTATTGATATTCAGACATGGACTAGGATAGGATTTGAAGGACTCCTTAGAACCTCACATTATGTAAATCCCGAAGAAACTTTTAATGTTGCAAAAACAGAAAAACAGCTCTATGAATTAGATTCACGGTCTATTCACAAAGCTGCTTTCTCCTACCATTCAGCAGGATTTTCCAAAAAGGACGGCTATTTGTTTTTGAATGTATTTCCATCTACCCTTACAAACACAAATTTTCTGCCCTTTATAAAGAGAATTATCACCGAAAACAAATACTTTAGTCAACAAGTCATTCTTGAAATAAGTGAAATGGAAACAATTACCGATTTTTCAAGTTTAAAAGAGAATATTGCCAAACTTAAATCAGAGGGTATTAGATTTGCTATTGATGATTTGGGAAAGGGAAACTCAAATCTACAATCAATAATTGAATTAGATCCTGGCTTTATTAAATTGGATAAGTATTTTTCCGTTAACTTGTGGAAGGATACTAAAAAACAAGAATTTATCAAAGCAATTCTTTGTTACACAAATAATCATGATATTAAATTAATCTTAGAAGGAATCGAAACCGAAATGGACTTAGCGGTCGCAAAAGCCATTGGTGTTAAATTTGGTCAAGGCTATATTTTAGGAAGACCTAAAGCTCTTAACGTTATCTAAATGAGGTGAATTAATTGAATTACATAGTTTTATCCCAAACTATGATATTAATATTTTTGTTAATTTTATTTCTAAGAGATGAACGAAGATTAATAAAGCAAAACCGATTAATTTAGTCTTTAGAGAAAAATAATAAATCATTGAAAAGTAAATTGGTAAAATCCAATAAGTTTAAACCATTAGAAAAAAGAGATTCTTATAGAATTGGACTTCCTGGAATAGAATGCACATTTACTCTTATAGATTTTAGCAACAATTCTTTAGGAGCATTAAAGAATAGGTCTTTTAATGGAATGATTAATGATATTAGTATTGGTGGACTAAAATTTCATTCTTCATATGAATTTCCCGTTAAACACAATATTATAATGAAAATGAACTTTACCTTCCATGGTGAAGTATTCGAATTAAAAGGTAAAATTATCAGAAGAGAAGATCATATTAAAGGTAAGTCAGTTTCATATGGCGTACAGTTTGTTGATTTATCTGAAAATGACATCAAAAGGTTAAACGTAACAATACACAATTATCAAGTAACACAAGGGAATAAAACAAGTTAACAAATATTGCTAGCCCTCACCATTAGCGTGAGGGTTTTTAAAATTTTAAAATAAAAAAGCCCCAACTCTAAAGAGACAGGGCTTATTAAAAGAAAAAATCTAGGCTTGATATTAGTTTATCCTCAATTAATTTTAATTATTCAATTGCTTATTTATGCGACTCTACCCAATGTTCACGGTAAACTGCCATAACTAAGGCGAAAGCTTTCATAGTGTTGTAATCAACTATTCCATTTTCATATCCAATGCGCTGCTCTTTTTGGAATGATTTAACCGCATTTTCTGTTGTAGAAGTAAACGTATTTTTTCCCGATTATCACAACGAGTATGGCCTGTTACCGCAAGAAAATAGTGAATTAATCGAACAACATCACCTTTATCTCCAAGCTTTGCAATTGGTGCTGTTGAAGTGTAATATTTTTCTGCCACTTTTAGTGCCTCCTTATTTTTATTTAAATTCATTTTTGCTTTTACCCGATTTTTAAAATGGATAAATTCTTTTGAGTCTTTCACCCAAGGTGCTGGACAGTTTTTATGAGTTACATATAATGACGAACAATGTCCTTAAGTGGATCCCATTTAAACATCTTGTTAAGCTCCGCGAATACATCTTCAGTTCGTTTAATTGTATCAGCATGTATTGATCCGTCTTTCTCTTGACACATTTCAACACTGATAGAAAGATAATTTGCGTTAGGCTTTAATTCTGGAACACCTCTAAAAGTACCATCATTAGCAGCAAACGCAACTTCATCTAATGGGATAATACATCGTGCTTCATTCCTATCTACAAAGATATGAGCTGAAGCATAACGACGTTTCTTTACTGGTAATCTTTCGTTTAGATCGATTAGGGACTTACCAAAATAGGTAACGTGGTTTTTCGCTGTGGCTCCTGGGTTGGCTGTAAAGTGAAGGATCCCCTTAACTTTTCCTTTTAATTTTGTACCAGGGCGTGAATATTTGTTGAGTTTGATAAAATCGTTTATCCATACAGCCATCAATAACACCTCTCCCTTCAAATAATAAAAAGCTACCTCAGATGAGATAGCTTACTTCTTCATTAATCTTTGTGCTTTTAATGCATTTTCCTTAAACTGTTTAGATTTTTTTGTAGTATAAGTATTTTTCCATACTGCATATACGTTTACCACAAGAGCAGCAAATGCAGACAAAACTAAAACCAATGCATTTATGCTTTGCTCGTTAAACCAATCAAATGAGATTCCGATCGTCCCAAAGAAAAATAATAACGCAGTTAGAAAACCACCTAATAATGTAAAAATGTCCTTTTTCATAATCAAATCTCTCCCTTACTTTCAATATTATCTAGCCTTTTGTGAGCTTGCTTGCTTGATTCCTCAACCCTTGTTACGCGTTCGCCTAAGTGATTCAATGCTTTTTCATTGGCTTTTGAATCAATTCGAATATCATCAACCCCTTTTCGAATATAACCAAGTTCAGCCTTTAATTCTGCACTCTCTTGACCATCTGATTTGATGGATTTAGCTTTGTTAAGCGAATAAGTTTGGAATGCAATTATAAGTGACAAAACTCCAATCAAAAACCCTAGTTCAACTGTCAAATTCTCCTCACCCTTTCAAAGCAAAATAAAAAGCCCTATTCTTCAGGACTTTGCTCAACCTCTTCTGTTTGTTCTTGTTGTTTTCTCATTCCCTCTAGTTCCTGTTTCAAAACAGATACCTCACTTTGAACATTATCCAGCTGCTCCTTTAGGGCTTCGTTCTCACTAACTCTTTTTCCAAACTCTTGTTTAAGTGTGGTTATCTCAGCCTGTCTTTGTGTGGCGAGGGCAAAATGAATAGCCCTTTCTTCACTTAATCTAGCATTCTGACTAATTAAGTCCTGGACAATTAAATCATAATTGAGTTGTTCCAAGATTCTTCCTCCTCTTTTCCGATTCTTTCTCGCGCTTAAATTTCTCAACTTCTGCTTTTCCACCTAACACTTTTATGCTTTTTCCATTTGAAACTTCGGTAGTTTCGATTCGTTTTTCACGCTTAAACCAGTGCCCCTTGTTCATCTATTGATTCCTCCATCGAATACTTGATCATATTATCGTAATAAGCACCTTCGTACCAATACGTTCTCCGATGATACGAGCGTCACACACTCCTTCCCCCTGGATAACGAAATAATCATATCCCTTCTCGACCACGACTCCATTGTTCAGAAACACAGCGAATACACCATTTACTGATTTCGCGAATCGTTCATCAAGCAGCACTTTTACACCGTTTTTGGTTAACTGAATATCGAATTCAATAGTTTCCAATAATACTTGTGGGCTATCTATCGGTGACATACCGAGTGTTTCACCGTCAATCTCAATCGAACCACCTGACTTGGATCCATCAGCCTGGAACGTATGTCTTGCGACACCATTTGCATATATAGCAACTTGCCCATCTTTGCTCAAGCGAATTTGTGAACTATCTGAGTCAGGTCCAAACATCCTAATATATGTTGCATCAGCACGAAGTGTGGCTCGCCCACCAATGAGTAAATTTGAGTTAGCCCGTATAACACCGGTATTTTCATAGCCAAGGTATAAATCTCCTCCAACTGCGTTAACTATAACGTTTCCGTTACTCATATCTGCAAGCATCCGTTTGGAGGTGTCATGTACACTATAAATGTTTCTCGCTGTAAATAAATCTGTTTTTATAATGCGGCTGTCTATCCCATCATAGTAAGAAACCTCATACATGCGTGTATTTGGGTTATATAGGAATGAGTGGGTTTTTACTGTGGCATCTTGTGCCATAGCTTGTCCACTTAATCCTCTAAGTCCATATGTTATATTTTCACCGCTGTATTCCCCTTGGAGCTTTAAGTTGCCACTTTCTAGCGTAGCACGACCTAATTCCTTCGCCTCGCCCATGCGATAAACAGATACTACTCCACTAGTTAAGTAAGCATGACTCACATCTGTAAATCCAGCTATTGTTTTGTAGCTGTGGACATTATCCTGCTTAACTTCGATGTTCCCATTTGTTCCGCTGGTAGCGAAAGAGCCCCCTATAATTTCAACACCTGTTAACTTACCAGCTGTAACCTCACCTAGATCTGCAGCAAGAGCACTTAACTTTGGAACACTAAAAACATCAGCCATCATTTTAGATTCAACCCATTCAGTACCAGACCATTTGAAAATACCTATTATTTTCCCACTTGTATCTGTCTTAAACCAAGTTGCATTAGTCGCTGGGTTACTTGGTGCAGTTGTGCCCATGTGAGCAATACCGTCTTTACCAGCTGGACCTTGAGGTCCTTGTGGACCTGTGTCACCTTTAGCACCACTCGGTCCTTGGATACCTTGTGGACCCCCAGGTCCTTCCTTCCATATCTGCTTGGCTTCGTCCCAACGTTTCCAAACATCTTGTGTAGGATCAGATGTATCAATCCATAGTTTGCTTTTATCCTCAGGGGGAGTATTCCCTCTATGAATCTCTGCTTTCGCACTCCAAGCATTTGCATTCCTAAAGAGAAGTGCCTGTAGATCCGTTATCATTTTATCTTTCGTAATTTTAATTTCGTTGTAATTACCAAAATGGAATACGTCCTGGTCTTTTCTTGTGTAGGAACGTTCGACCTCTCGTACCCGCGCTTCAAGATAAATGGGTGGATTAAATTTTTCATCTTTGATTCTAAGAATCATACCTTTACGTAGTTTCTTATGGTCATATCCCATTCTCTCCAAAGCATTTCCAGTAGCTTTGTAGGTAAAAGACTATCAATATGAGTTTTTAATGCCTTTTCAGTAGCGTCTTTTACCTCTTTTGGTGTAGGGGTGCCACCGGAATTCGATTGATATTGGAAGGTACCAAATAAATGCCCTTCATCCGGTGACCAGCGTTGGCGAGCTTCTTCATCCCCGACCCATTTGACACCATTATTTATACTTTCAAAAGTGACAAATTGTCCGTCTTGGTCGCCCATTCCAATACCGTAAAGGGCAGTAAATACATTCGCGGTTTCTTCAGTACAAGTGATTCCAATCAAGTCACGTCCCATTATGAGCTCTTGACCGCTAAACGCTACAGTCGGCTTAAGGAAATCTACATATCGACCTGATACCTTGCTCCCTTTAAACTCAACTCTGAATCGTAATTCCACCTCAAAAGCACTTGCAAGCTGGTGCAATGATTTTAAACAGCTCATGTATTCCTTAATGTGCACAGTACGAGAACCAGCAAACTCTGTTATACCTCGTTTCCACTTGGTACCCATCAAGAACTCATCTGCAGCAGTATTAATTGTGGCACCTTGTAGAGTAATTGGTTCTATAATTTTTGAGGTGCGTAGATCTGAAATGTGTTCAGCTTCCGCTTCAATTCTTTTTTCCCTGCCATTATGAGAATCTTGTTCGACCTTTTCGATGACAAATGGAATAAAATTGCCGTCTAAGTCCTTAATTACTACCTTGTTTTTATTTACAAGATAAGTTTCACCCTGTTCATCAATTGTCGTAAAGTTATAAATCCCGTATGCATTTTTTACTTTTTCATGATGTTTGTCATTCCAGTAAATTTTCCCTTTAGGAGTCTCATTTGAAAGGGTAGCAACAATATTATCGTTTTTGTCTAACACATGAATCATTATAACCACCTCGGACGATAAATCATTTCAACAGTAGCAACACCTTCTGGTAGTATCTTGATTTCAGTTTCTCCTTTTCCAAGAGCAAAGTAGTTCGCTGCAAAATCCTTTTCATACAAAAAGGGCTCACCATTTTTTGTGATGTTCCCTTCTTCATGATTAAATTCAATTATGTCTCCTGCTTCAGCAATGTAAGGAATCTGCTGATCAGCAGGATTATTAATTTTGTACATTCGTACTTCTCTAACCTGTTGATCAGGAGTTTGACTACTGCCGTGAGCCGCTATATGAATTTCTACTTGAGCAACTCTTTGCAAATACTTACCTTCTGTATCTTCAAAACGAATCGTTCTACGAGCGTAATGGCTACCATCTGCAGCTTGTTTTGCAATATAGGCTGTAAATATATTGCCAACACGTTGCAAGCGTAACAAGCCCCTAAAATCATTCCATACTCCTGGGTTATTTCCCTCTTCGTAGATAATATATTTTCCAACATCACCATTATGGACTGAAATATATCCCTGATTCAGCTCCATACCAGTCTTTGAATCTCGCATTCCCAGCCGTGCTACAACAGCATTATTTTCATCCAATAAATAAAATTCGACTCTGCCTACTCTTGAAGAGTCCTGGCTACTTTGTAAAAGGTACCCTTCAAATCGAAAATCTTGTAAGGGTTCAGAAAAGCTTTTCTTTAGTGCTGGACCATGCCATCCACTACCGGTACCATAATCAGACGCAACAAACTCATTTCCATCTGAAATCATGGTACCAGCTACTTGACCGTTCAATACGGTGGTACCATTTGTCCAGCCTACTGTATTCGTCAGGGAATCTTTTAATATGGTTTGTTCTTTAACAACCTCAATTTCTTCTACATCTACAGGAGAACCAACCATCATGTAATCATCGGGAGTTATAATTGATAGAAAAGTTGTTGGTTGGTTTATAGTTGCTCTAAAGGTAGGAAAGGTCACATCGGTTCCATCGTTTTTAAAGATAGTGCCATCTAGAACAGGAATTGATTTTTCATTACCGTACATGGTACCATCCGGAATAACAAAGATGAGCGTCCCTTCACCCAATGTTGCTATTTCTTTCAAATCCACTGATCCATCCAAAATCGCTTGGCCAAATCGATCTACTTCTTTATCTGTTTGAAATTCTTCCGTTTTCTTTGTTAATAACCATAATTTTAAAGAATCTAATAAACTGTTATACTCTTCTTGGCTATCTCCTTGGATGGTTATATCGATTTTTTGAACAATAACATCTTCGTTAATATCCTGTAGGTACGCACCTTTCCTATTAGGTACTCTCACAAATGTCAATGAACGAGGAGCTGAAAAAGGACGATGTATTTTATTTACAATTAAATTTGGAAAGGTACTACTATGAATATCATTAAATTTAAATCCATACATTCTTAATCCCCCTCAGCTCTTGACTCTTTAGCCTCATTATTTCTTTGTTGCTCAGTCACGTGTGGCTCTATAACCTGTCCAACAGTTCGCTCATCCATTATGATTGTTGCATTAAAGCCTCGAGCGATTCCACGTTCAATCTCGCGAAGCAACCGAATAACTTCTAGATTAAACGATTCACTATTTCCACTGTTACTGGTAAATCCCTCATCAATCATTCTGAATAGATTGGCTTGTTGAGCTTCTGTTAGAACTAATTCATTTTGCAACAATCGTGCATCTATCTCATTATGCATAGGTGCGTTTTTAAACATTTCCAGAAATGAAGGGGATCCACCATTATGGAATTTAGGTAAATAGTCCATCAATCCCGGTATAGCTGGTCCTCCTTGGTGTCGTAACAATGCCATGGCATTACGACCACCACTTGTAGTAATCGTTACATTTTTATTGACCGATCTACCTAATTCACTGTTCAATAACCCTGCTTCAGAAATAATATTTTTCACGCGGTCACGAACAGTTTCTAAATTACTAATTTGTTGATCTATTGCTTTGATTCCCTCTTTATACTCTTCGGTGCTTTTATAGGCTTCATTTGTATTTTTCTCCATGTTAGATTTTTGAAATTGAAGCTTGATTATTTCTTGTTCAACTGTCCTCAAACCTTCGCCTTTTTTGGCATTAATACCAGCTTGCTTCAATTCAATGTCAATTAATTGGTTAAGGAGATCTTCTTGGCCTTTAATGGTTTCGTGAGTCTTATCAAGGGAAGATTGTTTTGTTTTCACCTCTTCAGCAAGCTTATCTACTTTCCTTCCTGCATAGTCAAGATCTTTTTCTAATAGCGTTAGTTCCATTCCTTTGTCAGCAATCATTTTTTCTGAATATTTATCAGAATTCCTTTGCATTTCGTTATATTCTCGACGTACTTCATTAACCTTAATTTGAAGTTCTTCAACATTCTTTAATTGAGCTTCTTTATCTTCGTTTAATTTGTTAATACTTAAAATTAATTGTTTTTCCTCTTTTAGAGCATCCCTATATTCTGTTGAAGTAGCTTGCATGTCTAATTCAATTTGCTGTTTTAAAGATTCTGCTAGCTCTTTATTGAAGTCTTTTGCAGCATCAACATTATCCAATAATGCATTCCCTTGTTTCGTGATTTCCACCGTTGCATCTGGAACTACTTCGATTATTTCATCATTCAAATCTACTAATCGTTGCAACTCATCAGCTGACAATCCCGATTCTTTTTGAAGCTTTGCCTGCTCATCTTTTAATCTTGTAATAATTTCTGGATCAGTAGTTTTACTTATTTCAGAATTAATGTCTACAAATCTGGCTAATTCATCATTAGATAATTTGTTTCTTAACTGTAATTGTTCATATTCCTCAATATTAGAAGCTAGGGTATCACTTAAATCTTTTTTAGCTAGAATAGCTTCTAAATCAACTTCTCGAGCTGCAGCCATTTCCGTAGTAACACCTGCAATAAGTCCACCTATAATGGATAATCCTGCAATTAACCAACCTGCCGGACCCATTGAAACCATTAAACCTCTTACGGCTATAGCCAATTTGCTAAGCGTTGTGATTGTTAATGCGATTGCGGTGGCAGTTCCAGCAAAAGCAAGACCTGACTTAACAGTTGAACTATCCATTTCTGTAATGGTTTCAATAACTTTAGCGCCATGTCGAACAACTTCCGTGAATAACGGAAGAAACTCATTACCTAGTTTTATTCCTGCAGTTTCAAGGGCTCCCGTGAATTCTTCATAAGCACCTTTCAAGTTATCCATCATCACGTCGGCAGCTTCTTTAGACGCACCCTCCGAATTTCTTAATGCTTCAGTAAACTCATCTAACCGATCGACTCCTCCATCAATGATTGCGATCATTCCTGATGCAGCTTCTGTTCCAACAAGTTTTGCAATGGTTGCTAGTTTGTCAGCCTTTGTCATGCCCTCGGTTGATTTTGTTAAATCCTTTATCATCTGAGACAACGTTTTTGCATTGCCACTAGAATCTTTTATGGAGAAACCAAGTTTTTTCATAAGTTTTTCCTGCTCTTTTGCAGGATTATTAAGAGATAACAAGATGATTTGACGTAATGATGTCCCTGCTTGTGACCCTTCCAGACCACTATTTGTCATGATCCCTATCGCAGCTGCTACTTCCTCCATACTTATGCCTAAAGAGTTTGCGATTGGCGCCGCGTACTTAAAGGCATAGCCCATATCGTCAACGCTTGCTGCAGAAACGTTGGCAGCCATTGCAAGGACGTCTGCTACTCTAGTAGCCTCGGAAGCTTCTAATTGGAATGAGTTTAATGCTGCAGCTACAATACCAGCTGTGGTCGCTAAATCACTTCCTGCTGCCTCTGATGCGGATATAACACCAGGCATAGCTGCAATGATTTCATTGACATTGAATCCCATCGCTGCCATATCTTCCATACCAAGTGCAACTTCGGAAGCAGATTTGGAAGTGGATGCACCTAAATCCAAAGCAGATGCTTGTAGTCTTTTAAACTCCTCACTTGTAGCACCCGAAATAGCTTTAACCCTTGACATTTGTTGTTCAAAGTCAGCTGCTGTTTTTACACTTAATCCAATACCGGCAACCATTGCAGCACCTATAGCTAAAGAAGCTGTTTGGATTCTGTTTAGATCCTCTTCAAGGTTGTGGGTACTTTTACTAGCCTTCTCGACTTCTTTTGTAAGCTTATCGATTTCCTTACTATCCAGACCTAGTTTTTTAAGTTCATCTCTGACTTCACTAAAATCCTTTTCGAGCAATTTAGGATTAGTCTTTTTTATTTTTTCGGTAATCTTATCAATCTGAGAGGAGGACAGCCCTACGTCTTTTAATGCTTTGTGTAAGCCATCAAAACCCTTGTTTGTATCTTTTGCTTCTTTACCAGTTTTCTTCATTTCTTCCCTGGCTTCATTCATTCCCTTTTTAAATTGCTGGGCTTCAAGCAAGAGCCTAGCTCTTAAATCCCCTAAATCCGTTGACATAGTGTACCTCCTCTCTATCTCCTGTTAACACCCATATTGGTGAGCATTCGAAGCTCCTCAAACTTTTCACGACTGAATTGGTTTTCTGTTGGGATAGCGTCCTTTGGAAAAACTTGATTCATTAATTTTTGATATTCATCATCGGGCATATAACGGCTGTTAGTTGCTAATCGAACCATGATTTGTTCCAGCAACCCCGTATTTTTTTCTTTTGCTTTATCCTCTAAAATGGCAGGTAAATCAACCATGTAGTATTCGTTTTCTAACGCTTTTTGGGATACTCCCAATGTCATTGCAGCACGTCTCAAAAATTCATCTGTTGAAATAGAAGAGCCCTCTACTCCTTTGCTTTTTGGGGTAGAAGGCTCTTGACGTTTTTTACTGTGTCTTGAAGATTATTTTTTTGAATAGTTCTAACTAAATATTTTATAATTTCATCTAAGCCAGCATTTTTATTTAAATACTCTTGATCAATACCACTTAGGACTGAGACTATTTGTACTACCTCATCCATTGCGATTTCGCATGCTTGAACGACATACGGATAAAAGTTTTCCTTTGGGGCAAGCAACACTTGCACGATTAATCCTGGTAACTGATCTATGGTCGAAAAAAGCTTTTTCCACATGGCGGGTGTCAGCTTTTTAACTTCAACCTTCTTGTCCCCCAGGTATAAACTATTTTCATTAGTTAGTGCATTTTTAAATTTATTGAGCACTTTTAAAACCTCCATAAAAAAGTGGAGAGCTTATGCCCTCCACATAATTTTAAGCTGGAATTACAACAGCTTCATCGCCTAAAAAATAAAGTAACCCATCAGTATCCGGATAGCCCACGAAAGTAATATTTGCTACTCGTTCATTATCGGAGTTGTATGTCCATTGAACTTCTGGTAAAGGACTTCCGATTGGGATTGTAATATAGTCATTTGCTGTTGTTCCCGGACTTGTTGGTTTTACAACTACCTTTTCAGCAGCTTTTAATAAATCTAAGCCAGCTTTCGCATAAACGTTTAAACGTCTTTTTACATTTTCCGGATCCGTAACATCTTCACCATATTTACTACCTGGTGTGACAGTCCCAAGCTTTTTCAAATCATTAAGTGCAAAGGGCACTACTAATTGACATGTTCCGCCCTTTAAAATGGACTTAACAGGTGTATCCCCGAATTGGTCTACCGTGATGTCTTGTTTAGAAAAGTTGGCACTAAACACGATACCTCCTTTTGTAATATCAAAAAGAGTTGGATCTGTATCTCCGAATTCAACTTCGGCCGGACCAATTGGTACATTGATAATCTTTTTTTCTGTTGCCATGTTTTCTAACTCCCTTCTTTAAATCGGTTGTAGCTTAAATCTAAAGTTTGTTGAAAATGTAGGTCTATCATGAATGTCTAAACCAATAGGAATCGGATTGCTCTGCATAGAGCGGCTTACATAAACATAATTCTGACCAATGAGATAATGGTTTTTATGTTCTAAAAAGTCGATTAACCTCTTTGCTTCTTGTTCGGTTTTGTCCATTTGCGTAGAATCACTTTTGTAATTCTTACCCTTTACGATTATCTGAAAGGTAGGATATTGAATTGGCAAGTCAGGATCTGCTTCACTTCCACCGGTGCCAAACACAAAAAGAGCCGGTAGTTGGCTCTCATCTAAATCAGGCATGAAGTTTGCATCTGGATAAACATTGAATGTTTGACTTACTAAATAATCAATTAATTCTTTTCCTCTCATCACTTCACCTACTTAAATGAGAGTGCTTTTCTTAATTCTTCAATAATTAACTTCTCATTGATTTTAATTGCGTTTTCTAAATATTTTTTACCAGGCATATATCCTTTATATGGTGGTTTACTGTCGGTTTTAGGGCCGGGCTTTTTCATGTAAATAACTTTACCTTTATTTTTCCCTTTTTTCACTACACGAAAGCCTTCATGTTGAACAGTCGCATAATGGCTCACTTCAGGACTCACACCAAAGTCAATATACCTTCTTTTTAATTCCTTCTTGACTTCTCCAACAACTAAAGCTGCTTCTAGATCACCTGATAATAAAGGAGCTAACTTATTAGCGTCTGCAATGACCTTGTTTGCCAAGTCAGTTAGTACTTTATCAATCTTCTCTTCCATTTCTTTCTCGATACGATCCAAATCTTTGATTGCAGCTTCAATTCCATCTATGGAGAATATCTCACGACTAGCCATATACAACGACTTTCTTTATTTTTTCAGTTCCAATTACTTTCTTAGGTTTTATTGCCTTTACATCGTACCGTATTTCCTCACCCTGATCGTTTGTGTAAAGGAAATAGTCTTGGATTTTAACTTTCTGAGGACCATCAAAGTGAATCTGTGCTAATGATTCGACCTCTTCGCCTTGGTCATTTTTGATTACTTTTTGCCTCTTCTACTACCTTTGCATTTTTGGTAATAGAATCATATTTTGATACTCTACCCCAAACATCGAGAACAGCTACTTGGTGTATAACCTTTGCTGGATATCCAAATAGACTCATAGCAGCATCCCTCCATCGAGAGTACCCTTTGATTCCTCTTCCTCAATTTCATATAAAGGAGCACCCAAGATGTCACGAACATCAGGAGCAACCCGGTCACGAGAACCAAATTCAATCCTGTCTCCATCTTCGCTGATATGTTTGAGCCCTTGCTTTTGATATTTGAGAACCGGATCCAATCCTTGCAACTCCTATATAGCTTGCAATCCAACTGTCTCATCAGTGAGAACTACTTCTGGGTACCATTTTTGTAGGTTACGTCTAGCTTGAACTACAGCAATATCCTTTTTAGTAGCATCGTCCCATGCCTTTGAATCTAGGACATTATCTTTTATCCATTGATCAACGGATTCTACTGTAGGCATTTACTTCACCTACTTCTTTTCTTTTTCTTTATTAGCATCCTCTTCGGTCTTTTTCCTTGCCTCAGCTTCTGCCTTTTGTTTTTCTTCTGCTTCTTTCTTAGCGAGCTCTTCAGCTAATTTCTTTTCCGCTTCCTCAGCTTTGCGACGTGATTCAGATTCTTCATCCACTCTCGCAACGCCAAACTCAATCAAACGTTCTCCATCTTCTTTCTTTACCCTTTTGATCGAATCACCATTATTAAACCATTTCCCGTTATGTTTTACGCTTCCTAGTGCGATTAAATCCATTACATTCACCCTTTCTAAAATAAACTAAAAAGGGCGTCAGCTAAGCTGACACCCAAGCAATTAGATTACAGTCGCAGAAACTACGGAGTCATTGAACCCGAATGAAGGGAACGCAAAATTTACCCCAATTGTTTCAATACGAATTGGATGCTCATTAATTTTACGGAATACAAAGATACCATTAGAATCTGTCTTTTCAGCCTGAATATCCGAAAGCATTTCCTCTGTAGATTCAGCCCATAAGTAATGACCAAGCGCGCTGTCCGGTAGCATTACAAATCGATTTTGTGGTGCCATGCGAATTGTTGAGAATGATAGTTTACCATTTGACAATGCTTTGTTTTCCACACGAGCTTGAGTATCATATTGAACAATCTTAGGTAATCCTAACGAAGCAAATAGGCTGTCCAATTGTGCTTTATTTAATTGTGGTGGATTTGCAGTGCCAGATGGATCACCAAAGTATTGCTTACGAACATTAGTGTTCTGCAATAAGTATGAAATAACCTGACGAGAAGCTAATGCACGAGTAAGGTTAATTCCTTTATCTTGCATTGTTCCAACCCATGTTTGAATATCATCAATAGGATTTGAATTTGCTGTGTCACTCCATAAATCAGTTCCACTCAGTACAGGCTTTTGATCATTACCGTATCCAAAATCTACAGTTAACTGAACTCTACCTTCTGTATATGCAACTTTACCAGTAGAAACAGCTTGCATTGCAATCCATTCTTTACGAGCTTTGATAGCATCAACTGCATAATCAGCATCATTTAATTGAGTACGTCGGATTTCAGCGACCTCGTTGTTGTGTAATTGACCTTGAATGAGCAAGCGAACAAGTTTTTCGTCCATCGCTCGACCACGTTGAATTTTTGGAATTTCAATTCGTTGGCCGGTCATTCCTTCACGGCTACCGTACTCAACTTGTGTACCAAGTTCGGCGATTTGCGCCATTACTGGAAGGCGGGAACCCTCACGGATAACATCTACATTTAATTCTGATGTTTCGTGAGCTGGGAATAATAAATCATGTAAATAAGTATTTGGTGTTGCTAGATTTCGAGAGTAAACTAATAGCTCCTCACCCGAAAGTGCTTGTTCTAACGTTAATAATTCTGGCATTTATATCATCCTTTCGATATTTGTGTAATTAAAAACCATCTCGTTTATAACAACGAAATGGTTTAAGCAAATGTGATATTAGGCATTTTTCCTTTTAATGTTGCGTCAACAGCAACCGGAATACGTTCTGAAATAACTTTAGCTACCTCATAACCACCGGTTACTACATCACCATCAGTAACATCAATAGTATGCTTCAAGAGTACTGATGGATTTTCACTTCCATCTGCACCAGCAGAATTATAAGGAACATACTTTCCACTCGCCATTTTTGATACTGGCTGTCCCTTTTTTAAGATTTTCTTTCCATCAACTGCAGCTACAGCCGCTGAATCAATTGTAATTCCATTAACTACCTCACGAACGACCTCATATGAAGCTAAGATTTCATAAGAATCTTGCACTTCAAATTTTTCTTGTGGTTGTAAACGCATGTACTATTCCTCCTTTAAATTAAGCCCATGGATTATAAGCTGTTGTTTGTTGTGCTCCACGTGTTTCAGCAAGCTTTTTAATTCTTTCAAGAGATTCCTTTTGGTTAGGTGGATTATTTGGAATAACAGCACCAAAACCACCATTACTACTTTGTTGCTTAAGTAGATGTGGTTTTTTCTTTGCTAATGCTTCGAGAGCTTCTTTTACACCTGAGATGTTACCTTTTTCATCTTCTTTAACCTGGGTTAGATCAGCAAGTGCTAATGCATCCTCCCAGTCTGCGAATCCGAGTTCGTTCGCAATTACTTTAACCTCGGAATTTACTAATCTTTTGAACGTCTTCTCACGTTCTTCTTTTAGTTTGGACTCGAGTAAAGCATCAACATCGATAGGGTCAGTTTTCTTATCCTTATCTTTGTCTTTGTCTTTATCCTTGTCCTTATTTAAGGCAGCTTCCATTGCTTCAACTGAATCATATCCTAGCTTTTGGGCTAGTTCCTTTTGTGCTTTCTTTTCTGCCTTAGACACCCTAGTTTGGACAATTTTATTAACATCGTCCTGGGTAAAGGTTTTATCCTTTGGTGGGTCGTTAGGGTCTGGATCTGCTGGTGGCGGATCGTTCGGTTCCCCGGCAAAGAATTGAAGATTAAGTCGCTGAAATGGAATAAATTCCTTTTGCTCCTCCTTTTTCTTTTCAGTGGCAAAGAGTAACCAGATTGAAGCTAATAAAACACGAAAATAACCTACGAACCTTTTCATGTGAATCCTCCTAGTTTTTAGCCATAGTAGGCTTTTATTTTCCGTGATGTTCTTTTACGCCTGCAGCACGTAAAAAGGCAAATAAAAACACCCTCAATAAGAGGATGCCTACTTTATTTTTTCTATTTCATAGATTCTAGTTTTTTTATTTGGAATCAAGTGTGTCCGATACGAGTTTTCAGCTTGTCTATGAATGTAATTTTCCTTGATATCTACCACCTTAAACTTATGATCTCGGTCATTATGGTTTAGGTGAACAGAATCCATTAATATCATCACATTTTTATTTTCAATCATAAATAAGTAAATCTCACGAGCTGTGTATTCAGCATTTAAATCTAAACTTTTTGGAACTTCATCCTCATAATATGACATTTTGATACCTCCCTTTACTAGATATGTTCTAGAGAGAACCAATTATTTCCTTCTTTTAACTCTTAATCGATTGTCCTATTTTCCTGTAATCCTCCTGCCATTCATTGTACTTCTTGGTGTTTCTCGCCTTTTGACTGGCAAACGTCTTTAAATCCGGCATATCTGGCATTCTAGATTTGTAACGGATCCATTGGTTACGCGTTTCGTTTTGTCTGGACTTTTCTTGTTGCAGCTGCTCATATTTACGGATATTTAATTCAGTTCGATTGTCTGTAAAGGGACGATTGGAATCATTGATTGCTTTTTCGATTTCATCCTCATCGTGGTATCTTTCTACCCATGGAGTAGCATTGTGAACGCAATGCCCATGATAAGGTGGTCTGATATCAAGCTTAGGGAATCGTTTGTCTTTACCACTAACGGAGTAAACACGACCTTGATATTGTGCGCATCGTTCACATGTTACTCCCACAAAATTTACATACACAAGGTCTTCACCGTTATCAACCATACGATTAATTGAACCATCTACATGCGCCTGTCGTTGGTGGTAATGGATCACATTTGCAATGTACTTTTCTACAGGCATCTTAGTGCCATTCTTATAAATAATACCTGTAATGCCTTTGTTATTAAGCTCCGCTATAGCATCCTTCGTTGCTTTCCTTCTAGATATCCCCTGAACCAATGACCGTTCATTTGCACGACGCACGATAGTTTCTATTCGTTCTTTAACATCTGCAGACATATGATCAGTTGCTTCTAAAATTCTGTAAAAAACCTCGTACAATATTTGTTGAACTGCTTCTTGATGAATAACAGAAGTTAAAGACTTTTCAACCTCATCCACACCTTGTGAAATTAGTTGATTCACTGCCTCATTTGATCCATTAAGATAGGAATCTTCAATAATTTCAGTAGCCAACTCTATACCTTGCTGTTGAAGTTCCCTAATAATGCTTAGAATCTGCTCCAACAATTGCTGTTGCTTTCTTTTGGCTATCCCATCTTCCAAGCTATTAATCTTTAGGCGTATTTCCTCGCTTGCAACAGTGTACAATTTTATGAGTTGCTCAGTTTTCGTCATTCATCTTCACCGGTTATATTAGTTTTAGGTGGTTGAACATAGTTTGGAGAAAAACTGTTTATGGCTTGCTCTTCCTGAATCTTTTCAACTTCAGCAAGAATAGCATCTTCTGACCAATCTGGATGTAAATTTCGAATGGTTGTTTCCAGCGATTGAACACCGCCTTCGTATTTCTTAATTTCTTCCTCATCTTTTTCAGATTCGGCTTTTGGTAGCATATCAGCCCATTCTACAACTGGGTCACTTACCGGATAGTTTGTGCCACCCAATGCATTTTCTAAGATAACGCTCTTTCTAATTGCGTCCTTTATGGCTGCATCAAACTTATCTTTTATAGCTTCAGCTTTAATAACTGACTGGATCCACTCGTAAAGGATAGCGATGGCAGAACGACCCCCACCATCAGTATTAACACCAACAGCTTGAGCAGATGTTTTAGAAATAGCTAACATGTAATCTATTAATCTTTGGACATGTTTAAAGGACTCATCTATTTTTGCATCCCATGTGATGTACATTGGGACAGCTCCGTTTTTCTCGTCGTAACTAACAACCTCTAGATCAGCATTACGGACAAATCTATCCCCATAATACTTTTGATTTTTGCTGGCCACCGTATCCCAAAGCGCTCGAGGGATAGCGAGTTTTGGTTTTCCGTGCTTCTCAAATACAACCGAGTCTCTTGTGATGGTCCAGTTGATCTCTTCCTGAATCATGTCGATATTTCGAAGCCCTGAACGCCCTCGGGGAACAAGTAACGTTTCATCATTCGGGATATAGCCGCACATGAGCTCATTGACATTATTGAGTATTTGGTTATCCGGAATAGTCAGCCCATACAGACTTGCGTATTCCTTTATGTCTAACTGCTCTTTAACAGTTTCGCCATCCATAGAAAAAACCAACTGCTCGATTAGCAATTGGTTGTCGTTGAGTCGTTGTCTTTCGACTCTTAGGTATTTATCTTTGTTTCGTGTTTCCACCCATGGAATGTCAGCTCCTTTACCGTCCTCATGCTCGAAATACAAGTCAGCAGGTTTCCATTCAAACCAGGTACCTTTAGAATCTCTCCTGATACGATAAGCAACACCGCCATCCACCTGATGTTGGACGATTGCGGCCCATATATTTTGATTAATTTTGGATGCCTTTTCTACATTCTCAACAAATTCTAACAAACTATTATCCTTTTCAGTATCTGCAGAAATATTCCCTAATGACCGATTAATCAGATCGGCGGGAAGTTCAGCGATGACAGATGAAAAGTTAGCGACAACATAATAACTTACTGCATGCTTCTGGGCTAGCTTTTCAGCATTTCTCTTAAAGTAAATTCTTTTAGACTTCCTGTACTGGTTCTTTAAGCTCTGTACAGTCTGTTCTGCAAATGACTGAGCCCTCGGGAAAATATTCTCATGGTTCCCTTCGTAAAGGTCACGGAAATAATGTATTTGGTCAATTTCCTCATCAAACGGTGGAGGAGGAAACTTCTGATTTGTGTAAACAATTGTCATGTTGTCACCTCGCTTTCTTTATCAGCTGTTGTCTAATTTAAAGAGCACTTTATATTCCTGTTGAAGCTTTTTGATTTTCTTTTTGTTTTCATTCATTTCGGCATGGATTTTTGTAGTACGCTCTTCTTCAAGAACGTCATCCATAACAACTTTAGGAATTTCCTTTCGCAATCGTTGCTGCTCTTTAACCAGTACATTGATTTCGTCACTCTCGGCATGGAAAGGATACTTTGCTAAGCAATTGGGACAAACAAAGTAATGCACATAAACTTTCCCTTTATCACCATCTGTATATAGATTTTTCTTCGTCTTTTTTACCTTAATTGGTTTAGAACATTGATCACATATACAGTTTAGTTTTGATGCATCCATACTAATACCGCCTTTCTTACCATCCAGATGGACGTTGATTACTGTATTCCATTTCCGGTCTGCGTAATGGCTCAGCTGAATATCTAAGTGCTGCCATCGCATCATCAAATACTTCAACTGGTTCGTCTAGGTAAAGCCCTGTTTTCTTATCCTTTTTCCATGACCATTGTTGAATTTCCTTTGCCGTATTTACACAGTTCGGATGGATATAAATCTTTCGCTGCTTCAAGTAATCAATCTGAGCTTGAACGCTACCTGGTTCTTTCACAACAGCCGTTGCTCTGTAACCGGCATTATTCCACATTTGAATACGATCCGGCTCTGCAGAATCACAGTACATGGTTAAGTATTTGTTTAAACCTTGTCTATCAGCTAACTCTATAATCTCACTTGTATCCATTTCGTGTACATATATTTCATCACAAATATAAAAATCGCCGTCTTTAACACCGACGGTAAGAATAGCATTGGCATGATTGAATCCAAAGTCTTGCGCATGATGCATGGTGTCAAACATAGAGAAAGATGTGTCAAACTCTTGAACTATGAAGTTCTTAAGAATAAGACCACCAGTTTCTCCCCAATTACCTAAACCATAAATCTCATAACCTTCTGGATCCTGCTCTTTCCTCAACATCATCCGTCGATGGTAAGCATCGTCAATAAATCGATTCTGCAGATAGGTTGAATGGTGAGTAAGAACATCTTGGTTCACGATATCGAAGTATTTCCGCTTTATCCAGTGCGTAGCTGACACAGGGTTGAATGTAAAGGTGATCTGATAGTAAAGGTTAGGGTTGGGTAAAATACCCCGTAAACGGTCATCTAAGATGTCTACGTAAGACTCTTGTAACTCCGTTGCTTCCTCAATCCAAATCCAAACTAATTTACCATGAGCAAAGTTAATGGATTTGAGCTTTTCACGGTCCCTTGCATCATTAACCCCACGAAAAATAACCTCGTTACCAGTAACGCGGCTTTTTAATGATAAAGGAGATTGACGCATTTCCCAAAACTCTTCAGCTCGTTCTCCATATATTCGATTGATAGCACCTGTTAATTCAGCGTAGGTACTGTTACGGTTTGTTTCGTTAACCTTACGGACACAAAGCAAATTAGCCCCAGCATACTTTGGATCACTAAGCTTTAAAATATAGTCCTGAGCAATGTTTACAGACTTACCAGAACCAGCACTACCCCTTAAGGCTCGATAACGTTTTTTTGTTCGGTTAACCTCTTTGAAATGCTTATTGAATGGGACAACGATTTTACTCATCGTCATCATCGTCTCCATAATCAATTTCAATGAGTAGAGGTTCTTTGCCTGGACCCTTTCCAATCTTGTTTGTTTCCGCCTTGATTCTTTCTGTTTCAGCCTTAAGCTTTTCTTCCTGCAGCTTACGTTTCATGGAATCCGGAAGCAATTCAAAGTATTGAGCTAGTTTATCAAGCGCCCTCATGCGATCTTCCAGTTTGATTGATACACCATTTTTACCTTGTTTAACCTCGGAAATGATAGTGCCATCAACAACACCAGATTCTTTGAAATCAACATAGTTAACTTCTTGCATGATTGGATTTCCATCGTCATCTTCTAATGGACCAAAAGCGCCAATTACAGGAACATCTTTTTGGCCGAATGTAAGAAAGTCATTAATGTCAGAGAATGCTATCTTAATGTATTTATTTAGCACATCCATTGCTTCAACGAATACACCATTTACCATGTCTTTCTTAATTTCTCTGATTTGCGCTGCTACCTTAGCATTTTTAAGCAATCTATTTCCTTCAACATGTGCGCCTATTGGTGAATATCCGGCATTTATTGCTGCTTGCGTCGCATTGAAGCTTTTAACATAATAAAGGCAGAATAACCTTTGTTTTTCAGTTAGTCCACTATCCTCAAGAAAATTATCCAGGTTCAATTCATGACCTGATGTATCATCCTCTTTTAATTGCATCCTTTTTGGAGAGTTCGCAACCTTTTCCCTTTTGGTTGCATCCTTTTTCGTCGGATCTCTTGACCATCCTTCACGGCTCTTTCTGCTTTTCAAAGTACCTAGCTTAATATCATATTTCTCGGCTAGTGCCTTTAAGGTGATATTGGTTGATTCATATTCTTTTTTTACTACTTCCCAATTCATCTACATTAGCACCTACCTCCAAACAGTAATAAAAAATTAATATTTCATGGTAATTTTCTGGGAGCAATCGGTTCCTACTGTAGTTACAGTTTCACCAAAGGCTAAATGATTTTCTTTCAACACTTGATATAAAACTATACTAATCCTATTAATCATTTCCTCGTCTTGCTCTTCAAACCCAGCTTCATGGAAACAAGCGTGAAGGAGCTCATGAACCAATACTTGCTCTTTTCTGTCCTGGTTTAAACGATCATCTATCTCAATCTCAGATAAGCTATAAAGTACATGACCAAGTAATCCATGCTTCTGCTCAAGTCCATGCTTTTCAGTAACACTATATTCAATTCCAGCAATTTTAACTTTATTTGGTATCATAAGGCTGCCTCCTAATATTTTTGGGCATAGAAAAAAGCATCTCTATAAGAAATGCTTTAATGCTCTTTATTAAACAAAATCCATATAAAATAAATGATTGTTACAACGATTATTACTGTAAAAAACGATGACCAACTAAAAAATAGATTAGATATATAATTTGATGTATTGAAATCATTACCTTTCCTAAAGAAAGCATATATAAAAAATATAAAAATGTATAACATAGGTGTAACTAAAACCCCGAGTAACACACTTATCAAAATTGAATTAAATACTTTTCCCATATTACACCTCCAGTTTATGTATCGGTTAAACATGGAATAATTCAAATTAAAAAGCACCCCGAAGGATGCTTTAATATTTTATGCTTCATAAATTACTAATGCAGAATAGATA
>NZ_SLUB01000057.1 GCF_004799755.1 Bacillus timonensis | reverse complement strand
TAGTCCTTCATCAATCGTAAAAATTACGTGCCGATGATTAACCTGAAGAACATCTTCAGTAAGTAACCTACTCCATTCTTCACTTTCTCCAACAGAGCACGTGGTACAAAATCGACCTTTACATCGGTAAGGAACCTTTCGCACATCATGACAACCTTCACACACAAATAACTTAAATCCATTTTTGATATCCCCACAATCTCGAAATTTCTCAACCTCCTTAATTACGATAGGGCGGATTTTAGCACCGTGTTTTCTTTTGAAAGCTTCCCAATGTTGGTGTTTATCAAAAAATATTCTTCTCAATATATTGGTCTCCATAAAATGAAAATACCACAGCTTAAATGACTGTGGTAGACCCAAATTTTTATACTTTCTTATCTTTTGAAAAAGAGCACCATTCCAGGTGCTCTTTCATTATCCAATAATGAGTCTCTCTTTCGGGTAGTGATAATTTGCATCCTTGCCTTTCTTTCCAATAATAAAGATAAAGTTCAGAATTCCAACCCTTCCGATAAACATGAGAAACATAATAAGAAACTTCCCAAAATGACTTAGGTCAGGGGTGATCCCCATCGATAATCCGCATGTACCAAATGCAGATGCAACCTCGAAGAATATTTCAGTAAACGTAAAGTTCTCTGTAATGGTTAAAATGAAAATAGAAAGAAAGCATGTGAAAAAAGCAAAAATCGTCACAATCAGTGATTTTTTTATGTCTTCTTCATGGATTTCACGTTTAAAGATTTTAATCGATTTATTTCCTCTTGCGAAATTAAATAAAAATAATATATTAATCGCAAATGTCGTTGTTCGGATTCCCCCTCCAACAGAGCTAGGTGAAGCACCAATAAACATCATGGCACCTAAGAACAGTAAAGTAGGCTCTGAAAACTGATTGACATCCATCGTTGCAAGCCCAGCACTTCTGGTAGTAACGGATTGGAATAAGGAATAAAAAAAGGTTTCATGCCATGTCATTCCTTTAAAGAAATGATTGGATTCGATAAGAAAAATCATTAAGGTCCCAAAAACAACTAATGACAAAAACGTAACTGTTGTCAACTTCGCAAATAATGAAAAGCGGTATCTCCCCTTTTTATGTAGCAGAAAATCTTTTATTTCTACTAAAACCGGGAAGCCAATTGCTCCTAAAATAATTAAGATTATCGTAATAAATTGAATGAAATAATCATTAGCATAAGGCACTAACGAACTTCCGGTTATGTCAAAACCAGCATTTGTGGTCGCACTAACAGCTGCAAAAATACCATTGATAAAAGCTTCCTGCCATGTATCGAAAAATTGCATAAAATAAAGACCTAAAATTAAACTGCCGAAGAACTCAATCCCAACCATTATGATAATAATTTGTTTAAGCAAGTTTACCAGTCCTGAAAGCTGTGATTGGTTTTGATCAGCCATAATTAAACGTCTCTCTCGTAGACCAATCTTACGGCGAAATAATAACCAGATGAACGTTCCCATCGTCATAATTCCAATTCCGCCAACCTGCAACACAAATATTAAAATAAAAATTCCTGCAACGGTGTATGTATCTTTAATTGATATTACACTTAACCCAGTTACACTAACTGCACTTGCCGCTGTAAATAACGTATCAATGAAGGAAACATGAACACCCTCCTTAATCGCGATAGGAAGGCTTAATAAAATAACGGAAATCGTAACAGCTAACAGATAGAACGCAAAAATTAATTGAGCTGGTGTGAGCTCATTAATGTACAAATTAATTTTTTTCCACATTTTCTTTCACCCTAACATCTTTGTCAAATCTATTCCTCTATATTAAAGAATTCAACGTCATTTTGAAAGACTTTTTTACATTTATGGGAATTTGCTTATGCTGATTAGTATGCATTTCCAGTATTGAAATTAATAAACTTCTTATACTAAAGATACAACGAATTATACGTTGTTCGATAATTTAAAAAGGAGTGAAGGTAATGGCTAGAAGTAGCAATAAATTGCTTGTTCCTGGAATCGAACAGGCTTTAGATCAAATAAAGTTTGAAATTGCCCAAGAATTTGGTGTTAAGCTTGGTTCAGATACAGTATCCCGTGCAAATGGTTCAGTAGGTGGCGAAATTACGAAGCGCTTAGTCGCACAAGCACAGTCTCAATTAAAAGGTGAATAAAAAACTGCATAAAATGGAGAAAAGCCGAGGTTCCCCCTCGGCTTTAATGATTGTTGCCATTATTGTGATTGTGATACCCGTTATTGCCATTGTTGTTTCCGTTATTTCCGCGTCTGTTGTTTTCTTTCTCTTGTCTCTTTTCCTCTTGTTTCCGTTCACGTTCTTCTTGCTTACGCTTTTTCTCTTCCCATTTTTCATCCATTTTTTCGAACTTTTTTTCTTTAATATGGTCTGGCATATTGGAATTTTCTATATTGTTTTTGACTTTATCTCTTATCTGTTCTTTTTTCTCTTTAAGCTCTTCTTGAACGTCTTCCGCCCTCTGTTTGTGAGTATTCTTAAACTCATTTATATCTTTCTGTTGAGTGGCGTTTTCCTGCTGGTAATTTGTATTTTGTTCTTCTTTGGCAGGCTTAGTCTTCATTTCTTCCACTGGTTTAGGAACTTTGTTTTCTTTAATGAGAAGTTTACCTGTAGAAATACCCTTTTCTTTAGCAGCATTTCTAGTTTCAACCGTACTTGTTACAGAAGTAACAGCAATTTGCTCTTTTCCATATACTTCTTTAATTTCTTCAATTCCTTGCTGCAGCTCTTGGTCCACCTTTTTTTTATGATTGTCTGCTACCACAGTTGTAATTAACACTTGCTTTCCATCTAGAAGATAGCCATTCTCCTTACTATGTTGAATGATTTTTTCCGTAATTGAATCAAGTGTACTATTTTTCCAATCTGGAATGGATTCCTCTAGTTTTTTTGCCTCGTCGTTTAAAGCTTCTAGACTTACGACGTGAAGGTTTTCATCTAACCCCACTTCAAAGCTTGGATTGATGTCAATGGACATGTATGCATACACTTCATCACTCGATGAAAAGGGTATAAATAAAGATAATAATAAAATTGCAATTAATGAGCTTGCAAGTGCGTAGCGCCATTTCTTTACCTGAAAGAAACTTCGCTTTGAAGTATGGCTTACCCGTTCATTGATTGGAAAAAAAGTCATTTCTTCACCAATTTCATAGCTATCCTTCATGTGTTTGGCTTTTACGAATTCACCGTCAGGGGTTAGCATCGTAATATATTCATCGTTCACATCCATAACGATCCCCTTTTTCAACTTTCGAGCACCCCTTTTAGATAATCTTTTAAATAGACATAGTCACCAGATAAAATGATTACCATAGCAATAATATACTTTCGATTTCTTTCAATCGTTTTACGGCTGACACTTACTTTCGATTCAAGTTGCTTGATCGGAAGCTGCTTCTTCTCAAACAAGACCCGCATCAACTCTTCATGTTCAACGACAGCCTTTGATACCATAATTGCATTTTGTCTAGCATCTGCATGTTTTGGTGAAATTTCAAGCAACTCGTGAAACGTCAAGCCAAATTCCTGCAATACTTCATGAAAATGGAGAATTTCTTCTTTCCTTTGTTCCTGCTCCACTTTCTTTTGGTAATCATCGATAGAAAGGTGCGCCTCAATTTTCGATTGTGCCCCTTCCTCATCTGTTTCACCATTCGAGATAAAATTAATATTCCTTACTCGCGCTTCTTTACGGATGTAGTCAATGACTCGTCGTTTAATGAGAAGTTCACTAAAAGATAAAAAGGAACTACCCTTTTCACTAGAGTACTTTTCAATGGCTTCATTAAACGCAATTAGTCCGATACTAAATTCATCATCCGAATCACTTATATATCGTTTACAAACCGCAGACACATTCTTTGCAATAAAGGGTTTATAGTCTTCAATTAGTTTATTTTGTAGGTTTTGATTTCCATTTTGAATCCCAATAACGGTTTCTTCCAAAGTGCTTTTTCGCTTGCCAATCTTAAACAATAAACTCAGCACTGGTTTCACCTCAATTCTCTTTACTATCTGTTAATAGTAGCAAGAGATGAAAGCGAGATTCAATAACAATTTTTCACATTAGAAGGCTTAAGCAAAAAATATTACAAAAGAACTAATACGAAAGACTACTCTTTATTTGAAAGGTAACAAACTCTGTAACATATATTTCTTTTCCGTTACATTCCAAGTTTCGTTTGTAATGTTTGACTCATTTACAGTTTACGTCATCGGTTTTCTTTTTTGGGGGGTAAAAAAGATTTTTACTCATTATTTTTTCGTGAGTATCCTCAGGTTTATATTACCATCATTCCAGCGCCAGTTTAAGGAAACAATACTCACAAAAAGGAAAGTAGGAAAACTTATGCATACAATGTGGAAAGGCTCCATTAGCTTTGGATTAGTGAATATACCGATAAAGCTTTACTCAGCAACTGAAGACAAAGATGTGAAACTCCGAAATCTGCATAAAGAGTGCAACACCCCCATTCAATATGAAAAAACCTGTCCGAATTGCGAAAAAGATGTAGGAAATGAGGACATCGTAAAGGGATATGAATATGTAAAAGGGAAATTTGTCATTTTAAGTGACGAGGAGCTAAAAGAACTCAAGGACGAGCATGAGGATAAAAGCGTCGAAATTATTGATTTTGTAAAGCTTGAGGAAATCGACCCAATTTATTTTAGCCGCTCTTATTTCATGGGACCGGGTGAAAATGGTAGTAAAGCATACGCACTACTTCGAGAGGCCTTACAAACATCAGGGAAAATTGGGATTGCAGAAATTACAATACGTTCAAAGCAGCAAATGGCCATTATCCGTGTCTATAAAAACAGCCTTGTGATGGAAACGATCCATTATCCTGATGAAGTTCGCAATGTTGCTGAAGTCCCCGGCGTCCCCGAAAATGTGGATATTAATGAAAAAGAGCTCGATACGGCGATTATGCTGATTGATCAGTTAACAACTGAATTTAATCCAGAAAAATATAAGGATGAATACCGCACTGCCCTGATGGAGCTTATTGAATCGAAAGTGAATAATAATGAAGGAACAACTTCCAAAGAAGCTCCACGTTCAAATGTTGTCGACCTTATGAGTGCCCTGCAAGCCAGCATTGAACGGACAAAGTCCAAGGAAACAGCTTCACCAAAGAAAGCCGCTACTCCTAAAGGAAATGCAAAACCGAAAACAAAACAAGAGGCACCAACAGGTACAGATAAGGGCACCTCTGTCAAACCAAAAGCTAGAACGACCCGTAAAAAAGTTGGTACATGATAGGGGTCCCTTTCTAAGGGGGTAGCAATAAAGGAGTGACACGATGCTAAAGCCAATGCTTCCGACTCTTATTTTTGAAGCCCCTACTGGTCCAAACTGGGTATACGAAATTAAGTATGATGGATTCCGGGCAATGCTGCATTGGGACTATGATGGTATCCAGTTAATCAGTAGGAACGGAAACCTTCTTAATGAGCAGTTTCCTGAGATCATTACACAATGTGAAGAACTATCAGATGTAATGAAACCGTACCTACCCCTTATTTTCGATGGGGAGCTTTGTTTATTAGAATCACCTTTCAAAGCAAGCTTTGAATTTATTCAGCAACGTGGTCGATTGAAAAGTGAAGCTAAAATTGCCCAAGCATCTGCTTCCAAACCTGCTCAATATTTGGTTTTTGATTTATTGGTGTTGGGAAACGAAAATCTCATGAATAGAAGATTCCAAGACCGGAAACTGACATTATCTAATCTCTTTGCTGATGTTAAACTGCCTAGTGTTGTTGATCCAACTAATCGAGAACTCATCCAATTTGTTCCGTATGAGCAAGATTTTCATTTAATCTGGGCTGAAGCAACTCAAGCGAATGCTGAAGGGATTATTGCAAAAAAAATGGACAGTACATGGGATGAAGGCAAACGTACAACAAATTGGTACAAAATAAAAAATTGGCAGGTTGGCGCTTTTTTTATTCTAGGCTATGACAAAAAGAATGCTTTTTTCCATGTGGGTGTAATGAGAAAGAATGAAATATATGAGATTGGCTTGTTTTCACATGGTCTTTCTCCTGATGAACGACAGGCTCTTCTTGGGGTTATTCAGGCAAATGCAAGTAAGGAAACTGCTGGCTTTATAAAAGTAGAGCCAGGCATTTGTGTCGAACTCTTTTATTTAGAATTGTATAAGGAGCAACTACGCCAGCCAAGCTTTTCAAAATTCCGGTTTGATGTCGAGTGGCAGGACTGTACATGGGAAAAACTTGTGCGAAAAACACCACTTCTACCTGAAGGGATTGAAATCACCCATCCTGAAAAACCACTCTGGAAAGATAAATCGATCACAAAGTTTGAGTACATCCACTATTTAGTGGAAGTCTCTCCTTATATGCTACCGTTTTTAAAGGATCGATTATTAACTGTCATTCGATATCCACACGGAATGTATGGTGAGAAGTTTTACCAAAAGAATTGTCCTGACTATGCACCCGACTTTATCCAAACTTCAATGTCCGAAGGGATTGACTATATTATTTGTAATGATTTAAAAACTCTTACGTGGTTAGGGAATCAATTAAGTTTCGAGTTTCATATTCCGTTTCAAACGATTTATTCTAAAGGACCATCTGAAATTGTTTTCGATTTGGATCCTCCGTCCCGTGATGCTTTTCCCTTAGCCAAAAAGGCGGCGACCATCTTAAAAGAAGTTTTCGATGGTCTTAAATTGACTTCATTTGTAAAAACATCTGGTAATAAGGGATTACAGATTTATATTCCACTTCCAGAAAACCGATTTTCGTATGATGATACCAGACAATTTACGGAATTTGTCGCTAACTATTTAACGACGATGGAACCCGATCTTTTTACAACAGAAAGGCTTAAAAAGAACCGCGGCAACCGCCTGTATGTCGATTATGTGCAACATGCTGAGGGAAAAACAATTGTTGCTCCATATTCAGTTCGCGGAAATGATGGGGCCTATGTTGCCACTCCACTTTATTGGGAAGAGATAACGGATGATTTGTCCATTGAAGATTTTCCATTAGAGATGATTATAGAGCGAATCAATGAAAAAGGCTGCCCCTTTGCACATTATTTTGAGGCAAAAGATGAACAGCCATTTGAACCTGTGTTGGAGTTTTTGCGGCAGAAGTAGGTTGAGTGCTGGTTTAGTTGTGCTAGAGTGGGTTATTTTAGGATACGGCAGGGATGAAGAGGGTTTCGGGATTGGGTCTATCTTGGTTTCCTCTTCATCCGGCTTATTAGATATGACATTTTCCAACAATCTCCAAAATTCCTCTCATATCTTCCACTTATGCTATGACCTTTTCCAACAATACCCAAAAGTCCTCTCATATCTGCCTCTTATGCTGATTTTTTCCAACTATATCCAAAAGCCCTCTCATATCTCGCACTTATGCCTTAAATAAACTTAACCCCCTATCCCCCCTCAACCCTCCTCCTCGTCTCTTTATCAAATAAACTATACACGACTGGGATTACAAATAATGTTAACAGGGTACTACTTAATAATCCTCCGATGACGGTAATTCCCATTGGTTGATTGATTTCAGAGCCTTCGCCGATGCCAAATGCTAACGGTAACAACCCTAAGATTGTCGTTGAGGCCGTCATCATCACCGGGCGTGTCCGATCTTTTACCGCCACAACAATAGCCTCGTATGATCCCATACCTTCTTCTTTTTTCCTATTAATATAATCCACAATCACAATCGCATTGTTGACGACGATACCTGCTAGGACAATAATTCCAATGATGGCTGTAATTCCGATTGGGGTGTTTGTGAAAAAGAGACCAATCGCAACCCCAATCACCATTAATGGAACCGTAAACATAATTACAAATGGATATTTGAATGACTCAAATTGTGCAGCCATCACGAAATAAATCAATGTTAAGGCTAGCACAAATGCTAACAGCATTTGATCCATCGCGGATTCTAACAGCTCTTTGTCACCACTATAGACCAGATCCGTTTCATCTGATAGCCCCAGCCCTGCCACCTCTTCATCAATTTTTTTCGAAATCGCGCCAAGATTGGTTGACGACACGTATTTCACGGTAAATTGAACAGCATGCTGTTGATCAATTCTTCGAACCGTTAATGGACCTTCACCAATTTCAATGTCAGCCACCTCATCTAATGGTACAAATGTATTTGCTTGTGTTTTTAAAGGAAGATCTCTAAGGCTTTCAATATGATTGGTAAACTCTCGGTTATAGCCAACATTGACAGGATAAATCGTATTTTCTTGATCGATTAACTGAATAGCCCGTGTACCTCTTGTGACATCATTGACCGTTGATGCAATCTGTACGGGCACAAGCCCTTCTTCAAATGCTTTTTCTTTATCAATCGTAATTTGAAGCTCCTCAATCGTTTTCGAAACATCCGTAGATACTTCTGTGACATCCTTCAACGTTACAAGTGCATCCGCAATTTTATCTACTGCTTTATCGAGCTGTCCCTTATCTGTATCCTTCACATGGAACTGCAAAGTGTTCGGTGTAGAGCCTGAAGATGATTGTAGATTGAATTTAACCACTGCTTCTGGATGGAGTTCGCTGACCTTCGTTTCGATTTTTTGCTTTGTATCATCGACAAATTCAAAGGTTGAGCGCTCTCGTTCCTCAGCCCCAACCATTTTCACATAAATTTCGGCTTCGTTGGTGCTTCCCCCTCCTCGAAAGCTTTTTTCTTGAGTAGAGCCAATTAAGCTGACATAGACATCAACGTCCGGCTCCTCTGCAAGTTCCTTTTCAATTACTGTGACTGCGTTTTGCGTTTCCTTTAGCGGTGTACCATTTTCAAGCTTCATTTTTATTGTAAAAAAACCCTCATCGCTTTTCGGAATGAATTCCGTTCCCACTGTAAAAAGCCCAAATAGACTTACCCCAAACATCACTAAAGTCACCAATAGTACGATGAGGCGATGACTCAATGACCATCTTGTTGCCTTCTCTAAAAAGAGCATGCCTCTCGATGTCATTCGTTTTTTTTCGAGGTCCCCGATTGGTCTTTTTAAAAATCGACTTGCTAGCATCGGGACCACAGTTAACGCGACAACGAGAGATGCAAATAAACTAAATGCAATGGTAACTGCAAATTCCGTAAACAATTCTCCAATTAAACCGGTTATAAAAACCACAGGTAAAAACACGGCAACCGTTGTTAAGGTTGAGGCAATAATAGCTGTTCCAATTTCTTTTGTTCCCTCTTCAGCAGCCACCTTTGGCTCTTTCCCCATTGATAAATGGCGGTAAATGTTTTCGATTACGACGATTGAATTATCGACAAGCATCCCAATCCCAAGCGCAAGTCCACCTAATGTGAGAATATTTAATGAGAAATCAGAAAAATACATGAGCACAAAGGTAACAATAACCGAATATGGAATCGCAATGCCGATTATGAGTGGACTCTTTACATTTCGCAGGAAAAAAAAGAGCACAATCATAGCAAATAATCCACCGAGCAACAGAGTACTTGTGATGTTGCCAATTGCTACTTTGACGTAGTCTCCCTGGTCAAACAGGATATCAGCTTGAACATTTTTATATTTTTTCTGGGCAAGCTTTTTTTCTAATTCTTTTTGAAAGCTTTGCGAAACATTCGCTGTATTGGCATCCGATTCCTGAAGAACACTGACGAGCATGGCGGGCTCCATGTTCGCTCGGGTAATGGTTTTTTGTGATTCAGGAACAATTTTTACTTGGGCTAGGTCCGCTAAAACGACTTTTTCACCTAATATGGGGTCAATTGTAATCGCAAGTTCCTCTAAATCGTCAACAGAATTCAAACTACTAATGACCCTTGTAGTAAGCTCTTTCCCTTCAGATTCAATCGTATTTCCAGGAAGTGAAACTGCATTGGCCCGAAGGATATTGACAATATCCGTTTGTGTGAGAGCATACTCTTTTAATTTTTCCTGATCTAATTCCACTTTTATTTCATCTGATACAACACCGGACAGATTTACATTTGCGACACCTTCTACTTTATTGAGTTCAGTAACTAACCCTTCAGCAAGCTCTTGAAGGCCTTTTTCATCCCCTTCCATACTCAGGGACAATTGGATGACAGGAAACTGTGAAGGGTCAAATTTTAAAAATCGCGGCGCCTCCGCATCATCTGTAATTTGTGTTTGATTGATGCGGCTTACAATTTCGTTTTCAATCTCATCAATCGAAGTTGTCCACGAAAATTGTAATAAAATGAAAGATGCACCCTCTTGGGATGTCGAGGACATTGTTTTTAAGCCCGGCAATGTAGACAGGCTTTGTTCAAGCGGTTTTGTGACCTTTTCAGAGACTTCATTCGGGCTTGCTCCAAAATAGTTCGCCACAACCACTCCTACAGGAGGATTGATATCCGGGATTAATTTTAATGGTATATTCATTAAGGAAACGATTCCTAAAATAATCACTAAAAACATAGAAACCAATGTAAAAGTGGGTCGCTTTATCGAAAATTTGCTGATATGCATTGATCTGTTCCTCTTTTCTAGAAAAGTACAATACAATTGCAATTATGCCCATTTAATAAAAAAACTGTACACCCAAATTGAGTGTACAGCTTCTAATCATCACCTTTTCTGAAGGTTATTCTTTTAAGTCTTCGATAGAATCAATGTCCATGTATTTCGGAACGACTAAACCGATTTTTGTGCCTTCTAGATTCGAACCTAGGTCTTCAAATTTGCCATCATATTTTTCTACATAGTCTGCATGTGTAACTGGTAACCATCCTGCTACGTGTGCATCAACAGACCCGTCCGCTACACCAGTCCACATTGGACCAGCTTCTACTTGACTCATTTTCACCTTATAACCTAAATCTGTTAACACTTTAGCAACAACATTTGTACTTGCGATTTCACTATCCCACGCCACATAAGCTAATTTTACTTCTTCACCATTACCTTCTTGGACACCCTCAGTCCA
The DNA here is from genome assembly GCF_004799755.1 of Bacillus timonensis. Lineage (GTDB taxonomy): Bacteria > Bacillota > Bacilli > Bacillales > Bacillaceae_L > Ferdinandcohnia > Ferdinandcohnia timonensis_A. The sequence goes on along the minus strand of NZ_SLUB01000057.1, from coordinate 13,006 downwards.
CTGGGCAACTTTATCGGAATTCTCTTCGATCCATTTTGCAGCTGCTTCTTCAGGTTTTGTACCTTCATTAATATCTACCATTACATTCCCCATGTCATCTGCTGTCCAATTGAATTGGTCTAACAACTTATGAACGCCTGGGAGATCATCTTTTAGCCCTATTCGTGCAATACTATGAATATTTTCTTCCCCACCATAAACACCTTTTGGATCTTCAAGATATTTCAGATCAAATGCAGAGAATTTCCAGTGTGGAGTCCAACCAGTGATGATAATTGGTTCTTCCTTGTCATAAGCCTTCTTTAGTGCTGCTGTCATTGCGGCTCCAGAACCTTCAACTAACGTCCAATCCTCAAGACCATATTCTTCAATTGCTGATGCTGTTGCTTTCATAATTCCAGCACCCGGGTCGATTCCAACAATCTTATAATCTACACTTTCTCCTACTGATGCGGGTGATGAACTATTTCCCGTTTCCTCAGAACCTCCGCCACACGCTGCAAGTCCTATCGTTAATCCAATTGCTAATGACGCTTTTACTACTTTTTTAAACATTAAGCAGTTCCCCCTTGTTTCTTTTTTCCTATATTTTGAGTAATCCGGTCTAGAATAATTGCAACAATAACAATTGCTAGACCAGCTTCAAAACCAGTTCCTGTTTGTAGCTGTGTTACTGCACGGTATACATCTGCTCCTAGTCCTGGTGCACCTACCATTGAGGCGATAACCACCATTGATAAAGCTAGCATGATACTTTGGTTAATACCAGCCATAATTGTAGGCTTGGCAAGTGGTATTTGCACTTTTATTAGCCTTTGTTTTGTTGTTGATCCAAAGGCTTCAGTTGCTTCAATTAAATCCTTTGGTACTTGAGTGATTCCTAGAATCGTTAATCGAATTGTTGGTGGCATTGCGAAAATAACAGATGCTACAACTCCAGGTACAACACCAATATTGAAGAAAAAGATTGCCGGTAATAAATACACAAAGGCTGGCATTGTTTGCATAAAGTCGAGTATCGGTATGACAATGTTGCCCACTGTTTTACTTTGTGATGCCCAGATTCCTAAAGGAATACCAATGATAACGGATATTCCAACAGAAGTTAATACAAGGGCAATTGTTTGAAGCATATTGTCCCAGTAGCCTAAATTATCAATAAGGAATAATCCGATTAAAGTAAATAGTGCAATTTTCCAATTACAAATCTTCCAGGCTACTGCACCTAAAATAATTGTTAATAAAAAGGAAGGAATAAATCCTAATCCTAAAACAATTCCTTCTACAAATCCTTCTAGTCCTGCTGCAATCCCTTCAAATAAAAATTCAAAGTTTGAAACTAACCAATCTACAAAAATGTCAACCCAACTGGCGATTGGCAGTTTTGGTAATAAACCTTCCATCATAATGCCTCCCTTTCATCACTTGGAGGGAGTTGTTCAGCCCCAAAGTCATTTATATATGTGTTATTACCTGCAAGTGCACCAATGACCGCACCCCGAATGACAATTCCCTTGAGGCGATTTTGTTCATCAACAACCGCTACTGGAATTGTAGCTTGTGATACATCGTCAAATAAATCAACAAGTAATGTACTCGTATCAACGGTTTTAAGATTTTTCTCCATGACATCTGCCAATGTTAAATTTTGTTCAACCGCTTTCGAAGCTTCTACTGCACTTACTGCGCCCAAAAGCCTATTCTGCTTATCAACGACATAAACAGTGGATAAACCATTATCCTTCATAATTTTAAGAGCAAGTCTTGCACCTTTATCAACTTGAACGGTTTCGGCACGTTTGACGATATGTCCAGCTGTTAGCACCTTAGACAAATCGACATCCTCGACAAATCTTTCTACATATTCATTAGATGGATTCATAAGAATTTCTTCAGGGGTTCCGATTTGAACAATATTGCCGTCCTTCATTAAGGCAATACGGTCACCGATACGTAATGCTTCGTCAAGGTCGTGAGTAATAAAGACGATTGTTTTTTCCATTGACCCTTGTAATTCAATCAATTCATCTTGCATGTCCTTCCGAATCAATGGATCAAGAGCGCTGAATGCTTCGTCCATTAATAAAATATCCGGGTCATTAGCGAGGGCTCTTGCAAGTCCTACACGCTGTTGCATCCCACCACTGAGCTGGTCAGGATATTGATGTTCATAGCCTTCTAGGCCAACTAGTTTAAGAGCTTCCAATGCTTTCTGTGAGCGTTCTTGCTTAGGTGCACCTTGGATTTCTAGGCCATATTCCGTGTTTTGGAGAACCGTTTTATGCGGGAATAATGCGAAGCGCTGAAAAACCATACTCATTTTTTTCCGACGAACTTCACGGATTTCTTCTTTATTCATGGAGACGACATCCTTGCCATCAATATAAACATGGCCTGATGTTGGTTCTATTAATCTATTTAATAGACGAACCAAAGTCGACTTTCCACTTCCTGATAAACCCATAATGACAAAAATTTCACCTGGATAAACCTCAAAGCTTGCTTGATTCACCCCCACTGTTGAGCCTGTACTTTTTAAGATTTCTTGCTTGGTTTTTCCTTCTTTTAATAGTTGGATTGCTTTTTTAGATGAGCGTCCAAATATTTTTGTTACATTAGAAACCTTTATTTTTACTTGTTTTTCACTTTCCATTCTGTCACCTCAATTTTTCTTGATGTTATAACCCGAACAATTATTTGATATTCTTGCAAAGCCAATAAAATACCGATGTAGAAAGCAATTAGTAACTATGACCTATTAATTGTAGTAATAATATCCAAATTCCACAAAAGGGATATAACGGGATATTCAGTCGTAAAGTTTGTAAAGTTAAAACTGTACGTACTTTACATACTTCATTCTTAAAATCCCTCCAATATCCTCCATATTCCTTTTAACAGCTCCCCTTTACATTCCATCCCCAAATATGTAGGCTATATATATTAAAGACTTTGTTGTAGGATGTGAATCTATTTGCAAGGCGAAGACAAACTAGAAAAAGCCCGAGAACGTGTAATTGATGCAATCGCTCAAAATATGAATTTATATGGGGTAACTCCTTCTGTTGGCCGACTTTGGGGTCTCATGTATTTTCATGATGAGCCGATGACACTGGATGACATGAAACAAGAGTTAGGCATGAGCAAAACCAGTATGAGTACCTCTGTTCGGAACTTAATGGAATTAAAAATGGTCGATAAAGTGTGGAAAAAAGGGATACGGAAAGATCTATATGAGGTTGAGGAAGATTGGTATCAAACCTTTATTGATTTTTTTACAATAAAGTGGAGAAGTGGTATTTCCATGAATGTCAGCGCCATCCAAAAATCATTATCCGACCTTAATGAGCTTATAAAGGACGAGCAAGAAAGCAATGAAATTAAAGCCGAAGCCGAAAGTGATATTATAAAGTTGAAGAAAGCATTAGAATACTATTTTTGGCTCGACCGACTAGTAGACAGCTTCGAATCACAAGAAATTTTTACATTTATTCCAAAAGAGTAACGTTTATGAACGTTGCTTTTTTTTATTTAAAAATAGATTACGATTTACTGATATACTTCATCGATTTGTCCGAAATACATACTTTACAATATGGGGGTGAAAAAATGCCATTATGGGGCTGGCTGTTAGTCTTTTTTGGAGGGTTACTCCTCGTAGGTTTTGTAGCTGACCGAATTTCAAAAAAGAATCGTTCTACCGACTCCCGCAAAATACAAAAACAAGTCGATGAAGTCAAGAACAATCATTCCAATTATCATCACTTCTTATAAATGAAGAAGCAGCCCGAAATTAAAAACGGGCTGCTTTCTCATTATGCCTGTACTTCCTGTGACTCAGGGTAGTCATTGTCCACCAATGCAGTATCTTCCGTTAATTGATAACCTGCAATTGTTACGAGACCAAGCATGAATAACAGCATTAATTTTTTCACTTTCCCATCTCCTTTTTTACCTCTTTTTTTTATTGATATAGGTGACTATGTTTTTTCAAAGACGAGATTGCCTTTGAAAAATAATAGCTTGCTAACTTATATTTATGATTTTCTTGATAGATTTTCCCTAGTTCCTCCGAATAATAAGCGATGTAGAGATGATGGCCAATGTTTTCGAAAAACGACAATGCATCTTTTTCAATAAACTTTACTAGATTTTCAGACTTCTGAAGTAAATAGTCATAATAGATAAAATGAATGTTGAATTCAGTTAGATCTTGATGCTTCTCCACGATTGCAAATCCCTCGTGCAGCCACTTTTTGCAGTTTTCATAATCCCCGATTTTATAATATTCTTCGATTAAACCATGAATCGAGCGCAGCCGACCAATGACCACATGCTCTTCTTTATGATCGAGGCTATTTCTAAATTGTTCAATAGCCAAAGTGGATTTTCCAAGCTTCGAATAAAGGACAGCTTGATTATGGTAAATCAAACCTAATAAAGATGGATCATTGATTCCCTCAGCTACCTTTGTTGCTAATAAATAGTTTTCTTCGGCCATTTCAAATTCATTTATTTTTTCATAACTGATTCCCAGTAAAATTTGACATTCAGCACTTCTTTTTAAATCATAAAGAGACTGATAGATGGCTAGTGCCTTCTGTATATACACAATACTTAAGGCTAATTTTCCCATTCGATTATTATTAAGCCCCTTATAATAATACAAATCTGCTGTTTCCCAGCTTTCAAAGTGGACACTGCTTGTTAAAATTTCTTCTGCTACCTTAAAATGCTCCATTGCAACAGAAAATTGGCTTTTAAAATAATAAAATTGACCTACAATTTTTTCATAAAAATAGTTCATACGGATATCAAATATATCTTTATACAATTCAATTTTCTTAATTTGCGCTTCGGCTTTGTCTAATTGTTTGATAAAAATAAAATATCGCAACTCAAAGAGGACAAAGAAAATGGCAACCCTTGAATCATTTGTATTCTTACTTTCATAGGAATCGTAAAAAGCAATGGCTGGTTCCCTTTTTCGCGCAACCATCAGGTGGTACCAATCATGAAGCTCCCTTAATTGCTCGTATTCTTCACTTTCTATCAGCTTGATTCCTAATCGATCACATAATAATTCAAGAACCTCAATACTAGCTGAGGTTTGGTTATTTTCTATTTTTGAAAGATAAGAAATTGAGATAATCTCGTTTGCCAACTCTTCTTGTGTCATATTTTTTTGAATTCGAAAGAAACGTATTCTGCTTCCTATCTCCATATTTCATACCCTCTCATTAGCTTGACTGCATATATACTCTTTCTAGAAAAATGGTAAAAATCCTCTTTTTAACATTAGGTAAAAAGACTTATTTTTAGGATATGCGCTCAAAAGATGTCTTCACAGAAGTGACATTAACATTTTTAATCAATTCTTTAGAAATCCTATGCTCCACATTTCCTATATATGTAAAACGACGATGAAATAAACAATAAGTACTAGATGAAAAAACGGCCCCACCGTTCGGGACCGTTTTCTTATTTTTTCTTTACTTTTGCAAGTTCTGTAGATCCAGCAGTTGCCTGCCCGCTTCCGATTTTTTCAAAAGTTTCAACTGCATCAAAATTAGTAATGACAATTGGTGTAATAGTGCTTGCAGCTTTTTCTTTCACTAAATCAAGGTCAAAGATTACCAGTTCAGTACCAACCTCGACTTTGTCTCCTTCTTTTACATGAGTGGTGAATCCTTCCCCTTTCATGTTCACTGTCTCAAGCCCAATATGTATGAGAAGCTCCAAACCAATTTCTGTTTTAATCCCAATTGCGTGTTTCGTAGGGAATACTTGGATAATTTCCCCCTTAACAGGTGAAACAATCCTTCCTTCTGACGGCTCAATGGCAAGACCATCTCCCATCATTTTTTGAGAAAATACTGGGTCTGGTACTTCTTCTAGAGCGAGAATTTTCCCAGTCGCTGGGGCAATTAGAATTTCCTCCGTTTTTTTATCTTTACTACCAAATAATTTTTTAAACATAATAGACCTCCAAAATGTAAGATATGTTTAGTTGTATCATACCCAGAACAAGAAAAAAAGAATTATGAATTGAATAAATTGCTTTTACATTTTTCCGAAATATTGTTCAATATCTCCGTATCAAGATGAAGGATTATTGGTGATTATGTCGAATTTAATGATGTAGTATTCGGAAGGTTTAGAAAAAGGGGGTCTCACAAAAATTGCTTGATCACATTGGCCATATTCTCTATCACGTACTCATCGTCATTTTTCCTATTCTTCTCTATTATTTACTGGTCATTCAAGACAATAGCTTTACACCAAAGCACTATTCGAATAAATTACTCGGAATGATTGTCATTATCCTATTGTTGACAATGTCATTTCCCGTAACCTATGCAAATGGCTTTTCGTATGACTTCAGAATTATCCCTATATTCGTCGCATTCCTCTATATTGGATTTTTTCAAGGAATATCTGTTATTTTGATGATGCTAGTCTTTTTACAAGTGCTTGGAGATTCTAACCTTTTCATAACCTTAATGAATTACGCAGTCATTACAATCATTTTTTATTTCTTATTAAAAAAATATCATTCCCTACTGTTAAACAAGAAACTTATGCTCCTTTCAACTATTTACTGTTTTATAGTTCTAACGAGAACAATGACTTTAGTAAAAAATAACTTGACTGAACAAATTTTAGAGATGGCTATTTTTTCAATTGTTACATTGATTACTCTTTTATTGGTCGTTCTACTAATTGAAAACTTAAACCATCAAATCCAATTACAAAGGGAATTAAGACGTTCTGAAAAAATGAATGTGATCAGCCAACTCGCAGCCTCTGTTGCCCATGAAGTTCGGAATCCATTAACAACAGTAAATGGTTTTTTACAGTTAATCATTCGTGATGATAATATTACGGAAAAACAGCGGAATTATATTGATATTACCCTTTCAGAATTAAATCGTGCTCAATCGATTATTAATGATTATTTATCCCTTGCAAAGCCCAATAATAGTAGTACACAATTAATAAACATTAGCGAAGAACTCGCAAAAACCGTCGAGCTAATGACGTCCTATACAAATATCCAAAATATTGAAGTCGAAACTTCAATTGAAAAACTTTTGTTTATCAATGGGAATAAGGATGAAATTAAGCAAGTACTAATAAATATTATTAAAAACGCTATTGAAGCGATTGGAAATGATGGCATGCTAATGATTGAAGCTTTTTCAAAAGAGAATAATATCACGGTAAAAATAACGGATAATGGTCCAGGGATGACGAAAGAACAATTGTCAAAAATCGGAACACCCTTTTATTCAACAAAAGACAAGGGAACGGGTGTTGGATTAACGATTTGTTTCCAAATTATTGAACAATTAAAAGGCTCAATTGAAGTTGAAAGTGCCATTGGCAAGGGTACAACCTTTATTATAAAATTGCCTAGATATCAACCACCATCGACAATTTAGACATGAAAAATGAGGTGTGATAAGAAATGTGTGGACGATTTACTCTTTTTGCAGAGTTCGATGACATTCTAGAGCGGTTTGATATTGAAGCCACCATTGAACAAGATTTATATAGCCCTAGCTTTAATATTGCCCCCTCTCATTCGGTCCTATCAGTAATCAATGATGGCAGACGTAATCGTCTTGGTTATTTGCGGTGGGGCTTCGTTCCTTCCTGGGCAAAGGATGAAAAGATTGGCTATAAAATGATCAATGCCCGTGCAGAAACGTTGGCTAAAAAACCAAGTTTTCGCCAAGCTTTCAGACAAAGACGCTGCCTCGTTATTGCGGATAGCTTTTACGAATGGAAAAAAGGTACTGATAAATCGAAAACACCGATGCGGATCAAATTAAAATCAGATGAGCTTTTTGCTATGGCGGGAATCTGGGAGCGTTGGAATTCCCCTGATGGAAATGCTTTGTTTTCTTGCTCGATTATTACGACAACTCCAAATGAATTGTTGAAAGACATTCATGACCGAATGCCCGTTATATTACGAAAGGAAGATGAAAAACTATGGCTTAATCCTTCTTTGGATGATCTATCAAAAGTCTCAGATTTACTTAAACCATTGGCCGCAGAAGAGATGGAGGCTTACGAGGTCTCAGCATTGGTCAACTCACCTCGAAATAACTCACCAAATTTAATACAAAAAATTTGTTAAAGCACAACGACTGTGGTCCGAGATGGATTCAGTAAGTTTTTTGTTTTATGGATTAAGCGGGATAAACCACCACTTTTTGGAGATAAATAAAATGATTTACAAAGTGATTGGAGTAAATCCAAATGAAATTTGCCCATTTAACATTCGAACTAATACTTGGCTTTTTCCTATTATTCACCATTGTTAAAATTGTTGGACGAAAAATAATTAACCAAATTACCCCTTTTACCTTTATCTCAGGAATTGTCTTTGGTGAATTGCTCGGAAACGCCCTATATGACCAACACATTAATGCCATTTATATCGTTTTCTCAATGTGCTTATGGGGATTGTTATTATTCATCATTGAATTCCTTGGTCAAAAGGTTTTACTTTTTCGGGAGATTTTTGAGGGAAAACCTATTGCCCTAATCAAAAATGGAACCATTGATAAACAAGCCCTAAAAAAGGCAAGAATGAATCTTAATCAATTGCAGAGCCTTCTCCGGCAAAGAGAGACCTTTTCCGTTCGGGAGGTTGCCTTTTGCTATCTTGAAGGTAATGGATCCATTAGCATTTTAAAAAAGGCAAAATACCAAAAAACAACAGTAGAAGATTTCAACCTCCCAGAAAAACCTATCTATGTACCTGTAACCTTCATAAGAGATGGAAAAGTGTTATGGGATGAGATTCACGACTTAGGATTTAATGAAGAATGGTTAAGAAATCAGCTTCAGTCACAAAACATTACTGATTATAAAGATGTGTTTTTAGCAGAATGGCAAGAAGATGACGGGGTTTTTGTACAAACCTACTAACCTTTAGAGGTGATTTCACATGGAATTTCCAACAATACATACAAATTTTTGGGATGCTGTAATTGCAGTGCCCTTCGTCATGATCATCACACAAATCTCAAAAAAACTTTTGAACATACCGAAAAAGTACGTTCCAACTCTTGCTATTCTAATTGGATTACTAGTCTCTGTTTTTTATAGTCATCGACACGACCTAGCAGCAGGACTGTTCATGGGCTGGTTTTATGGTTCTGCTGCGATCGGCTCTTATGCTTCCTTAAAAACCACTATAGTAGAATATCGAAAAACGAGCGAATAGATTTAACTTTTTCAGAGTCGATAAAAATTAAAAACCTATGTTAAAATAAAGCCTATATCCAAACTATACTTGGACTGTAGGCTTTTTACGTTCATTTTTTTAGATTCGAGTTAAAAAAGTATTTTTTAGCATAATAATTTCCATTTTATTAAAATTTATTAACAATTAACAATTTTCATGTTAAACTTACAAATATTATTATAACACTATCATTTTAACAACGATTAAAAAGGGGGAAACAAGATGAAAGAAATGTTTCACAAATGGAATCAAATTAGCCTTGTTAAACGAATACTTGCTGGGATTATTGTAGGTATTCTCTTAGCTTTGATTGTTCCTAAGGGAGCAAGCTGGGTTACCATCTTCGGTTCATTATTTGTTGGTGCATTAAAAGCAGTTGCACCAGTACTGGTCTTATTCTTAGTTATTGACGCCATCTCTAAACACAAAAGTGGTACCCAAACAAATATTAAATCCATTATAGGACTATATGCGATAGGAACTTTCGTAGCAGGACTTGTTGCTGTTGTTGCAAGCTTTCTTTTCCCAGTTAAACTGACACTTGTTACAAGTGCAGAAGACCTTGCTCCTCCAAGTGGCATTTTAGAAGTACTGCAAACATTATTATTTAATGTGGTAGACAACCCAGTAAACGCACTGATGAATGCAAATTACATTGGAATACTCGCTTGGGCGATTCTTTTAGGGATTGCATTAAAAAATGCAAACGAAACAACAAAGACTCTATTATCAAATGTGTCTGATGCTATCACAAAAGTTGTAAAATGGATAATTAGTTTAGCTCCAATCGGAATCATGGGACTAGTGTTCGATGCATTAGTTACCAATGGACTTTCCGCATTGATGGAATACGGTAAACTTCTTGCCTTATTACTCGGCTGTATGTTCTTTATCGCACTAGTTGTGAATCCATTGATTGTATATTTCTACATTCGCAAAAATCCATATCCACTTGTTTTTCAATGTTTAAGAGAAAGTGGAATAACTGCATTCTTTACTCGTAGTTCTGCTGCGAACATTCCGGTAAACATGAACTTATGTGAAAAGCTTGGGTTAAATAAAGATACTTATTCCGTTTCAATCCCATTAGGTGGTACAGTTAACATGGCAGGTGCTGCGGTAACAATATCCGTTCTAACACTTGCTACAGTTCACACACTTGGTATTGAGGTTGACTTTGCAACAGCGCTTATTCTTAGCGTCCTATCAGCAATTTCAGCTGCAGGGGCTTCTGGTGTTGCGGGAGGATCCCTGTTGCTTATTCCCTTAGCATCAAATTTATTCGGTATTCCAAACGACATCGCTATGCAAGTCGTCGGTGTTGGTTTCATTATCGGAGTCCTTCAAGATTCTTGTGAAACCGCCCTTAACTCTTCATCTGATGTTCTTTTCACAGCAACAGCTGAATATGCGAAAAAGCGAAAAAAATGAAAAAAGTTGCTATTAAGTCGGCTTAAGTACGCATATTTAATTGTTTATCCCACTCATTAATTTGGGTGGTTTTTTGTACAAAAAGAAATCGGTTACCAAATATAGGTAACCGATTCCAATACATATTAATAAAAGAACCCAGGATATCCAAATCCATACCCATAAGGATATCCATATCCCCATGGAGCAGCTAAGGTACTTCCTAATAATCCCCCTAATAACGCGCCTCCTAAGAACGGAGCACCAAATCCCCAACCAAACGGTCTTCCAAAGCCAAACGGTCTTCCGAATCCAAATGGTCTTCCAAAGCCAAATGGTCTTCCAAAGCCAAATGGTCTTCCAAAAATCCTACTATCATTTGAATCAATCATTGGAACCTGTGGATTTCCTACAAAATGCTGATCATACACATTCATACTAAGTTATCCCTCCTCATATTTTCAATTACAATATATTCCGCGAATGTAATAATTCTTGGGCAATTAACCAAAATGGGCTTTATTTGTAATAACTTTTTAGGGCAAATGGAGGCGATCTATGACCATTTTACTCTAACAATCAAAAATCATATTGAACAAATGATACTAGTGAATTTCTTACATGGAATTGAGGATCTTGGTTAATTTCATTCAGCTTTTGTAAAAATTCGATGGAATTTGGAACATAAGGACCTTTATTAAGCATTATACAATCTGCTCTTAAACCTGCATGTGCATCTGTTAATTCAGGAATTGATGGGATATTCTTTTTATTCATATTTTCTAAGACTCCAGTGGCCCAAATAACAGGAATATGGGCAGCATGGCAGATTTCTAGAATTCCTTCTTGCGCACTTAAAAACTGCTCTAATCCAATTTCGATTACTAAATCCCCTCTAGCAATCATGACTCCAAACAAACCAAAATTTAATCCCTCCATGATTATTTTGGATAATGAGAATATGGCATTTTTCGTTTCTATTTTTGCAATAATTCCTTTTTCATCTTCAGTCAACATGTCTAACTGGTGCTTTACAATTTGAATATCTTTCGGGTGATTAATATAGGAAATTCCAACTAAATCAAAGTCTGTATACATGGATTTCAAAATCGTTAAGTCTGATTCAGAAACGGTTGGTACATTTAAATGGACAAGGGAATCAGGAAAATTTATGCCATTTTCCGGATAGATGGTCTCTTCTTTTTTTCTTGTTAAAAGGATTTTAGTCTCGATATACTCCTCTGTATTCGATAAAATCTTTGCAACTATTTTTCCATCATCTATATACACTCTGTCACCGAGTCGCACATTTCGTAAAGCTTTCGGTAATGTAACACCTACAGTCGCTGGCTCATGATCCGTTTTAGGAGTTCCAATATATTTATCATTTTTATAAATTCGTAAAATATCATTTTTCTTTATTTTTATAAGCCCATTTTTATTTTTACTAGGTTTAATTGGCCCAATTCGAATTTTAGGTCCTGGAAGATCAATGAAGATTTTGCATTTTGAATTATACGGTTCTTCTGCCATTTTTAATGTTTGAATCATCTTTTTCCAAACCGTCAAATCGTCATGTGCACAGTTTATTCTTGCTATTGTCATGCCGGCTTGCAGCAAATCGTTAAAAACTTCAGGGGTATTAAGCATTTTCCGGTCAAGGGTAACCATGATATGTTTTTGATTGATAGTTTTTCCAAACAACTGATCTTTACGCTCTTCTTTTAATGAATTCGCAGTGTTTACGTCAATAAATTCGTTTTTCAAATAAGGGGTAGAAACTTCCTTGGAAAGGTGAAAGATGATTTTATTTAAGGTATCCATAAGATGGGGACTACTATTTGAAAGTGGCAAAAATCCTTTTTCACGTAAAATATTGTTTAAATTGGGATGAGCCATTCTGTGTACAGCAAAAAATGCCCGCAAATTAATTTTACTTAGAGTTGTAGAATCAATATCTTTGTCTTCGGTGTGTTTTACAATGGTTGTTTGAGTATCATCCCTTAGTTTAATTAAATTTTCTTTTAGTTGGGCTTGATCCATTGCCACCACGTTCCTTTCAAGAGTAAACGTTTTTTATGTACTATTTTCAAAAAGTGAATAGACCCAAAGTTAAAGGGCTGTACCAAAACTGTGTATTACTTTTTTTTACATTATTCATTTATATTCAAACTTATTAATATGTTGAAAAGATAAAAAGCTCCACCTCCCTTAAAAATAAGGAAGGTGGAGCTTTTAAATGATGATTCCGATTGGGTTCGAACCAACGACCTCTACCCTGTCAAGGTAGCGCTCTCCCAGCTGAGCTACGGCTGTCTCTTATACACATCT
>NZ_SLUB01000056.1 GCF_004799755.1 Bacillus timonensis | reverse complement strand
TATTAGCTCCGGTTTCCCGAAGTTATCCCAGTCTTACAGGCAGGTTGCCCACGTGTTACTCACCCGTCCGCCGCTAACCTTTGGGAGCAAGCTCCCTCAGGTTCGCTCGACTTGCATGTATTAGGCACGCCGCCAGCGTTCATCCTGAGCCAGGATCAAACTCTCCAATAAGAGTATTGATTGCTTAAAATACCTTCGATACTTTTCACAAAATACGAAGAAGCATTTCAAGAAGCAAAGATCTTGCTCAATAAGTTTGTTACTTAGAATTAACGTTGACGCTTGTATTGTGTTCAGTTTTCAAAGAACTTTTTAGTTCGTCGCCCATAAGCGACTTTTCTAATATAACATTTTCACTTTAGAGTGTCAAATACTTTTTGTAAAAAAGTTTTTGTTTCTCACTCATTAAACATGTCACTTGTTTTGGCGACAAGATTTAATATAACATCTCTTATGTCCTTTTACAAGACCTTTTTTTAAAAAAATTAAGAAACAAAAAAATAATATCTCTCTCTATTAATTCAGCTTTTAAGAGATAAGATTATTATACAAGAAATAGTTTCCTTATGAAATATTTTAATCAATATAATATTTTTCAAGAAATGTCTCTATTATTTTAATCATATTTGCTAGATTTACTCATATATTTTATTAAAAGAAATTTGGAAGGGGGAAAAGTCTTGTTTTTTGAGTTTCTGCAAGCCGTTGGCATGTTTTTATCATTAGCAATGTGTTTATTTTTATTTTCATTCGTTTATATAGAGGGTTTAAGAATAAGTAATAATGAAGGAAGAATTGAAGGAAGTACTTTCATTACCTTTGTTTCGTCTATTGTTATGGCCTTCGTTTTTAGTTTCTTTGCTAGTTCATTTTATTAAAGTGATATTCCTATTACAGTACTGACAATCCATTAATGGTTGTCAGTTTTTTATTTTTTTAAAACTTTTTTACTTTAATGTGAAAGAAATTGATGTCTTAATCGTCTATTTATATAAAGGGAAGTACAAAGGGGGTACGGCGCTTGACACAGGTTAGTCAAATTGAGAAATGGTTTTATGAGTATGGGGATGATGTTTATAGCTTCCTTATTTACTACACTGGGTCAATTGACGTTGATGATTATGTTCAGGAGGTATTTTTGAAGGCGATCCGATCATTCCCTACCTTTGAGGAACGGTCGAACCCTAAGACATGGTTACTTGCGATTGCAAGGAATTTAGTAATTGATAAAAATCGTCGAAAGGGACTGATTAAATTTCAAGCTTTTGACCTATTTGGAAATAGACATATTCAAACTGATCCATCTAATCCGGAGAGAACTCTCCTTTTAGACGAAGTTCTTTCTGATATACACGATACAATCATTCGCTTAAAACAATCTTATAAAGATGTTCTTGTATCAAGATTAATTTTAGAACTAAGTGTTGAAGAAACAGCTTCCGTTTTAGGCTGGTCTACTAAAAAAGTTTCATTGACTTACCATCGTGCTATTAAAGCTTTACAGAAAAATCTTAACTCTATCAACGAAGGAGAGGAAAAAGACTATGAAGAATACTTACCCAAATAAATCATTTCCAAAATTTCAATTAAATCATGCACAGAGAACCCGTATAGTTCATCAGATCAGAACAAGGAAAGCTAAGAAAGAGAACAGTTTTTCTTCTAGCAGATTCATTATGCCATTCCTATCAGGTGTGGTTATTTTATTACTTGTATTTGGGATTGGAACATACTCTTATTATTCCATTTTTAAAAAGGAGCTCTTACATGCAGATCACGTCTCATCATTTATAATCGATCTTCCAAATGAAATTATTATAGAGGAACAAGGGAATTCACATGTTTTTCTAAAAAACGGGACAGAGGTTGGTGGAGTAAAGACTATCAACAATGAAACAAAACAGCAACTTTTGTCTCAGTCAGGTATATTTGAGGATGATGTGTTGGAAGATTTTCATGAACCTACTCAACGAGTCCTTTTCCATGTTAAACAAATGTACGCCATTCAAACTGTCCATTATTTCATTCAACCCCATGATCAAGAGGTCATCTATGATTTGTATTTTCACGCAAATACCCCCGGCTATTTCGGAGGTTCGGATTTCCAAGCAGACTTAAAGATTATTCACGAAATAGCAAAGACATTTCGAATTAACTAGACCTACAATGAAACATTTCACGACCTTCATACATTTTTGTATGAATTGTACTAACATATCCCTCGTATTTTAGTAATTCATTATTTTCCTCCTTTACATGCATTATTTGGTAAAAGTTGAAAATACTACACCTATGAATATAATGGCTTGGAGGAAGAGGAATGAAGAAGTTTATACTAGTTGGGGTACTTTTTTTATTCCAGCTTGCGTATTTGTCTGTTGATGTGTTTGCGGAGGTTACCACAGAGGATTTAAAGAAATATACAACACAGACCGGTTTAACTGAAGATGATCTTGAGAATTACCTGGCAGTTTATGATTTGTCTTTAAAGGATTTTGAAAATGTAAATGAGCTGGTTTCCTATTTAGGTGAGCCTGTTAACAATGAGACCATTCAGACTCTTTTAACAAAACATAATCTAAATGAAGATGAATTACATCATATCTTGGGCGGTTTTGGGGAGTCAGTAGAAGATTATTTATTCATTAAAGATCTTGACACAACAGTTGATTTCTATCTAAATCACGCCGAGGTATTGGTTGAAGCTGAGCGGATGCTTTCTGAGGTTGGGCTTACAGAAGACGAGATTGATGGTTTATTTCTTCATTTTTTAAGCCTAAATGATATAAATCTTGAAGAGAAAATGAGATCAATCAGCTCTAATTTAGAGCAGTACTTTTCCTATAATAATTCAGAAGAATTATCATCTGAGCAGCAAAAAGAGCTTCTTGTAATGTATGATAACATGATTGAAGTTTTTGAGCTCCAACCAAGATACTATCTATTAAAGGATGGCGTTCGGGAAGCTATTACTTATAATAAGCTACTTGAAATGAACTCACTTGATGGGGCGGAACTGCTTGTTGAACTATATCGCGCTAATGATGAATACCTGCTCGATTTAAAGGTTTCTGAGGAAATGCTAGCTACTGATTTTATCATCGAACGCGGTGAAAAACTTCTAACGGTCGCTACACTTGCTACGGAAATGAGTATTAAGGTTCAGGGAAATAAACTTCCCATTACTGCTAGTCCATTTTCGAACCTTCTATTAATAGGGACATTGTTTATATTCCTTGGTATCGGTGCTGTATTAGTGACTCGAAAATATGCTTAAAAAAAGCCAGGTCTACGTTGATAGACTTGGCTTTGCTTTTTTATCCAACACTTTGTTCTGATACAGTTACCCTTTGTTTTTTCTTTCGTTGGCCTAAGGAGTACAGCCAAATCCCAATCACAATAATGACTCCACCAATAATCTGAGTTTGGATGATTTTTTCTGAAAGTATAAAATAGGCTAGAATAGCTGCTCCTACAGGTTCAAATAGAATACTAACCGAAATGGTTGACGTGCTCACCCATTTTAATGACCAATTGAAAAGGTTATGACCAAGTAAAGTTGGGACGATTGCTAAAAGTAAAAAGTACATCCAATCTTGACCAGCGTATCCTCCTAGTGGATAGTTAAAAATCACTACATATAAGAACAAAGTGATCGTACTTATGCTATACACAACAAATGTATATGTAACAAGTGTTAATCGTTTACGAACAGTTTGCCCAAAAAGAAGATAGGCTGTAACCATCACACACGAAATAATGGCTAAGAAGTCACCGAATAATGCACTCCCACTAATACGGAAGTCACCCCAACTAATGATGATACTTCCACCTAAAGCCAAACAAGTACTAAGTAAGGCTCCTACACTTATTTTTTCTTTAAACAAAAAATAAGTTCCGAT
Source organism: Bacillus timonensis (assembly GCF_004799755.1). Classification (GTDB taxonomy): domain Bacteria; phylum Bacillota; class Bacilli; order Bacillales; family Bacillaceae_L; genus Ferdinandcohnia; species Ferdinandcohnia timonensis_A. Next base: position 20,331 of record NZ_SLUB01000056.1, on the reverse strand, counting down.
GAAAGCAAAAACAGGCTGCATCGTTACTAATACAGTTGAACTTGTTACGGATGTGTAGTTAAGCGATTCAAACCAAAGGATAAAATGGAGAGCTAGAAAAACACCTGAGATTGTGGAAAAAAGCCAATCTCTTTTTGTAATGACCCGTAGTTCTTTTCGATATTTCCATAAAAAAACAGGAAGCATTAGTAGGACTGTAAAAAACAGCCGATAGAAAGCAATGACCGGTGCGGGTGCATTTGCTAATTTCACAAAAATGGCCGATGTCGATACTGCAACGACACCAATTGCCAACACGAAGTATGGATTTATTTTTGGTTGATTCATGTTAGTCCCTTCATTTCAAATATAATCTTATATAGTATATAAGATAAATACATAAAAAGGATAGAAGAAAATTCTACCCTTTTTTATCGTAAGGAAACCTCACCCGTTTGCTGATAATTTTTTATGTCATAGGCAGAAATCAAAGTCGGTGAGATGGCATACAGTGTGTCACCGATTGTAAGCAGACGTTGTATCTCTCCCTCCCACGTTTCATATAGTCCTGTATCGTGTGATAATTTTGCTTTCAAATCAATTCCTTCCAAATGGATATCGTAAACATACGCACCCTGAAATTCAAATTTTTGCTCATACATTTTCCCTTCTAAATTTTGATAAACAGTGATCGGAAAGGCAAAAATTCCTTTTTCCTTATTAAATAAAAGGGCTTTATGGTCATAATTTAATGGGGAATATGTCCCGCGCCCACCAATGACTTCAGTAATCTTCTCCTTTGGGTTATTTACATCACGAATATCAAATAACGAAATTTTAAGACCATCTGTATAAACCATAGGCTCACTATTACTTGTTTTATTATCAGCAACAACCTTTGTGTCTTGTCCAAAGCCAATCACATGGTTTTCGTCAAATGGATGAAGGTAGTTGCTAAAGCCCGGGATTTTAAGTTCTCCAAGTACTTTTGGTGCTTTTGGATTACTAGCATCAATGACAAACAACGGATCCACTTGTTTGAAGGTGACGATGTATATACGTTCACCCATGAACCGCGTTGAATAGATTCGCTCTCCTCGTGCTAAATCACTTAATGATCCAATTTGCTCTAAATTCTCATCATAAATATATAAATTGTTTGAAGATGGTTTAATAGTATTCCATGTATCCCCTTTCGTTGTCGCTACTCGGAAGGTTCCATTGAATTCGTCCATGGAAAATTGATTTAAAATGGTTCCCGGTACTTCAGTTGAACTATGGAATTCGACTTTGTCCCCTTCCACTGAAAATTTGTAGACATTTGTATTTGGGGAATCTGAACCACCCTCCCTAAATGGAATCGCATAATAATTTGCAACCGCAATATAGATGTTCTCTTTTGACATATACATTTGATTCCCACTACCTAAATAGGAGGTAATGGAAACTTCTTTTTTAGGATCATCCAAGTCAAAAGCCGCAATCAGCGTAAAGTTAGTCTCTTTTGAACCAGGAATATATTGAATTTTCTCATAGGGCACCAAAGTACTCTCCACACTAGTTGCTGAATCAGAGAAACTAGGTCTTAGGTCAATATCCTCTTCTTTGGTTTCTTCCATAATCCAATAATTCGGGTAGTGGTTAGCAACCAAATAAACAAAGTTATCAATTCTCCGTGAGGTCACATGGTTCCCTTCAACTTCTACCCTTCGGATTTCCTCAGGATTTTTGGGGTCCTTAATATCATAAACAATCGCTGTTGTTGCTTCAAAATATCTAGGCGGATAGATCATTGAACGTTGATTTTGTTTTTTATCCGGCGTACTATCATGAAATGAGTAACCAATCACAACTAGTTTGTTTTCATACAAGAACATTTGGTTCGGTGAAAATGAGTGAGAGTATGGTATGGTTGTGAGTAATTGCATTTTTTGTGCAGGTGCAACTTTAATGATATTTAGTTTCCCATCGATGATTTGATAAATATGTTCTCCATCCGTTTTTACGATATCTGCTTCATCGACACCTAGAACCTGAGTATTCGTCTCCGAATGCTCGTTTTCACCTTTTGCCGCACTATCGGCTGCAGCAGATTCTGTTGACATTGACATTTCCTGTTGTGCAGTATCTCTCCCGAAAAAACTAAACCTTCGATTACGTTTTTCTTCTTTAATGGCATCCTGGAATATTTCTGTTAGCTTTTCTTTAGTAACTGGTTGTATCTCTGTATCCATTTGGCTTACAACCGCCGGCTTTGAAGTAGTAAAGATAGCTGTCATAGCAGTTATCACAATGACCGAAGCTACATAAAAAATCCATCTTTTCTTCATTCATTTCACCCCTTTTCCACTTAGACGAATACTGGTAAGAAATGTTACAAAGAAAAACGGAAGCGCCTTGCTAAGCCCCGACAAGCATAAGAAAAGCCGGCGAGAAGGATGCTCTTTATCTTTTTTGACGGATTGGCTTATGACCTCGAGTAGATAGGCGCTGTATCTAGACTAATAAAGATAAGCCCTCTATATAGAAGGCTCGCCAGCAATTGCATATTGGTTTAATAATAGTTCAAATGTACGCAGCATTTTTACAATTTGCTTATCTTCATGGTTGCTTAAACACGAGATTTGAATCCATTTCTTTTCTTGTAAATAGCTACTTTCATAATGAAGATAATATCCTTGTAGTGCCATATCATCTCCAAAATCCTTTGAAGATACATGTTCTGGCAAAAGAATCGTCATAATTGCGGGTGATGAATATTCAGGCGGTGTTAATACCTGCAGACCAAGACCTTCAATATACTCACGAATCATCTTGTATCTTGCTTTAATTTTGTGATAATAATCATCATTTTCGTATTTTCGAAGTGCTTCATTTAAAGCTTCAATCATGTTAGAGGAATGTGAATAAGGAATACTGTCGTGATTTACATACATTCCGAGATCAAGATATTTTGGAATGGACGGGTTTGCTGTGACTTCATGATTATGGAAGACTAATGATAATCCCGTATATCCACCAATTGCTTTTCCACTCACTCCCGATGCAAAATAGACATCCTCCAAATCCAGTTTAACTGCTCCGACCGTACTGATACAATCAAGACAGAGTTTCACCTTGTTGGAAAGACAGATTTCCTTTAAATTCTGGAAGTTTGTAAGCATTCCCGTGGAAGTTTCACTATGAACAGCCCAAAGCCAAGTATAATTACCCGTTTCAAGTTCTTCTTTAATCTCTGTTTCAGTGATAGGTGCCCCCCAAACTTTTTCTATCTTTTTAAAAGCTAATCCCGCTCGATTGGCATGGTCAATGAGCCTTGAACCGAACTCCCCATTATTTAAGATTAAGCCTTTTCCACCGATAACACCAAGCTGAGCAGCAATTACATCATTCGCAAGAGTCCCCGAGCCTACTAATATTTCCACATGCTTTGAGTTTGTCATACTACGAAGTTTCTCTCTCACAGACCTCATTTGTAATAAAAATTCATTTGAACGATGTGAAATGGGCTCTTGCTTAAGTGCCGCATTCACATTTTCATGAATTTTAATGGGACCAGGCAAAAAGCTAACCGGTTCCTTTAGAATTCTTCCAGCCAACGACTCATCAAAAGTTTGTTTCGTTAAATACATGGGCCAAAACGACGCTTCCGCAGTTCCAGTTAAAGAAGCAAATGGCATAAATCCTAGCTGTCGATACAATTTTTCTTGTCTGGTTGTTCCAGAAATCAACGCTACATCATAGCCTTCTTTTAAGCAATAATTGGACATTAGCTGGGCCAGCCCAAAAAAGATCCTTCCATTACTACGATATTCTTCTTCAACTGATAGTAATCGAATTTCACAAGGTTTATTCGGTTTTACTGGTAATTGTTCATCAAGATTAGGTAACTTATAATCAAGGGAGAACGGTCTGTTGGCTCTTACAGCAATCATTCCAACCACTTTCGAATCTTTTACACAGATTAAATATGTATTTTGATCATGAAATTTATCCACTAACATTTTTTCTTCATTTTTATCATGCTGAGGAATTTCTTCAACAAAGGTTTTATAGTTTAAACGATGAATTTGATCAAACTCCAGTTTTGTCCGAGCAATTTTATAGACAAATGTCATGATGGGATCACTCCACTTATTTAATTTTTTCTTTCCCTAGTCTTTCTTTTAAATTATCTCGGTGTGCAAATAGTAAAAAAGCGATTACAATAAAAATCAGGACACATTCAAGGAGGGAATAATCCATAAACCAATAAATAAATGGAATCGTAAAAAAGGCGGTCATCCCTGCTAGCGTGAAACTTCTCGAAAATGCTAATAAAAGGAGAAAGATTCCACCAAACACTAGAAATGGCTGATATGCTAATACAACGAGGCCACCCGCAGCTGTGGCAATTCCTTTTCCACCTTTAAATTTAAGCGTAATCGGCCAAATATGTCCGACGACAACAGCGATCAGAGATAGAATCTGAAATTCAAAGGAAAATCCGAGGTATTTAGCACCCAAAACAACAAGCACCCCTTTTAACACATCACCTAAGGCTGTAAGCAGAAATCCTTTCTTTCCTAGTAATCTACCAGCATTTCTAGCTCCAACATTTCCACTTCCGAGTTTTCGGATATCTTCACCTTTCATAAACTTCATTACTACATAGGCAGACATCATATTTCCAACAAAATATGAGGCTAGTACATATAAAAAAATCACGAGTTCACCACCATTTTAGGTTTAATCAAATTTTACCATTTTTTCAGTCTGTTAACATTTAAAATATTGTACTGCCTTAATCCTTTTTTACTATAAATATATGAACATTGGGGTATACTCATGCAAAAAGGATGTAAAATGATTGTCTATTAAAAAGGCTCATGATATAATTTGGTTACTTTCATACGGGGTTGTAGCTCAGGGGGAGAGCATTTGCCTGGCAGGCAAGGGGTCGTGGGTTCGATTCCCATCAACTCCACTAAATAAAAGTCACTTCTAGTTCAACTAGGGTGGCTTTTTTCTTGTATGTGCAGCATATCCTTTGAGACCATTTATTTTAAAATAAATTACATACACTAAACAAAACGTTATCTACTAGGGGGAAAAAACGGTGCAATATTTATGTCGAAAAAGGTTGTCGTAAATAGTCGGAATCTTTTGTTAAAAGTTGGTTGATTACTAGTTTCAAAATGTTACCATAGTATTGTAGGCGTTTCCACATCGCCTGTATTACTAGTTTTATAAAAAAAAGGAGGAAAAAAATGAGCCAATTAATTTTTGCATTACGAGAAAAGGTTGAGTCATTTTTAAACGGGACAAAGAAGCTTTATATCAATGGAGAATTTGTTGAAAGTGCTTCTGGGAAAACTTTCGAATCCTATAATCCTGCGACAGGTGAGGTATTGGCAACTGTAAGTGAAGCAGGTCCAGAGGATATTGATCGTGCTGTAAAAGCAGCCCGAAAAGCTTTTGATGAAGGTCCTTGGCAAAAAATGACTGCAGCCCAAAGAAGCCGTATCATGTATAAACTGGCAGATTTGATGGAGCTACATAAAGATGAGCTAGCACAATTGGAAACATTGGATAATGGTAAACCGATTCGTGAAACGTCAAATGCAGATATTCCTCTAGCAATTGAACATATGCGTTACTATGCAGGATGGTCAACAAAAATCGTAGGACAAACAATCCCTGTAAATGGACCATTCTTTAACTATACTCGCCATGAAGCTGTTGGTGTTGTGGGACAAATCATTCCATGGAACTTCCCACTATTAATGGCAATGTGGAAGCTTGGGGCAGCTCTTGCAACTGGTTGTACAGTTGTATTAAAGCCAGCAGAACAAACACCTCTCTCTGCATTATATTTAGCTGAACTAATGGAAGAGGCTGGATTCCCAGCAGGTGTTGTGAATATCGTTCCTGGCTTTGGTGAAACAGCAGGTCAACCACTAGTAGATCATCCATTGGTTGATAAGATTGCGTTCACAGGTTCAACAGAAGTTGGAAAAAGCATTATGGAAAGAGCCTCCAAAACATTAAAACGGGTGACATTAGAATTAGGTGGAAAATCGCCAAATATTATTTTACCGGATGCTGATCTTTCAAAAGCCATTCCTGGTGCATTAAATGGGGTTATGTTTAACCAAGGTCAGGTGTGCTGTGCTGGTTCACGTGTCTTTATACAAAAGAAACAATTTGATAATGTTGTTGCGGACATGGCAAGCCATGCTGAAAAGATTAAACAAGGGGCTGGTCTTCACGCTGATACTGAAATTGGACCACTTGTTTCGATTGAACAACAAAATCGCGTTTTAGGATATATTGAAAAAGGACTTAACGAAGGGGCAGAACTAGTAGTGGGTGGTCAAAAACCATACGAAGAAGGCTATTTCGTGTCTCCAACAATCTTCGCAAACGTAAAAGATGAAATGACAATCGCGAAAGAGGAAATCTTTGGTCCTGTTATTTCGGCCATGCCATATGATGACCTTGATGAACTAATTGCTCGTGCAAACAATTCGGAATATGGTCTTGCTGCAGGTGTGTGGACGCAAGATGTAGGAAAAGCACATTATATTGCAAATAATTTACGTGCGGGAACTGTATGGGTGAACTGCTATAATGCATTTGACGCAGCTTCTCCGTTCGGTGGATACAAGCAATCAGGTATTGGTCGTGAAATGGGATCCTATGCCTTAAACAACTACACAGAAGTAAAGAGTGTTTGGGTTGCGATGAATTAATAAGAAAAGCGCAAGCGCCTTGAAGTGGAACATCGACTAAGTACCGCCACGTCCTGTGGCAAACGTCGATGTCAGCACATCATGTGCAAGTCCGACAAGCACAAGACGAGACAGCGAGAAGGTCGCTCTTTGACCTTCTTGATGGATTGGCTTGTGACCTCGAGGGGCTAGGCGCTGAAGCTAGACATAGAAAGAAAGAAGGCGAGAACCTGTAGATGGTTCTCGCCTTTATCGTTTAAAAAGTAGTCGAATTTTGTTTTTGGGCTTGTGGTGTCGGCAAATTGACCTTATTTATTAGATCGATGATCCTTGAGCTAATAAATTGACTTACCAGCGCAAAAATAATGATTTTCCAATCTACTACGATTCCAGTTGTTAACAAAATCGTTCCATTAATCGCAAACAACGTTTTTCCTGGTGAATATCCTTTAAGTTTTGAAATAATTAACGCTAATATATCCATTCCGCCTGAAGAGGCTCCCATGCGAAATAAAATCCCTATTCCCACTCCAAAAATAACAGAGCCAACAAGTAAATCAACAACTACATTCGAAACAGGCTCTATGATGAATGGAGTAAGGAGTCGAATTGTGATTGCTGTAACTGTGACACAATACAATGTCCAAATGGCAGTTCCCTTTCCAAGCCACTTAATTGCTGCAAATAAAAGGCCAGCATTTAGCACCCAGAGTGTACGATCAAAAGGAATACCCGCTACATAATTGAACAAAACTGCAACACTCGCCGCTCCTCCTGTTGGAATAAAATGCGGAAATAGAAAAGTTGCCATTGCGAATCCTTGAATCATTGCTGCAATTCCAAGTATTAAACCTTTGTTCATTATTTTCATGAAATCTAGCTCCTAGTCATATCCTTGCGATTCTATCACAATGGTACCATTACTTTTCTAAGTAAAACAGTATTTTATTCTCCATCATATCTTGCGAGTAACTCATACGGCCTCACTTTAAACGCTTCATATGGCGCATAATCTCCTATTAGTGCATCCAGAACACGTGGTTTAAACTTTGGCCTTTTAATATATTCATTCATATTTGATTCATCTAATTTCACAAAAGCTACTTCCTTTGTCTCCGTGGAGGTTGTGAGATTTCCACCTACAGACTCACCACGAAAGACAATTGAAACTGTGCTTCCATTTGAATAAATACCTGTTACACCATGAAGTGTTATTTGAATTCCCGTTTCTTCAAGAACTTCCCTACAAAGTGCCTTGTCTAATGTCTCCCCTTCATCAACAGCTCCCCCAGGTAGCTCCCAGGTATCGGATCGCCAGTAGGTCTTAACCAATAATGTTTCTTGATTTTGATTTGTTATAAAACCACTGACACTAACCGTATGCTTTGGTGATTCGTAAGTACCTGTTGGAGATAAGAAATCCTCCTTACACTCCAAGTACGTTTTTTGAAATTCTTCTCCTACTTTTTCCTTTTGAACCCTCTTTTCAATCTTCAAATACTCGTCCATATTTGGATACTCCCAAATCGACAATATTTCCTCATTGGATTCATTTTGCCATTGTCCAATTAGTTTGGCTCCATTCTTTATGTGGATTGGGATAAAGTGATCATTTAAAAAGTGAGCACATTGAGAAGCTTGATTAGGTTTAACCCGGTATGTGATTCTTTTATAAAACATACAATTCATCCCTTTCGACGTAGATAATGTATCATACGCGAAGGGTTTTAATATGTTTGGACGGGATATTTTCCCAAAATAAAAAGGCCTGCTTTACCCTATTATAATGGTAAGCAGACCTTTTTTATTTTGATTAGTCTTTCCAAATGATTTCACCCGATTTTGTTTGAGGATCGATTTCAACTTCGAAATCGTGTTTTTCATAAAAATAAACGAGGCGGTCTACGTGATCCCAGTCTCTTTGTGCTATATCACCTTTAATGACAGGAATGTTTTGTTCACGTGCGATCTCCTTTAAATGGTTCATGCAGATTGAACCATATCCTTGGTTTGCAGGTCCTTTAATGTCACCGATATGGATCGCATTATCCTCATCCTTGTACTGAGCATGAAGTGAAAAGTCCCATTTACCTCGATAGGCTGAATCACAATCATTCACCATGATTTGGCATTGGTTTCCATCATCAAAGGCTGAGACGATTACCCATTTTTCATCTTTCGATTGGTCAATACCGATGATTTGATGTTTTTTTGAAATTTCTTTCATGTTATCCTGCATACGATAAAGCTGGAACTGCAATTCCTCTAAATCCTGTTTGACCTCTGACGGGCTCTTGTTCAGATCCTCTTTCATTAGCAAACTTTGAAAATACATCACAAACACCTTTCATTTTTTTTGCAAAAAGTAATTTATTTCCATTTATATGACAGAAATAGAAAATGTTTACGCATCTTACAGTAAACATACAGTTTCCGATTATACTAGACTCCTAACAAATTTGCAAATCGAGAGGTACTGTCATATTTTTATTAACTGTCCATAACAACTTTGTAACATTGCTGTCATTTTATTATGTTAGGCTAGGTTTCTAGTAGGAAAAAGGTCTTATGAAGGAGGTAGGATACTTTGAAAATCTCAACTCTTACAAAAAAGAAACCAGCTTTTCTCTATTTAATTGGGGTTCTATTTATTATGGGTACTAGCATTTTTGCTACGATGCATCATTCAAATGCGGAAACAATTGAAAAGAAAAACAATCCAGTACAAGAAATAAAGAAAGAAAAAATAGATCATCAAGAACAACAAACTCAACCTGTTGAAAGCAAACCCGTTCAAATGGCTTCGAAAAATTATAATGTGGAACAGGAAAATACCATTTCTGGTCCTGAACTGGACAAGCATTTAAAGGGGAATTTAAAAGGTCTTGGAACAGACTTTGTAAAATCAGGCGAAGAGCATGATATTGATCCTATCTTTTTGGCTGCATTAGCCGCACAGGAAACTGGTTGGGGGAATTCGGATATAGCAAGTTCCCCATGGAATAATATTGGGGGGATTACTTGTATGCCTGATATTTACGCAAATATCTTCGGCGAAGATTATCCAAACCCTGGTTGCGAACAATTAGTAGAAGGCGGAACCAATTGGCAAAAGTTTTTATCAATTGAGGATAGTATTCGCTTTAAGGCGATCTATTTAAAGCAATATTATGTAAAAAATGGGAATGAAACAATTGGTGAAATCCAAACCGTTTATGCTCCAAGTCAAGCAGCAAATGATGCCACTGGTTTAAATAATCACTGGGTAAAAAATATAGTATCCATCATGAACGATGTAAAAGCTGAACAAGCCTAACGAAGGTGCCACTATGGCGCCTTTTTATTTTGTATTTAAAAGTGAACTTTCTTATCATCTCATTCGTATTATCTGCAGAATATAAATGTGAATGAGGGTGTTAACAATGACAGAGTTTTTCATTTTTTGGATAGCCGCTTCGATTGGGGCAATCGCCGTTATGCCGTATCAATTTAAAATGCTGAAAGGGAAGATTGAAGAAGAAGCTAAAAAGAATCCAACCAAAAAGATTCCTCCCACTCCTGTGCTGATTCTAATTAGTATTCTACAAAGTGTTATACTTTTGGGAGTGTCAGCATTTATTGGGACCTGGTTGGCACCAAAGGTTGATTTACATTGGTGGTTAATTGATCAATGGTTAAATGGTACTGATGTGCCTTATTCCATTTCATGGACGATTCTATTGAGCGTGCTTGTCGGTGCCATTGTTTCAATTGTTATCATAGGTTTAGACTTTTTATTTATGAAAAGAATGCCCAAGGTTGATATGGATGAGCCTTCTAGATTTCAGGCGTTATTAGCTTCATTTTATGGAGGTATTTCAGAGGAAGTTTTAACCCGCTTATTCATAATGACGGGAGTAGTTTATGTATCATCTAGCCTTTTGGGTATAGGGAATGCTTCCTATTGGATCGGGATTCTGTTTGCCGCTCTTTTATTCGGGGTTGGACATTTACCAGCTGCCTTTGGACTTTTCGGAAAATCAAATCTTGTCGTGTGGCGTACAGTTTTATTAAATGCAATCCCAGGTATCCTATTTGGGTATTTATATTGGAAATATGGAATCGAAATGGCAATGATTGCTCACTTTACTGGCGATATTTTTTTACATGTCATTTTCGGTCCGACATTTAGAAAAAGAATGGAAAAGTAGCTCACGAGGTTTCGTGGGTTTTTTTAATTTGTTTGACACACCTATTATGACAAAACTAATACAATACAAAAAAGATAGTGGAAGGAGAACCACGATGTATTATTATGAGCCTTGGATGATGCGTTCGCAGCAAATTAGAAATAAGTATGGAAATCAACATAAATTGAAGGTCAATGGGGAAGGAATTGTCACAGCTACACCTACTTCTTCAACAATCACATTAGGTGTAATTACAGAAAGTAGTACGGTTTCGGCTGCTCAAAATGAAAATAGTCAAATCACGAATAAAGTCATTCAATCCCTCTTAGCGGCAGGTATCCCCAATGAACATATCAAAACAGTCGATTTTCGGATTGAAATCCTGTATGATTACGAAAACTCAAAGCAGACTCTGAAAGGCTATAAGGTTATACACATGCTGCAAATTTCAGATGTAGATATTCAAGCAACCGGTAGCATAGTTGATACGGCAGTTCAAAACGGAGCTAACACTGTTACTAGTATTCAATTTACAGTCTCGAATCCTCAGGTTTATTACGCAAAAGCGTTGGAAAATGCTATTAAGGATGCTCAGGGCAAAGCACGTACAATCGCTAATGAATTAGGGGTTCAGCTACAAGTAATCCCGCTTCATATTCAGGAACAATCACAACAATCTCCACCAATCCCATTCCAAACGGCGATGTTCGCAAAAAGTGAAGCCGCTACACCTATTCAGCCCGGAGAGCTAACGATTACGGCTAGGATTGAAGCGACTTTTACTTATACATTTTAGTTTTTTGGCAAATAGGCAGGTAATCCTGCCTTTATCTCATTTAAGGATTCTCACCAATGAATTTCATCAATTATTCTGCTTGGGTTTGTTCCTAAATAACCCCTTCAACTATTTGTGCATCTTTTGAAATAAGCTGAGCTGTATGCTCTTTAAACAATACCTTTGCAAAATCTTGTATATCTTCATAGTTTATTGAAGTCCACTTTTCTACCTGTCTTTCTGCGATTTTATTAAAAAAGTGTTTAGAAAACCGTTCGATAATAATAAATGCCGAATAGTTATGTGGGTTAACGTTATTTACAGCTTGAACCAGGAACTTCTCAAAGACTTCAAAGCTAGAGTAGTAAATAAGCTCCACAAGCTTTGCACGGTACTCTAAGTCTTTTCCATGTAATTTAGGAAATTGTATATAATCGCTATAATGTTGTGCCTCGTGTTTAAGGAATGATACCCGAAAAACGTCAGTTTCTAATTTGTCACGATAATTGGGAAAGATACAGTACAGCGCGTCTTTTTCTGCCCAACCACCAGCATATACCTCTCCAAAAGTGGCAAAGTGTAACCAACTTAGCATCAGAAAGTCATCCAAAAAACATACTTGAACCTCTTGTGTCGTATCAGGAAGGTCAACAGAATATCGCCTAATGTTCGTTGTTTTCCAAATAAAAGGACCATAATGTGGTGTAACTTTCCCACCTTTAAAACCAAAGCCCTTTTCATTAAAAATACCTTTTATGTTTTCTTCAGTTGATTTCATGTCAGCCCCTCTAAGATCAAGAGGCAAAAGACGATTTAACTGGTTTAATAAATCCGTCTCTGCAACAGAGCGTTCTTTCTTATTTGTCAAAACAACAACAAAATAATTACGATATGTATTCATTATATTTTCAACCCACGGATCTTCGTGGTAGATTTTAAAATTCGGATTTCCCTTAAAAAAGCGGTTATCATATTCCTCTTCCATCTTCAATTGCTCTTCTGTTTTATACTCAAGATTTTTTAAATACTCATATGTTTTAAACACACTACCTTCAACGCATTGAAGAAACACATTCTTCATTTTAATCCTCCTGACAGTGTACAGCTATTACAACTCATTATACATCTTAAACGATTATGAGACTGACTGACAAAAACCATACTTTCTAAATTTACAAATATAATTTTCGGGAAATGCAGGTTTATTGAAATTGAAGGAGAATTTAGAGATTAATTAACCATATAGCGAAATTAGAGGTAAAATTTTTTGTGCCTATCCCTTATACTATGGAGGTTTAGAATGAAGAAAATTGTCATGGTCTCACTTTTTATTTTCTTGTTATTAGCAGGGGGAATTATGATTATTAGTAGTGGTTATTTAAATACAGATCAAGATACCCTCAAATATGAGGGCCGTATTTATTCCAATATTACGGAACTTGATTGGTTTGAAAAAGAAAAAAGTAGCTATCCGAAAGGAAAAAGAATTGGGGAAATTAAAAGAAACTCAAAGTCTCCCCTGTTAATGCGGAATTTCTCCGCAACAAAATTGCCTAAAGGAACTACTTTGTATAATACAGCTGATGCAAAAGAAGGAATAACCCCACTCATAATTTTGGCTGAAACAGAAAGTGGCTCTATATTGTATTATAGATGGCTGCCTAAAGAGTAATCTAGTTTCCTTTCAGCCCATATTCGCGAACTTGTATTTTATTCAATGCCAATTAATCAATTTCAATTAAATCCCAGGATGTAATGATACCTAATGGTTTTTCATTGATTTGTCCGTTTTCCGTGATGATAATAGCTTCAAGTTTTTTTCCATGTGCATGACGTTTTTCAAACAGTTCTTCAACAGCAAAGATATCTTTATTTTCATCTACAAAATCGATTAGATGCTTTGTTTCATAAGAGATTACATCACTTACCCGAATATCTGTTAAATTGATACTATCTTGTGATAGATTCTCAGCCATCCATCTTAGAATAGCCCCGGAGGTCAGAATTCCAATACATGAGCCTTCTTTATAAACCGGAAACTTTGTATACGGATTGTTGTGAATCGCAAGGATTACGTCTCTAATTGAAGAATGATAATTAAAATAGACAACTGGATTACTCGAAATAGACAAGGCTGTAACTGGCTTTTCCAAAAGTTCTGCAATTTCTTCGATTCTTTGGACCACATCTTCGTGCGGCTCTGCAATATAGAAATCAGCACGTAATTTTTCATGAACAATCGCATTTCGAAGCTTAGCAAACTGAAAAAGCTCATCCTTATACGAACGGATAATAGCATGCCTTTTTGCACCATGTGCAACTAATTGACTGAAAATATTCCCTTGCACATTCCTAACCATCTTACTTAACGCTTTATGAATTCGATTAAAAGCAATCTCAAAGCGTTCTGATAAATCTATTTCAACAGTTTCCACTTTATAACCCTCCTACTCTTCTATTATTATATTTTATTAATGAGTAGAGTTGGAGGTAAATTGTATAAAAAAACAGCCAAATGGCTGTTTTTTCATTATTATTTTTTTGCTTCTTTATCCACAACAAGATCAAAATACAATTGCCTTAGAATATAGGTTTTGTAAGTTTCTAGTTTTTTACGTTCAACTGGATGTTGATGAATACCTTTTTCTTTTAGTTGTTTAACATACCAACCCTTTGATCCCGGGTAAGCCATATTCCATTCCCCCTCTTTTTTTCGCTTGTCCTAAATGTATGCTAGTAACTGAAAAAGAATGACTCATAGAATGAATCGATTCTATGAAAAAATTAAAATAAATGTGTAACCTATTTTGAAATTACGCGTCTAATTGTATGAAGTTTTCATTTCTCTCTTGCCTCTAATTACTCTCTCATAATTAGAGGCGTTTTTTTCACGTCTCCCCTATTATTTATATATCGTAAAAGGTCCCTAGGATTTCCTAGGGACCTTTTCCTTTGTATGAAACGTTACATATTACAAATAATAAGGAAATGAGGTGACCTACGTGAAAAAGGAGACAATTAGTTGGGTGCTAACTGGATTTGTAATCGTTTTTTTCCTATGCTCCTTCTTTTACTTCAGTTCTGATATTTTCGCCAAATTTATTAGTGGTTTTTGGGATTAAAAAAGCTCCCCTGCATTAAAATGGGAGCTTTTGCTTTTACAATTCTTCTAATTCGGCTACTGGAACGATATTTTTTTCATGCTCCTGACCTCTTAGATGTACTGTGCACATATTCCCTTGTTCATCGCAGCTGTCGATCCATACCGAGGTTCCTTGATAATGAACAGTTACTTCATTTGAAGAAGATAATATTTGCTTTGCTCTCCGAATATCCATCTTTCTCACTCCATTTGTAATTTCTTTCCTTCCCATAGTTTCCGACTCCATAGGAATTTTATGCAAAAATTAGTAAGGATTTGAACACACTAAAAGGAAAGCATGAAGGTAGAGGAGTGTAGGTATGAAGCTTAATGAAAATGAGAAAAAAGCACTGAGTGATTCCATTGATAAATTAAATGAAGGTTTAGATGTTGTCATTCAGCTTTACAACGAAGCAGAAGAAGATAAACCCCTAATCCAATTTGATGAAGAAGTCATAAATGCCATCGAAAAGGCAAAACAAACCTTTGGAGATGAAGAAATTACTCGAAGAATTAATACGATTATTAAAGAGATATTTGCTTTCCTCCCAAAAGATGAAAAAAAATAAAAACATCAAAACATCATCTTTTCGAAAGGGGTCATTTAGTTGATATCCAGTATTTTGTCTTCTTTTTTTAAGCGCTTTTTGATTGCAAAGCTAATCGGGATTGTCTTATTGGTCATCATCATTTTTGGCGCCATCATCCACTTAATCGAACCCGAGAACTTCCCAACTGTTTTTGATGGGGTTTGGTGGGCAATCGTGACCGCAGCAACGGTTGGATACGGAGATTATGCGCCAACCTCCTTCTTTGGAAGAATAGTAGGTATGTTACTTATCTTTATCGGTGCTGGGATTGTAACAAGATATTTTGCTGCCATTTCGACTTCAACCTTCGTTACACAAAATGCTTATCTTGAAGGAACTTCCGGATTTCATGGTAAAAAACATATTATCATCATCGGTTGGAATGAGCGTGTACGAGAAACCATTTCACTACTTAAAACTCCTGGATCAATCCTTGAAATTCTGTTAATTGATGATTCATTAGAAAAAAACCCGATGCCAGGCAATCATTTTCATTTTATTAAAGGAGATCCAACCCGTGATGAGACATTAAAACAAGCAAATATTCAAGATGCAGAAATGGTCCTTGTGACAGCTGACCAAGGTAAAGATGAAGTACACGCTGACATGATTACAATCCTTACGTTATTGGCTATAAAAGGACTAAATCCCACTGTATATACGATTGTCGAAATCCTTACTACACACCAGATCCAAAATGCAAAGCGTGGCGGGGCTGACGAAATTATCCAAACGAATCGAATTTCGAGTTTAGTCATGGTGAATAGCCTCTTATCACACGGAGTATCTGATGCATTACTCTCAATGTTAGTGGATTTAAAAGGGGTAAAATTGCAGTTCTTGGATGCTACCTTTGATTTAATTGGGATGACCTTCCAAAAGGCGAGTGAGACCTTATTAAAAGAAGGTAAAATTTTAATTGGGATAAAGCGGAACGAAGGAATAACCATTAACCCTCCACTATCTCTTGAAATACGGAAAAACGATCAAATCTTGATTTTAAAAAGCTAAAAGGGATTCCACACACGGGAATCCCTTTTTATAATGTTATAGTCGTTTTTCTAGTTCAGCCTTCTTCTCTTCGTATCCAGGCTTACCTAGTAATGCAAACATATTGACTTTGTATGCTTCAACACCAGGTTGGTCGAATGGATTGACACCGAGTAAATAGCCGCTCATTGCACATGCTTTTTCAAAGAAATACACAAGATATCCAAATGAATACTCGTCCATTTCTGGTACATGAACAATTAGATTTGGTACGCCACCGTCAGTATGCGCAAGCATTGTACCTTCAAATGCTTTCTTATTTACAAAATCAACGGATTTACCAGCTAGGTAATTTAATCCGTCAAGATCGTTCTCTTCTGCCTCTACAATCAGTTCATGACGAGATTTTTCAATGTTAATCACAGTTTCAAACAAATCACGACGACCTTCTTGTACATATTGTCCAAGAGAATGAAGATCTGTTGAGAAGTTGGCAGATGATGGGTAAATCCCCTTTTGGTCTTTCCCTTCACTCTCACCGAATAATTGCTTCCACCATTCAGAGAAATATTGAAGACCTGGCTCATAGTTGATAAGCATTTCAATTGTTTTTCCTTTGTTGTAAAGAGCATTACGGACTGCAGCATATTGGTAAGCAGGGTTTTCTTCAAGCTCTGATTTAGAG
This sequence comes from Bacillus timonensis, assembly GCF_004799755.1. Taxonomy (GTDB): domain Bacteria; phylum Bacillota; class Bacilli; order Bacillales; family Bacillaceae_L; genus Ferdinandcohnia; species Ferdinandcohnia timonensis_A. Next base: position 3,288 of record NZ_SLUB01000056.1, on the reverse strand, counting down.
AAATCAACACTTGCTGCTTGTGCACCCTTCATCATCTCTTCGATATTCGCACCAGTAACCGCAATTGGGAGTAAACCAACAGCAGTTAACACAGAATAACGGCCACCCACATCATCTGGAATGACGAATGATTCATAGCCTTCTTCAGTTGCTAATGTTTTCAATGCGCCACGAGCTTTATCTGTAGTTGCAAAAATACGGCCACGTGCTTCTTCTTTTCCGTATTTTTCAATTAACATTTTTCTAAAGATACGGAATGCTAGGGCTGGTTCAGTTGTTGTACCAGATTTAGAAATAACGTTGATTGAATAATCTTTTCCTTCTAGTAAATCCATTAGGTCTTTCATATACGTTGAGCTAATGTTATTTCCAACAAATACGATTTGTGGTGTTTTTCGTTGCTCTTTTGGTAATGCATTATAGAAGGAGTGGTTTAACCAATCAATTGCCGCTTTTGCTCCTAGGTAAGAGCCACCAATTCCAATAACAAGTAAGATATCAGAATCTGATTTGATTTTCTCAGCACTCTTTTGAATGCGTGAAAACTCTTCTTTATCATATTCAGAAGGAAGGTCTACCCATCCTAAGAAATCGCTACCTGCTCCTGTTTTTTCATGTATGGAATGGTGAGCGACCTTGACCGCATCACGCAGATATGTAATTTCATGTTCTCCAAAAAAAGTTAAAGCTTTTGAATAATCAAAACGAACATGTGTCATTTGTTATACCTCCACCCTTGTATTTTCAAAGTCTCTTTCACTGTACCCAAACTTTTCCGCAAAATCAATACTACTGACTTAGTGTAAGCGTGACCAAATAAATTTTTCAAAAAAAATAGCTCACACAGGTAGTATGAGCCTTTTTGTTCGAATATAGGAATGTTTTTTTTGCAATTATAGAGATGCCCGTAAAATTTCAAGGGAATCTTGTTTATTAAGTACTTTAAAGCGGCCAAATTCTCCGTAAACAACTGTTTTTTCAGCCATTAGTTCAAGATTTTCTTCACCAATGCCGTAGTCAGCAAGTTTTGACGGTGCTCCGATGCTGCTCCAGAATTCTCTTAGTTTTTCGATACCTTCTAGAGCCACTTCTCGATCCGTTTTTCCTTCTGTATCGACATTAAATACACGAACGGCTAATTGTTTGAAGCGACCTACATTTTCATCTAGTACATGCTTCATCCAATTTGGGAATATAATCGCAAGACCACCACCATGTGGAATATCATATACAGCAGATACTGCATGCTCAATATTGTGTGTTGCCCAATCTCCGTTATATCCCATGTTTAACATCTTGTTTAAAGCAAGTGTCCCATTAAGCATAATGGTTGCTCTGTGATCATAGTTTTGAAGGTCATTGATTAACTTTGGTGCTGTTTCAATCACCGTGCGTAGAATGGATTCACACCACTGATCCTGTGTTAATGTATTTGGAACGTGATGGAAATAATGTTCTAACACATGTGACATCATATCCACCATGCCATAGACAGTTTGATCTTTTGGTAATGAAAAAGTATTCACCGGATCTAAAATAGAGAACTTAGGAAATACCGCTGGACTTCCCCATCCGTATTTTTCATTGGTTTCCCAATTTGTAATAACAGAGCCTGAATTCATTTCTGAACCAGTCGCAGCAATTGTCAACACGGTTCCTAATGGAAGAGCATCAGTCGCTACTGCTTTACGAGACATGAAATCCCATACGTCTCCATCGTATTTTGCTCCAGCTGCAATTGCTTTCGTACAATCAATGACACTGCCGCCACCAACTGCAAGAATAAATTCAATTCCTTCCTGACGGCATATATCAATGCCTTTTCGGACTGTTGATAAACGAGGATTTGGTTCAACTCCTGGAAGTTCGTGAACTTCTGCTCCAATTTCTGCTAGAAGAGCAATTACTTGGTCATATAAGCCATTTCTTTTAATGCTTCCCCCACCGTAAACAAGCAACACCTTTTTGCCGTATTGTGGAATTTCGTTCTTCAACTCCTGGACCTGTCCTTTTCCGAATATAAGCTTCGTTGGGTTATAGTATGTAAAGTTTTCCATTATACTCGCCTCCAGTAAAAAATTATGCCATATCACTCTGTTTTGTAAATAGTCTCTTATAGATTTGACATTTTCAGTCAAGTGCATGTAAAAAAAGAGACAATTTCAATAATCGTCTCTTCTCTCATTGTTGTTATTAGTTAAAATTAGATTGTTCAATCCACTCTTCAAGCTTATCCTTTAACGTGTTGAAACCTTGTTGTGAATCAGAACTAGCTTGTTGTGCTTGTGCCGGACGTTTTTTCGGCTTAGCCGTTCTTTGCGCTACTGGCTTTTCTGGCGCCTCTTGAGTTGCACGAATAGATAGTCCAATTTTGCCTGCTGCTTCATCAATTGACAAAATCTTAACTTCTACTTCGTCACCAACTTTAACATGCTCATTAATATCTTTAACGAAGCCATGAGTTACTTCTGAAATATGAACCAAACCTTGTGTATTTTCATCTAATGCAACAAATGCACCATAAGGTTGTATTCCGGTAATTTTACCTTTAACAACACTACCAACTTCAAATTTTTCTGCCATGCTACCCAACTCCTAAAACTTTAATTTATTCACATTTTTAGAGGATGTTCAAAAACTTGGTCAAAAATGACGTGTCGAATTTCTGAGTTGGCTTGCTAATTGAGTTCTTCACGTATTATCCGGATACGCTGGTACTCTAAACTAAGCCACCTTGAAATACTCCGTCCTTTTTCACCCTCCTTATTGAACTTCACACTTTTATATACGCAATAAAAAATTATAACACAAAATGGTCAGAAATTCAAAAATGTTTCTTTTTACATTCATTAGAGTTGCCATTATGGATTGAAATTATGAAGTAGGAAATAATTATCATTGTCAAGAGAAGATTTTGTAGTTGTTTAAAAAAGGAGATGTAGGGGTAAACTAGTTTCAAAGGCTTTCTAGTATTCCCCCTTTTGTATGTTGGGGCTGTCCAAAAAGTCATTGAAAAGTGACTTTTGAGGACAGCCCCTCATTTTTTATATTTATTGGGTCAACTAAAACTAGGTTGTTGATTTCCGCTGCAGGTACTCGCTTTCCGCGGGCGGTCCCGGAGCCTCCTCGTCGCAAGCTCCTGCGGGGTCTCCCCTGGCCACGCTTTGCCCGCAGGAGTCTCGTACCTTCCGCTCCAATCAACAAGGTTACAAGATTCAGTAGTCTTTACACCAAAATTTTTTAAAAAAACGCACAAAAAAATCATCCTTTTTAGTAAAATGAAGTTAC
>NZ_SLUB01000006.1 GCF_004799755.1 Bacillus timonensis | reverse complement strand
GAAAGTTATTGGTACAATTTTTCTAGGAGACTTTAGTTTTTGGTTAGTGTTTGTAAGTTAAATGATATATGTCCCTTTAGGTGTAATTATTTATAAATATTCCCAAAATATTTTTTTGAGTTATCTAATCTACTTTTCTTTTGAATTTTTCTTTTTTAACTTTTCAGGTATTAGACAATCATTGGCGTTATCAGGTATCTTAATAAGTTACTATTTCATAATAAACAAGAAACCATGGAAATTTATTATTTTGATATTATTGTCAGCTTCTTTTCATAATACTGCTTTAGTTTTTTTACCAGCATATTGGTTAGCTCAAAAGAAGATTACAAAATCATATTTATTATGTTTATTAGGTTTTTTTATAATTATGTATATTATGAAATACCGAATAGGGGAAATTTTAACTAATCTTTATTATGATGATAGTCAACATGTCATTGGTTTATATGAATCTTCCACAGGCATTGGGGGAACAGCAGTATTTATTATCCTAGTCTTGTTATTAGGATTTATATTTTACAATGCATCTACATTTTCCGCAATTATTGAAAATAGAGTTTTAACTAATATTATGATAATTGCACTTATGATACAGTTACTAAGTAGCTTTTCATATTTATTTACTAGACTAAATCTGTACTACTTCATATTTATTATTTTATATCTGCCCTATGTTGTATCAAAAATAGGCAGGGGAAATATAAAAATGAAAATAAAAGAAGCCTTTTTAGTAAAAGGTGTAATTAGTATAATTTTCATTTTCTTTTTTGCAAGTTTTTATATTTCCAAAGTTTTTCAAGGTTTGGATAGAATTTTACCATACAAGTTCTTTTGGAATTAACTTTACCTTTACAGGAATTACAATTGCCAAGGGTTAACTTAATTAAACTTTATATAATCGATTGCTTTATAATTTATTAGTACAAGAAGGATGATGACCTGTGAGAGTATTATTTATATCTAGGCTTTATCCCAATAAATATGATTCTAGAAATGGTGCTGTTATGCATCGTCAAGCTTTAGAATTAAAAAAAAATGGGGTAGATGTTCGCGTTATATCACCAATACCTTTTGTACCAAGCATTTTAAAAAATGTGAGACATAAATGGTTAGAATATTCTATGTTGCCTTATAGGGATAGCTATGAAGGAATTGAAATATATTACCCGAGATTTATAGATTTCCCTTATGGCTTAAATGATGGAAGGTTATATAAATCAATAATAAAATCTACTGATAAGATTATTGAATCAATATATAGTGAATTTCCTTTTGATCTAGTTCATGCACATATGGCATATCCGGATAATTATGCTGGCATATATGTAAAAGATAGGTATAAAGTCCCGCTGATTACTACAATAAGAAGTACTGATATGGATATTTCAATTAAAAAGAATAAATTGAAAAAATTGCTTGAGATATCCCTGGGGAAATCCAATAAAATAGTTTCACCTAGTCTTCAACTATCTAAGAAATTGAAAACTAATTTTAACTTGGATTCAATACATTTAGGTAATGGTATTTACCCCAATGTTTTAATGGAGGAATTAAATGAGAAAGAACTAGAGAAGTCCCTTAGGGGTAAACTAGAGAATAAAAGGGTAATTCTGAGTATTTCAAATTTAATTGAGAGTAAAGGAATTCAATATAACATATTAGCTGTATCAAAGCTTGTTGCGGAATATCCAAATATCCTATATTTAGTAATTGGGGATGGCCCATATGAAGCAAAACTAAAAGAACTAGTCAATAGTTTGAATTTAGAAAATCATGTTAAGTTTTTAGGAGCCCTAAAACATCCTGAAGCTATGATGTATTTGTCACTTTGTGATATTTTTTCTATGCCAAGTTGGAGAGAAACGTTTGGACTTGTTTATTTAGAAGCGATGTTTTTTAAGAAGCCAATAATACTTTGTGAGGATCAGGGTATGGATGGTTCTGTAAGTCATGCTGTTAATGGCATAATTGTCCCGCCACATTCAATAGATGCTTTAGTATCTAATATTAAAAGACTATTTAATGATGATATGTTCACTTCTAAATTAGTTGAAAACGGGTATGAATTAGTTTTAAACGAATATGATTGGGCGATTATAGGTAAAAAATTATTAGGGGAATATAGGGAAATCTTAAATAGCAACTAGAGAATGTAATAAGAGTTTTTATGAAGTTAATGAATCACTTAAACGCTTTTAATCAAAGTTTAAGTTTTCTTAAGGCTAACTGAAAATGATAAATATTTTGGATTCTTTCTAAAAGAATAGTAAATGATGTTAAAGGTTATACATTCATGATTGATTTAGGAGTAAAACAATATGTTGAATTGGCTGTATTATATGTATTTTGCATTTAAAAGGAAAAAATTTAAAATAATAATACTTAGGAAAATAAATAGCTTGTTGTGTATAATTATTCGGAAGTTCGCAAATAAGTTTGTCAACACTTATTATAAATTTACAATTAGGGAAAATAAAATAGGGATTAACACTACAGAAAACAGGGAGAGGAAAGTAATAGTATCTATGACTACTTTTCCAGGAAGAATTGATATTGTCTGGATAGCAATCGAATCTTTACTAAGACAATCCTATAGACCTGATAAAATTATTCTTTGGTTAGCAGAAGAGCAATTTGAAGGGTACAGTAGTCTCCCGCCTAATCTCTTGAAACAGCAACAAAGAGGATTAGATATACGATTTTGTGATGATTTAAGATCGCATAAAAAATATTATTATACCTTTATGGAGTATCCCGAAGAGATAGTCATAACTGTTGATGATGATATTATTTATCCCAAAAATACATTGGAAACATTGATTAAATTGCACAAAAAGTATCCTGATTGTATTTGTTGTAATAGAGGACATCTAATCCTGAAAAATAAAAATGGCACTATTACTTCTTATAATAATTGGATACAAAATCCAACAGATTATACTAAGCCATCAATGTTATTGTGTCCGACAGGCGTAAGTGGTGTTTTGTATCCACCGAATTCTGTCAACAAAGAAGTTTTCAATAAAAACAGTATAAAAGAACTTTGCTTCTTTGCTGATGACTTGTGGCTTAAGATAATGTCGTTAAAAAATGATACAAGGGTTGTTAAGTCTTCTTCTTTTCCTGGTGAACTTTTTACAATTGATTCTAGTCAAAATGAGTCATTAGCAAGTTTTAATGTCAACCAAAACAAGAATGATGAGCAATTAAAGGCAATATTAAACAGGTATCATATTGACTTTACGGATTAACACTGCAAATAAAATACTAATTTAAAATTTTTATTTAATGATAAAACAATAAGTAGAGAAGGTTTATTATGAAAGATAACTTACTTGGGAAGTTTCTCAAATTTTCCTATGGTAGTTGGGTTGGGTTAATAATAGGTTTATTTACAACCATGTTAGTAACTAGAATACTTCCGCCAGATGCTCTTGGTAAAGCGTCTATGTTTGATTTATTTGTACAAGTTTGTATGATACTAACGATATTTGGTACTGATCAAGCTTTTGTCCGCTTTTTTTATGAAGAGCAGAGTAATAAAAGGGGGGCACTCTTATTTAATTCTCTGCGTATTCCATTATTCGCCACTATAGTTATAATTTGTTTGATTGTAATCTTTTACCAACCTATTACATTATTCTTGTTTGATAAAGAAAGTTTGCTACTTGCATTTGTTATTGCAGGTGGAATTTTTGCTCAATTATTATTTCGCTTTGCTCAATTGGTTATAAGAATGCAGCAAAAAGGGAATATGTATTCATTACTTCAAATTTTTCAAAAATTGTTTAATTTATGTCTAGTTATAAGTTTTTTCTTTTTACTGGGAGCGAATTTTGAAGTTCTTATTTTTTCCACTCTAATTACATTAATTTTATTAAATATTATTGCTATTTATTTCGGGAAACAATTTTGGTCTATCGATAATCTAGCAATTAAAAATGTTAAGCACTCACAACGAGAAATAATAAAATTTGGAGCTCCTTTTGTTTTAACTATTTTTATCTCATGGTTATTTGAAGCATTTGCTAAAATTGCAATTAGGCATTGGAGTACTTTTGATGAATTAGGTTTATATTCTGCTGCTATGCGTCTAGTAGCTCTAGTTATGATACTTAAAACAACATTTTCAACTTTTTGGACACCAGTTGCTTATGAAAAGTTTGAAAAAAGACCTCAAGATAAGGATTTCTTTCGGAATATAACGATAATTGTTGCATTTGCAATGTATTTAGTTGCTATATTAAGTATTGCTGCTAAGGACTTAATCGTTATCTTATTAGGAAGGGAATATCAAGATGCCGCAATAATCATGCCATTTTTAGTCTTTATGCCAATTTTTTATACTATCTCAGAGACAACTGTAATAGGTATCAACTTTTATAAAAAGATAAATTGGCATATATTTATTGCGGGAATGGCGTGTGGTATAAACATATTAGGAAATTGGTTGCTTGTTCCTGACTTTGGTGCCTTAGGGGCAGCTATATCCACAGCAATTTCTTATATTGTATTTTTTACTTTACGAACAATCATTTCCTTGAAGTACTTCAAGGTGAAATATCCTTTGGTACGTATATATATAATGGCACTTATAGTTACGATATATGCATATTTTGCTATTATAATTGACAATTTGTGGTTCGTTATTTTGTTGAGTTTTATTCCTCTGAGTATATTAATTGTATTATTTTACAAGGATTTAAAATTAATTATTAAGAATAGAGTGACGTTGGTAAATCGTAAGTAAAAGGAATTAGGATTATTCTCAAGGGTGTACTTTATAACAATTTTAATATTTGTTTTTATTAATAAGAAAACTTAGGATGCTTCTTGAGTTAGCAACCATGCAATCATGCCTCTTATCTTAAATTTTTGCTAGGTATTGATTAGGGCTTTTGATTGAGCACAGGTTGTTCTGATTAAAATTGTTAAAAGCCTAGTTAATGTAAGGGAGAGGGAATAATGAAAATAACTATAGCTGGAACAGGTTATGTAGGATTATCCAATGCAATTTTACTAGCCCAAAATAATGAAGTAATAGCTCTTGATATTATTCAAGAAAAAGTAGATATGATAAACAATAAAAGGTCTCCTATTATTGATAATGAGATTGAAGAGTATTTAGCAACAAAAGAACTAAATATAATTGCAACAACAGATAATTATAAAGCTTATAAAGATTCTGACTATGTTATTATTTCAACACCAACAAATTATGATCCGGATAGAAACTATTTTAATACTAGAACTGTTGAAGCGGTTATTGCTAATGTACTGTCTATTAATCCAGATGCGGTAATGGTAATTAAATCTACTGTCCCAGTAGGTTATACAGAAAAAATAAAAGAGAAATTTGAAACGGAAAATATTATTTTCTCGCCTGAATTTCTACGTGAAGGAAAGGCACTCTATGATAATTTATATCCTTCACGTATAATCGTAGGTGAAAAATCTGAGAGAGCTAAAGTTTTCGCTGATTTGTTAGTTCAAGGAGCTATTAAGGAAGATATTCCTGTATTATTTACAAATTCAACAGAAGCGGAAGCTATTAAACTATTTGCTAACACATACCTAGCGATGAGAGTCGCATTTTTTAATGAGCTCGATTCTTATGCAGAGATAAGAGGGTTAGACAGTAAGCAAATTATTGATGGTGTTGGGTTAGATCCACGAATCGGGAATCATTACAATAACCCATCCTTTGGTTACGGTGGTTACTGTCTACCTAAAGATACAAAACAGCTATTAGCTAATTATGAAGATGTCCCTAATAATATAATGACGGCTATCGTAGATGCAAACAGAACAAGAAAAGATCATGTTGCCGAAATGATTATTAAAAAGAATCCTAAGACTGTAGGAATTTATAGGCTTACTATGAAAATGGACTCAGATAACTTTAGACAATCCGCTATTCAAGGTGTCATGAAGCGAATTAAAGCCAAAGGTATTGAAGTTGTTGTATACGAGCCAGCATTACATGAAGAGACATTCTATAATTCAAGAGTAGTAAATAATTTTGAAGAGTTTAAGAGAGTTTCAGATGTAATCGTTGCAAACCGATTGTCTGATGATTTACGTGATGTGGAAGATAAGGTTTATACGAGAGATTTATTTAGTAGGGATTAAAAAACTTACCCGCTAGGCCTAATTTGGCTTGGCGGGCTTATTTGTGTTGTTTATTTTCTCCTAGAAATGTAATTCTCCAAAATCAGTTCCTCTTAAGATAATGATACTCGCCTCAATATCTAAATGAATGGGTTTTAATCTCAAAAATTGCTCTGCCAATTCACGTCTTTCCATAACAATTGAATACTTTGTAATAGGTTTATCGTAAACAGCAAGCCTTCCAAACCTTAGAAGAAGCTGTTGTCGCCCCATTCCCATTCCAGTTGGATACTTGCTTACATCTCTCGTATAAAGAAAATCTATATGCCATATTTCCTTCCCCTTTGTTGCAACAATATCTCCCACAGAGCCATGACTGTGCCGTTCTATATTATACCCCTGTGAAATTAAGTTTGGAGTTATATACCTAATGGCTCTTTCCTCAAATTCTTTAATATGATTTAAGTGTTGTGATCTATCCTCTTTTTTAACCACTTTGATTTCATAAGCGGATTCCCCGGTATAATCTTTTGTCAAATTAGTAAAATATTCAGTACTCACCTCTAATGCTTCTGATAAAGCAAAAATTTTATCATATGGAATATTTTTAATCCCTCCCGTTTCGTATCGCTGTATAGAAGATTTACTCATGCCCGTTTTCTCGGCTAAATCTTGATATGTCATATTTAAAAAGAGACGCCTTTCCTTTAAACGTCTTCGTAGAATTTCCTGATCAGTCTTACTCATTTCATCTTTCTTCATAAAATTGCCCTCCAATTTCTTACTACACTCAAATTATAATTCGCTTTAACATTTTATGCAACTTTTTTATGTAAGTTGCATATATGGGATTGACTCTAATATTGTATTCGAAGTATAATGGAAATTGTTAGAAATACAACTTTTTTATTTGACCTCATTTCCCAAATATGCAACAAAATAAAATGTGTCGCTGAGAGGACGGTATAAATGGTGATAATAGGGAAAAGTAGAAAATTGGTATTCTAACTATACAGAACGTATGTTCCATTGTAAAATATAATAGAGGATTACTTTCATAAAAAGGCTTTATTACAACAGTTGGGAGGAAAACGAATGATTAAAGAAGATGTATTGGCAAGAGTGGAATGTCCTGTGTGTGGTCACAGGCTAATGGATAAAGGGGATAATGCTGCTGGCCCCGTACAAACGAAGTGCACCAAATGTAAGCGAGTTTGGGAAATTGAGCTCGCGACAGATAAATTCAAACAGGTAAGTGGAAAACCTAAAGCGAGACGAAAAGGAGATAGTGCCTCACCATGAGTTGCAAATCAAATCTACCTTAAGGTCCGGATAAATCAGTAGATGCATAACTGATATATCTGGGCCTTTTTTATTTATATAAAAAGTTCATATCACGATGATACCGAGCGAGGAATCGACTGCATTACCCAGGCCGGATGATCGATATTTTGAGAAAAAATGATCATCTAGCGAGTGAATGCACATTGAATCAAAAATAATCGGTACCGAGCAATGGAGTCGTGGTGTGAACTACCTATAAGCCGGACATGGATCGCCCTGCAAATAATGCAGTTCGGCGTTCTGTGTCCGGCTTATTTTTTTGTCTCTTTTTCCCTTACGGCTCCTTGCCGGGCCATAGGAGGAAAAGAGAATGAGTGAGTTTTTTATTAAAATCGGCAAGGAGCAAGTCAGTGTTAGCAAAGAGATTTATAAAGAGTATTACAAAATGAAAAGAAGAGAGCGGTACCTGGAACAGGATATTAAAGTTGGCCGGATTGCTGTTGACCCTGAAGCAGAAACGATTGAATATATCCCAAGCAAGGAAGATTCAATCAATCGTTTGATGGATCTAGGCGGTGATTTTGAAGATGACCAAATGATAGAAGATATTCTCTGTGATAAAGCAACTCTATTAATCTTGCAGGAAGCGATGGCTGAACTGAATGAAAAGGAACAGGAGCTCATACAGGCTCTTTACTATAAAGATTTAACAGTAAGAGAGGTAGCGAAGGAAGAAAACATATCTCATGTAGCTGTTGTTAAACGACACAAAAAGGTGTTGGACAAGCTTAAAAAATATTTTTTGTAATTTTGGTTACCAAACCATCTTTCCCGTTGGCTAATAAGTGAAGGACTATATCTAAAGAAAAGGAGGTGACCTGTGATGACAACACAAGTAAAGCAAAAGGGTGTCAATAAAGATATGCAGGAAGAGATGGTTGGCGTCCTTACAGCCATCAGCATTGTATCGAAAAGACTAGCCAATCGACTGAGCCAGCTTGATGAACAAAATGAAAAGGAAGGAGAAAAAGCAAATGAGTAAAACGAAACTTGCACTTGATGTAGTGACAGACTTGCGAAATCTAGCAGGAAGTATTGAAACATTGGTGATTGCATTAGAAAGCAATCAAATGGACTCTGTAGCTCCTATTGAGAAAAAGGAAGCGAAAGAAAACAAGGAATCAAAGAAATCAGCAAAACCTCCGAAAGCTACGCTACCAACTTTGGAGGATGTCAGAGCCAAACTTGCAGCACTTTCTCAAGATGGGAAACAGGTACAAGTGAAAGAGCTGATTACGGGATTTGGAGCAAAGAAATTAAGTGATATCCCAGTGGAAAAGTATCCTGAACTATTAGAAGAAGCTGAAAAGCTTTAAAAGGAGGTTTCTACTATATCTATGAACCATTCAGAAAGAGCTCATGCAAGTTTGAGTGCATCTGGTGCCAGTCGTTGGTTAGCTTGTCCACCAAGTGTTCGACTGTCAGAGCAGTATGAAGAAACAACAAGCGTCTTTGCCAAAGAAGGCACATTCATGCATGAGCTGTCAGAACTTTACTTGTCATACGAATTAAAGCAGATAACAAAAGCTCAGTTGAACAAAAAGCTGAAGCAGATGAAACAAAGTGAATTTTATAACTCAGAAATTGAACAAGCCGTTCAAACCTATGTTGATGTTGTTACTGAAAAAATGAATGAGGCTAGGGCATCTAGCAAGGATCCGCTCATCCTTATTGAGGAAAGGGTAGATTTTAGTCCCTATGTTCCAGATGGATTCGGAACCGGGGACATAATACTGATTTATGGTGATAGATTAGAAGTTATTGACCTTAAGGGTGGGAAAGGTGTAAAGGTTTCAGCAGTTGAAAACCCACAAATGCGACTGTACGCTCTGGGTGCATTAAACAACTTTGGTGTACTCTATGATACTCAGAAAATACTGATGACCATTGTGCAGCCAAGGTTAGATAATATCTCCACTGATGAAATGCAGGTCGAAGAACTATTGGAATGGGCAGAGAATGAGGTCAAGCCCAAGGCGGAGCTAGCATTTAATGGCGAAGGTGACTTCATGGCCGGCGAGCATTGCCGTTTTTGTAAGGTTAAGGCGACTTGCAGAGCTAGGGCAGAAGAAAATTTGAAACTTGCTTGTATGGATTTTCAGAAACCTCCATTACTTACAGATGATGAAGTAGTGGAAGTGTTAACTTCTATTGATCAGCTGATGAGCTGGGCAAAAGATGTTCAAGAATATGCATTTGCTATGGCGATGAATGAAAACAAGCAATGGCCAGGGATGAAACTGGTCGAGGGCAGAGGTAGCCGCAAGTATAGTGATGAAAATGCAGTAATTGAGGCACTTACTGCTGCAGGATATGACAGTGATGTGATTTATAAGAAATCACTCAATACGATTACTACTCTAGAAAAAGAGTTAGGTAAAAAAGCATTTCAAGAGTTGCTTGGGTCGCTTATTACAAAAGCACGGGGCAAGGTCAAGCTCGTACCAGAAGAGGACAAGCGACCAGAAATAAAAGCTTCACCTGAAGTAGATTTTCAATAATGAGGAGGAAATAAGTAATGATAAAAATCACAATTGGAACAAAGGAAAACCCAGTACGGTTCAGTTATGCAAATGTACATCAAGCAGTCAGCGTTAATGGAAGTGACCTGAAGTATTCAGTAAGCATCATTATTCCGAAGTCGGATAAAAAAACCATCAAAAAGGTAAAAGATGCGATTCAAAAAGCGACTCAAGAAAACAAGGACAAGTTTGGCGGCAAGGTGCCTTCAAATTTGAAGACGCCCCTGCGGGACGGCGATGTGGATCGTGAAGATGATGAGGCATATGCGGATTCCTACTTCATTAATGCCAACAGCAAGATTAAACCAGGAATTGTCGATGCGGATTTGAATCCTATCATGGATCAAAGTGAATTTTACTCCGGCTGCTATGGACGAGTCAGTTTAACCTTTTATGGGTTTAATGTAAATGGAAATCGTGGGATTGCAGCGGGACTTCAAAACATTATGAAGACGGATGATGGAGAACCACTTGGTGGCCGTAGCAGTGCCGAAGCTGATTTTGGCGACGACAGTGACGATGATGAAGACGACATCTTAGGTTAATGTCTATGAAACTATTATCCATTGATATAGAAACTTACAGTAGTGTAGACCTCATTAAATCTGGGGTCTATGCCTATTGTGAATCATCTGATTTTGAAATTCTTCTCATTGCTTATGCCTTTGATGACGAAGAGGTGCAGATTGTTGACTTAGCTTCTGGTGAGAAGATGCCAGCTGCCATTTTAAAAGCTATGATAGATCCGACAATAATAAAGACAGCATATAATGCCAACTTTGAAAGAACCTGTTTAGCCAAGTATTTTCATCAGCCGATGCCGCCAGAACAATGGCGGTGTTCATCGGTTCATGCATTAATGCTTGGTTTACCTGGTTATCTCGATGGAGTGGCGAAATGCCTCAGGTTGAAGGAACAGAAAATGAAGGAAGGGAAAGCGTTAATCCGCTATTTTTCGGTTCCTTGTAAACCTACCAAAGTAAATGAAGGAAGGACCCGCAACCTACCAGAACATGACTTGGATAAGTGGGCTACTTTTAAGGATTACTGCAAACAGGATGTTGAGGTCGAAAGGCAAATCCGGAATAAGTTAGAGGCTTTTCCAATTCCAAAAGTTGAACAGAAGCTTTGGGAATTGGACCAGAAAATCAATGATGAAGGTGTTCTTATTGATAATAGCTTAGTCACAAATGCCATTCAAGCAGATAAAGCGTTTCAGGATAAGCTCTTTGAAGAAGCTGTGCGTTTAACAGGGCTAGAGAATCCAAATAGTCCAGCGCAGCTGAAAGGTTGGTTGTTAAAGCAAGGGCTAGAAGTCAATAGCCTTGCAAAGAAAAATGTGGAAGCACTAATGGGTGAAGTGGAAAACCCTGAGGTGAAGCGGCTGTTGGAATTGAGACAAGCAATGTCAAAAACCTCTGTGAAAAAGTATGAAGCAATGGAGCGTTCCATCTGTTCTGACCAAAGAATTAGAGGGTTGCTCCAATTCTACGGGGCAAATCGGACAGGTCGGTGGGCTGGTAGACTCGTTCAGATTCATAACCTACCAAGAAACAGTTTAAAAGATTTACAGATTGCAAGAGACCTATTGAAATCCGGGAGCTATGAGACCTTGGAACTTCTTTTTGAGAGTGTATCGGACGTATTATCACAATTAATACGAACGGCATTTATTCCATCACAAGACCACCGTTTTGTTGTTGCTGACTTTTCAGCTATTGAAGCAAGAGTGATTGCGTGGCTTGCTGGAGAGCGTTGGCGGATGGATGTGTTTCAATCACACGGAAAAATTTATGAAGCCTCTGCTGCACAGATGTTTAAAGTACCCATTGAAACCATCGATAAAGGTAGCCCTCTGAGACAAAAAGGGAAAATTGCTGAATTGGCTCTTGGCTACGGTGGCTCTAAAGGGGCGTTGATGCAGATGGGTGCTTTAGATATGGGCTTGAATGAAGACGAACTTCCGGACTTGGTATCTGCTTGGCGAGAAGCAAATCCAAATATCGTCAAAATTTGGTGGGGAATAGAAGCGGCAGCTATCAAAGCAGTAAAAGAAAAAGCGGTGGTAAAAATGCAGTATGGACTTACCTTTAATTACACCAAAGGCATTTTATTTATTACACTGCCATCTGGTCGTTCCCTTGCTTATGTTAGACCAAGAATCGGGATAGACGAGCGTTTTGGAAAAGAACAGCTTACGTATGAAGGAATGGAACAAGGATCCAAACAGTGGGGCAGGATTCCTACTTACGGTGGAAAGCTTACGGAGAATATTATTCAAGCCATTGCTAGAGATTGTCTAGCTGTCTCGATGCTTCGATTGGATGAAGCGGGATACCGTATTAATTTCCATGTCCATGATGAAGTCATTCTTGATGTTCCTGTTGGAACCGGGTCAATGGAAGAGGTAGAAAACATAATGGGCCAATCAATTAATTGGGCACCTGGTCTACCTCTTGGGGCGGATAGCTTTGAAACCTTCTATTACAAGAAAGATTAACATTTGGATAGGAGCGATGGCAATTGGCTGACATGGATACAGTGAAATTCCTAATGTACCTGAAACGATACAAAGATATACTACCAAAACAAACAATGAAAACATTGAAAGGTCAGGCTCTTTCCGGTGATTTGGAAGGAGCCAAAAAGGGCCTGGGTACTGTGTTACGAAGGGAGGCTGGTAGAAGTGAAAGAGCCCAGTGAGAGAAAAAGCCACGGCTTAAAGTATGATGGAAACCTTACGATTGCGACCGGGAGAAGTCGAAAGGAACTAAACTGGAAGAACCGAGAAATGCTTTGGTCTGAAGTGGTTCAGAAGCTAAGTGGCACGATACGAACCCATGAAACATATGAGGAATACAAAAAGCTTTCCAAATCGAAACAGGATGAGATTAAAGATGTTGGTGGCTTTGTTGGTGGAACTCTAAAGGGTGGCAGGCGAAAACATGACAGTGTGGTTTGGCGACAGATTGTTTCCCTTGATGCTGATTTTGTGAAAGGGGATTTGTGGGCCTCGGTCGAGACCATGTTTGGTTACGGATGCGCCATGTACTCTACTCATAAACATCATCCGAAGAATCCGAGGGTAAGACTAGTGATTCCTTTATCAAGACCAGTTACTGCCGATGAGTATGTACCAGTGGCAAGAAGGATAGCAGCTGATCTTGGAATTGATTTTTTCGATGATACCACCTATCAAGTACATCGGTTGATGTATTGGCCGTCGACTTCCTCTGATGGGGAATTTGTCTTTAAAGTACTGGACGAGCCATGGATCGATCCAGATGATGTTTTGGCGAGATATCCAGATTGGAGGGATTCCTCCTTTTGGCCGGAAAGCTCGAGAACCGTTCATGAACGAAAGAGGCTAGCTGATAAACAAGGAGACCCAAAAACTAAAGAAGGAATAGTCGGTGCTTTTTGCCGGACGTACTCTGTGCTAGATGTAATTGAGAAATACCTAAGTGACGTTTATTCCCCTTGTGAGGATCCGAATCGTTACACGTATTCAGCTGGTTCCACAGCGGGAGGACTGGTGGTTTATGAAGAGGGTGATTTTGCTTTTTCCCATCATTCTACTGACCCAATCGGTGGCAAGCTTTGTAATGCGTTTGATTTAGTGCGAATTCATTTATTCGGTGACCTTGATGAATCGGTGAAGGAAGGAACACCAATCAATCGGTTGCCCTCGTATAAAGCGATGGTAGAAGAAGCCTTAAAGGACAAGCAGGTCAAACTGACACTTGGGAAAGAACAGTTGAACCTTGCTGCGGATGATTTTGAAGAAGAGGACATTGAGTGGTTAACGGAGCTAACGAGGGATCAAAAGGGAAACATTGTCTCAAGTGCACCGAATGTCATCCTTGTTCTGGAGAATGATCCAGCGTTAAAGAATCGAATTGCAATGAACGACTTCGTCCATCGGGTGGTCATTAAAGACGATTTGCCTTGGCGTGGCGTTGAGCGTGGTGAATATTGGTCCGATTCCGATGATGCCAGTTTGCGAAATTACCTTTACTCTATTTACGGCATCAAAGGAGCGGGTGTTATTGCGGATGCATGGAGTGAAGTGGCTGTGAAGTATGCCTTTCATCCGATTAAAGATTATTTAAATGGTCTTGTTTGGGATGGCCAGGAACGGATTGAAACCTTACTGGTAGATTATCTTGGTGCTGATGATAATGAGTGCGTCCGAACATTTACTCGCAAAATTCTGCTTGCAGCAGTAGCAAGAATCTATCGTCCAGGTACGAAGTTTGACTACTGTGTTGTCCTTGTTGGCCCTCAAGGTGTCGGAAAGAGTTACATTATTAAGCTGATAGGTAAGGAATGGCACTCGGATTCCTTAATAACCGTGAAGGGCAAGGAAGCCTACGAACAGCTTCAGGGTGCATGGATTTTGGAAATGGCGGAGCTGACGGCAACAAAGAAAGTGGACACAGAGGCAGTAAAGCATTTTATCTCAAAATCTGAGGATACGTTTCGGGTAGCTTATGGTAGGCATAATGAAACATTCAAGCGGCAGTGCGTGTTTTTTGGGACAACCAACGATTATGATTTTTTAAATGATCCAACGGGAAACCGTCGCTTTTTACCGATTACAGTAAACGGTGGCGGCAGGAAAAACATGTGGGATGATTTAACGGAGGATGAGGTCGACCAGATTTGGGCAGAAGCAAAAGTACTGTACGAAAAGGGAGAGACCTTGGCATTAAGCAAAGACATCGAGGAAAAGGCTCGTGAACTTCAAGCTGCCCATACACAGGAGAATCCAATTGCTGAAAGTATCAGAACTTATCTAGAAACCGAAGTGCCAACGAACTGGTATGAACTTGATATTGGTACAAGAAGAACTTATTTGCATATGGGTCAACCAAATGACAACTCAGTTCAAACCATGAAATTAAACAAAGTATGTGCACAGATGGTGTGGGAGGAGCTTTTTCAAAAGGATGTATCGATAATGACCAGATATGATGCCAAAGAAATCAATATGATCATCCAACATACACCGGGTTGGAAAAGGGTGAGTTCTATTCGGTTCGACAATGATTACGGAACACAAAGAGGATTTAGAAGGGATAGTTTGTAAAACATGTAAACTATAAAATTTTTCAATTGTTTACATCAAACCTCTTGTCCCTCTTACTCTATATACCTTGTAAACATGATAAACATATATATCTATATAAGAAGAAATAGGGAGTATAGAGAATACTATATATATCCTATACCCTCTAATAGCCTTATATGTATAGCTTAACCATTTTTACGTTTACAAGTTTACAAGGTGGCTCAAACCCTTATCAATACTGGATTTGTTTGTAAACAATAAAATTTGGGGTGACCGGTAGATGAATGAATTA
This sequence comes from Bacillus timonensis, assembly GCF_004799755.1. GTDB lineage: Bacteria > Bacillota > Bacilli > Bacillales > Bacillaceae_L > Ferdinandcohnia > Ferdinandcohnia timonensis_A. The sequence goes on along the minus strand of NZ_SLUB01000006.1, from coordinate 137,765 downwards.
AGTGTTGAACAACGGCTGAAAGAGAAGGTGAAGGAGCGTGGCGGGCTGGCATTAAAGCTTATATCGCCGGGTTTTGCAGGCGTGCCAGACAGGCTGGTGCTCTTTAACGGTTCAAAGGTCGCCTTTGTGGAATTAAAGGCACCAGCTAAAAGGCTTCGAGCCCTGCAACGAAAAAGGAAAAAGCAGCTAGAAGCATTAGGATTTAAAGTTTATAGGATTGATAGTTATGAGGCGATCGATCGATTGCTAGAGGAGATGGTTCTTTGAAATACAAACCTTATCATTACCAGGATTACGCTACCCAGTGGATAATCGATAAAAAGAAATCAGCTCTTTTCCTCGAGATGGGAATGGGGAAATCGATAGCGACATTAACCGCCATTTTGGAACTGATGTATGACTACTTCGATGTTGCCAAGGTTCTCGTTATTGCACCGCTTCGAGTAGCAAGTACGACTTGGGAGGAAGAAGTGGAAAAGTGGGACCATTTGAAAGAGCTTCGAATTTCCAAAGTGCTTGGCAGTGAAAAGCAAAGAGTAGCCGCTTTATATAAAAAAGCAGATGTCTATATCATCAATCGAGAAAACGTCACCTGGCTAGTGAATTGGTTTGATGCCGACTGGCCTTTTGACATGGTGGTCATTGATGAGTTATCAAGTTTTAAATCTTCCAAAGCACAGCGATTTAAATCCTTAAAAAAGGTGAGGCCCTTTATTAAACGATTGGTTGGATTAACAGGAACACCAGCACCAAACGGTTTGATTGATTTGTGGCCACAGATTTATTTGCTAGATGGTGGTGAGCGATTGGGGAAAACAGTCACTGGTTACCGAGAGAAATTCTTTCTTCCGGATAAGCGAAATCAAATAATGGTCTACACTTGGAAGCTTAAAGAAGGCGCTGAAGACACCATTTATGAAAAGCTATCCGACATTTGCGTGAGCATGAAGGCGAAGGACTACCTTGAACTGCCTGAACGGTTGGACAATGTCATACCTGTTGAATTGCCAAAAAAGGCGAAAGAGCAGTATGACCTATTAGAAAAGGAATTGATTCTATCGATTGAAGAAGCGGATGTGTTGGCTGGATCCGCCGCAGTCCTGGCGAATAAGTTATTACAAGTAGCTAACGGTGCTGTTTACGATGAAGATGGAGATGTGAAGCACATTCATGATGAAAAGCTAAAAGCTTTGGATGAATTGATGGAAGCAGCAAGTGGAAAGCCAGTACTTGTGTTTTATGGGTACCAACACGATAAGGACAGGCTTTTACATCATTTAAAGAAACTAAAGCCGAGGCTCCTTCAAACAGATCAAGACATTAAGGACTGGAATCAAGGAAAGGTTCAGATTCTTTTAGCCCACCCAGCATCAGCTGGTCATGGGCTGAACCTTCAAACAGGTGGGAACATTATTATTTGGTTTGGTTTAACTTGGAGCCTCGAACTCTACCAACAAGCCAATGCAAGACTATGGCGGCAGGGGCAAAAACAAACAGTAGTCATTCATCACATTATTGCAAAAGATACGATTGATGAGCGAGTGATGAAAGCATTGGAAGATAAAGATGTGAGTCAAGCTGCACTGATTGAAGCAGTCAAGGCAAGAATGAACCAATACAATTCGAGGAAGGAGGTGCGTGATGAGTAGTTTGATTGAAGAAGTGAAAAAGGAATTGGAGTGTTTTGCTTACAAAGAAGGAAAGTGCAAGATCTTAAAGGTCAATCAATGTGAAGGGACAGTTTGCAGTTTCTTTAAAACCGTACCTCAGTTAAGCGTAGAAAGACAAAGGTCATTTGAGCATATTCAATCACTGGATGATGCTACACGAGACCATATCATGGATTTCTATAACATCGATAGTGTCAAACAGCAAAAAGAGGTGGCAAGCTGTGATAGCTAATTTGGCGGAAAGAGAGGAGGGGACTATGGTGGATGCTAAAGAATATTTATCTCAGGCGTTCAGGCTGGATCAAAGAATAAACAGTAAACTAGAACAAGTTTCGATGTTAAGGGAGTTGGCATTAAAAACAACATCGACCCTCCAGGATGATAAGGTACAAGGAACGAAACAACGCTCACCAATGGAAAATGCCCTTGTGAAGCTAATGAGTCTTGAACAGGAAATCAATGAAGATATTGATAAGTTGGTAGATTTAAAACGTGAGTTAACAAGTTTTGTATCTGAAATGGAGAATCCATCATACAGGCTGCTCCTTGAACTTCGTTATCTTGGGGGTAGCACTTGGGAGGAAGTAGCTGCAATAATGGGGTATGATTTACGTTGGATTTATCGGCTGCATCGAAAAGCACTGAAAGAAGCTACTAGGTTATTAGCAATCACCAATGTTGAATGTACATGAAATCGATTTTTATAAAACAAAAAAAATAAAAAACGTAAGGCATTTTGAATAGAAATTGCCATACGTTTTTTTTGTTGTCTTCCTTGCATAGTTAATTAACTTAAATTAGTGTAAAACTGAATCCTTTATCTTTTTGCTGGCCTTTTTTGGTTTAATAACAGGCTGTTTAATTACAAACTGATAGCATTGTTCTAATAATTGATATTCAGTTTGCGTAATTAAATGAGAATGGGCAATTTTATTTCTTACTGGGATAAGCTGCTGAAGTAATTTTAATTGTACTGTCTTGAAATGAGTCAGGTCGTGAGGATACTTTCCGAAGAAGGCGATAAGTTCGTGGAAGTAAGAAGTTTGTTCGTCTCGTTTTTCATAAAGGATTGAAACCCAATGGTGCCCATAATTATTTTGCATGTTAGTTTTAATAATTAAACGTAAATGATTTTCCATCTGATACAGCATTGAATAAGCTTCTTTCATTAAAGTGGTATTCATAGTGAGGCGCTCCTTTCGAGGTTAAAATTGAGGTTATTATATGCTTCGACATCAATAGATAAATTCCTTTAAAAAAATATAAAAATAATGCCTGGATGTTACACTTTCTTTTATATATTTTCATTAAATAAAAACACGCCATGAAAAGCCATTATAAGCCACCCTATCCCTGTGATAGAGTATAAGCTGTAGAAATAGAATGATACAGCCCTTGGAGGACAAACCTTCGGGGCTTTTTTAATTGGATTAAACGGAGTTGAGAGCAATGCCAAAGAAACCAAAGAAGCCGTGCAAACACAACGGTTGTCCTTTGTTAACGGATGACAAGTACTGTGAGTTTCATGCAAAGCTTCATGTAGATGATAGAGCAAACGCCACCGAGCGTGGTTATGATAACCGCTGGAGGAAAGCGAGCAAACGATTCTTGAACGCCCATCCTCTTTGCAAACGATGTGAACAAAAAGGTAAGCTTACCCAAGCAACAGTGGTGGACCACATCAAACCTCACCGAGGAGACCAGAAACTGTTCTGGGATGAAAGCAACTGGCAATCTTTGTGTAAGAGATGTCACGACCGGAAGACAAGAACAGAAGATCAGTATCCTATTTATTCTTTTTGACGAACCCTAGGGGGTATAGAATCTCTACAACCTTGTATACGGCGACCGCGCGCCCCCTTCGCGTGAATTTTCGCGGAATTAAACAAGGGGGGTTACTCTTGAAGGACTGAATATGAGCTTCGCCTCAATGGTGGTAAGGGTTTGGAGTACTTTTTATTTTGCGAAAAGGTACGATTGAGGAAATGATAAAAATGGCGTTCGTCCCTTGTCGGGACTGGGTTTTAACAGTTTTAATCGATAAACAAAAAATACGAACGAAACGCATGTTTTGGCTTGTTGAATAGCTGAATTATGCGTTTTTTTATTGCCCTTTCAAATACTGTTTACGCAGAAAGGAGTGGGAGCGGTGACTGAAGGCGAAAAACAACAAATCTATGCACTAAGGCTCAAAGGTGTTGGCTATAAAGCGATTGCTGCAGTGTTGGGGAAATCCCGTGATACTGTGCGTATTTTTTGTAAGCATAATGGCCTTGATGGCGATGCAAAAGTTGTTTCATTAAATGTGAAAGAACAAATGAAAAACCATGTGCTCTGCTCCTCCTGCGGTAAACTGCTTAAGCAAAAGGGTCGAGGAAGAGTTCGGAAGTTTTGTTCAGATGAATGCCGCCGTAAATGGTGGAATGAAAATCCTCAGGCACGAAAGAAAAGGGAAACCGCTACTTATAACTATACGTGTCCACAATGCGGGGGAAGTTTTAGTTGCTACGGAAATAAGAAGCGGAAGTTCTGCAGCCATGATTGTTATATCAAATATAGATTTTGGAGTGAAGAAGATGGAATTTAAAAAGCTGCCCATTGATGATTTGATTCCTGCTAGTTATAACCCTAGGAAGAAACTGAAACCGGGCGACAGTGAATTTGAAAAGATTAAAAACAGTATCGAGCAGTTTGGCTATGTAGAGCCTGTTATCGTCAATCAGGATATGACGGTGATTGGAGGACATCAACGAATCACCGTTTTAAAGACATTAGGTTTTACGGAAATAGACTGTGTGGTCATCGATGTTGATAAGACGAAAGAGAAGGCTCTAAACATCGCTTTAAATAAAATCAGCGGTGAGTGGAATAAAGAGCTGTTAGCTGACCTGATTCAAGATTTACAGTCATTGGATTACGATGTTGCCTTTACGGGTTTTGACCCACCGGAAATCGATCAGCTGTTTAACGAGGTTCATGATAAAGACATTCAAGAAGATGATTTTGATGTTGAAAAGGAGCTATCTGAACCAGCCATAGCTCAAAAAGGTGATGTGTGGTTACTTGGGAGACATCGTTTAGTGTGTGGAGATAGTACAGACCAGGAAGTTTATGAAGTTCTTATGAATGGTCAGAAGGCAAATCTTGTCGTAACGGACCCTCCGTATAATGTAAATTACTCTTCACAAGCGGGTAGTATCCAGAACGATAATATGAAAGATGAAGAGTTTTATAACTTCTTGCTAAAAGCCTATAAGAATATGGCTGCTAGTATGGAAAAGGATGCATCCATCTACGTGTTCCATGCTGACACGGAAGGTTATAACTTCAGGAAGGCATTCAAGGATGCTGGCTTTTACTTATCTGGTGTTTGTATCTGGGCCAAGCAAAGTTTGGTTCTTGGTAGGAGTCCTTACCAGTGGAAGCATGAACCGATTTTATTTGGCTGGAGAAAAGATGGAAAGCACAATTGGTACGCAGATCGAAAGCAGAGCACCATTTGGAATTTTGATAGACCTTCTAAAAATACAATCCACCCAACCATGAAACCAGTTAGTCTATGCGCCTACCCTATTCAGAATAGCAGCATGAGCAATTGCATCGTGTTAGATCCTTTTGGCGGAAGCGGGTCCACTCTCATGGCTTGTGAACAGATTAACCGAATTTGCTATACGATTGAACTAGATGAAAAATATACAGATGCAATAGTCAAAAGGTATATCGAACATGTGGGAACGGATGCGAATGTTTATCTAGAAAGAAACGGAGAGAAGCTATCGTATTCAGATGTTCCTAAACCTTTATTAGACGAAATACTATAGACGAACAAAGTTGCTATGCTTCAACGTGTATGGCAATATGCTACTACCTTGAAGAGATTGGAGGCAGAGTGATGGAAAGAAATCAAAAGCCATCAGTCAAACTTATCGGCGAAGACGGCAATATCTTTTCTATTCTTGGACGAGTCAACAGGGCGCTAAAAGAAGATGGAAAAGAGGAACAAACAAAAGAAGTTAGTGAGCGGGTGATGGCATCAAGCTCCTACGGTGAAGCCCTCCAAATCATCATGGAATACGTTGAGGTGGAGTGATGATGAAATGAAAGCATTATTTGGAAGGAAAGTTAGTAATCTAGCTGAGCTGAAGGAAATTACTGAAGAAGCCATTAAGCAAGGACAGCGGGGTCAAGCATACATCGTAACAAAAGAAGTGGAGTTAGAAGATAAGGATTTTCATAACTTTGCGAACGACTTCTTTAACGACCAGCCTTGGATCACAATCGAAGATGGCGGAGTGAATACGAATAAGGGGACTCGATGCATCAGAGTCATCAATAAAGAAACTGGTGAAACAGTTTTAGTAAACAGCGAAGGCTATAGTTATCCAAGATACACAGCAATTGAAAACGATTAGAGTGGGGCCTTCTTGGGCCTTTTTCTATTGGTCTATAAATATACGCATTTTGGTCAGGAATGACTTGCTATTACCTGTGTTTAGAGTGATATATGTACTACACCAAAACACAGGAGGTAATGAAAATGGATCGAAAAGAAATGGTCAAAAAACTAGGAGAATTTTTAGGAGTGAAACCTAAGTACTTAAACGTTCCGACCTTTGCCTACGAAATTATAACCGAGGATGAAACCTACACCATTGACAGGCAGGGCACGATCACAAACTCAGCCGGGGAAGTAAAAACCTTTGAAGAGATAATTAATCCGCCAGAACCTGAAGCAGAAACTAGTGACGAACAGCCAGCGGTTCTTGGTTTGGATGGGATTGAGGTAAAGCTCCCGCTTGAGGGCCACACTGGAAACACATTAAGAAATCTAGTAAACATGCTTTATAGCAAACAACACTTGATCATGATGGCCTTTGAAACAAACGAGCCGCTGATGGACGAAACCTTTCCGGAGGATTTGAATGAAAAGGAAACAAGCACCATTGAGGAATTTAGGAAGGCGCTTGATGAACTTTCCCTTGAGAGGATTCCGGGCTTAACTTTCGACTTTGAAAAAGAAACATTCACTATCAAACTAGAAACGCAAAACTTGGATCCAGAGAGAATTGCAGCTTTTCAAGACCTCGCCGCATTCATCAACCAAAATGCCAAAAAGCAAAAGCGAGCCGCTTTCAAACGAGCTCAGGATGACAATCCGAAATACGCTTTCAGGACTTGGCTGATCAGACTAGGGATGAATGGACCTGGGTACAAAACCACGAGAAAGGTACTTTTGCAAAACCTTGAAGGAAGCGGAGCCTTTAGAAAGGTAAGTGAGCCAAATGGATAAGTTCTTCACACAAACGCACTGTGACCGCTGTGGCGGCAATTTAAAAGGCGGACGGATTATGTCCATGTACAATACAGACTGCCTTTGCTTAAGCTGCAAGGAGGAGGAAACCAAGCGGGCCGATTATGGTGAGGCGGTCAAAGCGGAGCATGAGGAAATTAAGAAGGGCAATTACAATTTTAAAGGCATCAAAGGTGATAATTAACTTGATAATCCCTGTGTTTAGAGTGATGTATAGACATACCAAAACACAGGGAGGTTGTTTGAATGACCAGAGATATGGTTCAGATGCTGCAAGGGAACGTTGATGCTGTTAAGGGAATGGAACTGCTGCTTCAGCAAAAGCGAGAATTGAAAGAAGCGGGGTACCAAGAAAACGAGATGTATCTTTTGCCGGGTATGCTAGTCCTGCAACTTGAAGATGGGGAAGTACGCTGGATGATTTTTGAAGGCGAGTTCAAGATGGAAATATGGAAGAACTAAAGACATGAATTATTGGAGTCTATCAGTTGGTAGGCTCTTTTCTTATGCCAATTTTGAAAGGAGGTGGCGCCTGTGGCCCAACGTGGAAGGAAACCAAAACCAACTGCACTGAAAGCATTAGAAGGCAATCCAGGAAAGCGAGATTTGAATCAGAATGAACCAAAACCTGAAAAGAAAGCACCAAGATGCCCAACTTGGCTTGAACCTGAAGCTAAGAAAGAGTGGCGAAGAATGGTCAAGCAACTAGAGCAATTAGGAATCCTGACGGAAGTAGATATGGCTGCATTTGCGGGATATTGCCAAGCCTATGCTAGATGGAAAGAGGCAGAAGAGTTTATTACCAAACATGGAACCATTGTCAAAACCCCTTCAGGATATTGGCAACAGGTGCCACAGGTATCTATCGCCCAGAGCTATTTAAAGATCATGAATCGGTTCTGTGAGCAGTTTGGATTAACTCCTTCATCTAGAAGTAGAATTGTGGCTGACAAACCAAATGATGCAGATGACCCGATGGAATTAATGCTCTTTCAAGGTGGTGGTAAGGGTGTATGACGAGGAAAAGGCTCAGCATGCAGTTAACTTTATCAACTGCTTAAAACATACAAAAGGTCAGTGGCGTGGGGTTCCTTTCGACCTTCTACCTTGGCAAGATAAAATCATCCGAGATGTATTTGGTACGGTTAAAGAAAATGGCTATAGGCAATATAATACCGCCTATATTGAAATACCAAAGAAAAATGGAAAGAGTGAAATTGCCGCTGCCGTAGCTTTATTAATGACATGTGCTGATGGTGAATGGGGAGCAGAGGTTTATGGTTGTGCCTCTGACCGGCAACAGGCCTCGATTGTTTTTGACGTTGCAGTGGAGATGGTGGATCAGTCGCCAGCCCTTAGAAAAAGATTCAAGCCTGTCATGTCCATGAAACGGCTAGTCTATAAACCTACCAATAGTTTTTATCAGGTACTATCTGCAGAAGCTTATACGAAACATGGTCTGAATGTTCATTCTGTTGTCTTTGACGAATTGCATGCTCAGCCAAACCGTGAGTTGTTTGATGTTATGACAAAAGGTTCTGGGGATGCTCGACTTCAGCCGTTGTTCTTTTTAATCACAACTGCAGGTACAGACAGAAATTCAATCTGTTATGAGGTTCATCAAAAAGCAGTAGACATTATCGAAGGAAGAAAGATTGATCCCACTTTTTATCCAGTCATCTACGGAATCAAAGACGACGATGATTGGACTGACGAAAAGAACTGGTATAAGGCCAATCCATCATTGGACCATACCATTGACATAGAGAAAGTTAGAAATGCATTTATTAGTGCAAAGGAAAATCCAGCTGAAGAAAACATCTTTAGACAACTGAGACTGAATCAATGGGTGAAGCAATCCACCCGTTGGATGCAAATGGAGAAATGGGATGCTTGTGATGAACAAGTTGATTTTGACAGTCTTCTAGGAAGAGAATGTTTTGCCGGGCTGGATCTTTCTAGCACAACAGATATTACAGCTTTTGTTTTGGTGTTTCCACCAAGAATGGAAGATGAAAAGTTCATTGTTCTCCCTTACTTTTGGATTCCAGATGAAAACCTGAAAGTAAGGGTGAGGAGAGACCATGTTCCTTACGATATTTGGGAACAACAAGGCTATATCAAAACGACAGAAGGGAATGTCGTACATTACGGATTCATTGAAGCTTTCATTGAAGAACTAGGAACCAAGTACAACATTAAGGAAATTGCCTTTGATAGATGGGGTGCTGTACAAATGGTTCAGAACCTTGAAGGGATGGGCTTCACCGTTGTTCCTTTTGGACAAGGATACAAGGATATGTCACCAGCATCAAAAGAATTGATGAAGATAACCCTTGAGAAAAGAATCGTTCACGGTGGAAATCCGGTTTTACGATGGATGATGGATAACATCTTTGTTAAAACTGACCCAGCAGGGAACATAAAGCCAGATAAAGAGAAAAGTACAGAACGTATTGATGGTGCGGTTGCTTTGATTATGGCGCTGGATCGGGCGATCCGGAATGAAAATAGAGAGAGTGTTTATGATGGTCGAGGGATCTTGATATTATGATTTGCTGTCATTTGAGGAGGTTTGTGAATGAAAATACCAATTATATCAAGACTTTTTCAATCAAGAGCTGGTCCGAAAAATAGCTTTTTAGGAAGTACCTATAGCTTTTTCTTCGGTGGAACAACAAGTGGAAAAACGGTCAATGAAAGAACAGCAATGCAGACCACTGCAGTGTATGCTTGTGTAAGGATTCTAGCAGAAACCATCGCAAGTCTTCCGCTACATCTATACAGGTACACAGACAATGGGAAAGAAAAAGCAGTAGAAAACAGTTTATATTACAAGCTCCATGATGAGCCAAATGCCGAGATGACTTCGTTTGTGTTTAGAGAAACACTGATGAGTCATCTTTTATTATGGGGAAATGCTTACGCACAGATTATCCGAGATGGCAGGGGCAATGTGCTTTCTCTCTATCCTCTACTTCCAGACAGGATGGTGGTGGACAGAACTTCAACGGGAGAACTTTACTATGAATACCGTAAAGATACGGGTTCGGTCATCCTTCGAAGTGAGGAAGTGCTTCACATTCCTGGGCTTGGATTTGATGGACTTGTTGGTTATTCACCGATTGCTATGGCTAAAAATGCGATTGGGATGGCCCTTGCCACCGAAGAGTATGGAGCTAGGTTCTTCGCTAATGGAGCAAACCCTGGTGGTGTATTAGAGCATCCCGGTGTAGTTAAAGATCCATCGAAAATCCGGGAAAGCTGGAATGCGGTCTATCAGGGTTCTAATAATGCCCACCGAATTGCTGTCCTTGAAGAAGGGATGAAATTTCAAAGTATTGGTATTCCACCAGAACAGGCACAGTTTCTGGAAACGAGGAAATTTCAAACGGAAGAGATTTGTAGAATCTTTCGGGTTCCACCTCACCTTGTAGCCAATTTGGATAAAGCAACTTTTAGCAATATTGAACATCAATCAATTAGCTTTATCGATAATACGATCATGCCTTGGGTAACAAGAATTGAACAGTCCATGAAGAAGGCCCTGCTAAGCGAGGCAGATAAGAAAGAGTACTTTATCAAATTTAATCTAAATGGACGACTCCGAGGAGATGCAGGTTCAAGAGCTCAATTCTATCAGATCATGCGGCAAAACGGAGTGATGTCGGCGAATGACATCCGAGAACTAGAAGAGATGAACTTAATCCCTGAAGAACAGGGTGGATCGAAATATTTAGTGAACGGGAACTTTGTTGATATGTCAAAAGCCGGAGCATGGACAGAAAAATATGAGGAGGGATAAGCCATGAAGAAGTTTTGGAATTGGGTCAAGAATGAAGACGGCAGGACACTTCATCTGGATGGAGTCATTGCTGAAGAATCATGGTTTGGCGATGAAGTAACACCGAAACAGTTTAAATCAGAGCTAAACAATGATGGTGGGAATATCACCGTTTGGATTAATTCACCAGGTGGCGATGTTTTTGCAGCAAGTCAAATTTACAACATGCTCATGGATTACAAAGGGGATGTAACCGTAAAGATTGATGGTATTGCGGCTAGTGCTGCCTCAGTCATTGCGATGGCAGGTGGGGAAGTTTACATGTCACCCGTCTCCATGATGATGATTCATAATCCGATGACCATCGCTTTTGGAGATACAGCGGAAATGAAAAAAGCAATCCAGATGTTGAGTGAGGTAAAAGAGAGTATTATTAACGCTTATGAACTGAAAACAGGTCTCTCAAGGACCAAGCTCTCTCACATGATGGATGATGAAAGCTGGTTTAATTCCAAAAAAGCGGTGGAACTTGGATTTGCTGATGAGATCATGTTCCAAGAAGAAAGTGACCAAGACTCGTCGGACGAAGGGATTATTTACAACAAAATGGCTGTTGTGAATTCCTTTTTACACAAATTGCCACAAAAAGAGAAGAAAACAGGAACAGACATCACCATATTGGACAAGAGGCTAGACCTCTTAAAATTTTAAGGAGGAGATTTGGATGAGTAAAGTATTAGAACTGCGTGAAAAGCGAGCAAAAGCATGGGAACAAACAAAAGCATTTCTTGATTCAAAACGTGGAGAAGATGGGATCCTTTCTGCCGAGGATACTTCCACTTATGAAAAGATGGAGGCAGAAGTTGTAAATCTTGGGAAGGAGATTGACCGCTTGGAAAGACAGCAAGCCATCGATTTAGAACTTTCCAAGCCGATTAATCAGCCGATTACTTCAAAGCCAACGGGTGCTGAAGGGCAGAAAACAGGCCGAGCAACCAATGAATACAAGGAAGCGTTCTGGAAATCGATGAGGAATAAAAGCAACTATGAAGTACAGAATGCCTTGAAAATTGGAACTGATTCTGAGGGTGGATATCTTGCTCCAGATGAGTTTGAAAGAACTCTCATTGAATCGTTGGAAGAGGAAAATATATTCCGGTCATTAGCCAAGGTCATTACGACTTCCTCAGGAGATCGTAAAATCCCGGTGGTTGCTTCAAAAGGAACCGCTTCATGGGTAGATGAAGAAGGACTGATTCCTGAATCAGATGATAGCTTTGGACAAGTTTCAATTGGAGCTTATAAATTAGCCACCATGATTAAGGTGTCCGAGGAGCTTTTAAATGATAGTGTGTTTAATCTTGAAGCGTATATTGCAAAAGAATTTGCCAGACGGATTGGTGCCAAAGAAGAAGAAGCTTTCTTTGTTGGAGATGGTACCGGAAAACCGACTGGTATTTTTAATGCAACGGGTGGAGCTGAACTTGGTGTGACTGGAACTTCTGCAACGGCTGTTTCAGTGGATGAGATTATGGATTTATTCTATTCCTTAAAATCACCATATCGTAAAAAGGCAATTTTCGTCATGAATGATGCGACAATCAAGCTGATTCGAAAGCTGAAAGATGGGAATGGTCAGTACCTATGGCAGCCTTCGATCCAAGCGGGTCAACCTGATACAATCCTTAATCGTCCAGTAAAAACCTCTGCCTATGTACCAACAGTAGAAGCTGGTGCGAAGACAATTGCTTTTGGTGATTTTGGATACTATTGGGTAGCTGACAGACAAGGACGTTCTTTCCAGAGATTAAATGAACTGTATGCGGCAACAGGCCAAGTTGGATTTAAGGCAACACAACGGGTGGATGGAAAACTAATTCTTCCTGAAGCTATTAAAGTACTTCAACAGAAAGGATAGGTGATAGCAAATGAGTAATGTAAAGAACTATACCGAACAAGGCGGAGAGAAAACCGTTATTGGTGGAACTTTGGAGGTTACTCCAACTGGAAAGCTGTCATTTGATGGAGCGGAAGTACGACCAGCCGATGCCCAAGGAGATAGTACGGCTGCGGATGTTGTTAGTCTTGTTGCTGATTTCAATGCCCTACTAGCAAAACTCAAAGCAGCGGGTCTGATGAACGCTGATTGATGAAGGGGTGAGCGGTGATGGAGGATTTATTATCGAAGGTGAAACAAAACTTAATCCTAAACCATGATGAAGATGATGGCCTGCTTTCCAGCTTCATCACTGCAGCTATTTCCTATGCAGAAAGCTATCAAAAGAAACCTGAGGGCTTCTATCAAGATAATCCGATGCATCCAACGACCGAACAAGCTGTCATCATGCTATCGTCTCACTTTTATGAAAGTCGAGATGGTAGCACTGGCGGCTTTTTTGCTGACAATGTAGAAGCGAGTAAACAAGTATGGAATGTGGTCAATATGCTCCTTCGTCTTAATAAGGACGTGATCATATGAGTTTGGGAAAAATGAATGTCAGGATTGAAATCTTCAGCACTATATCTGTTAAAGATGATGAGGGGTTTGCCACCGAAGAGGAGCAACTTTTAACATCCATGAGAGCTTATAAAGAAAGTCGTCATGGGAGTGAGGCATGGAAAAACCGGGCTAGTTTCTCTGAGGCTAGCTCTCTCTTTCGTTTTAGAAAACCTCGGGGATTTGAACTGACCACGGATTTAGTCATTGGCTGTAAGGATGAACGATACAACATTTTGAGCGCTGAGGATATCAAACAGCGTGGGATGTATGTAGAAGTGTTAGCTGAGAAAATTACAGGTTCAAAGGGGTGAGGCTATGGCAAGAGCAGCAGTAAAAATGCCGGATGACTTTTTAGAAAGAATCGCTAAATTAAACCGTCACTTTGATGATATTGTTCCAAGAGTATTAGAAAAGGGAGCAGAGCCAGTGATTCAAAAAGCAAAAAGTAATCTAGCTGCTAGAATTGGCCAAGGTACAAAGGAGCCCTCTCAGTCTACCGGTGAATTAATAGCTTCAATTGAAACAACAAAGGCTGTCCAAGATACAAAAGGGGACTGGAACCTTAGGGTAGGTATTCCTACAACAAAAGACAGCAAAGGAGTTTCAAATGCTTTAAAGGCAGCTGTACTGGAGTATGGAAAATCAGGTCAGCCCCCTAAACCTTGGTTGAAACCTACCAAGTCGGCTACAAGAAAAGCCTGTGCGGAAGCTATGGAGAATGCACTGGATAAGGAGATTGAGAAACTATGAGTCTATTAAAAGACCTGAATACCTTACTTGAACCCATCGGCATTCCCATTGAAACAGGTGTCTTTTCCAAGAAACCGCCGGATGAGTACATCGTAATTACACCTATGTCAGATAGGTTGGATTTCTTTGCTGATAATCAGGCCCATTCCGTTATCGAGGAAGCACGGCTGTCCCTTTTTACGAAAAAGAATTATCAACCATTAAAAAAACAGCTAACAAAGATTCTTTTAAATGGGGATGTAACTATAACAGACCGACAATATATTGGGTTTGAAGATGATACAAAATATCATCATTATGCCATTGATGTCTTGAAAGAATATGAAATGGAGGAATATTAAATGGCAACAATCGGATTGGACCGTTTATTTTATGCCAAGATCACAGAAGATGAGAATGGCATTGAAACATATGGAACTCCAAAAATACTAGCGAAAGCGATGACCGCAGAACTCAGTGTTGAACTCATTGAAGCTATCCTTTATGCGGATGATGGCGCATCAGAAATTGTAAAGGAATTTAACAGTGGCACATTAACCCTTGGAATTGATGATATCGGCTCCATCGCAGCACAAGATTTAACAGGAAGTAAGATTGATAGCAACAATGTTGTGGTTTCGAGAAGTGAAGATGGAGGAAATCCCGTAGCGGTTGGGTTTCGTGCCAAGAAAGCGAATGGGAAGTATCGATATTTTTGGTTGTATCGAGTTATTTTTAGTATTCCTACAACCAACCTTACAACAAAAGGTGAATCCATTACGTTTAGTAGTCCCACCATAGAAGGCACCGTTTTTAGAAGAAATAAGCTAGACACTGAAAATAAACATCCATGGAAGGCGGAAGTCACAGAAGGGGATAATGGTGTAGCCCAGGAAACCATTACGAATTGGTTTAGTTCTGTGTACGAACCTAATTTTTCACCAGTGACTCCAACGATAACGGTTACTACTCAGCTCGCTGCTTTAACGGAAGTAGTGGAAGGTAGTATTTCTGGTAGTTTATCGGTTGTCGCGAGTACGAATACAAGCTACCCAGTCACTTATCAGTGGTATGAAAATACAATCGACAGCACGACAGGTGGAACCGCTATTAATGGGGAAACGTCAGCGAGCTTTGATATCCCAACAGATCTAATTGCAGGAAGCTATTATTACTACTGCGTGTTGAGTTCTGTTGGTGCTAGCGCTGTAAAAACAAACGTGGCTACGGTAACCGTATCTTAAAGGAGGATGATGAACATTGGTGAATGAAAAAGTGGATTCTACAACTGTAGATGTTGATTTTGCAGCAGAGGAAAGAAGTGCTTTGATTGAAATTGGGGATGTAGAATACAAATTGATTTTAACAACCAAGGCGACAAAAGAAATTGCGAAAAGGTATGGCGGTCTTGAGAATCTTGGAACAAAGCTGATGAACTCAAAGGATTTTGAACTTGCTTTGGATGAAATTGTTTGGCTCATTACATTGCTAGCCAATCAATCAATCCTGATTCATAATTTGAAAAACAAGGATGATAAGAAGGAATTGCTGAAAGAGGATGAGGTCGAATTACTGACTACTCCTTTTGAATTGGCAGAGTACAAAAACGCCATCATGGCCAGCATGCTGAAAGGCACAAAACGGCATATACAGAGTGAACCAGCAAAAAACGTGGAAGTCGGGTAAGCGATGAAGAGTTGTTTATCCGACTTATTTATTATGGAACCGCTCAGTTAAATCGTAGTGAAGAAGAAGTGTGGCTCATGCCAATGGGTTATTTAATGGATTTATGGGAATGTCATAAGCAGTTTACCGGAATTGCTAAGCCGTTGGTAGAAGTATCGATTGATGATGTGATTCCTGTGGGGCTCTAGTTCTATTGCACTCAATGCTGAGTGTATTTTTTAATGCCTTAAAAGAGGGGAGGTGGAGTCGTGGCTGATAACTTTGGACTTCGAATTGGTGTAGAAGGTGAGAAGGACTTCAAAAATGCCTTGAGAGATATCAATCAAAATTTCAAGGTGTTAGGAAGTGAAATGAAACTTATCACCGCCCAATTTGATAGGCAGGATCAATCCATTGAAGCTCTAACTGCAAGAAACGGAGCACTCGCAAAGTCAGTTGATGCACAAAAGGACAAAATTGGTACATTAGAGGCGGCACTTAGAAACGCAGCAGATTCTTTTGGAGAGAATGATAGACGAACGCAAAATTGGCAAATTCAACTGAATAATGCCAAGTCTGAACTCATGAAGATGGAGCGAGAGCTTGAAAATAATAATCAAGCCATCCAAGATTTGAATGAAGGGTTCAACGATGCTGAAGGAGAAGTTGAGGAGTTTGCTAATGAAGTACAGAATGCAACGGATCAGACTGAAGATGCTTCTGGTCGATTTGAAAAGCTAGGCGGTGTCTTAAAAGGGATCGGTGCAACCATCGGGGCAGCCGTAGCCGCTATTGGAACCGCTGCGGTTGCTACAGGGGCCAGCCTGATTAAACTTGGTGATGAATACAATATGGCTGTTAATCAAATTTCCGCTTCAACTGGTGCAACAGGTGCCGAACTTGAAGAGTTGGGGGAAATTGCTCAAAATGTGTACAAGCATAATTTTGGCGACAGCTTGGATGATGTGGCAGTAGGAATTTCAGAGGTACAAAAGATAACCGGACTCATGGGTGACGAACTTGAAAAAGCCACCGAGTCTGGTTTTGCTTTGAGGAAAACTTTTGACTTCGATATGCAGGAATCGGCAAGGGCAGCCAGTGCTCTTATGAAGAACTTCGGTATCTCGGCTGATGAGGCCTATAACATTATTGCGGTTGGTGCTCAAAACGGTGCCGATAAAAATGGTGATCTATTAGATACCTTGAATGAATACTCCGTTCAATATGCTTCTCTTGGACTTAGTGCAGATGAGTTTATCGCTAGTTTAGTAGCTGGAGCCGAAAGTGGTGCTTTCAGTATTGATAAGGTTGGGGACGCTGTTAAGGAATTTAATATCCGGGCCAAAGACGGCAGTAAGTCGAGTATGGAAGCCTTCACCGCTCTTGGTCTTAATGCAGAAAAAATGACGAAGCAGTTTGCCCAAGGTGGAGAAACAGCCAATGCTGCATTCTTTAGTGTCATTCAAAAACTTCAAGAGATTGAAGATCCGCTTCTTAAAAACACAATTGGTGTGCAGTTATTTGGTACACAGTTTGAAGATTTAGAAGCCAGTATATTACCAGTTCTTGGTGGGATAAAAGATAGTACCATCGCGAGTGGAGATGCGTTGGCTCAAATAACAGAGGTCAAATACGATAACCTAACTGATGGAATTGAGGGCGTAAAACGTTCCTTACAAGGGGTGTTTCTACCAGCTGTAAGTGAAGTTTCTGCTGGAATTACGGACTTGTTTTCTGGCTTATCGAATGGGATTAATGAAGCGGATGGAGATTTTGAGAAAATTGCAGAAGTGATAGGAGAAACTGTGGCTGGTATTACAGAACTTATCACAGAGCAATTGCCTCAGTTCGTTACGTTAGGTCTTCAAATTATTATGTCCTTAATAGGTGCAATCGTAGAAAACCTCCCAATGATCATTGATTCTGCCATGCAAATCGTGACGACTCTACTCCAAGGGATTATCGAGGCTCTACCTCAAATTACAGAAGGGGCACTTTACCTTGTTCTTAGTTTGGTAGACGGCATAATAGCGAACCTTCCAGCCTTAATTGAAGCGGCTTTAACAATGATTGTGACGCTAGCAACTGGGATTGGTGAGGCTTTACCTAGCCTTATTCCATCCATTGTATCAGCGATTCTATTAATTGTAGAAACGATCATCAACAATCTCGACATGGTTTTAGAGGCGGCTTTTAAAATTATAGAAGGTTTAGCCGTAGGAATTATTAATGCTTTACCTAGACTCATAGAAGCACTTCCAGCTATCATTTCATCAATCATTAACTTTATTACCGGGAATCTACCTAAAATTATTGAGTTGGGTATTTCATTGATCATTCAGTTGGCAGCGGGATTAGTTAGGGCTATCCCTCAGCTTGTGGCGCAATTACCACAGATTATTTCTGCACTCATCGTTGGAATTGGAAAAGCGGCTGTTTCCATCGGTCAAGTGGGAGTGAACATTGTACGTGGGCTTTGGAATGGGATTGCTTCCATGATTGGCTGGATAAAAGATAAGGTTAGCGGTTTTGTCGGTGGCATCGTTAGTAGTGTAAAAGGTGTTCTTGGGATTCGTTCCCCTTCACGAGTTTTTGCTGGAATTGGTGAAAACATGGGTGAAGGGATTGGTGTTGGATTTTCGGATGCCATGGGCGATGTGGAAAAGGAAATGGAAGGCGCTATTCCTACAGACTTTAATTTAAATATGGACAGCGTGGTTTCTGGAGTTGAAGGTGGTAAGAGTGGTGCATCATTTGATGTCACGATTCCATTAACGATTGATGGGAATGTATTAACTCGCATTATTGCTCAGCTTCAATGGAACCAAAATACAGTAACCGTTAGAAACTTAGGGGTTGCTGGCTCGTAAAAGGAGGGCAGTTTGGTGATAGAAATTTATGCAGGAAACACGTTGATACAAACGATCCGTAAAGTGATGTCAGCGAATGTAAGGGAAACGCTAGAAGGAGAGTTTACACTATCTTTTACGGTTCTAGCCAAGTCTGCCCTCGCTTTAAAAACAAAACAACTGGCAAAGCTAAATGATCAATATTTTGAGATTGTACAAATAGCGAAGTCGTTACAAGGTAGCCTTCCCGTCTGTTCTGTCACGTGTGAACATGTATCCTACATTTTAAATGATGAGATTTTTAATATAAATGCGTTTGATTTTACGGGAGATCCTGCGGCTGGATTGAATCAGCTATTATCAGGAACTCCTTTTTCGGCAGGCACAGTTGATTTTACCGATAGTTGCACAATGAAAATTAACCAGGAAGTGTCTAGAAGGGCAGCTCTTATGCAGTACATTGCTATTTTAGGTGGCGAAATTGAATATAACGGCTATTTAATTAATATCCGTAAACATCGTGGTAGTATGGAATATCAGCCGGTAACGGGTTCAAAAAACGTCACTAATGTATCTGTTTCCCACGATTCAAGAGAAAATGCATCTTCCTATAATATTTCATTCTTTAAACTATTGAATCTAGCAGTCGGAGATAATGTCCATATTGTATTCAAACCACTCGGCATTGATGTGAAAACAAGGATTATCTCCTTGGAATATAACCCTTTCTATCGTTATAACATTCAAGTTGAGGTTGGCAGATACAAACCTAGTATTTCGGATACTTTTTATCGGATAGAAAACTCAATGAACAAAGTGGAAAGCTCTCTGAATGATGTGGGCAGCTCTGTTGATGGTCTTAAGTACCAAATGGACCAGCTTGGGGTTTCTTATACAATCGTAAAAAATCTAACGGTTGATGCTAGTTTTATAAATGTAACTTACGAAGTGGAAAAAGGAGATACGCATCAATATCATGCGAAATACAGCTATGCCACTGATGGCAGTGGTAGAATTACGAGCATTACCTTAGAGGATATATTTTCAGAGCTGTTATTAAAAGAAGTGTCCACTTTGTTGGTGGATGCAGCGAGATTTGAAATCACGTATGCAGATGGAGAGACGGCAAGTTATAACTATACGACCGATAGTAGTGGTCGGATTACTGGGATTGAAAAGGTGTAGTAAATTGTATGCGGTTGTTAGGAATACTTTTGTAACTATTAGTATTATTGTTCAAGGTCTATCATATTATTTATTACAAAAGTGGTAATAATTGATAAATTATCAATGTGACTTTAGTGGAAATGAAACTATACGAGTGACAATTGTACATTTTTTAATTATAATTAAAGCTAAGAACCTTAAAAAGGATGAAATAATGGGCTTAATAGATGTAACAGATTGGAAGATTGATGAAAATAGGCAAGTTTCAGGAACTAGAGCGAAGTATTGGTTAATCCATCCTGAGACAGAACAGCGTTTTCTGTTTAAAATTCCAAAAGAGAATACTGGAGAAGCCTGGGCAGAAAAAATTGCATCTGAAGTAGGAAAAGCTATGGGACTTTCTATAATGGATGTGAATTTAGCAAAGAGAGATAATACAGTAGCTGTCTTAGCAGCAAACTTTATAAATAAGCAAGAAGAGCTATTTGAAGGTGGAGACCTTTTTTTTACTATTGCGGATGATTTTGACCGCTATAATCTAAAGTATTATGATTTCTTCAATATAGTGAAAGTTCTATCTGAATTTAACCTAGACCGTGATTTCATAAAAATTCCTGTTTTTGATGCTTTTATTGGAAATCAGGATAGACATTGCGATAATTGGGGTATAATAGATGGTAAAAACGGTTATAGAATGGCACCTATTTACGATAGTGGTGCATCCCTTGGGTTTCAATTAAAGGAAGAAAGAATTAATTTAATGTTCAAAGACCTAAATATGTTTCAGGCTTTTAGTAATCGTAGTTTTTCTATGATTGGATTGCCTGAGAAAAAGAAACCCCGTTTCATGGAGTTGTTGGATGTAATTAGAAAAAATTATCCGACAGAAGTACAAGAAGCAGTTCATTTAATTCATATTATAAATGAAGAGTTGCTTGAAGGAATAATGGAGTCCATCCCAGAAGAAGTAATGAGTATAACATACAAAAAGTGGGTTAAAAAGTTATTACTGCATCGTAAAGACTGGTTACTGAGCTGGTATAAAGGAGGTGTTTAAATGGAAAAGAAACCTTATGTCTTATGGCTAATTTGGCAAAATCAAGATACTAGGCAACGCTACCATGTAGGTAATTTATTTCATGAAGATGGGAAATATACTTTTTCATATGAGTTAAGTGGGAAGCGCCGAACTTTATTTGAAGCAATGGAAAGTGGATATAAGCCTCATCTGTCATTTCGTAATGTAGAAAAGACATACGTTTCTGACCGTTTATTTGGACCATTTGCACGCCGATTACCAGATAAAAGAAGACCAGACTTTAATGAAATCTTAAAGGATTATGGTCTTCCTCGAGACTATACAGAAATGGATCTACTGCGTGCTACTGGTGGAAGGTTAGCTACTGACCCATATGAATTTGTAGCTCCAATTAGTGTTTTGGATGACCATTTCAATTTTGATTTTTTTATTGCAGGTTGGCGTTACTATGACGGAGATACAATAGAAAATCAATTACAGGTTGGTTCTAAAGTGAATTTTGAGTTAGAGCCTTCAAATAAAGAGGATAACAAAGCAGTAATTGTATTGTCGGATAGCAAAGGACACAAGCTAGGATATATTCCAGCGTTTTATAGTGGATTTATGTTTGACGTAATTAGAAATAATGATATTTATGAAGCGAAAATTGAGAAGGTTAACCCATATGCAAAGCCACAATTAAAAGTTAATATTTCAATTGTTGGTCGATTTAAAAAAGGGTATTCTACTACAAGTATTAAAGATGTTGAGCCAGTACAATATGTCTAACAACATTAAAGCGTAGCTCACTACCTATAAAAAGGGTAGTGGGCTATTTTTTATGCCTAAAACTACAACTATTTTAATGGTTTTTATATAAAAGAGGGGGAATAGAGCATGCCTTATAATCGCAATTTTAATAATACAATAGCTATTTGGGCAGCTTTTGGTGGAAGAGGTGAACTCATTCTTCCCATCCCTACCTTAAGTTGGCAAAGGAAATATTATAACGATTTTGGCTATACCAAATACGGAACTGAAACGCAAATCAATGTTCACGATAATGGGAACGCACAGATTGCTGTGTATCGTGCAAAGACCCCTTATATGTCCTATTACAATAAAGCCACTGGAAAATGGACCGTGGTGAATGTTTCATGGTGGAATAACGGTGCCCCAGAAATTTTATGGGCAGGTGACGGTGTGTTTTTAGCCAAAATAATAGGCTTGGCCAATATTATCGCTTCTTTTGATGGCATCACCTGGTATAATGCTGGTTACTGTCAAGGAGCACAAAACTCTATGACCACAGGGGCTTATGATTCTAGTATTGGTTCTGGGGTTGTTAGCTGGTGGTACTATAAGTCTCCCGTATATTACAACTTTGCTTCATTAACACAAAGAGTGGCTTGGACTTTGGTAGGTGCTGATGGGACTTCGGTTCCCATCTTTAGTTACATGACTACTCATAAAGGAAAATTTGTCGGGGTAGTTGGTGGAGATCGTTCCATTGCAGCAGCAAGCACCTCGAGCCCTGGTTCTTGGACCACAACTATTCCAGAGGATTTAAATACATATTACATGTATATCCGTTCGGTTCACGATAAGCTTTTTGTCATGAAATATCGATATGTTAGTGGAATCTTTCATGTGAATTTGTGTGTCATGAACGATAGTGCTACGGAGCTGACGGAAACAAACCTAGCGCATATCGGAAATCTAGCCAATAATAAAATTCCGAATCCACAGAACATCATCTGGATGGAAGATTGGGGAAAATATGCTCTTTTTAATGAAAGCATGCTGTATGTATCAGTGGATGGGTTGAATTGGGAAGGGGTAGAACAACCTGGTTTTACTACTACCAACTCTGATACATTTGGCGGGGCCATTTATGTTCCGGGCGATGGATTTTATGTGAAAGCTAGTGGTTATGTGTATTATGCTCCGTATTAAATAATGAAAATACAGGCGCTTGGAGGCTCTCTTGTCACAGGCGCCTTTTTATATAGATTAAACAGTTTGGGGAGCGAGGGAAGAACATGGCAATAAAAGAACTTTGGGTAATTTTACAAACTGTAATTGCAGCATTGGGCGGTTGGTTTGGCTGGTTTCTTGGTGGCCTTGATGGATTTTTATACGCTCTTATTATTTTTGTCATTGTAGACTATATTACTGGAATTATGGTGGCCATTATTAATAAAGAGCTTTCCAGTGAAATTGGTGCTCGAGGGATTTTCAAAAAGATCCTTATTTTTATACTTGTCGGTGTTGCTCATATCATTGACAGCCGACTGATCGGTGAGGGCAGTGTTATTCGAACAGCCGTCATCTTTTTTTACCTCTCAAATGAGGGCATCAGCATAATGGAAAATGGCTCAAGAATCGGGCTTCCAATTCCACAAAAATTGAAAGATGTCTTAGCTCAATTACATGGCAAGGGAGATGACAAGAATGAAACTAAACGCTAAGTATATGACGAGAAATGATTGTTTTACAGCCGGGAAGAAAATTGCACCAAAAGGAATTATGGTCCATTCTACGGCGACTCCGGGTGTGATGGCAGCTGACTGGTTCAGTCGTTGGAATAAGTCGTACAAAGCGGGTGAAACCAATCGTCAAGTTTGTGTTCACGCTTTTGTTGATGATAAAGAAGTATGGCAGTACTTACCTTGGAACCATAGAGGTTGGCATTGCGGTGGTATAGGGAACAACACTCATATTGGCATTGAAATTTGCGAGCCTGGTGGTTTTTCTTATGGTAAAGGATCCACGATGGTTGGCTACAATGTTTCAAATAATGAATCTTATTTTAGAAAGGCTTGGCAGAACGCAGTAGATCTTTGTGTGAGGCTTTGCCGAGAATATGATTTAACTGAGGCAGACATCATTTGTCATTCTGAAGGAGCCAAAAAAGGAATTGCAAGCAATCACGGGGATGTCATGCATTGGTTTCCGAAACATAGTGAAAATATGGATTCATTCCGGGCGGCAGTAAGAGCTACTTTAAATAAATCGAGTACACCTCCGGATTTACCATTAGGGATTCAGGTAGGTGACTTAGTGGAAGTTAAAGCAACAGCAAATTCCTATTATCCCGGCGGGGCCACCATTCCTTCTTGGGTAAAGACTGATTCGTATCATGTAGTGACCCAGATTGTGTCAAATGGAAAGCCTGTTGTCAAAGGCGGTAAGGCCTGTGTGCTACTAGGAAAGAAAGTGAATAAAAAGACTGGAATAGAATCTGCGGGGATTATGAGTTGGGTTGAGACAGGAGCTTTAATAGTCATAAAAACATCTAGTCCAACCAAAAAACCTCCTGACAATACGGGGTTATATCGTGTACAAGTTGGTGCTTTTTCAAATAAGGAAAATGCAGAAGTATTACTAGAAAAAATAAAGAAAGCTGGGTTTGAAGGGTTCATTAAGAAAGAATAACAAAACACACTGCTGTATATGAAAATTGTGCACCCAAATGTTCACTCGTAAATTACAAAGTGGATATTTGGGTGCATTTTTTAATGGCAATTTAATGGCATGAAATCAATCTTTTTATCCTCTTAATTACTTGCTATTAGGATGGAATTAAGTGATATATACAATAACAAAAAAAGCTGGAACCCTTGATGCAATTGGGTTTCAACAGCTTTCTTTGGGAGCCATGATTGAATAGAAGAAGCCTGGTGTTGAGAAACGAAGATGAAAATTGAAAGGAGGCAACAGCATGGCAGAATCATTATTTGGTTCATTTGGACAAGGTGCAGGTGGTATTACATTAATGGATCCACTAGAGGAAAAACCTAAACAACTTAGAGTGGCTGCTTATGTACGAGTCAGCAGCCTTTCAGATGAACAGGAAGGATCATTTGATAACCAAAAAACGCATTACACTCAATTGATTCGCTCCACACCGGGTTGGAAGATGGTTGACATTTATACAGACCAAGGAAGGACTGGGACTTCGGTGGCCAAGCGACCAGGCTTTAATCGAATGATCCGACACGCTTATGAAAAGAAAATTGATATTATCCTTTGCAAGTCGGTGTCCAGATTTGCAAGGAATGTACTTGACGCAATTAACACGATTCGAGAACTGACTGAGTTGGGTGTTCGAATTATTTTTGACAAAGAAAATATAGACACAGGCGATATGGCTAGCGAATTTATTCTCACCATGTTATCTGCGACAGCACAGGAAGAGAGCCGAAGTATTTCTGAGAATATAAACTGGGCATTAGAAAAGCGGTATGAAAGAGGTGAGCCAGTCTTTGTTAGAAAGCTTGGCTACCAAAAGAACGAAAAGAAAGAATGGATCATCCTAGAAGAAGAAGCACACATTGTTCGAGAAGCATTTGAAGAGGCATTGAATGGAAAGACACCTGCTCAAATTGCTAAGCAATTCATTAAAAAGAGATATAAGAAAATTAACGGGCGAACAGACTGGTCCTCCGCCACAGTCCGATTGATGCTACTCAATCGGGATTACACGGGAGATGTGGTTTGCCAGAAATATTATACAGAAAGTTACCTTTCACATAAGAGAGTGGCCAATAATGGAGAACGAAATCAGTATTTTATCGAGAACCACCATGAACCGATTGTGAGCCGAGAAACATTTGAAGCAGCCCAGCGGGAACTAGAGAGGCGTAAAAAACCGAATAAAAATAAAAAGGTGAACCGCTACCCGCTTTCCAGCCGAATTCAATGTGGGAAATGCGGAGGGAATTTACATCGATTCATTTGCAAAGAAGTTGTTAGATGGCGCTGTGAGAATAATGTAAGAAGTAAAGAGCTCTGTACCATGGGAAGCATTAAAGAAGAAGTGATTAGGGAAGCCATGCAAGATGCTTTTCTCGAGCGTTACCGGCTGGCACGGTTTATGTACGACATGGAGAGAATGAAGAAGGACCTTACAAGAGCTGTTGCTGCAAGGGACATTTCTTACAACAGACTTCGCTTGGATTTAGAAAAAATTTTATTAGAAGAGAATATTGCACTTATTAATGCCAATGGGTCTGAAGCGGATAGTACAGATGAGAAACTTGAGGAATTGGCATCGAAAAGAGCATCTATTGAAAAAGAACTAAAGATAAGGGAGGATTGGTGGGAGCTACTGGATCAAGATTTTGCTTTTAGAGAAGAAGCAAAGACAAAGCTCAAGGAACTAGATGCAGTGAGGGATCCATCTAAACAATTACAAAAAGAACTTCAAAATATTTCATTTTTAAGGGCATGGGTAGTACGTGTAAAAGCGATAACACCAATGTCCTTTTGTATGAATTGGATTGATGAGAAGGAAACAATAGTTGATTTAAGAAAGGAGTAGGGATAAATGAGTAGCCATCAAAGTTCATCAAGGGTACGGATAATTCCGGCAAAAGCTAGAACGGGCCGGACGGAAGCGAATCCTGGTGGACAAAAGAAACGGATTGCAGTGTATGCCCGAGTATCCACTGACTCTGAAATGCAGGCAAGCAGTTATGAGCTGCAAGTGGCTCATTACAAAGATTATGTAAGTAAAAACCCTGCCTGGATACTAGCTGATGTGTATGCAGATGAAGGGATATCAGGGACCTCAACGAAGAACCGTACAGAGTTTAATCGAATGATCCAAGACTGTGAAGAAGGGCGGATTGACTATATTTTGACCAAGTCAATCAGTCGCTTCGCGAGAAACACTCTTGACTGCATATCAATTATTAGGCGTTTGAAGAGTCTGAGGCCAGCCGTGGGTGTTTTCTTCGAAAAGGAAAATATTGACACATTAGATTCAAAATCAGAACTTTTCCTAACGATTTTATCCTCGATGGCTCAGGAAGAAAGTCGGAGCGTAAGTGAAAACACAAAATGGGGCGTCCAGAAGCGATTCCAACAAGGAATTGTTCATATGCCGACTACCTTCTTCTTGGGCTATGACACGACTGAAGATGGGGAAATTGTTATTGACGAAGAACAAGCCGAAGTGGTCAGACGAATTTTTCGAGAGTATTTAGAAGGAAAAGGGTGTCCAAGCATTGCTAAAGGTTTAACAAGAGACGGATTAAAGACAGGAAAGGGGAATAAAACGTGGACGTCAGATGCGGTTTATAAAATCCTGAGACAAGAGAAGTACCAAGGTCACTGTTTAGCGCAGAAGACCGTTACTATCGATTTTTTATCGCACAGAAGAGTTCGCAACAACGATATTCAACCGCAGTATTTTGTGAGGAATACCCACCCAGCGATTATTAGCGAGGAAACTTATGAAGCAGTTCAACAAGAAATGAAAAGGCGAAGGCTGATGATGAAGGATCCCGATGAAAAATATCGCCAACATTTTAGTAGTGTCAGCCCATTTTCTAATCAGTTTTATTGTGGGGAATGTGGAAGACCAGCCATAAGAAGACGTATGACTTCATCGAGGAAAGGAGAGAAGTATTACATTTCTGCTTGGCAATGCCGAGTGACCGCAGGACGAGACCCAGACTACACGGACTGCAAAACAAGCTATGTTCATGAGACAGACCTTGAAAATGCATTTATGAAAATAATAAGAGAAATGAAGGAAAATCTCCATGAAGTAATAGAGGAAGCGCAACAGGCCATTGAAAAGGCATCCCTCTCGCCACCGGAACAACAGAGGCTAAAGGAGTTGAACACGCAAATTGAAGCCATTACCGATCGCATCAGTGACTTGGCTGCCAAGGAATCGGCCACCAAGGATGCCATTTATGATGCTACATTAAGACACCTCATCTATGAACAGGAAATCCTCCAACAGGAGCGGGATAGCCTAGAGGAAAACATGCAAGAACAACTTTATTTAGAAAAGCAATTACAATCCTTTTTAGACTTATTAGAAGAGACTGAAGAGCTGGAGAATTTCGATGTGAAGCTTTTCAAAAGTACAGTTGAGCGGGGTATTATTTATAAGGAACGAATAGTTGAATTTCAATTTAAATGTGGGGTGAAACGAACCCTCTGCGTAAGAGAACGGAAGACACCAAAGAAAAACTAAGCTAAATTTAATTGAATAAACATAAACCTCTTTCCACCCGGAAAAAGAACTTGAAAATTCTCGGGATGTGAGTGATAGATGGACACGAAACATTATCACTTATAGGAAAGGGGTTTTTGTATTGGATGAAATTCAAAAAGGCATGTGGGTCCGAACGTTGTGGGATCCAGTTAAGGCAAGAGAAGAAAGTCCGTTAATCGGAAACCATGAAGTGAAGGTAGCTGCTTATTGTCGGGTGAGTACAGATATAGAAAAGCAATTACATTCGCTTGAAAACCAAGTGCAACATTATACCCATCTCATTCAAAGTAAACCAAATTGGAAATTCGTTGGTGTGTATTTTGATAACGGCACGAGTGGTAGGAATGCCACCAAACAGAAAGGGTTACAACGCCTTATCCGCCACTGCCATGAAGGACGTGTCGATTTTATTTTGACCAAAAATGTGTCTCGCTTCACTCGGAATGCGGAGCATCTTATCAAAATCGTGGAAGAGCTAAAAGCCAAGGGAGTGGGCGTGTATTTTGAGGAACAGAAGGTAGACACCTCGGTTGAATACAATCAATTTTTATTAAGCACGTATGCAGCACTTGCGCAAGAGGAGATTGAAACGATCTCTGCTTCTACCAAATGGGGCTATGAAAAAAGTTTGCAAAAAGGAAAGCCAAAGTTTGTAGCGACCTACGGCTATCGAAAAATCACAAAAGATGGACAGCCCACCCTTGAAATCAATGAGGAACAAGCAAAGGTAGTTCGCTTGATATACGATTGGTTTCTACAAGATTGGTCCATCCCAGATATCAAACGAGAACTCATACGCAAAGAGATTCCAACCATGAAAGGCGGGAAAGTATGGGGGACAAAAAACATTAAATATATGTTGCAGAACCCTACCTATACCGGTAATAAAGTGGCCAGACTTCATTCTACTGATTTGTTTACCAAGCAAAAAACGATTAACAAGGATGACCCCATTACGATTGAAAATACCCATCCAGCCATTATTAGTATTGATGTTTTTGATCGGGCTCAAGAGAAGTTTAGTTTAGATAATAAATCTCCACGTAAGCGAACCACTCCAGCAGAACCACATGCTTTTCAGAAACAAATCATCTGCCAGCATTGTGGAAAACTCATAAGAGTTCATAAAAGGAAGAGCGGTAATATCTGGCGGTGCAATGCAAGGAATGCTGGTGTTTGTGAGGGTCCAGAATTACAAGAACATCAAATACGAACCATGATGCTAGAGGCTTTCGAGAAAAAGTTCTTAGAAGATGAAAATGGTCAAATCGGTACTTTGAAGAAAATACTGACCGTTGCCAATCAACAAGACCATTTCGAATTCCACCGGTTAAAGTGGCTGACGGAAATGGAGATGGCTCGAACTACGGATACCGATGAAGAGCTGAAGGAAAAAGAAGAAGCGTATCGTGCATTTGAAGAACATATTGAAAGCGTAGAAGAAGGACGACCTTATCGGACCAGTACCATTCAATGGTTAGAATCCATTCAGAATATGGAGACATTTTACGAACAAGCCACTCTAGAACATTTCAGGGCATGGGTTTTAAGCACATCGGTAACTACTGATACGGACTATGAGGTGAAATGGTTGGATGGAACGGTGACGACCATTGGCTCACCATTAATAAAGGATATAGACTCATCACCGACTGAAGAAAGCCAAACAACAAAGGAGGTGACTTCTGAATTGAAAATACTGAATGACAAAGGCGAATTAATGATAGAGGAAAAGGAACAAAAGAAATCATCCATTCCTAAAAGGGAAGTACAGAAGATTGAACCAAACAACAGTAAAGCTATCTTGCAGACGATTGAGGCCTCGATGGAGGGGGTGAATAAACAACCTTCTTCCCATTTAAATACTAAATCAGCCCTGCGAACAGCTGCATATTGCCGTGTTTCAACGGACCGTTTAGAGCAGCAATCAAGCCTGAAAACACAGGTAGCATACTACACTTATTTGATTTTGAAAAACCAAAACTATCAATTTGCAGGCATCTATGCAGACGAAGGGATATCGGGGCGTTCCATGAAAAATCGAGATGAATTGAATCGACTCATTCGAGAGTGCGAACGAGGACGAATTGATGTCATCTTGGTCAAGTCCGTTTCCAGGCTAAGCCGGGATATTCAAGATACCCTGGAAATTACAAGATATCTTCGTCAGCTTCCAAATCCAACCTACATCTACTTTGAGAGAGAAAATATATGGACTTCGGATCCACAAGCAGACCTTATGTTATCTATTTTCGGAAGCATTGCACAAGAGGAAAGTATCGGTATGGGTAGGTCTATGGCATGGGGCATCCGCAGCATGGCCAAGCGGGGCATTATCCATCGGAAAAGACCGAACTATGGTTATACCATTGATGATAACTACCGTTGGCATATAGTGAAAGAAGAAGCGAGCGTGGTCCGGCGCATCTTTAGAGAAGTACGAAAAGGAGCCACTGTGGCTCAAATCGCAGTTGATCTAAGTGAGAAAAAGATTCCGAGCCCAACTGGTAATTTAACCTGGGGAGCCAGAACGGTTACAAACATCTTAAGGAATGTGGTTTATAAAGGCGATATTTTATTCCAACAAACGATAGCGGTGCAAAATGGCCGAAAGAAAAACGTTCCTAATGAAGGTCAAGAACCTCAGTATTATATAGAGGAGCACCATGAACCAATCATACCAAAGAAAAAGTGGGAGGAAGTACAGAAGATATTAGATGAGCGAGCGGAAGAGGTAAAGAAGAAGCGTTCAGCTCCCTTGCCGGAAATCAATGAAAATAAAAATGAAACATTCTTAGAGAAGATGATTTGTGGGGAATGTACCAAACAAGTGGTCCATTATGTGAATAAAAGGCCGAAAAAAAATGGTGACTATTATCAACATTTTTGGGTCTGTTATCGAGCAGGTTTTCCGCATTATCATGTTCATGATCCTTGTGATTCTAAGGGTTTTAAACAGGACTATTTTGAACAAGATTTTAAACACCTATTAACAAATATTAATGAGGATTCTACTTTCTATCAGAAGGCAGAGCAGGCGATTGAACAGATGGACTTGTCCCCTGAAGAGAAAATTGAGGAAGAGCAGTTAGAATGGGAAGTGAAACTATTAAACCAAGAGCTTTACGAGGTGGTCGATGAAAGCCTTCATGGTCAGGGGAGAGATACAGAACGAGTTGACCAAATGACTGAAAAGCTATGTGCCATGTATGAGAGACTTGCGTCTTTTCGAGACCGGAAGGAGAAAGTGGAAGAGGAACGAAAGGCACTCAAGCGTTTTATGAAAAACTTGAAAGCTTATATAAAAAGTGAATCAACAGCCTTCCCAAGTGAAATATACAAAGATGTATTGAAACATGCGGCTGTATATAAAGATGGCAGCGTTGTGTATCATTTGCGTTTCGGATTGGAATGGTCGACTGGTGAAGTATATTCTACTTTTAAGGAACAATGCGAAGCACAACGGTGGGCGAAGGTAAAAGCAAAACACGAAGCATTTCTTCGAGGACCAGAAGTGGCTGCCCTTCTCGAGTACTGCCAGGAACCGAGGACGGTGAAAGAGATGTTAGCATTTATGCAGCAAAGGGTAAAAATCGGAAAAACAAAACTTGTTGATCGAGTGGTTATGCCATTGTGGAAGGAAGGGACATTTGAACGCTTCTTAAGAAAAAGAGAGAATTTTAGAGAGTATTTGTATCATGTAAAGGATATTGAGAAATAAATGTAATCTAGCAATCTATTAATCTTAGAAAAATGACCAATTAGGCTCATCTCCAAATAACGGAGGTGGGCCATTTTTTGCATTTAATAATGTAACTAACTTGGTGGGTCTTATTATTGTCTTGAGTTAGAATTCTTTATATATTGTAATTAATAGTACTGAGGGGGAGGCAAAAACATGAGTGAACAAGTCCAGTTAAACGTTTGGTTAGACAAATATAAAAGAGAAAAATATATCTCTATTTATAAGACGTTGCAAACCAAATACGATACAGCTATGAATACTCTATTTTCTGATATAGAGGGAAGAGCTAATGAATACAAAGAAAGGTTAACTGATAAGTACGGCACAATGTACAACTATGAGGTAGTCGATCCAGGCGACGTGTTTGAGATGATAGAATCTGATGCATATGATTTTTACCAGGCTGAAAAGCTAATGGAATACAATTTTCACTTTTCTCTGCTGACAACGATGTATCAAATGTTTGAACAGCAATTACGTAGCTTCGTCTATTCAGAATTAAATCATAGTTGGAGCCCAGTTAGAACAGGAGAATTCTCGAAGTTTGGTTTTAACATGGGAGAACTTAAAGAGTGTTATAAACTATTAAATTACGATTTAACAACAACTTCGCCCTGGGGAACAATTGAAATTCTTGCTGATTTAGTAAATACCTATAAGCATGGTGATGGCAGGTCAGCCAAGAGACTCTATAAAAAGAAGCCGGAATTATTCTTAAAAGCCTATTATGGTGAAGAGCGCCTTATGGACCAGGAACTAACGACAAATTCTGAAATTGTCTTTGATATGGAGAAAATAGGTTTTGATTCATATGCTAATGCTATAATTAGCTTTTGGGAGGAATTTCCGGAACATTTAACCAGTACTTATACATTTGATTAAGAATAAGTTATTAACTTGACCATACTCCAGTGATCTATGGGACAGGGTTATTTATAATAAAATAGCCCATCCCTTAGGAGGAATATGGGCCTCATTAGTCTAGTAGTGAGATTAGATCTTTTTCATAATTTACATAGGTTTTCCAATTTAATAAATCAATTATTTCCTTTGCTAAGTTTTCATCATTTAAACTTATACCGATATTTTCAAAACATCGTACAACTGCCGGTCTGAAACGTCCTTCTTCATAATGAATAGATTGATTCCTGCCTTGCCAAATTATATTTTTAATGGGTTCATTTTTTATAACTCTCCCATCTGGGCAATTTTCTAAATTACCATGAACAATGCTAATCCCTTGTTTTGCAATTTGTAGTAAAGCCCCTGATAAAGATTTTACTGATTCCTGCTTTGCAGATATAGAGTTTTTAAGTTCATTAATTTTGATATTCAAAGGTTCTATTTGGTTTTCATAGTATGAAGCTTGCTTAGTAAATGCATACATCATTTGATGTTCATTAAAGTGATCATCAGGATCAAAGTCTTTGCGAATAAAGTCATCGTAGAGAAATCTATGATGTTTTTCTTTGTTAGTTAGTGCGGATTTTAGAGTAATAAGCTGGTCTTCCTCATCGTTGATTAGCTTTATTAAGTTGCTAGTAGCAAACTTTGTTTCTTTTATATAGGTATTCAAGAAAATCATCCTTTGCCTTATATCAGTGTCTTTATTATAAAATAATATAACTTCAAATTTAAATACACCTAAATTAATTCTTTTTACGTGAGGGTGTTTTTATTTTGTTTATTTTTAAAGAAGAATAGAAGAAAAACGACCAATCAGGCTCATCCCCATTCAAGGAGGTGGGCTATTTTTTGCGTTATATGGGGTGAAATTCGCATTAAAAATGAATTGAGGAATTAGAGGGGAAGAGGAGTGAAATTAACCGTCTATATAATAGTAGAAACCCGGATATTTTAATCTATATTTTGCGTATTTTTATCCATACGTCCTCACGGCGTTAATCCTTTGTAAGAGTATTTCAAGATTTAGCCGGAATACTTTAGAAACGTTGAAGACGATTCGGTTATTGAAATCTCTCCCTAAACCCGTGCACATTTTCTTCGAGAAAGAAAACATTCATACGGAAGATGCTGACAGCGAATTGATGATTACGATTTTCGGAAGCATTGCTCAAGAAGAGAGCATCAACATTGGAAGATCTATTGCATGGGGGAAAAGGGCTCAGGCAGAACGAGGCATCATAAAAGTTGGCAATGCCAATTATGGTTATCAAGTGGGGGAAAATTATCAATGGATTATCCATGAAGAAGAAGCTAAAATCGTACGTCGCATCTATGCTGATTTGCAAGCGGGGAAAAACTATACGCAAATCATTACAGGGTTAACTCAGGATCGCATCCCTACCCCACAAGGAGGAGACATTTGGAGTTTAAGCACGATAAAGGGAATCTTAACGAATGTAGTCTATAAAGGGGATTATCTCTATCAAAAGTACATCACAGTCGATACATTAGAAGAAAAGATTGCTCCCAATGAAGGGGAGTTACCTCAGTATTATATTGAAGGTCATCATGAACCTATTATTGATCCAGAAGAATGGGAGAAGGTACAGTCCATTATCCATAAACGCAGCGAAGCCTATAAGCAGCAGAACTACCAAAAGTATTCCAAAGATCAGAATAAAAATTTATCCTTTACGGAGAAGTTGTATTGTGGGGAATGTGGAAATGTACTAGGTTATGAGCGAAGTATTGAGAGACGAAACTCCAGTGGTGCACAAGAAATAAATCGCTGGGTGTGTAGGTTGGCAGAGAAATATTATGCTGTGAACGGCTGTTCTTCCCAACGTTTTCACCAAGACTATCTGGAAAGACACTTTATTAATCTATTAAACTTGCTAGAACGAGATGAGAGATTTCAGCAAGAAGTAGAAAAGGTTATTGCTCAAACAGTGTTAAGTGCTCAGGAACTGAAACAAGAAGAAGAGGCTCAAAGAAGGATGGAACAGTTGAATCAAGAGCTGTATGAGGCAGTGGATGAAGAACTGCATAAAGACGGACAAGATCATCAAAGGGTGGATGCCCTAAGTGAAAAGATAGTAAAACTGCATCAGCGGTTGAAAGATTTCTCTGACCGTAAAAAACTAGCGGAGCATTATAGAAATGAATTCAAAGAACTGAAGAAGGGAATTAAAAAGCTGGACGATGAAATGAATCTGGCATTCCCAGCGGACCTTTTTGAACAGTTCGTGGAACAGGCTAAGGTCTATAAGGATGGTAAGATTGTATACCATTTAAGCCTAGGCCTAGATTGGTCGACGGAAGAAAGATATGAAGATTATCAAAAAATGATTTCAATGAAAAGAAAAGCGGAAAGGCATGCAAGACGCAAAGAAAAACAGGCAGTGTTTTTAAAAGGGCCAGAGGTGACTGCCTTACTGGAATATTGTGAGGAGCCACGGAGATGGGAAGAAATCCTAGCCTTTATGAACACGAAGATGACGATCTCAGAATCCTATTTCAGAAAGAGCATTGTACTACCATTGATAGAAGAAGGGATGTTGCACAAGGATTTTATACCAGGCAGTCAAAGTAAGAGAAAATATTATATGGTGAAGAAGTAATGAGAACCCACTGAGTAGGCTGATGTGCTGCTTGGTGGGTTCTTTTTTATTGTCTGGGAAGTTTATTCAATAATAGGTAATCGAACTTTAAAACAATTGGTTGATAATAATGTAAAATATTAGATATAGAATGGGGAGGAGGAAATTTCATGATAAATGAGGATGTACATACAGTTGGATTATTTGCCGATAAGGCTTTTGATGATAGAGATACGGACACCTTACATAAAATTGCTGAGGATTGTCTAAATTGGGTTGAGTCTGGAGATTACAATCTTCTTGAAAAAGGGATTCTAGCATATCATGGAGCCACTTCTTATAGTAACTATATCCATTTAAAATACAAAGGGGCCTTAAGCTATTCTGAGGACAAGAATAACGAACAGGAATTTGAGATGTGTTTATTATTGTTCAGACTATCCATAGAAAATCTAACTACGTACCAAGAGAGAGAAGATTTAAAGGAAGAATCTGAAGAATTTCAATATGTATCCATTTACTTATTAATGGCATATACCAACTACGCAAACTTACTAAATACATGTGGAAGGATTATTAAGGCTCTTTCATATTTGAAAATTGGTGTAGGCAGGGACTTTCCAATGGCAATAGGGAACTTTGCTGGGTTTTTAATGGATTATGCTGCATTTGATTATGATAGTGGTCATCAATCAGTTTTCGCTAATGAATCCTACCAATTATTAAATGAAGTACTGGAATTTGAGAAGGTCGAGCCAGAAGTTTATGAACATTATGAAGGCTTAATTGAAAGATTAAAGAAATGGTATCCTTTAGAATTTTTGGAGGAACCTTATGAATTTGAAGAATACTCGTTGGGAGATTCCGAGGAGGAAATTAACTATCGAAATTGGTGTCTTGAAAATACATTGTTTCTCAATACGTTAAACGATGCTTTTCCTTATTCAGTTTCAGCAAATGATATTCTTCATTTACCTAACATCGTGACTAAGATTGATGAAGGCCCCAAGTACCATGGTTTGTTTAATCAAATTAAACAAGAGTATGTGTCTGCCAGATTCATGGTTTATGATGCATTATCCTCTAAAGGAGCCCATTTTTCCGATAAAGATGTTCACCTTGTCAATACACTGGATTATCCTACTTATGGGATTTCAATAGAGAAGATGAAATATTCCTATAGAAGTTTATACTCGCTGTTTGATCGGATTGCATTTTTCATAAATGAATATTTTGAAATAGGGATTAAGGATAGGGATGTTTCCTACCGTTCTATATGGCAGGGGCGAATAAATAAAGGGAAAAATTCGTACAACTTAAAAGTGGATTTAAAGTCGAAGATGACAGATGAGAAAACATTTAACCTCCCATTAATTGGTCTTTACTGGTTGTGTAAAGATATCGGTAAACAAAAGGTTAAACATCACTACATAGAACCAGCAATCGAACATATCTCCAAAATTCGCCATCATTTGGAGCATCGAT
The DNA here is from genome assembly GCF_004799755.1 of Bacillus timonensis. Taxonomy (GTDB): domain Bacteria; phylum Bacillota; class Bacilli; order Bacillales; family Bacillaceae_L; genus Ferdinandcohnia; species Ferdinandcohnia timonensis_A. Next base: position 101,318 of record NZ_SLUB01000006.1, on the reverse strand, counting down.
ATTTAAAGGTGCATGACAGTTTATTATACCCGATAACAAGGGAATCTCAGCCAGAAAGAGAAGATCCATTGGCCTATTCTATAACTGTGGATGAATTTAAGGATGCTGTAATGAAACTTCTTACTTATGTAAGAGAAGGAATTATTTTATTGACCATGGCTGTACACTTGGAAGAACAGTTTAAGAGAAAAAATGAGGATTCAGACAAGAGGGTTATGCCTATGCATATGGATCGATATGATGATGATTGGAAGCAACTCTTTTAATAATTGTTTTAGTAAGGGGGCTAATAATGGGAAATAACTTAGCGTCGAAAATTTATACGTTAATTAATAAAAAGGCAGAAGGAGACTATTGGGATTTCAAACAGGAGTGGCATAAAGATAATGAAAGGTTATTACATGACATTCTTTGTTTTGCAAATACCGTACATGATAGGGATTGCTACCTAATTATTGGCGTTTCAGATAATGGAGAAATTATAGGACTTAATGAAGAAAATCGAGTTAAGCAAGTAGCCATTCTAGACTTCCTTTCCAATACGGTTTTTGCAGGTGATAATACTCCGGAAGTAAAGGTAGAGACCATAAGAATTGCTGGCAAGGAAATTGATATCCTTACTGTTTTCAATTCCTATAACGTGCCTTTTTACCTTAAGAAAAAGAGCAAAAGATATCACAATATAAAAGAAGAATACATTTACACGAGGATCGGAGACAGGAATACCCCAATCAGTCAAAATGCTAATATACAGCAGATTGAAATGTTATGGAAGAAAAGGCTTGGATTAACTCAGCCACCCCTGACACAGATTGTAAATAGATTAGAGAACAAAATAGAATGGGTTGAGAACAACGACACACACTATAATATTTATAATCCGGAGTTTAAGCTAGTAGAAGAATATGATGACGATGAGTACGATAGGCGATCAGGCGAGTTTTATGTTTACTCTCAGACAAATTCAAAGTTCATGTATAAGGACTTAAAAATCATGTGTAATGAAACGGTGCTAGAAAATTTTCAATTAGTGATTTTAGACAGTGGTAGATATAAAACACCTATACCTAAGCGTGGTTTTGTCGGTCGTGATCAATGGGGAATTAATTATAAATACTCCTACAGATATTATTTAAGGGACAGCACGGTATATAAGCTGCAACAGTTCTTCTTCGATGATGAAGATATGGAAGAAGTATACGCGAAAAGAAATCTTGATGAAGTTATTCTGTATTTTGAGAATGAAAAAGAAAAGGTATCCTTTGAGGCCTATGTGGAGGGTAATTTAACACTAATAGAAAATTATATTGCTGATGCAGAACAAATTCACTTTACTGTAGATACAGGTGATAAATTGGAAGCAGAGGTAAATAAAGAAATGTTATCGGTAGGCCTAGCTTTAAATAAGGCATTTAAGGATTTTAAACGGAACATCCAAGCCCGACAGTTAATCGCTGATTCATAAATTGCGCAAATAAAAGATAGAAAAATATCTGGGTTGACGTTATCAATATAATAGAAGGAACTCATCAAACTTTGCTCATCACAATACGTGGTGGGCATTTTTTTATTTGGGTTGGAAACCTAATATGCGGATTAAATGAAACAGTGGATAAATCCTTCTATATAGCGGGTTTAAGTAGGGGGATATATTTTGCGTATTTTTATCCAATCAGCCTCACGGCGTGCATATCAATTATCAGAAGGTTAAAAGGGCTGAAAAGTCCGGTTGGCGTTTTTTTCGAGAAAGAGAATATTGACACACTGGATTCAAAATCAGAGCTTTTCTTAACCATTTTATCCTCGATGGCACAGGAAGAAAGTCGTAGCGTAAGTGAAAACACGAAATGGGGAGTGCAGAAGCGATTTCAACAAGGAATCGTTCATATGCCGACCACGTTTTTCCTGGGTTATGACACGACTGAAGAGGGGGAAATTGTTATTGACGAAGAACAAGCAGAGGTGGTAAGAAGAATTTTTCGGGAGTTTTTAGAAGGAAAAGGGTGTCCAAGCATAGCTAAAGATTTAATGAGAGATGGAATAAAGACAGGAAAGGGAAATACAACGTGGACGGGAGATTCGGTTTATAAAATCTTAAGACAAGAAAAGTACCAAGGCCACTGTTTAGCGCAGAAGACCGTTACAACTAGCTATCTTACTCATCAACGCGTCAGGAACAGGGGACATCAGCCACAGTACTATGTAAAGAACACCCATCCAGCCATTATCAGCGAGGATACATTTGAAGCAGCTCAACAAGAAATGAACAGGCGAAGTTTGATGATGCGGGACCCAGATAAAAAGTATCGGCAACACTATAGTGGACACAGCCCATTTTCCAATCAGTACTATTGCGGAGAATGTGGAAGGCCGGTGATACGAAGACGGATGACTTCAAGCAGGAAGGGGGAGAAGTATTACATTTCTGCTTGGCAATGCCGAGTGACCGCAGGACGAGATCCAGACTATAAAGATTGTAAAACAAGCTATGTTCATGAGACAGACCTTGAAAATGCCTTTATGAAAATTATGAGGGAAATGAAGGAAAACCTCGATGAAGTAATAGAAGAAGCGAAACAAGCCATTGAAAAGGCATCCCTCTCGCCACCGGAACAACAAAGATTAGAGGAGTTGAACTCGCAAATTGAAGCGATAACCGACCGCATTAGTGACTTGGCTGCCAAAGAGTCAGCTACCAGCGATGCCATTTACGATGCCACATTAAGGCATCTCATCTATGAACAGGAAATTCTCCAACAGGAGCGGGACAGCCTGGAGGAAAACATGCAAGAACAACTTTATTTAGAAAAGCAATTACAATCCCTCCTAGTCTTATTAGAAGAGACTGAGGAACTGGAGTATTTTGACGTGAAGCTTTTCAAAGATACAGTTGAACGAGGCATTATTTACAAAGAGAGGATAGTTGAATTTCAATTTAAGTGCGGTGTGGAACGGACCATCTGTGCTAGGGAACGAAAAACACCCAAAAAGGAAAAAGCTTAATCTAAACGAATAAACAAAAACCTCTTTCCACCCAGAAAAAGAACTTGAAAGTTCTTGGGATGTGAGTGATAGATGGACACGAACCACTATGACTTATCGGAAAGGGGTTTTTATTATGGATAATTTTCAAAAAGGCATGTGGACCAAAACATTATGGGATCCTGTAAAGGAAAGAGAGGAAAGTCCGTTACATGGTGAGAAGCCTGTTAAGGTCGCTGCCTATTGCCGAGTCAGTACTGATTTGGAAAATCAATTACGCTCGCTGGAGAATCAGGTACACCACTATACCCACTTGATTAGAAGTAAACCTAATTGGAAATTTGTTGGTGTGTATTTTGATAATGGTACGAGCGGGAGTAATGCTAAAAAACAACGAGGACTGCAGCGGTTACTGCGTCATTGCGATGAAGGAAGAGTCGATTTTATTCTTACAAAAGATGTATCTCGCTTAACGAGAAATGCAGAACATTTAATGGAAATAGTAGAGGAGCTTAAAGCGAAAGGGGTGGGAATTTATTTTGAAAAAGAACAAATAGACACCTCTATTACTTTTAATCAATTTTTACTCACCACCTATGCAGCCCTTGCCCAAGAGGAAATTGAGAACCTATCTACTTCTACAAAATGGGGATACGAGAAAAAGTTTCAAAAAGGCGAAGCTAAATTCTCTAGACTATATGGCTATAACCTAGTTCGAGGGGAGACAGGAAATACACTTGAGATTAATGAGCAAGAAGCAGCGGTTGTTCGTAACATTTTTGATTGGTTTCTACAAGGGCGGTCTAGGGCTGAAATTACAAGAGAGTTATACAGACAGGGGATTAAAACTGCTACCGGAAAAGAAAGATGGTCGCCTTCCAATATCAAAAAATTGCTTAAGGCGTACACCTACACAGGAAATAGAATGGCAAGGACCGAGACCAGAGATCTTTTCACTCACAAAAAGACGTATCACGATCGAGAGGAGATTGAGATAGAAAACACCCACCCTCCAATCATCAGTCGGGAAGTATTCGATGAAGTACAGAGGCGTATAGAAAGCAACAAAAGGAATACAGGAACACCAACGAAGAGAAATCGACCGGCATTCTCCCAAAAGCTCATTTGCCACGCATGTGGGTATCGGTATAAATTTCACCCTAGTCCACGAATTGATTATTGGAAGTGTGCTTCGAGTAATGCAAAAACATGCGATGCTCCAAACATAAATGAAGAACAGTTAAAACAGATGGCATTACATGCGATGCGTTTAAGATATGAATTGAATCAACCGGATAGCCTTGCCCAGTTGCAGAAAGAACTTAAAGCGACCAATCAGCAGGACCATTTTGAATTTCATCGGTTGAAATGGTTAACGGAATTAGAGATAGCGAAGGAAAGTAATGAGGATCCGGAAAAGATAAATGCCTTAGAAAAAGAATACCAAGCATTTGAAAAACAGGTTGCTCAAATAGAAGATGATCGTCCTTTTCGAGTGAAGACATTGGAGTGGCTAAAAACACTAGAGTCTATGGAAGAGTTTTACCAAAAAGTAACGACAGAACACTTACGTGCATGGATTCATCAAATCACTATAGAAAATGAAAAAAATTATCAAGTTGAATGGTTTGACGGGACAAGCCTGACGGTTGGTCAATTATCTGAAAGCAAATCCATTCATTCAACCCAGAAAGATAAACCAAAGAAAAAAGTGAGCCCTAAGAAGGAGGTGAATCAGGAACTGATCCTTCTCGATGAACATGGGGCTTTAAAAGAGAAGAGGGAAAAAGAAGTGAATACTACAGTTGAGCGAGAAGTACAAAAGATAGAACCAGGTGAAGGGAAGGCCATTCTTGAAACGATTGGGAACGCACCGATAGGAAACGAAAAGCCTGACCATTTGCAAAAAAATAAAAAAACACTCAAGACAGCTGCTTACTGTAGGGTTTCAACCGATCGCTTAGAACAGAAAACAAGCATGAAAACACAGGTAGCATACTATACGTATCTCATTTTGAAAGACCCATCCTATGAATTTGCGGGTATCTATGCAGATGAAGGTATCACAGGCCGTTCCTTGGAAAAGCGAGATCAATTAAACCAACTCTTGAAGGATTGTGAACGAGGACTTGTTAACGTCATCATCACAAAATCAATTTCTCGCTTTAGCCGGAATGCATTAGATACCCTTTCCATTGCACGACACCTGAAACAACTCCCAACCCCTGTGTATATTTATTTTGAGAAGGAGAATATCTGGACGTCAGACCCCCAATCAGAGTTGATGATGTCCATCTACGGTGCCATCGCCCAAGAAGAAGTCATGAATGTTGGAAGGAGCATTGCTTGGGGACATCGGAGTCAGGCCAAACGAGGCATTATCCGGTGGAAAAAGGCTACGTATGGATATTGGGTAGACGAAGATTATCGCTGGCATATCCAGCCGGAACAAGCCAAAATCATTAAACGTATTTTTAGGGAAGTGATAAAAGGTAAGACAGTAAATAAAATTTGTGAAGACTTAGCCAGTGATGGTATTAAAACAGCTACAGGAAAGGATTTTTGGAATCCTAAATCAGTGATGGGGATGTTAAAGAATGAAGTGTATAAGGGTGATTATTTATTTCAAAAAAATGTGACTGTCGATACGCTGCAATCCAAGGTCGTCCGTAATCAGGGAGAGGAACCACAGTATTATATTGAAAATCATCATGAGGCGATTATTAAGCCAAAGGACTGGGAACGGGTTCAGGATATTTTAGAAGAACGGAGAAAAGGATTTATCAAAGAAGAAAATCAGAAGTATGAAAAAGACGAAATGAAAAATGAAGAATTTATTGAAAAACTGTACTGTGGTGAATGTGGATATTTGATGGGGCATAGACGTCATGTAGAGAGACGATGGAAAAATCCTTATGAAACGCACTTCTGGGTGTGCTGTCGCCATGATCAGAGGTATAGAACTGAACGATGCGATACAAAGCGTATTCGCCAGGATTATTTAGAGTGGAACTTTATCCACTTCTTAAAACAAATTCATGCGGACCCTAATTTTAAAAATGACGTCTTGCATTGGATTAATAGATTGGAATTAACAGAGGAAGAGAAGCAGGAAAAAATAGATTTGCAGGACAAAGTGGAAACGCAAAACCAAGCCTTGTATAAAGCTGTAGAAGAGGGTATCCATGAAAACGGCCAAAACACTCAGCTGGTGGATAAGCTGACAGAAGAATTGGTGGAGTTGCATGACCGACTGAAACACTTTAGTGAACGGGAAAGATGTGTGGAACAAGAAAGAAAGCTGTTTAAGGAAATCATGAAAAAAGTGAGAAAGTATGTGGAAGGCGAAAGTGATGACTTTCCTGAATATTTGTTTCAAGAATTAATAAGTCGTGGAGAGGTGTGTAAAGATGGAAAGGTTACCTACCATCTCATATTCGAACTGGAACAAAAAATGCCAGAAACCTATGATGACTATGTAGAGTTAAAAAGGCAGCAGAAGAAGCAGAAAACGAAGGAAAAACATGAGGCGTTACTTAATGGGCCTGAGGTGGAGGAGCTGTTAGTATTTTGCTTGGAGCCAAAGGATATAAAAGAGATTGTAAGTTTTATGAATGAGAGGATGATCATTTCTGATTCGCACATCTTCCAAGTTATTTTGAGGCCATTAATGAAGCAAGGAAGAATGGAAAGATTCAAAGCGTCGGAAAAGGGTGGAACCAGAGAAGTGTTTCATTATGTGGTTATCTAGCATTCTGGTTCTGGGAAGTTGTAAATTAATAGAGTAATAGATTAAGGCTCATTTCCATACAGGGAGGTGGGCCGTTTTTTGCTTTTTATTATGGTTCTAACAGATTAATAGACTATATATTCTTGTGCTTGATTGAAAAATGGTAAAATATAACCAGTGGTAAGTATAACGAATAAATAATGCTATGAACTGGGTGGCAGAAGAAAAGAGGAGTGATGAAAATGCTAAGATTATTGGGAGTTGTTAATAGTGATGAGGTAAACAAGTATAATATAAAGTTTACAGTGGGAGCTTTGGAATCCGCATATAGTGATAATTGGCAGTTAGGTGTACCATCTTATTTAGGTCATGATCACACAAAACCAATTGCTTGGACATTGATAAATGCACTACATTTTGAACCTGGTATGGTAAGGACTACAAACATTACCTATGTTCCAGAGAATGAAAAAGAAAGCGAAGGTATCGATAGTCGAATTAGAAGCTTTTATTTAAATAAAACTACTAATTTTATTAAACCGTATAAGGATCAACTTTTAGAGAAGCTCAATCCTTATTTATCCGAAGATTATATTTTTTCTTCAACTGAATCAGCGGCGATTATCGATAAAGGCATAGCTAAAAGAGTATTCCCAGAAATTTTTGAAACAGATGATAAACATGGCCTTGTATTACTATCAAAATTAAACCCAATAGCCCCTGGTATATACGAAAAAGACGGGTTGTTATTGTATGCTAGTTCCTTTTTTCGGAGATCATTCTCCAGACTTAATACACTTAACACACCATTTTTAAAACGATTTCAAGAGATAGGAGGGTCCGATAAAGTAACATCAAAAGTTCTTTTGGATCCTGATATGGTTGGGCTAGCAGGTTCTTATTCTGAAGTGTTTGAATTCCAATATTGGTGGGGGCCACAATTTTCAGATAATCTTGCAGATATACCAATAGGAGTTACTACACATAAGAGTTCGGAAAAGGAAATATTATTTAATGACGTGCAAAACACAGAATTTTGGTGGTATGAACAGGATAATAAGAAAACATTTGAGTGTGAAGAAGTTATTGTAAAACCAAGTTTAGGTATAAGTGAAAGTAATTATGGATGCAGATTTGTTCATAGTATGATAGATGAATCTACCAGTAATCCCTTCCACCTTGATGGTGCCATTCGAATCTATGATGAAGAGGGGATACTTAATAGATGGGATGTAGATATAAAAGGTTCTGGTAAAAACACTGATTATAACAAATTGTGGCGACTTGATGGTGACATATCTGTTTCAGAGTGGAAAGAACTTATATCTCATTATTATAGAGATAACACATTAGTTGGAGAATACTTTGGTGGGGAAGATTCACAAAAAAGCTTTCAGCCAGAGATTCTTGAAAAAGAGGATGATAAGATTCCATTGTCTGAATACTCCCCTTCCTATATGAAGAAAGGTGAAGGAGTTAGAATAGCACTTTCTTATAAGGACATAGTTCCTAATAAAAAGAGCGGCAGGAAAATAAGAGTAACCCATTCGCTTATAAATAGTAAAAGAAGTGTTAGATACATAGAGTCCGATACTCTAGAAATAATAAAAAGATTACGTAAGCGAGGGGAATCATTAAGTGTGCCTCCAAATACCGAAATTGTAGCATATGAAGATTTAGTAACAAATTTCCCGATGATTCTACATAGAGGAGAAAATGCTGTAGATGATGCAAATGTTACACTAGGTATAATTTTAGAGTTGTGTGAACTTTGGAGTAAAAGGAATGACGACAGGACTATAACTTTTAATATTTCCGTTGAGTATGAAAGTAAAGAAGCAGTCTTTTCTTTTGCAGGGCATATAGAGGACATTCTAATTTTATTTAATGATGGTTTGCTATTTCCCAATAATGAATCAGATGTAAGATCATGGTGTGAAGAAGTAGCCAAGAATTTAACGGAGTACTTCCCTAAGGCAAATGATAATCCAAAACTAAAAGACATGTTAAAACCGGCGGGCTACTTATATTTTGATAGAAGATTTATAGAAGAAGATCATAAATTATATTGGGATGAAGATAGGCAAGCTATGGGAATAGAACTTCAAATGCTAAAACCTCATCCTGAAGTCATTGAAGAAATAGAAAAGGGTAGCCTAGAAATTGCTCCAGTATTTATTGTAAATCAGTCCAAATGCAGTAAATGTGAACAAGAGTATAGGAATTGTAACTGTACAAAGTATTCCGATGAAGGCGTGTTTGAAAATATGGAAGACATCAATAGCATAGGTATATTTTGGACTAAAAGGAAGGCTTAAGAAAGTTATATATTTCCGAAGGTGAAATCCCAATAACTTAATATAGAAGAAAAATGACCAATCAGGCTCATCTCCATTCAGGGAGGTGGGCCATTTTTTGCGTTTTATGGGGAGAAAATCGCTCTAAAAATGAAACGAGAAATTATTAGGTAAAAGGGGAAGTAAAAACCGCATTAGATATATAGTAGAAACTCGGATATTTTAATCTATATTTTGCGTATTTTTATCCACTCGTCCTCACGGCGTTTTTAACCCATAAAAGAATCCGTAATGATGGAAGAGAACAACAATATTTCATTAAAAACCATCACCCTGCTATCATTCCAGAGGAAGATTGGAATGCGGTCCAGCAAGAGATGAAAAGAAGAAGCAATATGTTTAGGAATCCAGACGGGAAATATAAACAGGCTTATTCAAATAAATCATGCTTTTCAAACATCCTTTTCTGTGAAGAGTGTGGTCACCCCATTGTTCGACGGCGGCTTACATCGGAGAGGAACGGAGAAAAATTCCTTTATACAGCTTGGCAATGCAGAACCAGGGTTCATCCTAAAAAGTACAACGTGAATTGTAAGGCAAAATTTGTTTGGGAATCTGCACTTGAGCGGGATTTCATGACATTACTCTATGAGTTAAAAGAAGGAAAGGAAGAATTGATTCAAGAAGCTCATAAAGTCATTGAAGAATATGACCTGAGTTCAGCAGAAAAAGCACGAAAATTGAATCTCGAAGCCCAAATCGAACAAATTAACGAACGAGTTTCAGAACTAGCCGAACAAAGTAACTCTACTGTCGCAAGTGTCTATGAAGCCTCTATCAACCATCTATACTATGAACAAGAGTTGCTTCAGTCCGAATACGATGAACTGAGTAATAAGCAACAGGAAAGTAAGCATATGGAACGGCATTTAGAGACCCTACTCACCTTCCTATACGAATTTGATGAATCAGAATTTAATGAGGATATTTTTAGGCAGGTCATTCAGCAAGGCACCATCAACCAAGATCAGAAAGTCACACTGGAATTTAAATGCGGGATTACAAGAACGTTCGTAGCACTACGACAAAAATAAAATTCTACTAGAAATAAACCCCTTGAACTTTTATCGAGTATGAGTGATAGATAACATACCTTCAACAGATGAAGGAACATCACAATTCTTGTAAAAGGAAAGGGGTTTTTGTGTTTGTCGAAGGACATTCTAAAAGATTATGAATGGAATGAGGTTCTGTGGAAGCCATTAATTCAGGAAAAGGAAAGCTTAATAGAATCGGAACGAAACACGATCCGGGTGGCAGCTTATGCAAGAACTAGCAAAAAGATCAGTACGCAATTGCAGTCGTTAGAAAATCAAATTGATTACTTTACACGCTTTATTCAAACGAAGCCACAATTCAGATTGGTATCCATTTATTACGATGAAGGTGTCTCTGGCACCAAAATGAAAAATAGATTTGGTCTCAAGCGTTTGTTGCGACATTGTAGGGAAGGAAAAATCGATTACATTGTCACGAAAAGTATTTCTAGATTTTCCCGGAATGTAAAAGAACTTATTGAGGTAGTGAAAGAGCTACAAGAACTTAAAGTAGGTTTATATTTTCAAAAAGAAAACCTTGATACCTCCAAGGAATTTAACGAGTTTTTACTGGCGACCTATGCAGCACTTGCTCAAAATGAGGTGGAAACGCTCTCGCATAATGTTAGTTGGGGTTATGAGAAAAGAGCATTGAGAGGCTCACCGAAGTTTGAAAGAATTCTTGGATACCACGTTACCTATCAACAAAAAAAGACGCATATCAGCGTTGATGAAGAAGAAGCTGGGGTAGTCAAGAAGATCTATGAATTATTTCTTGATGGAGCAGCACTTAATGAAATTGCACGTTATTTGATGCAAGAAGGGATTCAAACCTCTAAAGGAGGCACGATTTGGGATGGGTCAGTTGTTAAAAAGATACTAACCAATGTAGCATACACCGGAAATCGATTTGCCTACTTTCACACTACTAGCATTCTGGACAATGGAAAACCCAATGATGTACCGAGCTATTACATTGAAAATAGCCATCCAGCTATTATTGACCCATCCATGTTTGAGGAAGTGCAAAAACGGTTTAAACCAACAGAGCGTAAAGAGAAAAATAAAAAAGCAGACTTCCGGTCGTTATCAGGACGAGTCATGTGTGGGATATGCGGATGTAATTATCAGTTCTTAACCGACTATGCGACACCTTGTTGGCGTTGCAGAATGAGTAAAAGTGGGATGTGTGATTCTACTAAAATGTATGAGTCAGAGATTCTTTCCATGATAAAAAAAGCCTTTGAAGAACGCTTTAGCAGTGACTCTATAGCGCTAAGGGACATTTTTTATCCGATGAAGCGACTCCATGAACATGACTATTTAGAACATCGAAGATTACTATATTTTAGCGACATACGCCTTGTTAAAGAAGAAGAGAAAGTAGCACCAGAAAAAGAACTGGATGGTATTGTAAATAAAAAACATCAGCTAGAAGAGGAGTTTTTTCACTTTGAAAGGTACGTCAAAAAAATAGAAGAAGATAGACCCTATCGAGAAAAAGCCCTCTCATGGATGAAAAGCCTCCAATCTCTAGATGAATTTTTTGAGAAAGCCACTATTGATTATTTCCGAGCATGGGTCGTGAACATGACCATTTATTCGAAAGATACGTTTATTGTTCATTGGTTTGACCAAGAAGAGACAAAGGTTGGTGAAGGTCCTATGCCTGAACCACCAAGAACCTTGAGGAATCAAAAGAGAAAAGAAAAATCTACACAAACAGGAATCGATCTTGAAGGGAAGGAGGATGGTGATGTGCTTGTTGCACCCATCAAAAGAGAAGCGAATTCAACATCGCATGTTAGTTTAACAAAGCAAATTAAAAAAGAACAAAAGAACATGTGGAAGGTTGAACAGTCGCTTCAAACGCAAACGAAACAACAAACGCTCAGAACGGCTAGTTATTGTAGGGTTTCAACAGAACAGGATGCTCAACAAATTAGTCTGGAATCACAAGTCGCGTACTACACTTATTTAATTTTAAAAAATCCTGAGATGAGCTTTGCTGGCATTTTTGCGGACAGAGGATTATCAGGGACACAAACCAAAAACCGAACAGAGTTTAATCGTTTGATGCAAAAGTGTAAGCAAGGAAAAGTTGATCAAATTTTGACCAAGTCTATATCAAGGTTTACAAGGAATACGGTCGACGCTTTGTATTATGTGAGGATGTTGAAGTCGCTGAATCCACCAGTCTACGTACATTTTGAACGCGAGAATATTCATACAGCCGATAAAGATAGTGATTTAATGTTAACAGTTCTTAGTAGTATGGCTCAAGAAGAAGCAATCAATGTGGGAACCAGTAGTCAGTGGGGAAAGCAGAAGTTAGCAGAAATAGGGATTGTAAGGCCAAGCCGATTCCCGTATGGATATATTGCTGATGAACGTAAGAATTGGTGCATTGAGCCAAAACAAGCGGCTGTGGTGAAGCGAATGTATGAATCTTACGCAGCAGGAAAAAGTATCGGGCGTATTGCTCGAGAGTTAAGCGAGGATGGTATTGAAACTGCCAACGGAAATAGATATTGGCATCCAAACACGGTAGGGAAAATCTTAGCATCGCCCGTTTACAAAGGTTGCATACTTTACCAACAAACCTATGTGAAAGATCCATTTACGAGAAAACAAGTAGTTAACCAAGGGGAACTGCCCCAATATTATATTGAGGACCATCATCCAGCTATTATTACACCGGAAGATTGGGAGAAGGTCCAAACCATCCGAAAATCGAACCAACCTCAAACAACCCGTTCCTCAGTCAACGCTCCACATCCATTTCGTCAAGTTTTCCGATGCGGTGAATGCGGGGGAGTGATGGGTCTGCACACGTATTATACGGATCAAAAGAATTCAAACAAGAGGAAAGCTAGACACTATTGGCGTTGTCGTGCAGCGGCAGGAAAAAACTTCTCAGCCACATGTTTAGCCCCAAGTTTTCGTGAGGAGTATTTGGAGCATAACTTTATGAGTGCTTTGATGGTCATGAAATCTGAGGATCTTCTAGAACAAAAGATAAGAGCGGTTATTGAGAAGACCAACCTTACAACAGAAGAACTTGCCGAAGTGAAAGAAATAGAAGCTACAATGGAACAACTTAATCAGGAACTCTATGAGGCTGTTGATGAAGAGCTTAATCAAGCTGGGCAGGATACTAAGCGGGTTGAGGCATTAACGAATGAAATTGTGAAGTTAAAAAATCAGTTAGATGCATATGAAGAACGACAGGAACTGGCTGCAAAATATCAAGCAGAATTCGAGTGGTTGGTGAATGAACTACATGAAATAGATGATTTCAATCCTCTAAAACAACGTATCCCTTTCCGGGCGGACTTATTTGAACGGATTGTAGAAAGTGGAGTTATTCACTCAGATGGTCGAATTGTATATCAATTAAAGTTAGGTGTTGAATGGGAAGCATATCTGGAAGAAAAATGCTCCTACAAACTAAAGGTGAAAAGAAAACGGAAGAAAAAAAAATAACGGGAAACAAGCAACCCGCCGAGTTAGCGTCTAGGTTTTAGATGGCTACTTGGTGGGTTTTTGTTTTTTATTTAACATTCACATAATAAAACTGCCATCAGAAATTAATTTAAACCAAAATTAAAAAAACCACACCAAAAGAGGTGTTATTGAATAAAATGATTAAAAATTGTCTATTTTATTTAATAGTTATCAAATATTATTAATTTAAAGTGTATTTGGGTAAAAATTTAAACAAAATTATTTATAAGTAAAATTTTGTGTGATATAATTTTTTGAAAGACATAAAAGTTATAAGATCCTAGGAGGAAACGATATGTCGAGTATTATTAGAGTTACAAATGTTGAAGTGAAAAATTTAAAAAATGTTAAAAGGGGAAATTTCAGTACAAATTCAACCTTTGATAACCTAACTGCTGCCGATGTAATAGGTTTCTACGGGCAAAATGGATCTGGAAAGACTGCAATTGTCGAAGCATTTAATCTATTAAAGCTTTTATTAGACACGAGGAAACTGCCGGAACTATCTAAGCATTTATTATACTTTAATGAAGAGTTCATTGACTTGTCCTTTGATCTAATAATTAAAAATTATCTTGGAGAGTTTTTCGTAAAATATGAAGTTTCAATAAGTAAAGGAAAAGATAAGCTACAAGTAATAAAAGAAAAAGTCTCCTATAGAGAAAATATAAGCAAGAAACGATTTAAAGATATTTTCTACAAAAATAATCAGGAAATTTCCATTAGAAATCAAAAGATAAAATCAATGAATGAGGATATTAGAGTAACAGTAATGGTAGCAAATAGAATGGCAAACGATAATGCCACCTCGTTTATTTTTAGAGAAGAATTAAGAGAAGTATATGATTATTTTTTAAATGAAATAGAAACTGAAATAATGAACAATCTTTTGGTAGATTTCAATAGAGACTTTCACGTAATTGATCAAATCCAATCTGGATTATTAATAGCAAATATAGTCATGCCATTTAACGTACATGTTGAAAATATACGAGGGAGTATACCGTATGAGTTAAGTGATACAATGGTTTTACCACCTCCGCTATTTGATACAATTCAAAAAGTTATTGAACAAACGAATGTTGTTCTTAAAACTATCATACCTGGTCTTCAAATTAAAATTAGAAAAATTCATCAAGAAAAAATGGATAATGGAATAGATGGTATCCGCTTCGAGTTTTTATCTACCAAAGGAAGTATTGAACTACCTTTAAGAAGTGAATCATCTGGGGTTATAAAAATAATTTCAATTCTTAGCACATTAATAGCAGTGTACAATAATCCTAATGCATGTGTAGTAATTGATGAACTAGATGCAGGTATTTTCGAATATTTATTAGGCGAATTATTAGAAGTAATAAGTGAGAATGGGCAAGGACAATTGTTTTTCACATCACACAATTTACGAATCTTGGAAGTTCTTCCTATTCGTAATTTATGGTTTACGACTCTTAATGAAGAGGATCGCTATCTCCAATTAAAAGGTGTTAAAAAGTTAAATAATGCACGCGATATCTATTTACGTGCAGTGCAACTTGGCGGACAAGATGAACCTATTTATGGCGAAACAGACTTGTACGACATAAAAAAGTCGTTTAGAAAAGCAGGTAAGATAAATGGCGAAGAATAGAAAAAAAGTAGTGCTTTTAATTGTTGAAGGAGAAAGCGACGAAACTTTACTCATAGATCGTCTAAGAGAGCTTTTTAAAGACCATGAAATTCGCTTTGAACCCCAACGTGGTGATATTTTATATGACATAAAAAAACAAGGGAAACCTATCAAGGATGTTATTGGGGAAATAGTAAAAGAAGTTTTAATAAAGAGAAAGTTTAAGCAGTCAGACATATTAGCTGTTATTCATATAGTTGATACAGATGGTTGTTTAATTCCTGAAGATAATGTCCTTGTAGATAACCAGCAAGAAGCTCTAACTTATTACCAAAATAATTGCATTAGTGTTTCAACGGAAGCACAAAAGAATAATATACTGAACCGAAATGATATTAGAAGTAGAAATATTCGCACTATGAATTCAGTGAGTAGTATTGTTTCTAACAAATACAATTATCAAATGTTCTATTTTTCTAGAAATTTAGAGCATGTAATTTTTGATGACCCCAATCCGTCTTCAGAAACAAAAGTTGATAATATAGAAGCATTTCTAGATGACTTAGCTTTACCATTAGAAGAGTATCTATTGCAATTTATGCCTGATACGGATGCTGAAGGTTATAATGAGCAATATATAGCTAGTTGGACCTTTATATCGCAAGGGATAAAAT
The DNA here is from genome assembly GCF_004799755.1 of Bacillus timonensis. Classification (GTDB taxonomy): domain Bacteria; phylum Bacillota; class Bacilli; order Bacillales; family Bacillaceae_L; genus Ferdinandcohnia; species Ferdinandcohnia timonensis_A. The sequence continues at coordinate 85,422 of NZ_SLUB01000006.1, read as the reverse complement.
CCTTACAACGTTCAACAAATGTCCCATTGATGTTTAATTTTATAGAGTTAAAGACTTCGGAATTATGAGTTTTAAAATAATATAAATATAGTATGAAAGAACCGGATCTATAATAGCTCATTACCTTAATAATAGGTGGTGGGCTTTTTTGTTTTGGTCATTTTTCATTTATCTAACAGCCATACTCTTCAAAAGTGCTGAATAGTTACTATGGTTAGATAAAAAATGCCGATTTTTATCTATATTTAGCGATTTCAATTTTATCTAAGTCTATCCCTAGATTTTTTATCTAACTCGTATCATGGGGCACAAAATGGGGTGTACAGAAGCGATTCCAACAAGGTATCGTACACATGCCGACCACCTTCTTCTTGGGCTATGATACCGATGAAGACGGAGAAATTGTGATTAACGAGGAACAAGCTGAAGTGGTCAGACGAATATTTCGAGAGTATTTAGAAGGAAAAGGGTGTCCAAGCATTGCTAAAGGTTTAATGAGAGATGGAATAAAGACAGGAAAGGGAAATAAAACGTGGACGGGAGATTCGGTTTATAAAATCTTAAGACAGGAAAAGTACCAAGGTCATTGTTTAGCACAGAAAACAGTCACTATCGACTTTTTATCTCACAAACGCGTTCGCAACAACGATATTCAACCACAGTATTTTGTGAAGAATACCCACCCTGCGATTATTAGTGAAGAAACTTTTGAAGCAGTTCAACAAGAAATGAAAAGGCGAAGGCTGATGATGAAGGATCCCGATGAAAAATATCGCCAACACTTTAGTAGTGTCAGCCCATTTTCTAATCAGTTCTATTGTGGGGAATGTGGAAGACCAGCCATAAGAAGACGTATGACTTCATCGAGGAAAGGAGAGAAGTATTACATTTCTGCTTGGCAATGCCGAGTGACCGCAGGACGAGACCCAGACTACACGGACTGCAAAACGAGCTATGTTCATGAGACAGACCTTGAAAATGCATTTATGAAAATCATGAGGGAGATGAAGGAACATCCGGACGAAGTAATAGAAGAAGCCAAACAAGTTATCACAAAAGCTTCTCTTTCACCTTCGGAACAACAGCGGCTGGGTGAACTGAATACCCAAATCGAGGCAGTGGCGGACCGGATCAGCGACCTGGCTGCAAAGGGTTCAACCACTAACGATGCCATCTACGACGCAACATTAAGGCATCTCATCTATGAACAGGAAATTCTCCAACAGGAGCGGGACAGCTTAGAGGATAATATGCAGGAGCAACTTTATTTAGAAAAGCAATTGCAATCCCTTATAGATATTCTAGAAACAACAGAAAAGCTAAAGGACTTTGATGTGAAGCTTTTCAAAAGTACCATTGAGCGGGGAATTATCTACAAAGAGCGGATGGTCGAATTTCAATTTAAATGCGGGGTAAAGCGGACCATCTGCGCCAGAGAACGCAAGACACCTAAAAAGAAAAAAGCTTAATCTATTAGAATAAACATAAACCTCTTTCCACCCGAAAAAAGGACTTGAACCTTTACGGGATGTGAGTGATAGATGGACACGAACCATTATCACTTATTGGGAAGGGGTTTTTGTATTGGATGAATTGCAAAAAGGATTGTGGGTCCGTACATTATGGGATCCAGTCAAAGCACAAGAAGAAAGTCCATTAATAGGGGATAGGCAAGTGAAGGTTGCTGCTTATTGCCGGGTTAGCACTACTTTGGATGAACAATTACGATCACTTGAAAATCAGGTGAGCCACTATACCCATCTGATTCGAGGAAAACCCAATTGGAAGTTTGTCGGTGTTTATGTTGATAACGGAACAAGTGGAACCAGTGCCAAGGGCCAGCGGGGATTGCAACGGTTACTTCGCCATTGTGAGGAAGGAAGAGTCGATTTTATCTTGACCAAGAATGTCTCTCGTCTGTCACGAAATGCCCAAGAGCTGCTTTCGATTGTTGAAAAGCTGAATGCGTTGAAGGTGGGAATTTATTTTGAAAAAGAACATATTGATACATCCATCGAGTACAATAAATTTCTTTTGAGTACTTATGCAGCACTCGCCCAAGAAGAAGTCGAAACTATTTCTACCTCAACCAGGTGGGGATATGAAAAGAACTTCAAGAAAGGCATTCCTCGATACAACAAAATGCTCGGTTATGATGTGGTGAAAAGTGATGGAAGGAACACCCTTCAAATTAATGAAGAGGGCGCAGTAATTATTCGCCTAATCTTTGACTGGTTTTTACAAGGGATGTCCATGGCTGATATTGCCCGTGAACTGATGCAACAAGGAGTAAAAACGTCGGTTGGAAAAGACCTATGGAGAGGGTCGACAGTAAAACACATTCTAACGAACGTGACTTATACCGGAAACAAACTGACAAGGGTTCGGACAAAAGATATTTTTACGAATAAAACCACTAAACATATTAGAGATGAAATTGCCATCGAAAACTGCCACCCTCCCATTATCAGTTTGGAGGTATTTGACCAGACACAGAAACGTTTGGAGGAACTCAAGCCCAAGAGGAAGTACACAGGGCCAAAGGGGCATAAACATTCTCTATCAGGAAGAATGAACTGTCACCGTTGTGGATATCGTTTGAGCAATTATCCAACTAGAGGGGTGAACTATTGGAAGTGTCAGGCGAGTGATATTGGCGTCTGTGATTTCTCTTCCATTAGAGAAGATCGTTTGAGAGAGATGTTGATTAAAGGGTTCCTACAAAGGTTTGATGTAAGTAATCTTCTTATTCTTGAACAGTCTGAAAAGGTGCTTCAGGAGGTTAATCAAAAAGATCACTTTGAGTTTCATCGATTAAAGTGGATGACTGAACTGGAGTTAGCGAAAGAAGGGAAGGGAGATCTGGCCAAGTTAGAACAAGAGTACAAAGCGTTTGAAGAACATATTGCCAGAATTGAAGATGACCGTCCGTATCGCAATCAAACGTTAAGTTGGCTTAATACGGTACAGAATGTAGAGGAGTTTCTAGAAACAGTGACGATTGACCAGCTTAGGGCTTGGGTGATGGGAGTGGAGATTTATTCATCCAATGATTATCACATCGAATGGGTAGATGGCACAGAAATCACCGTAGGAGAAATGCCCAAGAATCCAAAGAAGGATAGGATTCCTGAAATACAAAAGCATAAAGAGCTCGAGCCGATATATCAGGTCATTGATGCGGATGGACAATTGAAGGAAAGGAGTGAAGAAATTATGCAAGCCATTGTGGAAAGAGAAGTCATTAAAATTGAACCAAGAAAAGAGAATAACTTGTTGAAGACGATTGAAAAAGATTTGCGTAAACATCCTTCCTCCCCCACAGCCCAACCGGTTACAAAACCACTTAGAACTGCCGCTTATTGTGGAGTATCGACTGACCGGGAAGAGCAGCTTACCAGTTACAAAACTCAGGTCGCATACTATACGTATTTAATTCTTAAAGACCCTAAATATGAATTTGCAGGGATATTTGCGGATGAAGGGATATCTGGAAAGTCGCTAAAAAACAGGATGGATTTCAAAAAAATGATAGATGAATGCATCCGAGGAAATATTGATTTAATCCTTTGTAAGAGCATTTCAAGATTTAGCCGGAATACTTTAGAAACATTGAAGACGATTCGTTTATTGAAATCTCTCCCTAAACCCGTTCACATATTTTTTGAGAAAGAGAACATTCACACAGAAGATGCCGACAGTGAATTGATGATTACGATTTTCGGAAGCATTGCTCAGGAGGAAAGTATCAACATTGGAAAGTCTATTGCATGGGGGAAAAGGGCTCAGGCAGAACGAGGCATCATAAAAGTTGGAAATGCCAATTATGGTTATCAAGTGGGAGAAAATTATCAATGGATTATCCATGAAGGAGAAGCTAAAATCGTGCGTCGCATCTACGCTGACTTGCAAGCAGGAAAAAATTATACGCAAATCATTACAGGGTTAACTCAGGATCGCATCCCCACCCCACAAGGAAAAGAGATCTGGGGTCTTAGCACGGTGAAGGAAATCCTGCAGAATGTGGTCTACAAGGGGGATTATCTCTATCAAAAATATATCACTGTGGACACATTAGAAGAAAAAACCGCTCCAAATGCAGGGGAGTTACCTCAGTATTATATTGAAGGCCACCATGAACCTATTATTGATCCAGAAGAATGGGAGAAGGTACAAAACATTATTCACAAACGCAGCGAAGCCTTTAAGCAGCAGAACTTCCAAAGGTATTCCAAAGACCAGAATAAAAATACGTCTTTTACAGAGAAGTTATATTGCGGGGAATCGGTAATGTATTAGGCTATGAGCGAAGTTTGGAAAGACGAGGATCCAACGGAACCAAAGAAATAAATCGTTGGGTGTGTAGGCTGGCGGAGAAATATTACGCTGTGAACGGCTGTTCATCCCAACGTTTTCACCAGGACTATCTCGAAAGGCACTTTATTAATCTATTAAACTCGCTTCAACGAGATGAGAGATTTCAACAAGAAGTAGAAAAGGTCATTGCTCAAACGGAGTTAAGTGCCCAGGAGCTGAAACAAGAAGCAGAGGTGCAAAAAAGGATAGAGCAGTTGAATCAAGCACTATATGAGGCAGTAGATGAAGAACTGCATAAAGACGGACAAGATCACCAAAGGGTGGATGCCCTAAGTGAAAAGATAGTAAAACTTCATCAGCAGTTGAAAGACTTCTCTGACCGTAAAAAGCTAGCAGAGCATTATAGAAATGAATTCAAAGAACTGAAGAAGCAAATAAAAAGGCTGAACGATGAAGCCAACCAAGCATTCCCTACAGAGCTTTTTGAACATTTTGTCGAGCAAGCCACGGTCTATAAAGATGGTAAGATTGTGTACCAATTAAGTTTAGGTCTAGAGTGGTCATCGGATGAAAGATATGAAGATTATCAAAAAATGATTTCAATGAAAAGAAAAGCGGAAAGGCAAGCTAGACGAAAAGAGAAGCAAGCGGCATTTTTAAAAGGGCCAGAGGTAACTGCCTTACTGAAATATTGTGAGGAACCACGGAGATGGGGAGAAATCCTAGCCTTTATGAACACGAAGATGACGATCTCAGAATCTTATTTCAGAAAGAGCATTGTACTGCCATTGATGGAAGAAGGGAAGTTGCAGAAGGATTTTATACCAAATAGTCAAAGTAAGCGAAAATATTATATGGTGAAGAAGTAATGAAGGAACCCACTGAGTTGGCTTAGGCCGCTTGGTGGGCTTTTTTTGATGGTGTAAACAAGAAGTAAAACGGGTTTAAAATAACAAAAGTGCAATAAAAATAACGTTTTATGAATATAAAATAACAAAAATGAACATAATTATAACATTTTCGTTGACTGGATAACATTTCCGGTGTTATCATAATTTTGTATAGAGGAGTGAGTAGTATGTACACAGAAATAGTTAAAATCATAGAGGGTGGAATTATTGGAGATAAGGAAAAAGTTCACAACTATGCCAAAGTCCTTGCTGACAACTTGGAGAAACAAGGAGATATTTCTTTATCTAAAAAAATCCGTACTCTTTTAAGTAATAAAAAAACAAGAATGGCTTCCTTAGATGAGTTTGCGACCAAGCCGGTTGATACAGAAAGTCGTATGGATATGGTGGACGTTTTTCATCCAAGTGATGCATTTGATAAACCAATCCTAAAAGGATTTATTGAAGATGAAATAGATGAATTTATTAATAGTTATCAACAAAGGGATGAAATATTACGCGCCGGAGTTGAGATGATTAGTTCTTTGTTGTTGTATGGCCCACCTGGTTGCGGGAAAACCACAGTAGCAAAATATATTTCTTATAAAACTGGATTGCCACTATTGACGGTTAGGTTGGATGGATTAGTTTCGTCATTGCTTGGTAGTACATCAAAAAATATTAGAAAGACTTTTGATTATGCGTCAAAGAGAGAATGTATTTTATTTTTAGATGAATTTGATGTTGTTGCAAAACTTCGTGATGATAAGCATGAATTAGGAGAGCTGAAACGAGTCGTAAATAGTTTAATACAAAACATTGATAATTTCAGTGAGAATAGCATTCTAATTGCTGCGACTAACCACCATGAGTTATTAGATCCTGCAATTTGGAGAAGGTTTTCAAAAATAATAACCCTTGATAAGCCGGATAGAGATGAAATTATGTCTTTGGTTAAATCATTTATGAAAAATGCCAACAGTAACTTAGTTGAAAATGATAAAAAGTTAGAACAAGTATCAGCTTCGTTTGAGGGAATGAGTCATGCAGATGTAAAAACCATCATAAACAACTCAATCAAAAAATCTATTATAAATAAAAAAGACTCTGTTAATAACTGGGAAATCCTTTATGAACTTTACTTATATAAAAACCATAAAATTATTAGTGAAAATGATTTTATAAAATTTTTATTGCATTATGGTGTGACTCATAAGGAAGTAAATGAGAACTACGGATATTCATTACGAAAAATTAGAGAAGTTTCTAAATTAGCTGATTGAATTAAATGGGGGGACGATTACTATGGAAAATGAAAGATTACCAATAAAGTTTTTTGCCAAAAGAGAAGTTGATAACCTTAGGGTAGAAGCTGGTGGATCCGGTGATTTACCTAAATGGGTTCTTGATGAAAGAACGTTGGTACGAAAATCAGAGTCTTTCGTCAATACTGTAGAATCGTTTAAAAAGGAAGTTCTTAAGAAAGAGAACTCCAACTCTGTAATTCCACTTGTATTCAAAACAAAGATCGTAGATGATGCAACAGCTAAAACGCATCGAAAAGAAGTTAGTAACCTTTTCAAAACCGGGGCACAAAACAACGTGTTAGGTCTTGCGGAGGCAGATGAAATAATAATTAAGCTAGAAGGATCAAAAGAAGCAGAAGCCATTATTGAAAGACTTAAAAATACAGAAAAATTTGCATATGCATTATCGTGCATAGATAGCATAGAGGAATTTAAGCCTGTTATAGTAAAAAGTGAAAAAGAGGAAGATTACAAAGTAAGGTTAATTAACTTCCAAAATTATGAACAAAACACATCAATCAGAAATTATTTTGAAAAGTCGGTATCTGATTTAGGGTTGCAGTTAGAAAAGACAAATTACACTTCTGACCATGTCATTTACAATATTAAGTCTGTAAGTCAAGATGCTTTGCAATTGATAAATAATGATGAAGCATTTGAAGCGGTCTATTCAATAGAACCAATGCCTAAGTATAAAGTAGCTTTAGATATGGGCCCAAATGAAGATATGGGTGTGGATATACTTTTGCCTGAAGATGGAAAGGAATATGCCACTGTAGGTATTCTTGACAACGGAATATCCAATATTCCTCATCTTAAACCTTGGTTAAGTGAAGAGAGTTGGACAGCGTATCCAGAAGGTTATATGAAAAAGAATCATGGAACTTTTGTATCTGGGGTGGTAGTATACGGAGATCAACTTGAGGATCGCGAATGGGTTGGGACTAATGGTGTTAAAGTTCTTGATGCTTGTGTTTTCCCGGATACTGATAAAGAGGGTATTAGTGAAGACGAGTTAATTAGAAATATTCAAGAAGCTATAAAGACTCACTATAAAGAAGTAAAGGTTTGGAACCTATCGATAAGTGTAACTACACCAGTTGATGAAACTAGTTTTTCGGATTTTGCGGTAGCATTAGATGATTTGCAAGATAAGTATAGTGTACTGATATGTAAATCGGCGGGAAACTGTAGTAATTTTACTATTGGACATCCAAAAGGCAAAATACATCAAGGAGCAGATTCTATCAGGTCAATAGTAGTTGGCTCTATAGCTCATAAAAAATCAAATACAGACTTAGCGGATGTAGATAACCCATCCCCATTTACTAGAATTGGGAGAGGTCCATCCTATATTATCAAACCAGAAGTCGTTCATTATGGTGGAAATGCCGGTTTAAATGAACAAAATGAACTGGTTACCACTGGGGTAAAATCATTTGGCTTAGATGGATCGGTGCATCAATCAGTTGGGACAAGCTATTCCACCCCTCGTATTGCTGCATTAGCTGCCGGTCTATATCAAGAGATGGATGAAGAATTTGATCCGCTTTTATTAAAAGCGTTGATGATTCATTCTGCTAGTTATTCTGAATTACTAAAAATCCCTAACGTAGAGAGGGTTAATCAAGTAGGCTTTGGTAAACCACAAAATGTAAGAAACATTCTTTACAACTCCCCTAATGAGGCGACGTTAATATTGAGGGATGAGATTTCAAAAGGGGAATACATAGATATTATGGATTTTCCTATGCCAGATTGTTTAACTGAAGGAGATTACTATAGTGGGCAGATTATTGTAACCTTAGTTTACAACCCAATACTAGATTCTTCTCAAAGGGCAGAATATTCTCAGTCCAATATTGACATAAAGATGGGGACCTATGATACCAAAAAGGACCGTGACACAACACGAAGAAACATACTTAATCCAGTGGGAAGAGACGGTTCGAAAAATCTGCTGCTTGAGAGTGCTTATAGTAAGACTAAGATGAAAAACAATCAAGATGATTTTGCTTTAAGAGAAAGGCTGTTAATTCAATACGGGGACAAGTATTATCCAGTAAAGAAATATGCAGTTGATCTGTCTGAGATGACCGAAGCTAATCAATTAAAATATACTACTAAAGACAAAAAGTGGTACCTGTTCTTAAGGGGGTTATTCAGGGACCATATTGAGACTAAGGCCCAGCAGGAAGAGACCGACTTAAGTCAGGATTTTTGTTTGATGGTAACAATCAAAGACCCAACCGGAACAAAACCAGTCTATGACCAAGTGAATCAAAAACTAGATGAATATAACTTTTGGCACAATAATATTAAGTTGTCCAATGAGGTTACATTACGGACATAAGTCTAAGCGGTGGTCGTCATCAATTATATATAGAAGAAACTCGTTTAATCTTGCTCATCACTATACGTGGTGGGCATTTTTTTATTGTTATGGGGGGATATATTTTGCGTATTTTTATCCATCCAGCCTCACGGCGTGTATATCAATTATCAGGCGTTTGAAGAGTCTGAGACCAGCTGTGGGCGTTTTCTTCGAAAAGGAAAATATTGACACATTAGATTCGAAGTCAGAGCTTTTCCTAACGATTTTATCCTCGATGGCACAGGAAGAAAGCCGTAGCGTAAGTGAAAACACGAAATGGGGAGTGCAGAAGAGATTCCAACAAGGAATAGTTCATATGCCGACCACGTTTTTCCTGGGTTATGACACAACTGAAGATGGAGAAATAGTCATCAACGAAGAACAGGCAGAAGTGGTAAGGCGAATATTTCGAGAATTCCTAGAAGGTAAAGGGTGTCCAAGAATTGCAAAAGGCTTAACAAGAGACGGATTAAAGACAGGGAAAGGGAATAAAACGTGGACGTCAGATGCGGTTTATAAAATCTTGAGACAAGAGAAGTACCAAGGACACTGCTTAGCGCAGAAGACCGTTACGATTGATTTTTTATCGCATAAGCGCGTTCGCAACAGAGATATTCAGCCACAATATTTTGTGAAGAATACCCACCCAGCAATTATCAGCGAAGAAACCTTTGAAGCCGTTCAACAAGAAATGAAAAGGCGTAGTCTGATGATGAGGGACCCAGATAAAAAATATCGGCAGCACTTTAGTGGACACAGCCCATTTTCCAATCAGTACTATTGCGGAGAATGTGGAAGGCCGGTGATACGAAGACGGATGACTTCAAGCAGGAAGGGGGAGAAGTATTACATTTCTGCATGGCAATGCCGAGTGACCGCAGGACGAGATCCAGACTATAAAGATTGTAAAACAAGCTATGTTCATGAGACAGACCTTGAAAATTCATTTATGAAAATTATGAGGGAAATGAAAGAAAACCTCGATGAAGTAATAGAAGAAGGGAAACAAGCTATCGAAAAGGCATCCCTCTCACCACCAGAACAACAGCGGCTGGAGGAGCTAAATGCACAAATTGAAACCATAACCGATCGCATCAGTGACTTGGCGGCAAAAGAATCGGCCACAAGCGATGCAATATATGATGCGACATTAAGGCACTTGATTTACGAACAAGAAATTCTCCAACAGGAGCGGGACAGCCTGGAGGAAAACATGCAAGAGCAACTTTATTTAGAAAAGCAATTTCAATCGCTCCTAGTCTTATTAGAAGAAACTGAGAAACTAGAGGACTTTGATGTAACGCTTTTCAAAAAGACAATCGAAAGGGGTATTATTTATAAGGAACGAACAGTTGAATTTCAATTTAAATGCGGGGTGAACCGGACCCTCTGTGTAAGAGAACGTAAGACACCAAAAAAGAAATAAGCTAAATTTTATCGAATAAACATAAACCTCTTTCCACCCGGAAAAAGAACTTGAAAGTTCTCGGGATGTGAGTGATAGATGGACACGAACCATTATCACTTATAGGAAAGGGGTTTATTGTATTGGATGAATTGCAAAAAGGCAAGTGGGTCCGCACATTGTGGGATCCAGTTAGGGCTCGGGAAGAAAGTCCGTTAATTGGAGATAAGCCTGTAAAGGTAGCGGCATATTGTAGGATTAGCACGGATACGGAAAAGCAGATGCATTCATTGGAAAATCAGGTTCATCACTACACACATATGATTCGTAATAAACCGAATTGGAAATTTGTTGGTGTGTACTTTGATAACGGGATTAGTGGAACAAATGCAAAAAAACAACCAGGGTTACAGCGGCTACTTCGTCATGCGGATGAAGGGCGAGTCGATTTTATTTTGACCAAGAATGTATCAAGACTTAGTAGGAATGCGGAACACCTTATCAGTATCGTTGAACAATTAAAAGCCAAAGGTGTAGGCATATACTTTGAGGAGCAGAAACTAGACACTTCCATTGAGTATAATCAATTTCTTTTGAGCACGTATGCAGCTCTTGCTCAAGAAGAAGTTCAGGCAGTTTCGAACTCTGTGAAATGGGGGTATGAAAAGCGATTGCAAAAGGGTAAGCCTCCATTTAACCACATCTATGGATATAGAAAGGCGACGAAAAATGGACATGCCACATTAGAAGTACACCAAGAGGAAGCAAGGGTTGTTCAACAGATATTTGATTGGTATTTACAAGGATGGAGCCTAACGGGTATTGCCAAAGAACTGACGAGACGAGGAATCAAAACGGCTAAAGGGAAGGATGTATGGCAATCCCAAACAGTGAAAGGTATGTTGCAGAGACCGACCTATACAGGAAATAAGGTATCGAGGATTCATACAAAGGATTTGTTTACACATAAGTATTCCAAAGGAATTCAAGACCAAGTCATGATAAAAGACACTCACCCATCCATTATTAGTCTTGAAGTTTTTGAACAGGCTCAAGAGCTCCTGAACAAAAATAATAAAAAAGCAAAAAAGCCAAAAAAGCCAAAAAAGAAGGAACCGCCATCATTTAGAAATAGAATCTGTTGTTACCGTTGTAATTACCGATTAACTTATACCAGGAGAGTTCGATCGAGTTACTGGCAGTGTCACGCAGGTAGGGTGGGTGAATGTGAAAATCCAAAGCTCTCAGATGATCACCTTTATAAAATGATTTTGAAGGCGCTAAATATGAGGTTTGATATGAATGACTCTTCCATTCTATTAATCTTAAAAAGAATACTCCAGAAAATTAACAAACAAGATCATTTCGAGTTTCACCGATTGAAATGGTTGTCTGAGATGGAAATTGCAAGAGAAACATTATCCGATAAAGAAATCTTACAGTTAGAAAAAGAATATCGAGAATTTGAAGAAGAGATTGGAAAAATTGAAGAAGATCGACCATTCCGGATAAAAACCCTCCAATGGCTTGAAAATGTGAAGTCTTTGGAGGATTTCTATGAAGATGTCACGTTGGATGAACTAAGGGGTTGGATTTTAGATATAACCATTGCTTCTGAAAACGACTATGAGGTGGTATGGCTAGATAAAACCACTACAACAATAGGAAACCCTACACAGTTTGAACATACAAAAATTAATAAAACGAAAGAAAATATAACAGGAGAGGAGGTGAAGCATGAACTGACCCTCCTCAATGAAAATGGCGATCTTAAAGATAGGGATGAGGGTGAAATGGTTGGAAAAACAATAACAAGAGAAGTTGAAGTGATTGAACCAAATAAAGGACAAAGCATTCTTGAATCTATTGAGAAGTCCAAAATGGACTATCAAAAACCTGGAATGCTAGAAACGAAGCGTCTTAGAACAGCAGCCTACTGCCGGGTTTCATCGGACCATTTAGAGCAGACTGGCAGCATTAAGAATCAAATTGCATACTATACGTATTTCATTTTAAAGGACCCCAAATTTGAATTTGCAGGAATATTTGCAGATGAAGGTATATCTGGACTATCGATGAAAGACCGTACAGAGTTTCATAAACTTCTTAGAGAATGTGAAAAAGGCCGTATCGATTTAATTGTGACGAAAAGTATTTCACGCTTTAGCAGAAACGTTCTCGACACATTGAATATCACACGAAAATTGAAAACATTACCGAATCCGGTGTATGTATATTTTGAAAAAGAGAACCTATGGACAAACGATCCTCAGTCCGATCTCATCCTTTCCATTTTCGGAGGTATTGCTCAAGAGGAAAGTGTGAATTTGGGTAGCAGTATTTCTTGGGGGCTAAGAACCCAAGCGAAAAGAGGTGTGATTCACCGAAAGCAAACAAATTATGGTTACAGGGCAGATAAGCATTTCCGATGGCACATTGTTGAAGAAGAGGCTAAAGTGATTCGACGGATTTACAAAGATATTCGAAAGGGAAAAACAGTTTATCAGATTTCACAGGATTTGAGTAAAGAAGATATTAAATCACCGACAGGGAAGGATAATTGGAATAAATCCACCGTCGATAGAATTTTGAGAAGCGAAAAATATCGTGGCGATTATCTTTTTCAACAATATGTAACCGTGAATACTGCAGATAAGCGGCCTATTCTTAATCAGGGGGAAGCGCCTCAATATTATATTGAAGGACACCACGAAGCAATTATTAAACCGAAAGAATGGGAAGAAGTCCAAGGGATTCTAGATGAACGGGCAAGAGTAGCTATGGAAAAAAGTGCACCGCATGAAGATGTGGGTGAATATAAAAATGAGATACTAACGAATAAAATGTATTGTGGGGAATGTGGACAAGCATTGGTTCATTCGAGAACACAAGTGAAGAACTCAAAAAATTATTATCATAATCAATATTGGTCATGCCGCCATTTTAATAGACCCCATCAATATGTGAATGATCCATGTGATACAAGGTATTTTCGACAAAGATATATTGAACAGCATTTTATTAATCTATTAGAAGCAATAAGTACATCCCACACGTTCTATCAAGATGCCCTTGATGCCATTTCAAAAGTTGAACTTACTAATGAAGATTTAGATGCGGAGAAAAAGATACAAAATGAACTGCATGAATTAAACCAAGTCTTATATGATGCGGTGAGTGAAGGCTTAAAAGAACAGGGGCAGGATTCCAGGAAGGTCGACCGAATTACGGAAGAACTGTGTGGAATGTATGACCAGCTAAAGGTTTACAGCAATCGAAGAGAAAATGCCATACAGTACAGAAAGAATTTAAAGCAATTTATGAAAAACTTGAAACTACACATGATTGAACAGCCAACAACATTTTCAGAGGAGTTATATAAAGAATTTATTGAGAAGGCAACCGTGTATACAAGCGGAAAAGTCATTTATCATTTTAACTTCGGATTCGCATGGACGACTGATGAAAGGTATGATTCATTCCTCGAGCAAATGGCAGAAGAGAGAAAGGAGAAATCCAGACAACGACACGAAGCTTTACGAAACAGGCCAGAGATAGCGGAGTTGCTTAAGTATTGCGAAGAACCACGTGTCATGAAAGAAATCTTGGCATTTATAAATGAAAGGATGTTTATTTCAAAACCTCATTTGATGGATGTTGTTCTCAAGCCTCTAATAGAGTCTGGTAGAATGGAAACGTTCAAAGCAAAGCGGGACGATTATCATTTAGAACAAAATCATTATCGAATGAAGAAGGACGGGGAACTTTAAGCAGCATTACTATAGAAGAATACGATTTACTAGGCTCATCTCCAGTTTGGGGGTGGGCCATTTTTTTAGTTTAATAGCTTAATAATCAAGAGAAATGCTAACCAATGATAGAGGTCACGTGAAATGAGAGAGAAGGGCTAAATTATCGCGCTATATAATAGTAGAAACTCGGATAATTTAATCTATATTTTGCGTATTTTTATCCATACGTCCTCACGGCGAGCAACCGAGTTCAAGTAAAAATCATGCGCCTCGCCCGTACTGTTTCAGATATACGAGGAGAGAAGCAAATATCAGAAGAAGCCATATGGGAAGCAATGTCCCTAAGTCGCTCCCAAGAAAATAACCGAGTCGAAAGAATAAAACAAGGAGTAAGGGAATGGTAAGATTGCGATAAATAGATAGAGAGACAGGTCCCTCGTCCCAGTTATAAATCTTTTAAAGAGAAATGAATATTAGTGTACTATTCATTTACTTTCGTCTGTACTAATCCCGAAATTTTATTTCAATCAAACGTTTGATTGGCAGAATAACGTTACAGTAACAAGCACTTTCAAATTCAAACAAACGCTTGATTGGATGATTTTTTGGATGCATCTGGAACGCTGTTATAGTGGTGAAATGCAATCAATTAGTATTTTAGAATAGTTGGGTAAAGGAGTGGGTCAAAGGGACGGGTACATTGTCGCGCAGTGCTTTTCTGAAAGTGTTCTAAGACTTCTTTAACCGTTCTCCTAACAGTCTTTTTTCTCTTCAAAGCCAGGGTTGGGTGGAAGTTAAGGATTTAGATAGATTAATAAAGCCTAATTCCTCTGTGCTTTTTGCGAGAAATTAGGCCTATAATCTTTCAAAAACGCCCCTGTTAGTGATAAATAATTTAGATGATATGACCATAACTTCAGCTGTTCCTGCACAGACATCCAATCGCAAATTGTTATAAATCATCCAACGAGAAAACCGTTCTTTCGTACATTTATCTGCCTCAAAGTTATAGAGGTTTATTCACCTACCATACCGTCAACATCACGATCATCCATATATTTGTATAACCAATGGTCAGACGTTATTGGCATACTAAAACCTGCTGCTTTTGCTTCTTTAATCGTCACTTGTCCATTACCGTTTGTATCAATACTAGAAATATCACCGTTTGTATTTGGACTAGTTGAAGTTGTGTTTGAACTAGTTGAGTTGGAAGGCTTACTGCCTGTTAAACCGAGTGACGCGTTTACTTCATCTGGGTTCACATTATCAAATGTATCAACGATCACATTACCCATTAAAGTATAGGTATACTGATAACTTGAAGGAATCTGCGTTTCCGTATTCGGATATGTGATAATTGCTTCAAAATTAGTAGCTCCACCTGCCTTGCGGATCGCATCTTCCAAATAAGCTTGGTCACCATGTCGGTTGAGCGTACTATCTTGTGGGGTAATATTATAAGCATTCGATACCCCTCCGAGAGAATCAGCAATGATATGTCCTTCATCTAAATCTGCTCTTTCGACGCCAGGAACTTTTGCCTCATCAGAGTAGTATCTGCCAGACGATGTTACAGGTTCGCTATTATCATCTTGAAGAATGATTTCGTCAGCAATAACACGGACGAGCTGCCCAAATTCATTCGTAAATGCCCAATATTGACGGTCCCCAAAACCAATGTCAACAACGACGTTAGGTTCACGATATCCAGATAAATCACCACCATCTACTTCAATAAGTTTGTATCCTGAGAACAGTTCATTATTTGGTGGGGGTGGTGTTTCCTCTACTACTGGTTCATCAACAACTGTAGTGATAACTTCTTCTTTTTCGGTATTTTCTTCTGTATTAACTGTTGTTACTTCTTGTGGCTCTGTTTCTACATCTGTAATGGATGTATCTTCAACGTTGGTACAACCAAACATAAAGATGACCGATAAAAGTAATATTAAATAGTTCATTTTCTTTTTCATTTCAGGACTCTCCTATAATAGTTCATATTGTTCATTCTGAAAATCTCAGAATGTTAACACAGATTAACACTATTACCTCTGTGTTAATAGTACATTCTAAGATTGTTCATATCAACTATTATTAAATTCCAAAAATCCTGATTTGCTTTTTAAGCACTTACGACTCGAATCTACATTCGGATATCCACTAATCATTCAGTTTACGAATTGTTAAGGAAATAAAAAAATAATCCCATCTCATTATTTGAGAAGGGATTATTTATTCATTAGAAAGGTCTACTAAGTGATAATACACTGTCTTTGGGGACAGAGGGACAGGTCCCTCGTCCCAGCAATTGTCAACTTCATTGCCATCCTCTTCTAGACACTATGTAAATGTAGTCACCATTAATCACTACCTTAGTGGGTATTGTAGTTGTTAAGTCCTCTTGTATACTATTGATTATATAATTCTTTATAAGCAATCACTTTTAATGCTAAAATTTCTTCTTCGGTCAATTTTCCTTGCACTTTTTCAAGTACTATTTCTTTTGATATTGTACCTTCTTGTACTTGTTCTCTAATATCATTTAATTCAGTAATTCCCACTTTTTTTATTAGAACCTTAGTAGCTTCCTCTTTTGTTCGAAATGGAAGTTTACTCTCATTAATGGATTTTGCATCTTCTAAAAAAGACATTAACTCTGGATCATTCTCAATAGATTGTTTGATCTCTTCCATTTCTCCACTATTTACTAATTCCGTTGATATAGTATCTACTAACTTATCAGATGCTACTTTGGTTCCAAAATGGTATATCCCATAGCCAAGAATCACCAAAACAATTATTGTTATTAATACAAATTTTAAAAACTTCATTTATCTATCCTCCAAAATATACAATAATTCATTTTTTAGTTTTAGGCACTACTTTAGAGTCTAACGGAAGATTTTTGATGATCATAGCAATAGATGTTGCCTTTGAATTTTTCATTCGCTAAACAATACATTTTAACTTTTTCTGAAACAGGTTTATTACAAATAGAACATGTTGAGCTTGAGTTGGTTTCCTCATCAGATGTATTTGTTTTTAATGCATGTTTATGTTGTTCTCTAACCTTTGGGTCAGTGATATTAGCCTCTGTAAAGGCATTATAAATGGTAGAGATGTCACCTTCAGTTAGGAGAGGCTCTTTGTGTTGAACTTTTAATACTGATACTTTTCGATGGATGAATTCCGACAGCTCGATATCATAGACTATTATTTCGTTGGATGCTATTTTACGGTACTCTAAGTCTACTTTAAAGGTGCACCGTTTTGTGAAAGATACCATAGAGATAAAGAAGTCATGGTAATTTTTATCAATAAAAGCAGTCAATGCTTTTATATGCCCGTAGTTTTGCACAAAAGGGTTCATCATTTTAAACTTCCCATTAACTAACCATGTCTTACGATCTTTCCCGACGTAAATGATCCCCTGATAGTTTTTCGTTTCAATGACAAAGATACCATATGGAGTTAACACCACATGATCTATTTGGGAATACCCTGATTTTGCTTTTGGATTCTTTACAAAGAGATCGCTTAAGTATCGGCACCCTTTCGGCAGTTGATCAAGTTGTATATCAATCTTGTATTCTCCTAGTTCACCTTTTCTAGTAGCAACTTGTTCATTCGTTCTTTTTGGTTTTGGTGCCGTTGTATTAGTTTGCTTTGGTTCTTCCTTTTTCTTCTTTAAAAAGTTCAGAAATAATAGCATGTTATTCTCCTCGTAGGTTGATCTATTACTATTGTAACTTAATTTACAGGAGAACAGGAGGACCGTCCCTTTGTTTGAGGTTTTACAGTATTGTAGTATTAATGGGTGTTTGTTGTTTTGGGGTGTTGAGTTTTTACAGGCACCACTTCTTTTTATGCTTTACAGTGTATTACTAATGAAGTTTTGGTGTCCTTATTACACATCGGGCATTTGTTAGTTAGATAATGATGTCCCATTTTTTCATACAAAAAGACCCTCACACAATGCGAAAGGTCTTATAACTAGTAATCTCTATTTCTACCAGAAGTATAATATACTGTTTTAATATTAGGTAAATCAGATTGTCTGCTAAAAATGTTATTCGTTAATGTTCTGTCAACAGTAAGAAAACTTGTCCCATATAAATTTGCAATGGAAGCATTAACGGCGTCTACAGCTCCAAGTGCTTCGGATAGTTCAATCTGTTTTAATGCACTCTCTTTGTCGCCGTCTAGTATTAGCAATACTTCATTTTCAATTAACTCTTTAACACCATTAATAATCTTTTCTTTAAATGATTCTTCTTCTCCAGAAGTAAAATTAACTGCTTCAGTTGGAAATTTCTTAAGATATTGTTTTAAAGGAGTCTTAGCTAAATGACTAATCTCATTAATAACCGTAGGGTTTATGTAAAGAAAAAGGTTGTTGTCATTATTTAATATATGATCATTAAACAACTTTGTTATAGTTGAATAGTAAGCATCATACTCGTTATAATAACCAAGTATTATTCCTGTATCAATCAGTATGTCCTCATCAGGTTCAAATCCAGAAAAAGATGGGTTGTTGAAATCAATTATTTTCATATTTCCACCATTCACGAATCTTGTTTAAATCAATGTTTGCAGATGCGCTACCCATATGTTTTTCTAATAGTTCTTTTTTTGATTTAGATAAACCGGATACATTAGACTTATCGATCCGTTTAATAGCGGTTGTTCCCAATTCTTTTTCCTCCTTATTACACATACCATCACCCCTTAACTTACTTTAATGTTAACAGTTTTAGTATGCTTATTGGTTAAATTTAGTATACTAAATTTTTACAATGTTTTCAATAAGCTGGTAAATAATGAAGATAATTGTAAAATGATGTTATATTTTATGTTTTCCGGAGCATAGGTTCCATTAGCCACTGGGGGAAGGCATCACTATGATAAGCTTTATCTTGCTAAATTAGTGAGTATTGTATATGACCGATTCAACCAAGAAGTGACCGAACTCAGGGATGTAGGGTCAATGAACTATCCTCCGAGCCTTTAACTGAAAAAAGTAGGGCACTATTAAATTAATCTCACCTGCACGAATCCAGAAATTACATTTCAATCAATCGTTTGTTTGACTGTTTAACACAACAGCAACAAGGATTTTTAAATTCAAACAAACGTTTGTTGGATGACTTTTTGAGTGAACCAAAACCGCTGTTATAGTGGCAAAATGTGATAAATAGTATTTTAGAATAGTGGGCGAAGGGACAGGTACATTGTCCCGCATTGGTTTCTGGCACTCATCTATACATCTTTAAACGCTCCTCAAACAATCTTTTTTTCTCTTCAAAGCTGGATTTGTGTGTTGGTTCCTGTGAAGCGGTGGCTCCCTGTTCCGTACGCTTTTTTATTTGCTCCTCAATAATTCCTTTATCCCTTTTAAAGGCAGTGTCATGTGTAGCTTCGTGGTTCTGCTCACGCTTTTGAAACCATTCTGGAATGTATTCCTGTCTAGGAGGCTTTTTCATAGGTGAGTGGTTCATTTGATTTTTATACGCAAGACGTGCTGCATGGACATCATCTAAAGTTTGATACCCTTTTTCCACCCAATCTCGTAATATTGCTTCGACATAGCTCCAACGCTTTGATGAATTTTCTACAGCTAGCTTCATAGCCTCAATAACGAAATCGTCTGATAAATCTGTACACCATGCTTTGATTTTGTCAGCGATAAAGCCTCCAATTGTTTCAAATCCGTTTTGCTCAAAAAATCGGAATGGGTCTTCTTTTTCGTAGGTCTCTTTTGAAGAAGAAGAAGTCTCTGAAGTATTCTTTGTAGTACTCTCTGAAGTACTCTCTAGTAATGGTGTGTTCAAGTTGAGCACATCCTCTGTCCAATTTGAGCAGCTAGACTGCTCATTTTGAACACATGGCCTGTCTAAATTGAGCAGTTCGTCTGTTGGATTTGAACATATCGTCTGTTCATTATGGTCAGATGGTGAGATTTCGTGGTTCGCAGGAGTATCCGTTTTCAAGTTTTCGAGATTTTCGTAATTGATGGTGTACCACCGTTTGACATTATGACCAATTACTTTTTCTAGCACAAAATCACATTTACAATAAAATTTTTTGTGCGGAATTATAAGGGGAAATACTAGTTGTTGAGTATGTGTCTGGATGTTGGGGACTAGAGCCAGATACCGGGTTATGTTATAACTAAACGATCATCACTCAAGAATGACAGAATTTTTTATTGAATTTAATTATTATTTAAATAGAATAATAGTATTAGAGGAAGCTTTGATAACTTCCTTGGTGCTTGCTTTAGCTAAAAACCTAGTGGAAGGGGTTACAAATGAAGAAGCTATTAGTTGTATATGCTTTATTAATCATTGCTTTTCTATTATATCTAAAAGACTTTCAAACACGTGAAGCAACAGCGAATCTGAATGAAACAAAAGGACTGCAGGGACAAGTAGACGAAAAATATGTTATGGTCACCTTCCAGGCAGGTACTGATTATTGGAAAAAGATTTTAAAAGGGTTTGAGGATGCAGGCCAGGCACTTAACGTTTCCGTTGAGTATCATGGAGCAGCACAATATGATGTGAAGGAGCAAATCACCGTTCTTGAGCAGGTAATCGCTAGAAAACCGTCGGGTATTGCGCTTTCGGCTATCCACCCAGATGCACTGGATGTAACCATTTTTAAAGCAATCGACGCGGGGATCCCGATTGTTCTTTTTGATTCAGACGCTCCGAAAAGTAATGCATACACATTTATCGGTACAAATAATGTCAATGCTGGTGCGACAGCAGCTCATGAACTGGCGCATTTCATTAATCGAAAAGGAAAAGTAGCGGTAGTTACAATCCCTAATCAGCAAAATCAGATTAATCGTCTCAAGGGGTTTCAAGAGACAATTGAAAAGCAATATCCTGAAATTGAAATTGTCGCGATTGAAGATGGAAGAGGGGATCAAATTGTTTCGGAACAGGTTGTTAAGGACATTTTAACTAATTATCCCGATTTGAAAGGTATTTTTATAACGGAGGCAAATGGAGGTGTTGGTGCTGGAAGGGCTGTTTTACAGTTGAAAAAGGATAAGGACGTTAAAATTGTTAGCTTTGATACAGATAAACAAACACTTGATATGATAAAGGAAGGAACGATAGAGGCTACTCTTGCTCAGGGCACTTGGAGCATGGGCTATTGGGCGCTAAACTATTTGTTTCATCTTCATCATGGATTAATTAGATTACCTAGTGATCCATATGCACATAACAAACTTCCAACACTGGATACAGGGATAACCGTTGTAACTAAAAAGAATGTAGATAGTTATTATGCAGAATAGGTGAGAAGGAATTGAGTGGTGAAATTGAAAAAAGTCATTTCTTTAGGAATAAATGATATGCCGATTCGTTATAAAATCATAGCACTACTGCTAATTATAAGTATCCTTCCCTCCATTGGCCTTGGTTCATTGATTAGTCTTGCCGTTGACAAAATTATTGAGAAACAAGTAACAGAGCATACTCTTCAATTATTGGGTCAGGCAAATAAATCATTAGAATCGTACGTTGAAAATATGCAGGATATTTCTTATTTCATCTCTATGAATCCTCAGGTGATAGATTTTCTTCAACACGATGTTAATCAAGAAGGAAATCATCAGTACGACATTGAGCAATTTTTACAGGCGTTAACAACGGTTAATCCTGAAATTGCGGGGATTCTTATCATCAATCAAAAGGGGAACTATATCAGTAATGAACTGTATCCACGAGACATTCATTCATTAATTGAAGAGGAATGGTATCGAGCAGCCGTTGAGAATAATGGTATTTTTAAAATTATCGGCCATCCTGCTGGGAGAAGTGTGAAATCACATGCCAATTATTTAAATAGTGAGCTCGTCTCAGGTGTACGTGCAATTATTGAGCCAGAAAGGCAAACAGTAACAGGTGTTATCCTAATTGATCTAAAATTAAGGGCAATCTCGGAAGTCATTCAGGATGTCAGATTAGGAAAGTCTGGATATTTAATGGTTATCGATGATGAGGGAGAAGCTATCTATTCTCCGCAAGTCTCCTTGGTGAATGAGATTAAGGCAAGCTGGTTTGAAAACGATTCATCCGGTTCATTTACTAAATCGATTGATGGAGATAATATACAGTTTATTTACAGGAAATTGCCGTTTTCGAATTGGACAACCATTGGGGTCTTTCCAACAAATGAATCGGTTATAGAGGTTCAGCAGATTAACTTTTACGTGATTAGCTTTTTATTTATTGTTTGTGCGTTTGGCATTGGTGCATCGTATTATTTATCCCATTCAATGACAAGACCGATCAATCAATTAAACGCGTTTATGAATCAGGTTGAATCAGGGGATTTATCGATTAGGTATAAGGGGAATCGGGCAGATGAAATTGGGAGACTTGGTACCAGCTTTAATACCATGCTGACTAAGATTAACGATTTGATTTCATTAATCGAAATTCAAGGGCGTCAAAAGCGGGATGCAGAATTGCAGACACTCCAATCTCAAATTAAACCACACTTTTTATACAATACACTGGAGACGATAAGCTGGATGGCTCAAAAAAAAGCGGCAATGGATGTGTCAGAAGTTGTGGATTCTTTATCACAGCTCTTCCGGATTGGACTTAGTAAGGGGAAAGACATTATCCCCTTGGAAAAAGAAATCGAGCATGTTGAAAGCTATTTAAAAATTCAAAAAGCGAGATACCAAGATAAATTGAATTATCGTATTTCAATTAACTCCAGATTAATCCATATCCCAGTTATTAAACTGGTGCTGCAACCAATTGTTGAAAATGCAATTTATCATGGAATCAAGGAAAGGCGGGGACCAGGCACTATTTTGATCGCTGCTGAAGAACAAGAGGGTAAACTAGTCCTTTTCGTACAAGATGACGGAGTTGGTATTCCAGAAGAGAGATTATCAAAAATCCGAGAAAATTTAGCAATTGATTTTAATAGTTTGGAAGAGACAAAAGATAATACGAAAATTGGATACGGAATCATGAACGTACAGGCAAGAATCAAGTTAACGAATGGTGATGCTTTCGGTTTATCCATTGAAAGTGCTCAAGGAAAGGGTACGTTAGTTAAGGTTTTGCTTCCTCTGAATCCAAATTATGAATTGCAATGGGGGTAGGATAATTGGAACAGCTCTTAAAGGTATTAATCGCAGATGATGAACCAAATATTCGTGAAAGAATCCGTTATTCGATTGATTGGCAAAAATATGGGATGGAAGTGACAGCAGAAGCCGAAGACGGCGAAAGAGCTTTAGAGCTTGCATATAAATATGAAGTGGATATTCTTCTGGCAGACTTAAATATGCCAATCATGAATGGACTTACCTTAATAAAAAATATCAAGGAAAAGCTTCCAGCATGTAGAGTTGTAATCATTTCTGGCTATGATGAGTTTAGCTATGCCCAAGAGGCACTACGCCTACAGGTGGAAGACTATATTTTGAAGCCGATAAAGCCCAATAGCTTATTAGAAGTCCTAAACAAGGTTCGAAGTTCCATTCAATCCCATATGGCTCAAACAAAATATCTAGAAATAGCCTCAAATCATATCACACATAATACGTTGATTCTTCAAGAACAGTTTTGCCGTGAATGGGTTGAGGGAAAGCTTACAAAGGATGAAATTGTCGAGCAGTTACAGTTTTGGAGGCTCCCAAAGAAAGTACCCCAGATGATGATAGTCATTCGCTGTCGCGATTTACAAATGAGTCAGTCTTTAAATCTAGAAATGAATCATGAATTACGGCAATGGAAATTGAAGAATGTTATTTTAGATATGTTACCAAACAGGCATTCACTCATATTTTCTGATCCATCAGGACTAGTTATCTTGCTTTGGGAATATGTTGATGAAAAAATGTTCACAGAATTAGATGTGGATACCCAATCTGAATTAAAAATATCCCCAACTCTTTATTCTGAAACGATTTCAGGAGATTTCGATTCCGTTCCTGCTGTGTATCAGAATTGTATAAGGCAGATTTCAGAGGAATCTCTCATATCTCCGATTGTAAGGCGTGCGAAAGAAATCATTTATCAGCAATATACGAACCCAGGTTTAACACTAGAATTTGTCGCTCATCAGTTGCAAGTATCAACTGTTTATCTAAGTAGGCTCATCAAACAAGAATTAGGGACCTCTTTTACCGGTTTAGTTACCGAATTGAGGATAAGGAGGGCAATACACCTTCTGAATTTTACCAACTTACAAGTGTATGAAATTGCAGAGCAAGCTGGCTATGAGTCTCAGCACTATTTCAGCACTGCCTTTAAAAAAGCTGTAGGGGTTTCCCCCAACCAGTATCGTAAAGGCGCACTTCAATAGTGGGAGTATAACGAAAGGGTAGGACGCTGGATTACAGGTGTCCTATCCTTTTAAGATTGTAAGCGCTTTTATTAAAGTTAAAAATTCATAAAAATTGTTAAATTTTCGAAAAGACTAAAACTAATGCAATTGATACGATAGTACCAGGGAAAGGGCTTACATCCTTACTCGCAAAAATTTCACATATTTAACAAAGGGGGAAATCTCATGAAAAAGTTTGTATCCGTTTTCTTAGTTGCCTTGCTAATGTTTGTGTTAGCTGCGTGTAACAACAACGAACAATCTGGTGGAGATGGTAAGGAATCAAAAGACAAGTATGTGTTTGGTTATACGTCGATGACACAGAATAATCCATTCTTCCAGGTGCTTGAACAAGCAATCCGCGAAAAGGTTGAAGCAAATGGTGATGAGCTTATTACAACAAATCCAGCGATGAATGTAGAACTTCAAATTAATCAAATTGAAGACATGATTTCACAGGGAATCGATGCTATTTTCTTAAACCCAGTTGACTGGGAAGGAATTAGACCTGCTTTAGTCATGCTGGAGGAAGCGGGAATACCGATCATTAACTATGACACAGAGGTTAAAGATTTCAAATATGTTACTGCATATGTTGGTTCTGATAACAAAAATGCAGGCCGTGTGGCAGGCGAAGATTTGGTGAAAAATTACCCGGATGGCGGAAAGATTGCAATTCTTGATAGTCCAACCATGAACTCTATCAATGATCGAATTGAAGGTTTTATGGAAGCGATTGAGGGTAAAGGCTTCGAAGTCGTAGCGCAGCAGGATGGTAAAGGTGACTTAGAAACATCTCTTGATATTACAGAGGATATCCTTCAAGCTCACCCAGATATTATAGCCATTATGGGTGGAAATGACCCAAGTGCATTAGGAGCATTAGCGGCTGTCAAAGCGGCCAATAAGACCGATATTGCTATTTATGGAGTCGATGGTTCTCCAAGTGCTAAAGCGGAAATTGCGGAAGGCGGTCCGTTTGTAGGAACAGGTGCTCAATCACCGATTTCCATTGGTCAAATCTCAGTTGATGTAGCCTATAAAGTACTAAAAGGTGAAAAATTTGAACAAAGAACGCCAGTAGAAACATTCATCATCAATAAAGACAATGTGGATAAATACGGCACTGATGGATGGCAGTAAGATACGATAAATAACGCTTTTGACTGATGGGTGACTCTTAAAAAGGAACAGAGCATATGTTGCTAAGCATCCATTTAAGAGTCACTTCTTTCAAATGAAATGAGGTGGTAAATATGAGCGGTAAACTGTTAGAAATGAAAGGTGTAACGAAACAGTTTCCTGGAGTTTATGCCTTAAAAGGTGTTGATTTTGAACTAGAAAGTGGAGAGGTCCATGCACTGCTTGGAGAAAATGGTGCTGGAAAATCAACATTAATGAAGATATTGAATGGCATTTATGATATTAACGAAGGGAACATTTTTATTAATGGGAATGAAGTTCAGATTAATGGTGTCAAAGATGCACGGAGATTTGGCATTAGCATTATTCATCAAGAAATCAGTTTAGTCCCTTACTTATCGATAGCGGAAAATATCTATCTGGGTCGTGAGCCGTTAACGAAGGCAAGATTCGTAGATATAAAATTGATGTATGAAAATGCGCAAAAATTTTTAGATGATTTCGATTTAGGATTATCAGCTAAAACAACAGTCAATCAATTGACTGTTGCACAGCAGCAAATGATTGAAATCATAAAAGCCGTTTCTTTTCATTCGAAAATTATTGTAATGGACGAACCAACCTCGTCATTAACGGATAAAGAGGTAGAGTTCTTATTTAAGACAATTCGAAATTTAAAAGAACAAGGCGTAGGAATTGTCTATATCTCTCATCGTATGAATGAGTTATTTGAAATTACCGACAGAATTACAGTTATGCGGGACGGTACGTATGTAGGTACAGTGGTAACAAAAGAAACAACAAATGATAAATTAATCGCGATGATGGTTGGTCGTGAATTAACAAATTACTATGTCAGGGATTTTTCTACGACTGGTGAAACGATTTTGAAAGTTAACAATCTAACAAGAAAAGGTGTTATTGAAAATGCCAGCTTTGAACTGAGGAAAGGTGAGATTCTTGGTTTTTCCGGGCTAGTGGGAGCTGGAAGATCAGAGTTGATGAAGTGTATCTTTGGCCTGGACTCATTTGAGCAGGGAGAAATTATGGTCAATGGCACAAAGGTGAATATCAAGAATCCTAACGATGCCATAAAAAATAAAATTGCATATGTTACGGAAAATCGTAAAGAAGAAGGATTATTCTTAACGCAATCGGTTAAATACAATTTAACGATTAAAATTTTACAAGACTTTATCAAATTTTTAAGGGTTAATTTTAAATATGAAAACAATGAAACCAATCATTATATAAATGAATTATCAATTAAGACGCCAAGCCCGGAGCAGGAAGTCGGAAATTTAAGTGGTGGAAATCAGCAAAAGGTATTGATTTCTAGATGGCTAGCAACAAAGCCACAGGTTCTGATACTTGATGAACCGACTAGAGGTGTTGACGTTGGGGCAAAGGCAGAAATCTATGCAATCATGAACAGATTGGCAAAAGAGGGTGTTTCGATTATCATGATTTCTTCTGAACTTCCTGAAGTTATCAACATGAGTGATCGAGTTGCCGTTATGTACAAGGGT
Source organism: Bacillus timonensis (assembly GCF_004799755.1). Taxonomy (GTDB): domain Bacteria; phylum Bacillota; class Bacilli; order Bacillales; family Bacillaceae_L; genus Ferdinandcohnia; species Ferdinandcohnia timonensis_A. The sequence continues at coordinate 58,328 of NZ_SLUB01000006.1, read as the reverse complement.
AAAATTCAAAAGATCTTAAATAAGGAAGACTCTGATCAAGAGACAATCATGCATTACGCGACTGGGGGGAATTAAAAGTGTCTCAAGTATCTTACAATGTAAACAAAAAGGACAATATTGTCATGAACATGGGGGGCAGTATTAAAAACTTCGTAAGGGAAAACTTGGGGATTATTATCGGACTAATTGTTTTATGTATCGTGATATCTCTCGTTAATCCCAACTTCCTTTCATCCAATAATTTATTAAACGTATTAAGACAAACATCTACCAATTTATATTTGGCCTTAGCGATGACCATGATCATTATTATCGGCGGTATCGACCTTTCAGTTGGGTCAATTATGGCGGTAGTAGGTGTTGTCACGACATCGCTCATTGCATTATTTAGTTTTCCTGTTGCTGCGGCAGTGGCTGTAGGGGTTTTAGTTGGAATGTTAATTGGTGCACTAAATGGGTATATTGCTGCAACCACTATCATCCCACCTTTCATTATAACCCTTGCGACGATGAATATCGCAAGAGGCGCGGCTTACGTAATCTCTGATGGGAAACCAATTCGTGTCATGTCAGATTCTTTTAATTCAATTGGTTCCGGTTATATTGGTGGGGTACTACCAATGCCGGTATTTTATTTAATTATTCTTTTAATCATATGTTATTTCATCATGAACAAAACGAAGCTAGGCCGTTACATGTATGCAGTCGGTGGAAATGCGGAGGCTGCAAAATTTTCCGGTATTAATATAAAAAAAGTAAAGTTCTTTGCCTATACATTTGGTGGATTCATGTCGGCAGTAGCGGGAATTGTTCTTGCCTCACGTATGTTTTCTGGACAGCCTACATCAGGAACTGGAGCAGAACTTGATGCAATCGCAGCAGTAGTTCTCGGTGGAACAAGTATGACAGGTGGCTACGGACGGATTGGTGGTACAGTAATCGGTGCCCTGATAATAGGAGTTCTTAGTAATGGTTTAAACCTAATGGGTGTCAGTTCTTTTTGGCAGTATATCGTAAAAGGGATTGTAATTTTAGTAGCGGTGTATGCAGACGTCATTAAGAAAAGAAAGTCGTAAAATCAACGTGAAAAAAGAAGGTGATGAATTGAGAGAGGGAATTGTGTTTGCAGGCACGATTGCCGTAGACGAAATTAAGAAGCTTGAGAAGTATCCAAATCGATCAGAATTAACCACAATCCGGAGTATTTCAAGGTCAAGTGGAGGAGCAGTTTCAAACTGTGCAATTACAACGGCTAAAATCGATTCAACTCTACCGATTGAAGTTGTAGCCCTTATTGGTGACGATGATAAGGGCCACTTTCTTAAAGAGAGATTAGGAAACTATCAAAATATTGATCTCAGCCATGTGAAGGTAATAGGTGATACTCCCTTTACAGATGTCATTCAGGATGAAACCGATCATACTAGAACCTTTTTCACCTACAGGGGCAATTCATCCTTGTTTGATGAGGATACGATTAAATTTGAAAAATTAAATGCAAAGTTTCTCCATATTGGCTACATACTTCTATTAGATTCTTTAGATCAAGAAGACAGTGAATATGGAACAAAGATGGCTAAGGTACTTAAACAGGCACAGGACAATGGTTTGAAAACGTCCATAGATATTGTCAGTGAAAATAGTAACAGATATGAAAAACTTGTCCCTCCCAGTTTAAAGTATACAGATTATTGTATTATCAATGAAATTGAAGCGGGAAAAAGTGTTGGAATTCCATTAAGAGAGTTTTCTGGGGATTTAATCACTTCTAATATTCAAAAGGTTCTTTTTAGGTTGAAGGAATTTGGGGTCAAGGAATGGGTTATTATTCATACTCCGGAAGGAAGCTTTGGGTACGATGGGACATCATTCTATAGCATTCCTTCTTTGTTGATAGACCGGGAATTAATTAAAGGAACGGTAGGTGCGGGGGATGCTTATGTAGCTGGAGTATTATACGGCGCTATAAAAAATTTGAGTCTTCCTGATTCAATGAAAGTAGGTACGGCGTCGGCGGCATCCTCTTTATTTGCGGAGGACAGTACGTCTGGAGTTAAAAGTTATGAAGAGCTCATTGCAATGTATGGGAAATTTCCAAAAAGAGAACGGATCGAATTCTAAAGGAGGTTGTTTTTTTATGTTAGTCACATTAAAAGAGATATTAGCAAAAGCAGAAGCGGGAAATTTTGCAGTGGGAGCTTTTAACTCTCCTACCTTGGAATCGGCTAGAGCAGCAATTGAAACAGCAGAAGAACTACAGGTTCCAATTATTTTATCTCATGCCGAAGTACACTTTGAAGTTACGCCGCTTGAAGTCATGGGACCCATTCTCGTTGAACTTGCTAAAAATGCTAGTGTTCCAGTGGTCGTGCACCTTGACCATGGTTCAAGCCTAGAAACGGTCAAAAAGGCGATTGACACTGGGTTTAGCTCCGTTATGATTGATGCTTCACATATGAGTTATGAAGATAATGTGAATACGGTTATCGAAGTGGTGGACTATGCCCATTCGCATAATGTATCCGTTGAAGCCGAACTTGGTATGATCACTTCATCTGGAATTGGTGGCGAAGAAACGGCAGGCGGAGAGGAACTTACAGAAGGAGATGCAGAAGATTATTACACAGATCCAGAAGTAGCAAAAGATTTTGTTCAGAGAACAAGAATTGATGCATTAGCTGCCTCTTTTGGGACAGTACACGGAATCTATATTAAAGAGCCTCAATTAGATATCAAACGATTGAAGTTGATTTCTGAGAATACGAAGATACCCATTGTCATGCATGGTGGTTCTGGATTAAGCGAGGAAGAATATTTAGCTGTCATTAATTCAGGGGTAAGAAAAATCAACTATTACAGCTATGCTGCCAAAGCAGGTGCGAATGCCATAAAAGAATATATCGAGCAAAACAAAGACCTGTTCTATCATGACTTTGCGGTAATTGCGAAGGATGCAATTAAAAAAGATGTAAAGAGAGCGATGGAAATCTTTTCGAATAAAGGGCAATATGCAAAAAAATAGACAAGACTGCCTACAAGGAGGTTTGAAGTATGAAAAAGCATGAGTATGAAAAAATAAAAGCACAGGCTTTAGAGCTATTCGAGAAAGCTCATATAATTTTGACGGATAAAGAGAAAAGTAGTTTAGAAGTGGCTGACTTTGGACTCAATAAAGTGGAAGATACAGGGTTGCAATTGATTACCTATGTGAATACAGAACTGGTTTGCGCGAAAGAGTTGGCATTACTTCCGTACCAAACCTGTCCTGAGCATAAGCATCCAAAAAGAGATTTTGATGAAGGCAAGGAAGAGACTTTTCGATGCAGATACGGAACGGTATATCTTTATGTAGAGGGAGAAGAAACAAAGAACCGCGCGATGAATCCACCACAGGGGGATGACGAGTACTATACCGTTTTTCATGAAATTATTTTAAAGCCAGGCGAACAGTATACCATTTATCCTAATACCCTACATTGGTTTAAAGCAGGAAGTGAAGGCACGATTGTCTCCGAATTTTCAACAAAAAGTACCGATGAAGGTGACATCTTTACAGATCCAAGAATTCAAAGAGTTCCGGAAATAGAATAAGAGAATGTATGTGCTGGTGGGCAATTTCTCCAGCACATTTTTTTAAGAACCGAATGTAGAAGGATTCCCCCCTACAACAATATACTGTCTTTGTTTCTATCCTTTTTCGTTGTGGAAGTAGTTAGATTGTTTAAGATTTGACCCAAAATATAGAAAAGCTTCTTTCTTATCTACTGTCAATCGCATATATTCACTAGATAGGCTTTTATACTTTTAATTTACAACATCCCATCTATAGGTAGTAAGTGTGTGGTATTTATCTCTAAATGCTTTTGGCGTTAACTTTTCAGATTCGCTGAAACATTTAATGAAATAAGAAACATTATTAAACCCAACTAATGTTTGAAATACCTTAATGCTGAAGATGTAAATGGCTTATTTATCGGAAGGGCTGCTTGGGAAAGTGATAGCTTTCAAAGAATACTTTTATCAATTGAAAATTATCTAACTGTTGGCTAGGAGAGAGGGGAAAAGTAATATATGAAAATGGGTATTAGTAGTGATCATAATGGATTTGAATTTAAAGAAGGGATTAAGGAGTTTTTAGATGGTTTCGAATACGAAGTAATCGATTATGGTTGTCATTCGTGTGATGCAGTTGATTATCCTGATGTTGCATTTGAAGTTTCTGAAGCCATTAGTAGTGGTGAACTTGATCGAGGTATTTTAATTTGCGGAACAGGTATTGGCGTGGCAATTGCAGCAAATAAATATCCTGGAATACGGGCTGCACTATGTCACGATGTTTATTCTGCAGAAAGAGCGCAATTAAGTAATAATGCACAGATTAACACCATGTGAGCACAAATTATAGGTGTAGAGGTTGGAAAAAAAGTAGTGAATGCTTACTTAAATTCAACTTGGGCTAATGGGTCTGCACGCAAGGTTAATAAGATAATAGAAAAAGAAAAAGAGTTTGTAGGAGAAACCTTTGAATATGGTATAGGTCAACGAGATTTAATGATGATTGACCCTCTGAAATTTCTTTTTATCTAAATAATATTATAATCGGTTCTTGGTTTAGCAAAAGCCTGATTAGTACTAATCTGTACTAAACAGGTATTTTAAAAACGTAGAATTCAATCAATTGTTTGTTTAACGCTTCAGTGTTTTAGAAAGCTTTACGTAATTCATTAGTAATTGAATTTTATTATTAGAAATCCAATACTTTTTTATAAAGTCAGTTCTTATGAGGAAGCTGGCTATAGGTAGTATTTTCGAGGTTTAATAAACAAATAAAGAAGAAAGTGAAAAATATTAAGGAGGGCTTCTTACTATGAAGTACAGAAGATTAGGAAAAAGTGGATTAAAAGTTAGTGAAATTAGTTTGGGCAGTTGGTTAACGTATGGAAAATCGGTAGAAGATAACGTGGCTGAAAAAACGATACATAAAGCTTTTGAATTAGGTATTAACTTTTTTGACTCCGCTAATGTTTATGAGCGAGGACAGGGTGAGAAGGTAATGGCTCAAGCATTAAAACAGTATCCACGTGAGTCCTATATTATTACAACAAAAGCGTTTTGGCCTATGGGTGAAGGTCCGAATGATCGGGGTTATCAAGAAAGCATGTAACCGAACAAGTAAATGCTAGTTTAAAGAGAATGAACTTAGAATATGTTGATATTTTTTACTGCCATCGCTATGATCCAGAAACACCCGTGGAGGAAACGTTACGAGCCATTGATGATTTAATTCGTCAGGGGAAAATCTTGTATGCGGGTGTAAGTGAATGGAGTGCAGCACAAATTGAAGAAGCGATGCGTGTTGCAGATCAATTTTTGTTAGACCGCATAGTTGTCAACCAGCCGCAATATAACATGTTTCTTCGATATATCGAGAAAGAAGTAATCCCTGTCAGTGAAAAATATGGTGTGGGACAAGTTGTATTTTCTCCGCTTGCTCAAGGTGTGTTGACCGGTAAGTACAAGGCTGATCGTATTCCTGAAGATAGTCGGGCATCAAATAAATCCATCAATAACATTATTAAAGATATGCTAAATCGATCAATCTTTAGTAAAGTGGAACAACTAGAGAATTTGGCTAACGAATTGGATATTACATTGCCTAGTCTTGCTTTAGCTTGGATTTTAAGGCAATCCAATGTTTCAAGTACGCTAACCGGTGCAAGTAAACCAAGTCAAGTGGAAGAAAATGTGAAAGCGGTTGGAATTCAACTCTCAGATGAAGTGATCCAAAAAATTGAGGGTATTTTAGAATAAATACTATAAAGGAAAGACATAATTTCTTGGAATATTCTATGTTGGTTCTAGCTCAATTGCATAGGTAAGAAATGGATTGCAAGATAAAACGGATCAATTCGAATTGGAACTGGTCCGTTTTTATTTTTGTTAAGATTGTAATTTTTTTCGTATCGTAGTTAAAAATAGGACAAATCTATTTGAAACAATTGCATCATCGTTGTATAACTACAATCCAATTAATTATGTATTAGAGATTGTTGGATCGGATTAGACCTGAAAAGATTATCTGCTTCATTGATCTTGTTCATATATTGCTTTGGAGTAAGACCAATAAATTTTTTAAATACCTTAGTAAAATAACTTTGGTCAGTAAAATTGAGTAGGCTATAAATTTCTGATAAGGAATAATCTGAAAATGTCATCAGTTTTATTGCCTCTTCAATTTTTGATCTTTGAATATACTCGCTTATTGTCATTCCTACCTCTTTTTTAAATATGTTCGAGAGATATTTGGGATTCAAAGAAACATAATCGGCCAGTATAGAGAGTGAAAGGTTTTCATAAATGTGTTTGAAAATGTATTTATGGCAATCACTTATTGGCTTTGAATATAGTTGTTTTTTATTTTGATTTACTCTATCAGCAAATTCATAGAGAACATTTTCAGTAAATGTTTCAATATCCTTTATTGAGTGGAGTTCTTCTAGATCCTGAATATATCGGTCTCCTAGAGTATATGCAATTTCAGAATGTAAACCACCAGCAATTGCAGCACGTGTTGCTAAAGTGATTGTTGCAATGGTTAAATTTTTTTGACTTCTCAGTTCACTTTTCTTAGATAATTTTCCAAACTCAAAATCTGACCTCTGCCGGAAGGCTTTATAATAAAGTAATATATCCTCTTTGTTTCCATCCGTAATATATTGATAAAGTTTCCCTTCTGAAACAGGATCGTGATGGTAAAAAGCGTTTTGTAGTAATAATGAAATATTTTTGTCAGGTAACTCGACATTCAAGGGCGCCTCAATATTGATCTGATTTTGATGTAATACTTCGTTAATGTCAAACTTCTTACTGAAAATCACATTAGAAAGAAGAACACTTGCATGTAGTAATTTCCAACTACTTATTACTGGTAAGGAATAATAATAATTTTTTATTTCAGTAGCCATTTCCCCAAGTTCATGGAAAGTAATAGTTTCATCTAGAAAAATTTCCGAAGGTTTAGGAAACACAGTAGGTCCTAAGAGAATCGTCCCTAAGTATGTGTTATGTTGAACGAAAGGGATTGAAACATATTGTTCTAAAAATTCATTTTTATGTAATCTAGGAAATAGTTTAGTTGTTTCAAAAAGTTCAATACTTTGTAGCTGTTCTTGATTCGATGTAAATATAGGGTTATAAGGCAAATTAGATGAATAATCTAGTTTTATCTTACGGTGTCTGTCTAACACGTAAATGGGGATGTTCGTTGTCTCATTAATTAATTTGCAAGCCAACTCCACACTGTTCTCTTGAAGTTTTTTATCCACGATTTTTAACCTCCATAGTCCTAATATTTCATTTTTACTATTTCAAAAAAAGTGAATAAATACCAATTTTAAGGAAATTATACCATAATCTCGTCCTGATTTATTATATAATTTCAAATAATCTTACATTAAAACAATATATCTGTATTATTTTCTCTATAATACAGGCAGACTATCAAACAAATGATTCAGTTATTTTTTTGAATTATTTGTAACCGTTATCATTTTGCGTTGATTCATTTTGTCATTAAACATTTTTCAATTGTTTAATTATAAAAAATAAGGAGTGTGTGCTTGTGAAAAACTATTGGTTTTTTGGTTTAGTCATTATTTTTTCTTTATTTCTAGGAGGTTGTAATAGTTCACCGTCAAATTCAGAAGACCTAACCATCCCCGAAAATCCCGAGGATATAGAAGGAGATGTTACTGTTTGGGCGTGGGCATTAGAGGCAAATTATTTAGAGAAAGATGTATTACCAGAGTTTAACAAAAAATATCCAAATGTGAATGTAACGGTTGAACACCTAGGTGTAGACCAAGTGTATCAAAAACTAAGTGCTGGTTTATCCAGTGGTGGAAGTGGTTTACCTGATTTAATACAGGTGGAAAATAATCGTATCCACTCATTTACAAATGAATTTAAAGATCCTTTCGTAAATCTTAGTGCACTAGGTTATGACCAACATGAAGCTAAATTTTCGCAATCGAAAGTCGAAGGTTTAAAGGATAGTGAAGGTAATATTATAGCTGCCCCGAGAGATTTGGGTCCGGTAGGAGTTATTTATCGAACGGACATTTTTGAGGAAGTGGGTATTGACCCAAGGAGTATCGAAACATGGGATGATTATATAGAAGTGGGTAAAAAGGTTGTTGCACATACTGGAAAGGCATTTTTAGGAACTGATAGTGAAGGACTTTTGCGCATCATGCTACAACAGCAAGGGAAATATTATTTTACTGGGGACGGGAAATTAGATCTTACCTCTCCTGAAGCGAAAAAGGCCGCAGAAATTTTACAAAAAATGAAGGATGCCGGGATAATCATCTATACAAATAACTGGGATGGACAAGTATCTGCTATGAAAAACAGTGAAGTGGCTACTCAGCCAGGTGCTGTATGGTGGAGTGGAACAATGTTAGAACAAATGCCAGAACTGTCAGGTAAATGGGATATGTTTAAACTTCCTGCGATAGAAGAAGGTGGGGTGAGGGCAGCCAATGATGGCGGATCTGCTCTAGCCATTCCGAGTTCATCTGATAATAAAGTAGCTGCTTACGCTCTGGCAGAGTTTGCTTCAACTGACGTTGACTCACAAATTAAAGCACTAACAAATAGAGGCCTGTTCCCTGCATTGTTAGCGGCTTATGAAGAACCAATCTTTACGGAAAATCAAGAATATTTTAATAGCCAACCATTCTTTACGAAATTTGCAGAAACAGTACCAGAAATTTTAGCGATTAACCATGCACCTGCTGAGTTAGAGCTTAGATCGATAATGAGTAGTGAGTTCCAGGCATTCCTATTAGAAGATAAGCCAGCGCAACAAATGCTAGAGGATGGCGAAAAACAGGCACAACAACAAACAGGATTAGAAGTTTCAAAATAAAATAGACTGCTAAAATAGGGCTGACCAAAAATCCCTAGCTCAGCCCTATTTTTATTGAGGAGGGTGAATGTTGCAAACCAACCAGATTTTTAAAGCTGAGAAGGAGACTTCTTTTATTTATAAAAAAAGAAAACAAGTGTTAACAACTAAAACTGCACCATATTTCTTTGTTGGACCAGCTTTAATTCTATTTTTAGCATTTACGGTTTATCCAATAATTGCTTCCTTTCTACTTAGTTTTCAAACGAAGGTTGAAGGGGAATATACATTTTCGGGTTTTGCGAACTATATTCGTTTGTTTAATGATCCACTTTTCTATAAAGCATTAGGTAACACGTTTATTATTTTACTTGTTCAGGTTCCAATTATGTTATTTATCGCGGTTGTACTTGCTGTATTCTTAAATTCCTCTTTGATCGGGATGAAGGGATTTTATAGGGTAGCATTTTTTACACCTGCAATTACCTCATTAGTTGCAGCTTCTGTTATATTTGTACTTTTGTTAAATACGGATTATGGATTAATTAATTACATGCTACAGTCAATTGGATTAGAGAAAGTAGCATGGTTAACCGATTCTATTTGGGCGAGAGTATCATTAATTCTTGTTACAACCTGGAGATGGGCAGGTTACAATATGGTCATTCTTTTAGCGGGTTTACAGAGTATACCTCATAGTCTGTATGAAGCCGCAAGTATTGATGGCGCAGGTCCTATCCGCAAATTTTTCTATATTACGATACCACAGCTTAAGCCAGTTTTACTATTTACGTTCATACTTTCAACAATTGGATCGTTCCAATTGTTTGATGAACCATATAACTTAACAGGCGGTGGACCTAACAATGCGACATTAACAATAACCTATTATTTATATAATCAAGGATTTGGATATTTTGATTTTGGATATGCCTCAGCAATAGCATATGTAGTAGTGTTATTTATAGCAATTCTTTCTTGGATTCAATTTAAAGTGGCGAGGGATGAATAATGGTGAATAGTAAACTACTTCAGAAAACTTTCTTACATGTGTTTTTGTTAATAGGTGTTGTAATATCCCTGGCTCCTTTCTACTGGATGGTAGTTGGAGCAACTAACCCATCAGGAGATGTATTATCTTCTCCGCCCAGATTGCTTCCAGGTGACTATTTAGTGGAAAACTATAAGAATTTAAGCGAATCAATTGATATTCTTAAAGCTCTATTTAACTCTTCTGCAATTTCAATTATTTACGTGGTTGTAAGTTTATTTATTTGCTCTGCAGCAGGATTTGCCTTTGCAAAGTATAAATTTAAAGGGAAAAATATAATCTTTGCATCGTTCTTACTTGCAATGATGATTCCATATCAGGCTACAATCATTCCATTATTTCAGTTGTTTGGTTCGTTAGACTGGATAAACACATTTCGAGCAGTAATACTACCTCAAATTTGCTATCCCTTTGCAATTTTCTTGATTAGACAAAATATGAAGGGGATTCCGGACTCGTTGCTAGAAGCTGGTAGAATTGATGGCGCAGGAGAATTGTTTATATTTTTTAAAATTGTTTTACCAACTATGAAACCTACATTAGCGGCTGTTGGTATCTTCTTATTTACACACCAATGGAATAACTTTATGTGGCCATTAATTGTGATGACGACACAGGAACATTATACATTACCGGTTGCCTTATCTACACTAGCAGGTTTGAATTCTATTGATTATGGACAATTAATGTTAGGCACAACCATTTCGGTCATTCCAATCATGGTAGTGTTTCTATTTCTTCAAAAACACTTTGTATCTGGAATTCTTGGAGGGTCAATAAAGGAATAATACAATTTGAACTTGTTGCGCTTTATGAAAAATAAATTTAGGAGAGTTGATTAGTATGGTAAAGAAAATAAAAGAAGAAAAGTTAAAATTAGGGGTATGTTATTATCCGGAGCATTGGCCAAAGGAACTTTGGGAAGATGATTTTAGAAGAATGAAGGAATTGGGCATTACGTATGTCCGTATGGGTGAATTTGCTTGGACTGTTTTTGAGCCTAAAGAAGGTACATTTTCTTTTGAATTATTTGATCAGGCCGTAGACAAGGCTCATGAATTTGGGTTAGAAGTTATCATGGGAACACCAACAGCAACACCACCAGCTTGGTTGACATATAAGTATCCTGATACATTGAATGTTGACCAAGATGGAATTTCATTTCAGCATGGTGCGCGCCGTCATTATAATTACAACTCCGAAAACTACCGAAGATTATCTTCTATTATTGTTACTGAAATGGCAAAACATTATCGAGACCATCCGGGAATCGTAGGTTGGCAAATTGATAATGAATTAAATTGTGAGGTTGATGTTTTCTATTCGGAAGCGGATCACATTGCTTTTAGGAAATGGGTGAAAGAAAAGTATGAAACATTGGATAATCTAAACCAAGCTTGGGGAACAGTATTTTGGAATCAAACGTATACAAGTTGGGAGCAGGTCTACTTAACTCGTAAAACTGTATCTAATTCACCAAATCCTCATCATATGCTGGATGAAAAACGATTTATTTCGGATAGTGCAATTTCCTATGTTAAATTACAAGCTGACATTTTGCGTGAATATGCACCTAACAAGTGGGTTACAACAAACGGAATGTTTAAACATTTAGATAATCACAAAATGACAAATGAATTACTTGATTTCTTTGCATACGATTCCTATCCAAACTTTGGACGAGTAATTGAGGATAATTCAAAGAAACCATTACGCGATAGGAAATGGAGCTGGAATTTAAGTGTAGTTAGGAGTATATCACCAAACTTTGCAATTTTTGAACAGCAATCTGGTCCTGGTGGATGGGTGACAAGAATAGAACAGCCTACGCCTAAGCCAGGCCAACTTCGACTGTGGACGTATCAATCAATTGCTCATGGAGCAGACTTGGTTATGTATTTTAGATGGAGAACGGCTACAAAAGGAACAGAAATTTATTGGCATGGAATCAATGACTATCATAACCTTCCAAACAGGCGTGTCGAAGAAGTCGAGCAGGTGAGTAAAGAAATTCATCAAATTTCAGAAAAGATTGCAGGTTCATCCTATCAAGCAGAGGTAGCATTGATTACAAGTTATGATAATGAATGGGATGGTGAATTTGATAAATGGGTTGGTCCATATATTTCCAAAAGCAAAGATGCATGGTTTAAAGCATTCCAATATAAACATGTGCCCGTAGATGCTCTTTATGTAAATCAAGAAACGACTTTAGAAGAATTAAAAAATTACAAGGTACTAGTTTATCCTCATGCTGCAATAGTGACAAAAGAACAGGCAGAATTATTTACTAGGTACGTAGAACAAGGTGGTAAGGTTATTTTTGGATGTCGTTCAGGATATAAGGATGAAACAGGGCAAACATATATGAAGGCATTCCCAGGTTATCTAGCAGAATTAGCAGGTGTAACTGTTGAGGAGTTTACGAGAGTGGCTCCCTTCGAGAAGGTACCTAGATTAAAATTCAAAGATTCAAATGATATCGAAGCGATTGATTTTAACGAAGTCTTGCAACCTCATGGAGATGTAGAGGTACTAAGCACGTTTACCCATGCGCACTTTGAAGGAAAACCAGCCTTAGTTAGACGAAACGTTGGATCAGGGAGTTGTTATTATTTTGGTGGAGTTTTTAATTTAGAACTAGCTTCATTATTAATAGATGAGGTTGGATTAAATAACTATCAAGATCAATTTGAGTTACCTGAGGAGATAGAATTATCAATCCGACACAAAGATGGAAATGATTACACATTCTTATTAAACTACTCTGAGCAACCACAGGAGATTCTTTTAAAGAAAGAGTATAGAGATGCGTTATCAGGTAAAAGAGTAACTAATAAAATTACGCTAAAACCTTATGATGTGTTGGTACTAGAACCATAAGATGATTATCATTTCTAAGTTCTAATTATTACTTACCCTTTTTTATATAAATTTAATTTTCAAACTTGTCCTTAACATCGCATATGGCCGAGCATTACAACTGCTTTTCTGGTCATTTTCTTTAAGCAAAATACAAAGATGTTTTAAGAGAGCTTCTTGAAGCTTGAGGAATGGATGATTTTATAGAACCTGGGATTTTTTCAACGTATGTACCTACAATAATAATATTCCTCTTGCTTCAGAAGCTATTTTGTAGCAGGTATGATGGGCTCAGTAAAATAGAAAAATAGAAAGGAAGAGTAGGAAAATGACAGAAACCCAAATCAAAGTAAATACCGAGGCTCAAGTTCCATCGATAGATTGGCTTACAGATTTAAATGTGTTTGCAATTAACAGAGTTCCGGCTCATTCTGATCATGTGTATTATGCAACTATGGGGGAAGCGAAAGAAGCTCCAGCAATGAAAATGCGTCATGACTTGAACGGAAATTGGAAATTTCATTATTCTATTAATCCAGACTCTAGGCCGGAGCGTTTTTATGAGCTTGATTTTGAATGCTCGGCTTGGGGAAATATCAAAGTCCCAGGACATATTCAGTTGCAAGGATATGGAACACCACAATATGTAAATACAATCTATCCATGGGATGGGCATAGCGATGTACGTCCTCCAGAAATTCCAAAAGATTTTAACCCAGTTGGCAGCTATGTGAAGTATTTTAAAGTACCTAAGAATATGGAAAATAAGCCTGTTTATTTATCATTTCAAGGTGTTGAGTCAGCTTTCTTTGTTTGGTTAAATGGTGAATTTGTTGGCCACAGTGAAGATAGCTTCACACCTGCTGAATTTGAATTAACTCCATTTTTAACAAAAGGAGATAATAAACTTGCGGTAGAGGTATTCCAACGAAGTACTGGTAGTTGGCTTGAAGACCAAGACTTTTGGAGATTTTCAGGGATTTTTAGGGATGTATATCTATATACTGTACCTGAGATTCATGCACAGGATATCCACATTCATACGGATCTTGACTCAACCTATAGGAATGGAGAGCTTAAAGTAGATGTAAAGCTTCTACCAAACATTCCTGTTGGTTCCAAATTAATAGCTGAGCTGTGTGATAATAACGGAAACCTAGTTACAAAAAAGAGTAGAGACCTTTCTGGTGAAAATAATTCAGTATCGATGGAAGTGGATGCTCCAAAACTTTGGAGTGCGGAAAACCCATATCTATATACACTCTATCTTCAAATCTATAACGCATCGGGGGCACTCGTTGAGGTAATTCCACAAAAGGTAGGATTCCGAAAGTTTGAGCTTGTTGATAAAATCATGCGTCTAAATGGTGAAAGAATTGTATTCAAAGGCGTAAATCGTCATGAATTCAACCATCGTAGAGGCCGTGCAATTACAAAAGAAGATATGTTGTGGGATATAAAAACACTAAAACAACATAACATAAATGCGGTTCGTACTTCTCATTATCCAAATCAAAGTTATTGGTACGAGTTATGTGATGAATACGGTATCTATGTGATTGATGAAATGAACTTGGAAACACATGGATCGTGGCAAAAGATGGGGGCCGTTGAACCTTCATGGAATATACCAGGAAACAAACCTGAATGGAATGATATTGTCCTAGATCGAGCAGTTTCAATGGTCCAAAGAGATAAAAACCATCCATCCATATTAATTTGGTCTTGTGGTAATGAGTCATATGCAGGTGAGGTAATCCAAAATGTTACCCGTTATTTCAAGTCTGTTGATCCAAGTCGACTTGTGCACTATGAAGGTGTATTCCATAATCGTGACTATAACGATAGTAGTGATATGGAAAGTCGTATGTATGCAAAGCCAGCAGACATTGAGAAATATTTGAATGATAACCCGGAAAAGCCTTTTATAAGCTGTGAGTATATGCATGCGATGGGTAACTCTCTAGGTGGGATGGACAAATATACGGCTCTTGAAAATAAATATCCAATGTACCAAGGCGGATTTATTTGGGATTATATTGATCAATCTCTTATAAAGAAAGATCGTTATGGTAAAGAGTTCCTGGCATACGGAGGAGATTTTGGAGATCGTCCGACAGATTATGGATTCTGTACGAATGGGATTGTCTATTCCAATCGAGAGCTGTCACCAAAGATGCAGGAAGTAAAATACTTATATCAAAATATCAAACTTAATGTTGATAAATCTGGCGTTACCATTAAAAATGAAAGTCTATTTGAGGATACATCTGACTATGCTTTGGAATACATTCTATTCTTAGAAGGAAAAGAATTGTATCGGAATCAGGAACAAGTGGTTATCATGCCGCAAAGTCAGGGCCGTGTTGAATGTAAATGGCCAATTGAGTTACTAAATGAGGCTGGTGAATATGTCATCCATGTATCAATGAAAGTAAGAGAAGAGAAGCTTTGGGCGGAAGCTGGTTATGAGATTGCCTTTGGTCAATATGTGTTTGAGGAGAAAAAACAAGTTTCTCAGATTCCGAGTGGAAATCTACGAGTAGCATACGGTACACAAAACGTGGGTGTCCATGGTACCGATTTTACAATCATGTTTTGTAGAAAGGCTGGAAGTCTGATCTCTATGAAATATGGAGGTAGAGAGATGGTTGAAGCTCCACTACTTCCACTATTTTGGAGAGCGACCACCGATAATGATAGAGGATTTTCGCAAGGTTATACTTCGGGGTGCTGGTATGCAGCAAGCCTAGCACGTCAATCTGTTTTGTTAGATGTAGAAGAATCTAAAGACAAAATTGAGGTTACCTTTATCTATAAGTTTTCGATTCACTCAGAAATCGAAGTGAAAAATAAGTTTACGGTATTAGCAGACGGAAGTGTACATGTTAAATCCGTTTATCATGGTGCTGAAAGTCTTCCGCAAATGCCAATTTTTGCAGTTTCGTTCAAAGTTTCTGCGGATTACGACCAATTAGAATGGTACGCAATGGGACCTGAAGAGAATTATTCAGATCGCGCAGCTGGGGCAAGACTTGGCGTATTTACCAATAAAGTGTCAGATAATTTATCGGGATATGTAAAACCGCAAGAGTCCGGCAATCGTACGGGAGTACGCTGGGTAAACCTCACAAATAGTGACGGGCACGGTATCAAAATTTCTTCTACATCTCGTCCAGTAGAATGTAATTTTTCACCGTATACTGCATTT
Source organism: Bacillus timonensis (assembly GCF_004799755.1). GTDB lineage: Bacteria > Bacillota > Bacilli > Bacillales > Bacillaceae_L > Ferdinandcohnia > Ferdinandcohnia timonensis_A. Next base: position 42,293 of record NZ_SLUB01000006.1, on the reverse strand, counting down.
GAATTAGAGAATGCGGCGCATCATTATGAACTGCCTAATGTACATTATACCGTTGTTACTGTAGCAGGCAAACAAATGGGTGTTGGCGGGGATGATAGTTGGGGAGCGCCAGTATACCCCGAACATCTATTGAAAGCAAATAAAGATATGGAATTTGAATTTATAATTCAACCAATTCAATAATGTTGATAGTAAAGGGCTTGAATGAAGACTCAGGCTCTTTACTACATTTATAGGGATAAGGGTAGTGTTAAAGGTTCTATGAAGACTCATTAAGGGTTTATTCTTTTACCGGTTCGCAATAGCTATTGACAAATACGTCAATGGTTTGTTTGAAGGATAACAAAGGCGATAGGGACAAAAGGAAGACATACCAAAGAGTGTGATATCCGTAATTTCGAAGGATATAAGGTACTTGAACACATCGTCCTTGAAAATGGCAATATCAAACAGAACAAACTCTGCTCATTCTACGATAATTTCGGCTCTTACTAATAATAAAGCGATAAAAATAGGACAAGATGTAACTACTGATGTGCCGCAACCCTATCAATGGGGAAATGTACTGCTAATCGATACACCAGGAATTTTAGCAGGTAATGAGGAACACGATACTCTTAGTTTAAGGTATATGGATAAAGCGGATTTATTAGTCTATGTTATTACAGTTAATGGTTTTGACGATATTATAGGAAAGAATTTTAGAAAACTAGCGTTCGAACAAAATCGAGCTTCTAGAATGATCCTAGTTATGAATAAAATTTCGATGGAAGATGAGGCAAACAAGGAGAATTGGGTGGAGTTAATTAAGCCTGTTCTTGATCCCATGACACCTAAAGAAATCGGCTTTACCTATATTGACGCTCAAGATTACATGGATGGGAGTGCGGAGGGAGACACTTTAGAAGGGAAAGAATTAATTAGCTTAAGCAATTTCTCTGCGTTTGAGGAACAGTTAAATCATTTTATCAAGGAGAAAGGACTACTTGGTAGAATTACAACTCCACTAAATATGATTCAAACTTATTCTGACCAGATCATTAATCAACTTACAGCTGATTCAGATGAGGTTTTAAAACTACAAGAACTACTAAGACAGAAAAGATTTATAGTCAATGAAAGTCGAAAAAGATTGGAAAGAAAAGTAGTAGGAGAAGTGAATAATTTAACTTCAACTATTACGAAGAAGGGACATGAAATGGTGTCTCTTATCACTCCATCTGTTAAACAGGAAGTTCTGGCTAGTAAAGGTGATGAAATTTCTGTAGAGATTGATAAATTATGTTATGATACGTCATTAAAAATTGATGCTCATATTGAAGAAGAAATATCAGTCTTATTATCTGAGATCAATGAATTGATGGATTCGCAGCTCGCAAAAGATTTAAAGGAATCACATCATATGACCTTTGATTTCCAAGTAGAAGTGAAGGACAACCGACTGAATGATAAGGCGAAAAAGGCACCAGAAATGGTTAAACGAATAGGTGGCCTATTGAACACAGCAGGTAAAAACTTCAAGGATTGGACAATTAACTCACAAAAGATTGGAGAGAGCGGTCTTAAGGCCGTCTCAGGTAGTGACGCCCACAAGGCAATATTAGATATTGGCCACTTTTTTGGAAAAAAATTCAAACCTTATGAGGCTCAAAAACTTGCAGCACGACTTGGAAAACTAGGAGAAAATGCAGCAAAGTTCGGAAAAGTCTTAGGTGCATCCCAAGTAGTGGTTGCCCCACTAATGGCTGCCTTTGAAGAAAGGCAAGAAGCAAAGTATGCGGAAAGCTTGCAGAATGCTAGACTCGAAACGCGAGACAATTTTAACGAATGGTCTCGAGTAATCAATGAAAACTTCATCAATCAAATTAAAAAGGTACTAAATAACATACACGACAAAGAATTAGAAAACATTACTAGTTCGGCAAAGGAACTAAGAAATGCAGAACTAGAAAAAAACACCATCGTAAATGACTTAGCTAATTTAATTGAAGAATGTAACCTACTAATAGATAAAGCAAAATATCTGGGATGGTGGGACAGGTCCCTGATATGAACGAAACTGTCAAGACCTCACTGTATCCCTTTTTATAATTGCGCTTTTTGGGCGCACTTAAGAAGAGAAGCGTATTAAAGCTTCTTTTCTTTTATGTGTTAAATGTTTGAGACATTTTATGGCTAGGGATTTCCCTTCTTAGCTTACTGACCACTTCTCATTCTATGGATTGCCTGTCAAGTGCTCTTCTTGACTGGTAATCCATAGAATGAGACACTCTTTGAAGCTAAGAATTAAATTCCTCCTTACTTTAAAAGTTAAGAACACGGCACGAAGGCAAAAATCTAGCTACGGTTAGCACTCTGATATTCGTGGGTTTTCACATTTTATCTTTCCGTATAAAGGATCTTCCACTAACTTGAAACGTGCGTTAGCCTATTTAGACATAGCACAAAAGGGACCACGTGGAAAATCCTTACCGGTGTTATTCTTTGCCTTAGAGCCCTACTCTTAAAATCGTTTATTTTATTCAAGTGTTTTTTCAATAGTTTAAGATTCAATTAAGCGTTAGAATTGGTTTCTACCTCTTGAGTTACTGCCCAGATAATACACGCTAATTCCCTTACCACAGTGTTATAGCTTTTCCACTTTCTTTACCTCTCTGCAGCTGTTCAAACTATTTCAAGGAAAGCACAAAATCGTCTTTATAAGAAATATTTCCGCTTATTATCAAGGTAAGATTACTAAAACAGGGAATAGGCACGTTCGTCGTCTTTTTGGTAGAAGCTGCTTGGAGTTATAGATATCAACCCGCGGTAAAAGGTGAATTGAAAAGAAGACAAGAAGGACAATCGACTTTCACCACTAGAAAATTCACTAGGAATAAGACCCACATAGGACATAAAATGCTTTGGAGTGGAAAATTTTCTAAAGGAACCAATCTCAGCCACTAGACTTGTAGCTGTAATGGTTGCCACAACTCTAAGTGTTTGAAGAGCTTGAATTACAGGTGCGTGCACATCTTTGGTTGCTTGTAATTGTATCTTTTCTTCTAACCGTTTTATTCGTTGCATGATTTCTTGAAGTTGATGGTAATATTCCTGGAAAACAACGCTAGATGGAGAACGAGTAAATTTTAATGTATTTAGCCATTCCCGATACTTATGGGTCCATTTTCGAACACCGACAGGTGGTTTTATATCATGTCTTAATAAAAACTTGGTTAATCGGCGTTTTGCCCTCAACTCATCCTCTTTTGCATCTTCACGTGCTCTAACTAAATCTCGAAGAGCTTCATCATCTTCAGTTGGTACATAAATTGATGTCAATTCACCAGCACGGAATAATTAGGCAAGTCTAATGCATCCCTTCGGTCTGTTTTGATCCTTTCTCCCGGTTTAGAAGGAATTAAAGAAGGTGCAATTACAAAACACTCAATTCCTAAACTTATGAAGAAACGGTACAATGGATAACCTGTTGGACCGGCTTCATAACATACTTTTAAATGTTGCTGATCTCCTAATTTTTCAACTAACTTTCTAATAGCTTCTAAGGTATGAGGAATCATTCCATAATATCTTGGTGCTTCTCTTCTTTCCTTCCTCAGCAATGGCAACAGCAATTTTTTCCTACGTATTTTATGGTATCCTTCATATATAACTAGCTCCTTTCATATTGTAGCTCTAATTTGGTCTGATTTTTAATCACTGTTAAACAGTCTAACCAAATTAACCTACGGGATTACGAGTAAGGAGCTAGTTACGTTCATGATAACTTGTCCCAGAGAATTAGATGATAACAGGGGATATGAGCGGGGGGCAGTTTTTAAAAGATGAATTATAAAAAAATATCAAAAGTCGTTTCTCGAGTAGAGTTGAAGTAGTAGAGGTAAGTTAGGAGAAAAGACGTAAGTTTGATTTCTTCGCAAGCTTAAACTAATGCGAAGTTTTACTTCGATGATATAGGCAGTATATACTAGGAATAATGTGATGGAAGCATGAGGGAAGACCAGATTGCTTTTTTCATCATCTAAATAAGAAATGTATTTGATAAAGGAAGTGCAACTTATGAAACAACCAATTTTCTTAACACCACTATTTCAAGAGCGTATTTGGGGAGGAACCAAGTTACGTACCGAATTCGGATATCCAATCGAATCTGACTTAACAGGTGAATGCTGGGCTGTATCCGCTCATGCAAATGGTCAAAGTATAGTAAGCCAGGGTAAATACGAAGGAAAAAGCCTTGGTGAACTTTGGAAAGAGCATCGCGAGCTATTCGGAGATTTGGAGGGGGATGTTTTTCCGCTCCTTACCAAAATTCTTGATGCCAATAATGATTTATCCATTCAAGTTCATCCGAATGATGAGTACGCGAACAAAAATGAAAATGGTGAACTGGGTAAAACTGAATGCTGGTATGTAATCGATTGTAAGGATGATGCAGAAATCATCTATGGTCATACAGCTCAAACGAAAGAGCAATTTATAGAAATGATTGAGAATGGAGAATGGAACCAGTTACTAAGTCGTGTAAAGGTGAAACCTGGTGACTTCTTTTATGTCCCTAGTGGAACGATCCACGCCCTTTGTTCAGGTGTGCTTATCCTAGAAACACAGCAAAGCTCTGATACAACTTACCGTGTGTATGACTATGATCGTGTCGATCAAAATGGGAATAAGCGAGAATTGCATATTCAAAAGTCAATCGATGTAACGACTATTCCACATGAAGATATCACAGTTAAGCCTAGCATCGAGAAAATCCAAGGTGCTACAATCACGACTTTCGTGGAGGAACAGTACTTCTCTGTTTACAAATGGAAAATAGAAGACTCTGCATCTTTCCAACAGGACAAGCCTTTTTTAATTTGCAGTGTTTTGAATGGTACAGGTGAAATTGTAACAGAAGAAGGAAGCTTTCCGATTGAAAAAGGCAAACATTTTATCTTGCCAGCTGGATTGGGGAGGTTTGAGCTAAAAGGAGACTTAGAAATGATTGTTTCTCATCCTTAAAAAGGAGGATGAATATATCGTGAATAATATTATTGTATTTGGTTCTGGCGGTCATAGTAAGGTAGTTATCGACATAATCGAAAAGGCAGGAAAATTCAACATCCTTGGACTAATTGATCCTTTTAAACAGCCAGGAACAAAGGTAATGGACTATGAAATCTTAGGAAGTGAGGATATACTACCTGAAATTGGGGGAATCGTAGCTGGAGGAATCGTAGCATTAGCTGACAACTGGAAAAGATCAAATATCGTCAATAAGATCCTTTCTATTAACCCTCAATTTCAGTTTATAACAGCTATCCACCCTTCAGTACAGATAGGTAGGGATGTATCTATAGGAAACGGTACAGTTGTCATGGCGAATGCCGTGATTAACAGTAATACGAGAGTCAATACCCATTGCATTATTAACACGAAAGCATCATTGGACCCCGACTGTGTCTTGGGTGAGTTTGTGACTCTAGCACCTGGAGCCACAGTTGCTGGTGGTGTGACAATAGGGAAATATTCCGTCATATCCTTGGGAGCAAACGTTATTCATAACCGCACCATTGGCGAACATACTGTAATTGGTGCAAGTTCAACCGTCCTACACGACGTGGACTCCCATGTCTTGGCATACGGCACACCAGCCAGAATCATAAAAAGGCGAATGGTAGGAGAAGAATATTTGCAGGGACATAGCACCGCCCCTACTATAGAAGAATAAAAAATGACCGATTGGTATAAATCTGTACTAATGGGGCTATTTTTTCGGATGTCGATTTCAAACAATCGTTTGTTTAACAGTCAAGCTCAATGATATCGCGTGGGTCTTAATTCAATCAATCGTTTGTTTGAATTATTTTAGTAAGGATAAGGGATTTGTAAGTTAAGCTGTTATATAATTAGTTTAGTAGCCTACTATAGGGAAATGAGGATGGATACGACATTACAACACGGTCATCTAGCACCCAGACGCCTAATATGTAAACGCTATCCCGTTAGGAGGAGTTTTATGTCATTTGTATCTTTAAAACATGGTGAAGTCTATTCCGTTACGAATCAGTATGGAGATATGGACGAAGCACTCATAGGTACGGGGATTTATTATAAAGACACGAGATTTTTAAAGCGTTATGTGATGAAAATCAATCAACAACCGTGCATTTTCTTTTAGCCCTGTAGCGTACCATAATGGAACCGTGTGGCCGCATGACAACTCGATTATTGTCTTAGGTTTAGCAAAGTATGGCTATACAGCACATGTAAAAAAACTGGTGAGTGCTTTATTTGCAAGTGCAGAACAGTTTGAAGCGAGTCGCTTGCCTGAACTTTTCTGTGGATATGACAATCAACAAGAAGAAACGATTATTCCATATCCGGTTGCGTGCTCTCCACAAGCATGGGCAGCAGGAACGCCATTTGCATTCGTACATGCGTTATTGGGTTTACTGGTAGATTCACATAAGAGCATGATGAAAATAAATCCGACTCTACCTGACGATATGGACTGGATGGAGTGCAAGGGGATTCAAGTTGGAAAAGGATTTATAGATATAACAGTTAAAAAAGAGAACGAAGAAATTGTCTTTGCTATTGCTAATAATACATCAGGTTTGGAGATAAACAGGTAGGGCAACAGGAAAGTAGATTGTCCAAAGAAAAAGTGGGGTCAAGGAACTTGTTTCCTTAACACCACTTTTATTAATAATATGTTAACGAATTCAGTATTTCCGTAAGACTTAATTCCGCACAAGCCATCGATGTATCTGCAACACCATAATACATTTTGACGATGTCACCTTTTACGAGTGCGCCACATGAGAATACAACGTTTCCGAAGAACCATTCCACTTCATAGCTTGTTTCTGGTTCAAGTATTGGTTTTTCTGAACGAGCGATTATTTTTGTAGGGTCTTCCAAGTCGAATTATTTCTAATATCAAGTTGCTCCTTGATGGAACCGTTGCCAACTTTACCCCAGTGCCACTACGTCGCTTTTATTCCATCCAATAGACTGTCCTTCTACTATTCTAGGAGAGATAACAATTTCTTGATGTGGATCATTTGGATGTTCCATTCTCCAGAGTAATAGTTCAACTCCCTTTATACCATATTGTTGTAAATCAATATCAACTGAAGAAATTCTTGGCGTCGATAATTGACAAAGTTGTCCATTATCGAAACTGAATACAGAAACTTCCTCTGGTACTTGATAACCTCGTTCTTTTAAAAGATTGTTAACAATGTATCCCAATCGATCGTTAATACAAAACCATGCAGTTGGCATTTCTTCCAGATTATCGATGAATTGTTTAACAATATCTTCTTGATCGGGACTATCCTTTAAGATGAATTTGTTTTTTACCGGTAAATGATAGTCTTCATGTGCCATTATATAACCTTGTAATCTTTCATAGTAACTTGGAGAAAAGGGTGCGTTTCCCACGAAGGCAATATTTTTATGATTTCGCTTAATCATATATTCGACAGCAAGATAAGCACCAAAACGGTTATTGGTCAAGATAGAATCCGCTTCTATATGAGGATGGTGATGATCAATCAGGATTGTCGGAATTCCAGTTGAAATGACCTCATTAATATAATCCGTTGTAATATGGGATAGTATGATAATCCCTTGTACCGATTTACTTTTTATAAAGTAGGGTAACACTAATTCTTTTGCATCCTTTGGACTGATTGATTCAATCAGTAAATTCATTCCCTTCTTTTTAACCTCCTTTTGAACGGATAAATAGATTTTACCGAAAAAGCTTGTTTGTGATAAGGCGAAGTCAGATGCAATTAATGCAATGTTTTCCATTTTGCTGATGGTATTCGATTGTCTTGGAGTATAGTTGTATCCTAGTTTATTGGCCGTTTCCTGTACTTGTTTTCTTGTTTCGTCGCTTACACCAGGCTTTCCAGATAGAGCTTGAGATACGGAGTTTTTAGAAATATTAAGGTAGTCAGCAATATCTTGCATGGTAACTTTTTTGTTCATATATTTCACCTAATCTTTCTGTTGTGTAATACATTATTTTTTCTTGTAACGTTACAACAAATATACTATGTAAAGCTTTGCTTTTCAACACCTTCCTTCTATTTCTCTAAATAAACACTATAATGACAGTGTTTGTTGAAGAACAACATGACAAGCAACATGATAATTAATTATTGACAAGTTTACAAACGCGTGTAATAATTGTAAATGTAAGCGATTTACACATTAATAATTAAAAGTTGTAACGTTACAAAAAGTAATTACATTTTAAAAATGAAAGGATCTTACTATTAGATCTTTGGAGGAAAATATGAAAGTTAAAAAGCATATAAATAACCCAATTCTAACCCTGAAGGATGTTACACCATATCATGACGACCATGAAGTAATTGGTGTCTTCAATGCAGGTGTGGCAGAATATAAGGGAGAAACGTTACTGCTGCTTAGAGTAGCGGAACGTCCAATTAGTGATAATCCGAGTACAGTTAAAGTTTCATTTATCGATTTTTCAGGTGGAAAAGGCCAACTGAATGTGATTGAACTAGACAAGAATGATTCACGTTATAACTTCTCAGACCCTCGTACCATCTCTTGGTCAGAGGGGTCGAAGAAAGTGGCATTTCTAACTTCTATATCCTATATCCGAATTGCGAGAAGTACAGATGGTTATAACTTTACTGTGGATGATGAACCATTTATATATCCAGGAACGGAAAGGGAAGCATGGGGAGTTGAAGACCCGCGTGTAACACAAATTGAAGATGAGTATTATATCCAATATAGTGCAATATCAAAAGAAGGTATTGGTGTAGGACTGATTTCAACAAAAGACTTTATCCATTATGAACGCTTAGGACTAATGCTGCATCCAGAGAATAAAGATGTTGCTATTTTCCCAGAGAAGATTAATGGAAAATACTATACACTTCACCGTCCAGTGCCCGGCGGAATAGGAAATCCTGAGATTTGGATTGCCGAGTCAGATAATCTACGTTACTGGGGAAATCATCAATACTTGCTTGGTTTAAGTGAGGAAGGCTGGGATAACGGAAGAATAGGCGGTGGGGCAGTACCCTTTAAAACGGAAGAGGGTTGGCTGGAAGTCTATCATGCAGCTGATAAAAATGATCGATACTGCTTAGGAGCAGTACTCTTAGATTTAGATAATCCCGCGAAAGTCATTGGAAAAACGGAACTTCCAATTCTTGAGCCTACGGAAGCTTATGAAAAGAATGGATTCTTTGGAAATGTAGTATTTTCATGTGGATTAATTAGAAATGGTGACAATGTTCGTATCTATTATGGAGTAGCTGATACATCGATGGCGGTTGCGGATTTAAGTTTGACAGACATCATGTCGAAATTAACTAGATTTTAACAATAGTAAATAAGAAGGTGAAAAAATGGTATATCCTGTTAATGAATTAGTAACAGATTATAAACGCCGTCAGGAAGAAGTTAAGACTGAAAAACTTTATTTTACTGGCGTTGGAGAGAAAGATGTCTATAATATTACAGCTCCTTTTGATGATGATGGACAAACCGTAATAGCAGGCCGAGTAGAAGGCCGTGACACGGAATTTTCTGAAGTAGTCTTCTTTATCGAAAAGAATGGAGTTTGGGAACCGCGTGAAAACACGAAAATGTTTTCGTTGCAAGATCCATTTGTATCGAAAATAAAGGGAGAATTGGTTTTCGGTGGTGTTGAAGTTTTCGAGAATCCTGAAAACGAGAAACAACTATTCTGGAGAACAGTTTTCTACCGGGGAAAAAATATAAATAGCTTAACCAAATTTGCTGTTGGTCCTTTAGGTATGAAAGATATTCGACTATTTGAATATAAGGATGGTAAAATTGGAATTTTTACACGCCCGCAAGGTGAAAAAGGCGGAAGAGGAATAATCGGTTATTTCTCGATTGCATCATTAGATGAGTTGAACGCCGAGATAATAGATGCTGCCCCGTTAGTTAAAGCGCATTTCTTGAATGAAGAGTGGGGCGGAGTAAATGAAGCCTATGTTAATGAAAAGGGACAAGTATTAGCCCTAGGACATATCGCAAGCTTCGACGAAGAAGGAAATCGTCATTACTATCCAATAACGTTTGAGTATGTTCCAAGCATTAATGAAATTCGTTCTATGAAAATCATTGCCATGAGAAGTGACTTTCCTGATGGAGATGCAAAAAGAGATGACTTGGTAGATGTATTATTCAGTGGTGGATTAAAGTTTATTGAAGATGGTAAAGCAGAACTTTATGTTGGGGTGAGCGATGCTGAAGCACACAAAGCTGTGATTCCTAATCCGTTTCTATGACAACATCGCAAAATCTTTTAAGGAGAGATGTGTTTTCCCAGAAAACTACATTAAACCTTAAAATTTTCAAAAAACAAAAAGTGAAAATCAGGGAGGATTTAAGATGAAATTCAATCAATTTGGTAAATTAGTTGCTACTCTAGGGCTAGGTCTTATGTTAGCAGCATGTAGTTCTAATGATGCAGATAATGCAAAGGAAACTGGAAAAGATGGTAAAGTTGAAATAACGATCGCAACTTGGGCGAACGAAACAGAAGCAAAAGAGTTTGATGCAATTCTTGATAAAGTTAATGCTGAACAAGATGAATATACTGTTGAACAAATGGTTATTCCACAAGATTACTACACAAAAATACAAACAATGATCGCTGGTAATCAAGCACCAGATTTGTTGTGGCTAGCACAGGAATACATTCCTGCCTATGCTAAAAATGGCGCAGTACTTGATTTGACCGATAAAGTAGATGCTCAAGATACAATTGACATGGCTGACTATTTAGATGGATCGTTGGATACAGCTAAATATGAAGGTAAAACTTACGGCTTACCATGGATTGGACAGCCATATGTTGTTTATTACAATAAGACATTATTTGAAGAAAACGGTGTAGAATTACCGTCTGAGGATTGGAATTGGGCCGATTTCACAGAAAAAGCAAAAGCATTAACTACTGATGAGGTATATGGTTTTGGTACAACTGGTAACCCGCCGTTAGCAGTATGGGCATGGGGTGAAGGCGGAGAAATAGTTGAAAGTGATGGGACAATTAAATTAACGAGTCCTGAAACTCTTAAAGGATTAGAATTAGCCGCATCTATCATCACTGATCCAACTGTAACAATGCCTTATCAAGAAGCTTCTTCTTTAGGTGTGGAACAAGGATTTGTTACTGGCAAAATTGCTATGATGGTTGGTGGAGCAAACGATGACGTGGAAAGAAAAGTAGAAGAAGCAGGGGGTTCTTTTGAAGTTGGGATGGCTGTAATGCCTGCGGGTTCTCAGGAACACGTAACATTCAACTGGACTGCATCAACGTTAATTTCTGAACAAACAGATAACGAAGACATTGCTTTTAAAGCATTAATCGATATTACTGAAAAAATGTTCGATTGGAAAGTTCCATCTCCAATGGCTTCTAAAGTAGATATAATCGGCGAAGTTAACCCTTATAAAGCGTATGCACTGGATGTTATCAAGAAATCCACCGAAATCTCAAGAGGTTTCAATAACTTGCCAGAACAAAATGAAATTGGTGGAAAACAGTGGGAGTTATTAGATACGCCAGTCTTGACGAATAACAATGGTAAAGACGATTTGAATGTTAAACAAGTTGCTGAAGAAACAGAAAAAGCATTTGAAGCTATCATAGAGTAAAAAAAGCTTTCCTAAAAAAGACTGATTAAATTCAGTCTTTTTTAGGATTAGAGGTGAGGATAATGGAAGATTTACGTGAGATGAGTGAATCAGAAAAGATTGATTACATTGTAAGGAAACAAGGAAAAAAGAAAAAAAAGATTAGTAAAGGATATTTTTATATTGCACCATGGTTTATCGCTTATCTCTTATTTGGGCTTGTTCCAATGGTGCTTTCTTTTATTATGAGTTTCATGGATTGGCCCGTTATTGGTAACCCAACATACATTGGTCTTGAAAATTTTAAAAAACTTCTAGTAGATACTTCTTTTCATAACTCTCTATGGGTAACAATCAGATTTGCAATCGTCTCTGTACCATTAGGGATGGTCGCTTCTTTTACAATTGCAATGATTATGTCCTCTAAAACAAAAGGTCTATCCGTCTATAGAACACTTTATTATCTACCTGCAGTTGTTTCAGGTGTAGCAATCGGGATTATTTGGAAATGGATTCTTGATCCTAACAATGGGTTGGTTAATAATTTGCTTAAAGTCATAGGAATCGAAGGTCCAGGGTGGTTGACGGATCCAGAATGGGTGTTACCATCCTATTTATTCATGAGTCTATGGGGCGCAGGGGCTGGAATGCTGACGTACTTAGTTTCCATCAATGAAGTTCCGAATGATTTGCATGAAGCAGCTGAAATTCAAGGTGCAGGATTTTTTAAACGTGTCTTTCTAGTTACAATTCCTTATGTAAAACCAATTCTCTACTATAACTTAATCATGGGTATCATTGGAGCTTTCAAAAAGTTTAACGATGCTTATATTTTAGGTGGTGCAGGGAATGAAGGACAATTTATTATGCTGCAAATTTATGATACAGCTTTTAAATACTTCAAAATGGGGTATGCGTCAGCAATGTCATGGGTGTTTTTACTGATCGTTTTAGTGATTACACTACTAGTATTCCGCTTTACTGACTTCTGGAAGTACAGTCAAGAAAATGAGGAGTAGGAGTAATGATATGGGATTAAATTATGTGGAAAATAGTGAGCAAGAAATAATAAAAAAAATAAATAAACAGAAAAACAGCAAAATTCCAGTAGGTAAAAAAACACGTTCGGTTATTAAACATATTGTGTTAATTCTAGTTGCAATATCCATGGTCTTACCATTTTTCTGGATGCTTTCAACTGCTCTAAAGACATCAAACAATGTTTTTTCTATCCCACCACAGTGGATACCTAATCCAATTGAGTGGTCTAATTTCCCGAGAGTCTTTGAAGCCGTGCCCTTCTTTAGAATCATTATGAATACAGTCGGGTATTCTGCGATTGTTACATTTTTTGAAGTAATGGTTTCTGTTATTGTCGCTTATGGCTTTGCGCGATTTAAATTTAAATACAAAAAAGCATTATTTATGTTTTTGTTAATAACCATTATGATACCTGGTGAGATTACCATTGTGCCGCAGTATATTTTCTGGGCAGAATTGGGAGAATTTTTTGGAACTTCCTTTATCAATACGTACACTCCCTTAATATTACCGGCAATTGGTGGACAAGCAGTACATGTTTTCTTCATGACACAGTATTTTAGAACCATACCTAAAGATTTTTCGGAAGCAGCTTATATTAATGGGGCCAACAGTTGGTCGATTCTTTGGAGAATTTACTTTCCAATGTCCATACCAGCAATTTTAACAATTACAATTTCGTCATTTATGGGTACATGGAATGCGTTTATGGGGCCTTTGATTTACCTAAACGATGTGGAGCTATTTACTATTCAAGTAGGTTTAGCAATGTTCCAAGGTATGTTTGATGTTAACTGGCCATTGTTAATGGCAGCAACTACTATTTCAGTTATACCAATGATTATCTTGTTCTTCTCATTCCAAAAATACTTTATACCGTCAAACAAAGCTTCCGGAGTGAAGTAATATGAAAAATATACTCGATTTTTTTCCTAAGATACCAATTGTTTGGCATATTATCTTTTTTATCATAGCAACAGTTAATCTATCTGCACCGCTTATTGTCAATGAAGTTCATGAAAGTAAGATGTTGACAGAAGAAATAAGTGCAGGTCTAAATGCAATTCATACAGATATGTTTGTGAGAAACGGACAATTGACAGCGCAAACCGAAATTGTAAAATCAGAGGGTTCAGCTATCAGTATTTCCGTGCTGGGGTCGAGCAAGATTGATACAAATTATTTACATTTTCAAGAAGACTCTATTAAATTGAATATTAATAACAGCAGTAATCAGATTAAGTATGAGCAAAATATGGATAAAGATAGTCTTGTTACAAGTGTACAAGAACAAATAGCTTCAGCCGCTATGATATCAATACTGACCAATTCTTTTGTTTATATTTTAATGAGCGTTGTTCTATTTTTGATCCTACTCATCGTTTCTCATTACCTTATAAAAAGTACCGCTAAGTTCAGGAGTTTATTCCGGATATTGAATCCAGTCTATCTAGTAGGTGGGTCACTTTCCATGATGCTAACACTCCTTACAGATAAATTCCATTTGGTTTATATGATTTCTGTATTGATTATCGGGTTTTTATATGCAGGCGGCATGAAAAACAATCTAAAGAAAAGCACTAATGATTTTTATTTTGGAAAAGGAGAAAACTTCAATGGCTTATATTGAATTGAATAATATATATAAAGTGTACGGCGACAAAGTTTTAGCCATAAACGACTTTAATTTACACATCGAAGAAAATGAGTTCATTGCTTTAATAGGTCCATCTGGTTGTGGGAAATCGACGTTATTAAGAATGATTTCTGGTCTAGAAGATATATCCGATGGGGATTTTATGATAAAAGGAAAGAGAATAAATAATATTCACGCGAAGGATAGAGATATGGCAATGGTTTTTCAAAACTATGCGTTATATCCACATTTATCGGTTTATGATAATATCGCGTTTGGATTGAAGCTTCGAAAAACGAGTAAACAAATCATTAAACAAAAAGTCCATGAGGTTGCTGCCATTCTAGGCTTGAGTGATTATTTGGAAAAAAAACCAAATGAATTATCAGGTGGTCAAAGGCAACGTGTGGCATTAGGAAGAGCAATGGTACAAGATTCAAATATCTTCCTTATGGATGAACCATTGTCAAACCTTGATGCAAAGCTCAGAAATAAAATGCGTGTAGAGATATTAAAACTGCATAAGCAATTGGGTGTAACAACTATTTATGTTACGCATGATCAAGTAGAGGCTATGACTATGGCTGACCGTATAGTGGTAATGAATAAAGGGGTTATTCAACAAGTGGGTACACCAACGGAATTATATAATGATCCGAATAATCTCTTTGTTGCTACCTTTATTGGTGAACCTGAAATCAATCTAATTAAGGCAAAAATCGAGAAAGATAATATTATATTCGGTGAACATACTGTTTCGATTCCTAAGGTTATTAAAAATGTCGATCAATACCAAGGCAAGGAAGTATACATGGGTATCCGCGCTGAGAATTTCAGAACGGAAGGTGTATATCTTGAAGCGCATTCGAACGAAGTTATTACTTCCAATATACAGTTGATTGAAATGCGGGGCGATCATTTTATTGTTGTTGCGGAGATTGATAATCAAAATATTTATCTAAAAGTGCCTGCTAATCAGAAATATGCATTAGGCGATAATATTTCATATGTCGTCAATTATAATAAACTATTACTATTTGATGCTGATACAGGAGAACGCATCCGATAGGTGTTGCGAAAGATGCCTCTCTAATACCATTTGATTGACCTTGCCGACCTATTGGTAAGGTCAATTATGTCATTACAGTACATAACAAGTGAAGGAGAAAGTTCATAATGGAAAAATGGTGGAAAGAAACAGTTTTTTATGAAATCTACATGCCTTCTTTTAAAGACGGAAATGGGGATGGCATCGGGGACTTTATTGGTTTGACTAATAAGTTGGATTACCTTAGTGAACTTGGAATAGGGGCAATTTGGTTAACTCCTTTTTATCAATCTCCACGAATAGATAATGGATATGATATTAGTGATTATTATTCAATCGACCCAATCTTCGGTAGTGATGAAGATCTTGAACGCTTCATAGAAGAGGCTCATAAAAGAAACATTAGAGTCATTGCTGACTTGGTTATTAATCATACATCTACAGAACATCAATGGTTCAAAGAATCTGCCTCATCTCGTGATTCTGCTAAAAGAGACTGGTATATTTGGAAGGATACGCCAAATAATTGGGAATCATTCTTTGGTGGTTCCGCTTGGGAATACGATCAACGGACAGAACAATATTATTATCATAGTTTTGCAAAAGAACAGGCAGATTTAAATTGGAGAAATCCAGAAGTTAAACAGGAGATTTTCAAAGTAATTGAATATTGGTTGCTCAAAGGATTCGATGGATTCCGACTAGATGTTATTAATAACCTTACGTTGGGAGAGACTTTCCCTGATAACCCTACGGACGAAAATGGGGAACAAATCCATCTAATGGATAAAGACCAAGAAGGGATTAGAGACATCCTAAGCGAAATAAATGCTTTTATTAAAAAGATCAACCCAAAGGCATTTACGGTTGGCGAGATAAGTTCTGATGATTTAGAAACAATCGCAAAATACTCAGAAGACAATATTTTAGATGTAACATTTAATTTTAACTTTGGAAGTGTAGAAGCATTCAAGGTTGAAAAAGTATTTAATGAGCTTAAACGAATGGATGACATTTATCAATCAGATAGGGATCCTACCCTTTTCTTTGGTAGTCATGATATGGGCAGATTGTGGTCAAGGTTAGCAAATGGGAATATAGGACAAGCAGAATTATTGGCAACACTAATTTTAACAGCGAAAGGTGTACCTTTTCTTTATTTTGGAGATGAAATTGGGATGGAGGACCTTGTCCAGCATTCAATAGAAGAATTCAGGGACATTCAAGCAATTATGAGTTATCGCTTAGCTCTTGAAAATGGAGAAGACATACAGGAAGCGATTATGAAGGCTAATAAAGCTTCTAGAGACAAAGCAAGAGCTCCGATGCAGTGGGAAAACGAACCTTTTTCTCCAGTTGAACCGTGGATTCCAGAAGCAAAAAGGGTAGACGGAAGAGGACAGCGTTTGTTTTCTTTTTACAAAAAGTTAATCAGATTACGAGAAATAGATGATTTCTGCTATGCACCCTATAAACATCTAGAAATAGTAAATAATCTAATCTATTATCAACGTGGCAACTGTTTGTTTTTTTTGAATTTCGGTGAAGAGTCTGAAACAGTGGAAAATGATTGGGAAATTGATGGAATGCTTTTGAGTAATGTTTCACCTAAGTGGACGCAATCTGAAATTGAAATACCTGAGCATGCTGCTGTAATCCTAGCGGTAAATTAATGGGACGTGGGGACAGTAAACTAGTATTAAAGTTATGAAGAATGTAATCGAAAGGAAAGTGGTTTATATGAAACAACCAATTTTTTTAACACCAGAATTTCAAGAACGAATCTGGGGTGGAACCAAGTTACGTACTGAATTTGGATATCCAATCGAATCCGATTTAACAGGAGAATGCTGGGCTGTATCCGCTCATCCCAATGGGCAAAGTATTGTGAATCAAGGACCTTACGAAGGAAAGACCCTTGGGGAGCTGTGGAAAGAACACCGTGAACTATTCGGTAACATGGAGGGAGATGTATTTCCACTCCTCACCAAGATCCTTGATGCAAACAATGATTTATCCATTCAAGTCCATCCAAATGATGAATATGCAAACAAAAATGAAAACGGCGAACTTGGTAAAACAGAATGCTGGTATGTGATTGATTGTAAGGATGATGCAGAAATCATCTATGGTCATACAGCTCAAACGAAAGAGCAATTCGTTGAAATGATTGAGAATGGAGAATGGAACGAATTATTAAGTCGTGTAAAGGTGAAACCTGGTGACTTCTTTTACGTCCCTAGTGGTACGATTCACGCCCTTTGTTCAGGTGTTCTTATCTTAGAAACACAACAAAGCTCTGACACAACCTATCGTGTGTATGACTATGACAGAGTCGATCAAAATGGACAGAAGCGTGAATTGCATATTCAAAAATCAATTGATGTTTCTACAATTCCACATGAAGATGCAACTGTAAATCCTAGCATTGAGAACATCCCGGGTGCTACGATTACGACTTTTTTGAAGGAACAGTACTTCTCTGTCTACAAATGGGAAATTGAGGATTCTGCAGCTTTCCAACAGGATAAACCATTTTTAATTTGCAGTATTTTAGATGGGTCAGGTGCTATTGAAACGGAAGAAGGAAGCTTTGTGATTGAGAAAGGAATTCATTTTATCTTACCTGCTGGATTAGGTGAATATTCGATAAAAGGAAATGTTGAACTCATTGTTTCTCATCCGTGAGTGGGACAGGTCACTTGTCCCACTCTATTAAATATCGTGTAGATTGTGAATTAGTTGGAAGCGTTGTCTTTGAATGCGGAATAAATACGAAATTTATATTGCTAAAATCTACCGAGCGTTAGAATTAAACTGCTTATAGAATAAATGAATTTTCTTGACAAGATAGCTAACTATGAGAAAGGACGACAACCCATGAAACTAACACAAAACTGGAAAATCCAGCACTTTGACCGAGGACAAGAACGTGATTTAGTAATCGCTGCTCCAGACTATATCGACCATTTTTGGATGACTGCGAATGTACCAGGTGATGTTCATTCTACGTTAATTCAGAAGGGCTTAATTGATCACCCATTTTTTGGACATAATGATCTAAAATCAAAATGGGTTTCGGAGAAGATATGGTGGTACCGTACAGAATTTCAATATGATAAGAAAAGTATTCAAGCGAATGAGCGCCTCGAATTAATCTTTGAAGGGCTTGATACGTACGCAACGATTTATTTAAATGGATGCGAAATTGCCTCCACTGAAAATATGTTTATTCCCCATGTGTTTGATGTGACAAGAGAAGTACTCGATGGGAAAAATAGTATCGCGGTTAAATTTGATGTTGTCGCCGATGTCCTAAAGGAAAAGGAAAAGAATTACTGGGCCGGCTATGGAAAAGACCGAATTTGGGCACGCAAGGCTCAGTATCATTTTGGCTGGGACTGGGGTCCACAAATCATAACGGCGGGTATTTGGAAGGATGTTCGACTCGAAAAACGAAAAATGACCAAGATTGACAGTGTGTATGCTAGAACAATAGAAGTTGAGAACGACAAAGCAGTTGTAGAAATTGATGTAGATACAAAGACATATGCGCGAAGATCGCCTTTATCTGTAAACGTAAACTTCCACGATGGTGATACCGAAATCACAAAAACCGTACAGGTTCAGAAAAACCATGTGAATTTTACAATTGAGCTTGAAAATCCAAAGCTATGGTGGACACATGATTTAGGAATGCCACATCTTTATACGCTTGATGTTGAACTTGTGTGTGAAGGTGAAGTGGTAGACTCGGATTCAACGAATGTAGGGGTTCGCACAATTGAGGTCTTGCAAAAAGATGCGGAGGGCAATAACCGTTTTACTTTTGTATTAAACGGTGTTGAAATGTTTGCGAAGGGCGCGAACTGGATTCCGATTGATAGCTTTATAGGGGCTGCTCCAGATTCCAGGTACAGTCAGCTCTTAGCCCAAGCAAAAGAGGCGCATATGAACATGATTCGCGTCTGGGGCGGTGGAATCTATGAGAGAGACATTTTTTATCGGGAATGTGACCGCCTAGGTATCCTAGTATGGCAGGACTTCATGTTTGCCTGTGCTTTATACCCAGATTACAACTATAACTATATGCAAAATGTACGAAAAGAAATCGAGACAGCTATTAAGATGCTACGTAATCATCCATCAATTGCTTTATGGTGTGGAAACAACGAAAATGACTGGCTTTACGAAGTGGAATATACAGCAGGAAACATTAGTACTCCGTTTTACGGAGAAAAAATCTACCATGAGCTTATTCCGGAATTATTAGATGAGTTGGATACTAGTCGTCTTTATTGGCCAAGCTCTCCATTTGGCGGAAATGACCATGACTCTCAGGAGGTAGGCGACCGTCACAATTGGCAGGTATGGCACGGAAATGTGGAACCTCGAAAATTTGGAGAGAACTTAGGTCAGGATTATAGTGTTGAAGGTGTATCTTTTAAAAACTATAAAAAGGATTTTACCCGTTTTAGCAGTGAATTCGGTATGCATGCCTCAGCGAATCGATTTACATTAGAGGATAATCTTCCAGAGGGAACCTTCTATTGGGGTAGTGATGAAATGTCTTATCGCAACAAGGACTATCATCACCAAAAAGGGATTATGCTCATGGAAGGCTACACGGGAATCCCTACAAATATTGAAGAATACATGAATTTTTCCATGCTTACTCAGGCAGAAGGATTGAAGTGTGGGATTGAGCATTATCGTCGAAATAAGCCATTTACAAGTGGATCTCTAATCTGGCAGCTAAATGATTGCTGGCCAGGTACAAGCTGGTCGATGATTGATTATTATCAACTACCAAAAGCATCGTATTTTTACGCGAAGAAATTCTTCCATCCGCTTTTATTAACGATTGATCATGATGTGGGAAATAATCTCCATATTTGGGTAGTTAATGATTTACTAGAGTCGTATACAGATGTACTAGAATTAAAGGTTGAAAGCTTTAGTGGAGAAGAGTTATTTACAACGACTATTCCTGTTGAGGTTCAGGCAAATGCTTCAATTAAAATAACGAGTTTTACAGAAGAGAAGCTGCTCAGTGGGTACCCTGCCAGTAAGGTCGTGGTTCGTCTATCTTCTTTGGAAGGCAAGGCACAACAAAATGTGTATTATTTAAGAGATCATAAAGAGTTGGCACTCCCTCAAGCTCATCTTCAGGTAGACGTTAATGAAGGGAACCAGACAGTTACTGTACGTACTGACAATCATGCAAGAATGGTAAAATTAGAGATTCCTGCAACGAAAATTTATTTTAGTGACAACTTCTTTGATTTAATGCCAAACGAAACAAAGACGATTGAAATTGGTCATCTTGAAGGTGAAAAAGTAGACTTTAGTGGTTTACGAGTTTCAGCAATTAATTCGGTACAATAAGGTGGAGAAAAAAATGAAAGCTGCTGTATTAATGGATAGAATGAAAATGGAAATAAAAGAGCTTCCTGTTCCGGAACCACCAGACCATGAAGTTATTGTCAAAGTGAAAGCCTGTGGAATTTGCGGAACAGACCAGCATATTTATCATGGACAACCTGGTTCTGCCGAGGTTCAGTATCCGATTGTGTTAGGACACGAATTAGCGGGAGAGGTCGTAACGGTCGGAGCGAAAGTAACCACGCTAAAGCAGGGGGACCGCGTCTCAATTGATCCGAATATGTATTGTGGGGAATGTGAATACTGCCGCGGTGGTCGTCCGCACCTATGTGAAGACTTACAAGCAGTTGGGGTAACAAGAAACGGTGGCATGGGGGAATACTGTGCCGTTCCATCCGCAAATTGCTATATACTCCCAGACAAGCTATCTTATGAAGAAGGAGCGATGATCGAGCCACTTGGTTGTGTATTACACGGTATCAGTCAAGTGAAAACCTGGCCAGGTGCATCTGTTCTCATCATCGGCGGAGGCTACATTGGCCTTATGATGCTACAAATGGCAAAAATGTATGGAACAAATGTCACAGTTAGTGAACCCGACCAAACAAAACATGCAGTTGCCATTAAATTGGGGGCCGATCGGGCAGTGACTCCAGATGAACTTGAGAACTTTAGGAGTGGATTTGATATTGTCATTGAGTGTGTGGGACGAAAAGATAGCATGACCCAGGCTGTGCAAATGGCACGAAAGGGTGGATCGGTCTTACTTTTTGGCGTATCAGCACCTGATACAAAAATAGAAGTGAACCCATATGAGATTTTTTCAAAAGAATTAACCATTAAAGGTTCATTCATCAATCCCCACACACATGAGCAAGCCATTGCCCTAGTTGAACAAGGAAAAATCCAAATCAAACCATTGCTTAGCCATCGCTTCACAATGGAAGAATTACCAGTGATTATGAAGGAGTACCCAAGACTGAATGTCGTGAAAGGAATCGTCGTCGGGGAATAGTGGGACGGGAACAGTCCCTTTTTCCAGAGTGGAGCGGGACGTGCTTCGTCATTTTAATCAGATAGGAGAGGTGGACATTATGCGAATTGGTGGTATCGAAGCAGGCGGTACAAAGTTTGTATGTGGAGTAGGGAATGAACATGGAGAGATTTACGAAAGGGTCACCTTTCCAACTACAACTCCAGAAGAAACGATGGAAAAAGTCTTTTCATTTTTTCAAGATAAAGAGGTTAAGGCGATCGGAGTCGGATCGTTTGGACCAATTGATGTAGATAGAGCGAGCGAAACGTACGGATATATCACGCAAACACCAAAGGTGAAGTGGAAAAATTTTAACATTGTGGGTGCACTCAAGAATCATTTTCATGTCCCAATTGGGTTTCATACAGATGTAACAGCAGCTGCCCTGGCTGAATCTACTTGGGGTGCAGCAAAGGGCTTGGACAGTTGTCTGTATATGACTGTTGGAACAGGAATTGGAGTTGGTGCGGTTATAGACGGGAAGCCATTCCAAGGGTTAACCCATCCTGAAATGGGCCATATCCTTGTGAAGCGTCATCCAAATGATCGTTTCGAAGGATTCTGTCCCTATCATGGGGACTGCCTTGAAGGGTTAGCGGCGGGTCCAGCTCTTGAGAAAAGATGGAACAAAAAAGGACAAGAATTAACGGATCAACCCGAAGTGTGGGAAATCGAATCATTTTATCTGGCGCAAGCCCTAATGAATTACATCCTTATATTATCTCCGAAAAAGATCGTTGTGGGTGGCGGAGTGATGAAGCAGGAACACTTGCTACCACTCGTTCGGAAACAGGTATTGGAACTGTTAAATAGGTATGTGGCTGTTCCTGAATTAACACCAGAGAATATTGACAACTACATCGTTCTACCAGGACTAGGTGACAATGCTGGCTTAGCAGGTTCCATTGCTTTCGGAGTGAATGGTAAATAAAAAATAGAAGTGTCCCCTTATTTGAACTTGGACCAAAACCAACCTAGAGTGAGTTATTTCGGGAAAAATCATGTTGAAATTCTATACACGCAATTCCATTCTTTAGACTTGATTATCGGCAATTCAAGTATAAAGGAATAAAGAGTTTGCGTGTTTTTTATGCACACATTTTAATTTAAACCTCAACAAATATTATAGACCCAAAAAATCAGGCTTCAGCTCTAAATACAAAGAGCGAAAGCCTGACCAGATACCGTTTTATTTAAGTCTACTTGACCGTGAGCAGTCCAAAGTTTGAATGAAAGTATATTCACACAAACATATTTTAATTGATTTGTAAGACGAGCACGGATTTAGATGGTATAGTTACCATTAGTTTATTTGGCTCTATTTTAAAATCGTTAAATTCAATAGGTTGTATGTTATTGGGAGCATCAAATGTATTATGATCATTTATTTGATCAGCTGTTAAAACTCGTCCTTCTACCTGAGCTTCACTTGTTAACCCCTCTAAGTCTATGATGATATCATCGGATACACTAGGATGAATATTGCAAATCGATATGTTTATTTGACCAGATTGATTTTGAGAAGCAGATACATTAATCATTGGTAAATGCTTATCTTCATACGTATAGTATCGGCTGCTTACATTTGTCGGAAGTAAAGTGGCATCGTGATGTACCTTGTACATTTCAAACACATGATAAGAAGGCGTAAGAATCATTTTTTCACCGTCAGTTAAGATCATGGCTTGTAGAACGTTAACGACTTGGGCAATGTTAGCCATATGCACTCGGTCACAATGATTATTAAAGATATTTAAATTAATCCCGGCAATTAAAGCATCGCGTAACGTATTTTGCTGATATAAAAAGCCTGGGTTCGTACCTGGCTCTACTTTAAACCAAGTTCCCCATTCATCGATAATGAGCCCCACACTTTTTTCTGGATCGTATTTATCCATAATGGCTGTATGATTTTCAATGATTTCTTCAATCTTCATTGTCCGGTCCATATAATCAAACCATAATGCCTCATCAAATTCAGTAGCTGATGTGTAATTGGCGCGATTACGCGTATAGTAGTGAAGGCTAATGCCATTCATTTCTGGGCGGTGATAGTCCCAGATATTCTCAATAATAGCATCCTTAACAGGCTCTATTCGGTCCATTCCTTCTCTCATCATAACTTCCATCCAATGATAGTCCGCTTCTTGAGGACCGCAAGCAATCTTGTAAATTTCGTTTCCTGATAAGTCCTTAACATAGGTTTGATAGTTACGATATTTATCAGCGTAGTGCTCCACTCGCATTTTTCCACCGCAACCCCAGTTTTCATTACCAATTCCAAAGTATTTTAACTTCCAAGGTTTGTCCCGACCGTTCTTTTTGCGTAAGTTGGTCATAGGAGACTCCCCATCAAATGTTAAATATTCAACCCATTCCTGCATTTCCTGTACGGTACCGCTACCTACATTTCCACAAATGTACGGTTCTGTATCTAATTGCTCACATAAATCCATGAATTCATGAGTCCCAAAATGATTATTTTCCGTTACTTTTCCCCAATTCGTATTAACAATAGTTGGGCGGTCCTCTAGAGGTCCGATTCCATCTTTCCAATGGTACTCATCTGCAAAACAACCACCTGGCCATCTTAAGTTTGGGATATGTAATTTTCTTAGTGCTTCAACTACATCGTTCCGTATCCCACGTGTGTTAGGAATTGATGAATCTTCACCAACCCATATGCCTTCGTATACACATCTGCCTAAATGCTCTGCAAAATGGCCATATATATGGCGGCTAATCGTATGGTCCTTCTTTTTTGTATGAATATTAATTAATGATGTCACGCTATACACACTCCTTTGTTTGGAAAATATAAAAAAACATATGTCAACAATTGTTGTTGCTCTATCCAAATTGTCTATATCTTGTCAATAGGTAAACTAACTCTATACCGTACAGACATACATCAGTGAATAAAAACTAGAGTTACACATTTTCTTGATAATTGAAATATTCGAAATCCGCATGCAATGCCTGGCCACTTAAATCTTGAGCACAAAGTCCAACAAAGGTACCTGTGAAACGTATATAATCAGCATCATCATCAGAAAGGTGACTAAAATCAATAGGGCCACCAACATCTATCCAAACATTCCCGTCGATAGAATAGAAGAATTGTAGAAATTGTTGATTGATTGTTGCCTTCAATTTACAAGTAGAATTCTCCGGAATGGATATATCCTCTGGTAACAACTCATCATATTTCCCGTGCTTGGATTGGATGATTCCTAAGCATTTACCTTTTTCTTCATTATAGGTTACACGTAGATAGACATAGTCATCGGTGTCGTAGTACAGTATGAGTCCTGCCATCTGTTGGAAGTTAGTAGGAGTATATTCAATTGCTGTTTCGACTTCCACCTCAAGGCTTTCTAACCTTCTGGCTAATAAACTCTGATGATGGAGGGAACTCATGGATTCGCCACCTTTTAAACGCAAATATCCCTTTCTTTCTGATAATGATACCCAGTCCTCCGTAATAGGTCTTCTTAATGAATTCCAATATTTTTTCAAGGTGGTTGTTGAAAAATCATCGTTTAAGCTTTCTGGTTCAAATGGATGCGCAGGTAAATTAGGTGCATCTACCTCCCATTTTGGATGATTTCCACCCACCACTCTTATCCAATTGTCTTCTGTCCAATAACACTTTTGAATTGCGGTTTCGCGACCTAGTATACACTTTTTATCAACAACTGGACGACCGCATAAATGAGCGATATACCATTCGCCATCTTGAGTCTCTACAAAGCTTCCGTGACCAGCCTTTTGTAGTTGAGACATGTCATCCTGATTGGACGTTAGAATTGGGTTAGTAGGATCAACTTCATATGGTCCGAACAATGATTCTGAACGGGCAACTGTAACAGCGTGTGTGTACCATGTACCGCCTTCTGCTGTAACTAAGTAATAATATCCTTTTAGTTTATATAGATGTGGAGCTTCTGTAAGCCCTAGTTCAGTCCCTTTGAATATGTTGCGAATGGGCCCGACTAGCTTTTGTTCCTCAACAGAATATTCTTGTAGTGCTATACCAGCAAATGAATTTGTTCCTTTGCGGAAGTCCCAAATCATATTAACCAGCCATTTTTTGCCGTCATCATCGTGGAATAGTGATGGGTCAAAACCACTACTGTTAAGATAAACCGGATCTGACCAAGGTCCCTCGATGTTTTCGGCTGTAACTAAGTAGTTATGTGTATCCTTAAAAGCACCTGTTCTACTCTTAACGTCTGTATAGATTAAGTAAAAGAGTCCATCCGAATAACTTAAAGCAGGAGCCCATACACCGCCGGAATTTACATTTCCTATCATATTTAATTGAGATGTGCGTGTAAGAGGATATGTAAGTAGTCTCCAGTTCACCATGTCTTTAGAATGATAGATTTGCACTCCGGGAAACCATTCAAATGTTGATACTGCGATATAATAATCATCCCCAACGCGTAATATAGATGGATCGGGGTGATAACCAGGGAGTACAGGGTTCTTAATTTTGGTCATGTTAACGCATCCTTTCAATAAGATATAGGTCATAATAAGTAGCGCTTTCATTTCTTTGTACATATTATAATAAGCTATAAAAAAAGTAATGACAAGGATATTTGAATATAAAACTAAGGTAAAGAAAATAGAATGATAGAAATTATAAAAAAAAGTAAATAAACAATAAAACTAAAAGTTGAAAAATAAAAACATAAAAATGCCTATCCAATCATAATATAAGAGTAATATTCCTATATACATGACTGAATTAATGGTGTTTTAAAATGTGAGAAAAGGATTTAATTTATATTATTTGCAGGGTGAAAATAATATGTTTAAGTTGAAGGATTGTGAGAAAAATATATTCGTATATTCACTTTTGTTTATTTTTGAAAGTGTTAAAAACGAAATCAAATGTTGATAAAAACAATAAAATGTAATAGAATGATAATGCAAAAGAAAAAATGGAAGCGATTGATAAATGGGGGAGGAGTTTCGTTCAGTGAAAATAGGAATTGGCAGTGATCATATTGGGTTTGATTTCAAAGAGACAATTAAAAGTTTTGTAGAAGAGCTGGGACATGAAGTCGTTGATTTTGGTTGCTACTCTAGGGAAGCGGTCGACTACCCAGATGTTGCGTTTGAAGTAGCAGGTGCAGTCAGTGAAAAAAGAGTTGAAAGAGGAATATTGATTTGTGGTACAGGTATTGGGGTAGCTGTTGCTGCTTGTAAATACCCTGGAATTCGCGCTGCCCTTGCTCATGATGTATACTCAGCAGAGAGAGCGCAATTAAGTAACAATGCTCAAATAATTACGATGGGTGCTCAAATTATCGGGACTCAAGTTGGGAAAAAAGTGGTTGAAGCATACTTAAATTCCCACTGGGCTGGTGGTTCGGAGCGCAAGGTGAATAAAATTATCGAGAAAGAAAATGAATTCCTTGATAAGATTAAAGCGGAAGTGTCTGGTAATCATTGTAGTTAAATGTGTGTGGGTTTTTCACACTACTATTAGTTACCTATTTTAAAAGTTCATGAGAATGAAAGGAAAAAAATAAAATCAAGCTACCAAACTCCAATTCATTGGCAAAGGTAGCTTGATTTTTTTATCTTCATTAAAGAAAACTTAACAGGAGGTGAATGAACGTTTCATAAAGGAAACGCATATAGAGGCTACTTTTGGATCAAGATGAAGCGTTGATGACATCTATATTTCTGGAGGTTAGTTCCTTGGAAATACTCTCTTCAACCTCTTTATCCGTAATAATTGTGTTAACTTGATTGATATTAGCAAATACTGCACTTGATACTGTCCCAATCTTAGAATGGTCAATTAACGCAATTACCATTTTAGACTTTCTTACCAATTCTCTTTTTAACTGTACTTCATATAAATTAAAATCAGTTAATCCGGAATCAGCGGTGAACCCGTTGGCTGATGTAAACATGATGTCAATATTAAACTGATTAACTATATCAATTCCTAAAGTGCCTTCGAGTGAGGAGGAACCTTTTGTCAACATGCCACCAATTAATATGACATTAATATGAGGATTCTCATTCAGTTCCAAAGCAGTTTTAACTCCGGTAGTTATCACTGTTAGACGAATATTTTTCTGTTTCAAAAGGTAGGCTAATTCCATTGTAGTTGAACTAGCGTCAAGTAAGATACATTGCTTTTCAAGGATAAATTCTAAAGCTTTTTCTGCAATTATCCTTTTTTCCTTTTGATTCCTCTTCGAGCGTGCAGAGAAACTAGTTTCGCTTGGTGTGGCAAATTCATTTAATATAGCTCCGCCATGAGTTCTTGTTAATAATCCCTCTTCCTCCATTTGATTAAGGTCTGATCTTAAAGTTGCTTCAGAAACCCCTATTTTGGAGGCTAGTTCTTTGACGGTTAAGCGTTGTTTAGCTTGTAAGAAGTGCATTATTTTATTTCTTCTTTCCGAAACAAACATTTTCATTTGTTTTCACATCCCTATTTGTTGAAATTTACATTAAGTATAGATTAATTATACGTTATTGGCAAGAATCAATAAGAGGTGAAATGTCCTCATCCTTGTGATTGCAGTATGGTGATTATTGTTTATATTCGAATCTCCTTGCAATTTTGTTGAAATCGAAAATATTATTGACAAAATGTAAATAATTGATAAAATGAAACATAAGAAAACGTATTCATAAATTATAGGACTTTGGGTATGTGAAGTCTTGGAATTGTATTATACATTATATAGGAGGTTTGGAAGATGACGATAAAATTTGGTTGTCAAGGATCTACTTGGGTTTTGGATTATGATGTCGAAAAAGATATGTTAGACCAGATAATAGATGATATTGATAATGCTGGGTTTAAAGGGCTTGATATGCAAGTAGCTCTTTTAGGAAGATATAAGAATTCTCCGGAACGTCTTAAAGAAGAACTCGACAAAAGAGGATTAGAGTTAGCGGCATTAACATTACCGTTCCATTTTGAGGGTGGAAAGGAATCGAAGGAAGAAAGAGAATTAGCAGATTTCTATATAAATTATTTAAAGAAGTTTCCTGGCGCTAAGATGAATGTTCCTTCTAGGGTTGGACCAAACCGTGATAGATTATTAGAGAGACAAAAAGAAATTATTCAGGGTGCTAACGAATTAGGAAAACGAGCAAGTGAGAACGGTATTATTACTTCGCTCCACCCCATTTCTTATGAAACATCTTATTGGAGATTTAAAGAAGATTATGAGGTCCTTCTTGATGGATTAGATACGAGATATATGGGGTACACTCCAGATGTTGGTCATATTATTTTTGGTGGTATGGATCCTGTTGAAATTATTAAAGAGTACTTACCCGCGATTAAACATGTTCACTTTAAAGATGCAACGACTACTTGTAAGTGGATGAAGATGGGTGAAGGAGATATCGACTTTAAAGGGTGTGTTCAGGCTCTTGTTGATGGTGGCTATGATGGTTGGATAATGGTTGAAGAAGAAACACCTGAAGCACAAACAAATACTAGAAAAGTTATAGCAGATATTGGGGATTATGTAGAAAAGAACTTAAAACCTATTACTATAAATCTAGTAAAATAAGGGTAATACATAATGTCTAAGGCATTAGTGTCTACTTGAAAAAGTTTAGGACTAGGTAAAGAATTTCTACTAAGCTATGAGGTGAAGAGGTTGAAAAAACTAATAAATAATCCAGAATATGTAGTAGAAGAGATGATTGACGGGTATGTAAAGGCTCATTCTTCTTATGTAAAAAGATTGGAAGGAAATGACCGTGCATTAGTCACTTCTAAAGAAACGAAGGAAGGTAAGGTTGGGATTTTAATTGGTGGAGGTTCGGGTCATGAACCTGCTTTCATGGGGTATGTGGGAGCTGGAATGGCAGATGGTGTAGCGATTGGGAACATATTTGCTTCACCACCACCGGCACCGATACTAGAGGTTACCAAAGCGATTGATAAAGGGGCAGGTGTCGTCTACCTTTATGGCAATTACGCTGGTGATGTTATGAATTTCGGGATGGCTGCGGATTTGGCAGCTATGGAAGATATACAAGTGGAAATGGTGCTTGCTACGGACGATGTCGCTTCAGCTCCAAAAGAAGAGAAAGATAAACGCCGTGGAATTGCTGGTGAATTTCTCGTATATAAGATGGCTGGTGCAGCGGCAGACTTTGGTTATGATTTAAAAGAAGTTGCAAGGGTAGCCAGAAAAGCGAATGAAAACACTCGTTCGATGGGTGTAGGGTTAAGTTCATGCTCATTACCTCAAACAGGTGAACCAAGCTTTATTTTGGGTGATGATGAAATGGAAGTTGGTTTAGGCCATCATGGTGAGCCGGGTATTCGTAAGGCTCCGGTTGACAAGGCTGACAATGTTGTCGACGAACTGTTAGATAATATTCTTGGTGATATGGAGATTAATAAAGGTGATGATGTTGTCGTTCTTGTTAATGGACTTGGGTCAACACCGCTAATGGAACTGTATATTATGTTTAGAAGAGTGGATGAGGTACTTAAGGAAAAAGGAATAAATATTTATCGTTCGTATGTGGGTGAGTATATTACCTCACTTGAAATGGGTGGAGCATCTATAACGGTTACGAAAGTAGACGATGAAATGAAAAAGATGGTCGATCATCCAGTAGATTGTCCTATGTTTGTTCAAAGATAAGGGGGGATAATTATGAAAGTAACATCGGAAGATTTTCTATATTACTTTAAGCAAGTCGTGGAAGTTATGGAGACTGAAAGAGACTATCTTTGCGAACTTGACCGCAAACTTGGTGATGGGGATCATGGAGTTACGATGACAATTGGTTGGCGAGCGGTTAATGAGAAATTAAATAATGAACTTGCGAATGAGACAGACCTTGGAAAAATCAGTTCCGTGGTCGGTATGACTTTTTTAAATGCCGTTGGTTCTTCAGTAGGTCCTTTATATGCTTCTGGTTTTATAAATGGAGCTAAAATAGTTAAAGGTAAGTCTGAAGTCAATGACGCGGAACTTACTGAGTATTGGCTTGCGTTCATAAACGGCATAAAAGATCGCGGTAAAGCGCAAGTGGGGGATAAAACAATTATTGATACTATCGACCCTGCAGCTAAAGCATTAGAAACAAGTTTTACTCAATCTCAAGACTTTCTATCTGCATTCAACGATGCAGTATTAGCTGGCGAAAAAGGAATGAAATCAACAAAAGACCTGATATCTAAGATTGGTCGATCTAGTCGTTTGGGCGAGAGATCAAGGGGTGTGCAGGACCCAGGAGCTACTTCTGCTTATATGATCTTAGAAACCTTTCTAAAGGTTGTCAAAGTTAAGAACTCTTAATTTGAGCGGTATGGATTGACGTACCTGCCATTACCCATTAGGTTCAACCGTATCTATTAAATAGGAAAAAGTGACCAAAGCGACTTTGCTATTGTGTGTTTAAAAGCAAGGTTGTTAGGTCATTTTTTTTGTCTTCTTAAACGAGAAAAATGGCCTATCGGAAGAAAAAAGGCACAAAAAAACGCACCCTGACCTCTCTCGTAAGGTTTCGGGTACGTTTAAGCTCTTTTTGTGTTATAGGTGTTCGTGATTGCGCTTACTTTCCGCCTTTAGGTATTTGGTGATTTGCCATTCTTTCGAAAAAGTTAATAATATACGAATGGTCCTTTGTAGCATTGCCGTTTGCGACTTCAGAGCCGAAAACCTCTTTTACTAGATTAGTAATGGGTAATGGAACCCCGATAGCATTTGCTGATGATTGTACATTACCTAAATCTTTGAAATTAATTTCAATTCTTCCGCCTGGTTCAAAGTCTCTATCAATAATTTTTGGCATCTTTGCCTCCATTACTGCACTTCCAGCTAATCCTCCACTAATTGCTTGGTACAACTTGTTTAAGTCAATTCCGGACTTGCTGGCAAATACGGCTGCTTCAGAGAGTGCTGCGAGATGTATGCTCACAATAATTTGATTAGCTAATTTTGCAGCGGATCCAGTTCCTACTTCGCCAACGTGAACAACGTTAGATCCCATCGTTTTTAACAATGGTAATACTCTGTTAAAATCATCCTCTGCTCCGCCAGCCATAATAGATAGTTTTCCTTCGATTGCCATAGGTTCTCCACCACTTACTGGTGCATCTATAAAAGCCATATTATATTCATATAAGTCATTAGCAAAAGACTTGGACTCTTCTGGAGATACAGAACTCATATCTATTATAATTGTATTTGGTTTTCCATTCTTAGCTACGCCGTCATCGGAAAATAGTACCTGTTTTACATGCTTTCCAGCAGGCAACATTGTAAAAATAACATCACAGATCTCAGCTATTTCTTTGTTTGATTCGCACGCATTACCACCTAATTCAGCTAATTCCTGAACAGCTTTTGTATTTAAATCGAACAGATATGTTTCATATCCGTTTTTTATTAAATGACCAGCCATGGGTTTACCCATTATTCCTAATCCTATAAAACCTACTTTCATATTAAAATCCCTCCAATAGAATGTTATTCTTTACTTTCATTAATTTTATAATAAAAACAATAAAAGTACAACAATTGATGAGTATATAACTTAAATATGACCAAAATATGTATGTTTTTGAAAGTCTATTGACAACAAACGATTGAAAGTGAAAGTTAATATAAAAATATTTTTTTCGTAAAAACAGTTGTGAATAGGGTTTCTAAACGTATTTAACGGTATTTTTGAATCTTGTTATTTGTTGACTTTTGTTAAAAAAAGAAATATCATATTAACAAGTAATCTAATAGATAGATTCATTTTTTAAGAAAACGAAACTATTTATTATTTTCATTACTGATTTTTTTAATAACAAATGAAAGGATTTTAAAGCATTTATACAAAAATACCTTGCTAATACTTGTAAGCGTTTTTTCACCAGTGGATTTAATCTATTATACTATTTTTTTCGATTATGTTGTAAGCGTTTTGTTATAACGGACACTTGGATTCAGTATCGGAGTTTGCTAGTTGTGATTTTTGGATGAGGTTTTAGAATCACTCATTGATTTTAAAATAAAATAAAATAAAAAAATAAGGGGTGCAATAAATGAAAAAACTTCAATTAGTACTTTGTGTCTTATTGGCAATTGTTGTTATTGGATTAACTGGTTGTCAACAAGGAAGCATTGATTCCGTCGTTAAAGATGGAGATGGTAAAGATAATCAAGGTAAAGGTAATAAAGAACAAATAGAAATTGATCTTTGGCACTTTGATCCAGGTGCAAGGCAAGAAGTATATCAAGAAGCAATAGCGCGTTTCGAAGAGAAAAATCCAAACGTTAAAGTAAATGAGTTGCTTATTCAAAACGATGATTATAAGCAACGCGTAGTTGTTGCGATGTCTGGTGATAATGCTCCTGACGTATTTACTAGCTGGGGCGGAGGTTGGTTAGAAGAGTTTGTAAAATCCGGAAAGGTTAGGGATTTAACGGATGAAGATATCGACTATGATAGCTTTGTTGATGTAGCTCTCAACAACTCAACTTATGATGACAGAATCTATGGTCTTCCATTAGGGATTTCAACCTATCAATTCTTTTACAATAAAGAAATCTTTGAGAAATACGGGCTGGAAGTTCCAAAAACATATGATGAATTGTTAGATATTGTCGAAGTATTAAAAGAAAATGATGTATATCCGATTGCGCTGGCGAATCAGCCAAAATGGCCAGGAGCTTTCTACTTAATGTACTTTGCTGACCGCCTAGGTGGAGAAAAGGTATTCCAAGATGCGTACCGCAGAAATGGCGGCGGATTCGATGACCCTGCCTACATCCAAGCAGGTGAATATATTCAAGATTTAGTTGACAGAGGGGCTTTCAATCCAGGTTTCAATGGTGTTCCTTATGATTCAGGTCAAGGTAGACAACTGATGTATTCAGGTAAGGCTGCTATGATGCTTATTACAACAGGATTTGTAAATAATGTTCGTGATGAATTTCCTGAATTCGAAGAAAAGATGGGCGTCTTTGGATTCCCAGCTATTGAATCTGGCAAAGGTGACCCTACTAACATAGCTGCTGGGGTATCACCGGTTTGGTCAATTAGTAAAGACACTAAATATCCAGAACTTACACTAGAACTAATTAAAGAGTTGACAAGTGTTGAAACTGCTCAAGGGTACTTAAATAAATCTGGAACTCCGGTTGCGATTAAAGGTGTAGAGGTTGAAGATGAGTTTGTAAAAATATTTACAGACATGATTAATAATGCGAACTCTATTCAATTCCCATATGACCAAACCTTACCACCAGAGTTAGGTGAGCTTCATAAGAATACAACCTATGAATTATTCGGTAAATCGATCACACCTGAGGATGCTGCAAAAGCAATGGAGAATAAAGCTAAAGAAATATTAGAATAAGAAAAAAGGTAGGGTGAAAGGTGGTGTTACTAGCCTTCACCCCCTTTAAATCATTGAAGAAAGGTGGATGAAGATGGTAACAGAAAGTAATATAACATCGGATATTGTCCATGCTGAGGCACAAAAAGAAAAGAAAAAGAAAAAAAATAAAAATACACTCGCAATATCTTTATTCCTTCTGCCTGCAATTATCATATACATCATCTTTATTTTATATCCAATTATTACAACATTTAATTATAGTTTGTTAGATTGGAATGGAATGGGAGAAAGTGTATTTATTGGTCTTGATAATTTCAAAAACTTACTGGTTGACTCCTCATTCTGGTATGCATTACGGAACAATATGTATCTCGTATTAGTATCGGTATTTGTCCAAGTTCCATTAGGTTTGGGTATGGCTTTGATCTTGCTAAGCAAAATTAGAGGGAAAAGACTTTTTAATGTTTTATTCTTTCTACCTTATCTAATGTCAGCGGTTGCAGTTGGATTATTGTGGGTCTTTATGTATGACCCTGCTAATGGTCCCATTAATATGGCATTAAATGCACTTGGTTTTGAATCAGTCAATTGGTTAGCATCCAAAAATGTTGCGATTATTGCTGTATTGATTGTATTGGTTTGGCAATTTGCACCTTTTTATATGATCTTATTTAAAGCGGCAATGGTTGGTATTCCAGAAGAGTTGTACGAGGCTGCAGATATAGACGGAGCAAATGGTTTCCAACGATTTTATTATATTACCCTACCTTCCTTAATGCCAACAATTGTAAGTTCATCTATTCTTGCGGTAGTGGGTTCACTTAAAACCTTTGATATCTTCTATGTAATGGTTGGTGGAAGTTCTGGAGGTTCAACAGAAATTTTAGGAACATTAATGTACAGACAAACGTTTATTAACTTTAATATGGGCTATGGTAGTGCCATTGCTTCAGTAATGTTTATCATTTCATTAATAAGTGTGATTTTTATTCTACTAGGTGAATCACAGCGTAAGAAAAGAGGGGAAGTACAATGAAACTAGTTAATAAGAGTCTACTTTATCTTGTGGCAATCATTTTGCTTCTATTTACTAGCTACCCATTCTTATATATGATTTCCACTTCATTTAAAACAATGAATGAATTTTTCCTTAATCCATTTTCAATACTTCCTGGATCATTCACATTAGAACAATTTTCTTCGGTTTTTGAGATGGGTTTAACAAATTATTTTGTAAATAGTATCATTATTACGGTAGTATCTGTTGTATTAGTTGTCTTTATCTCTGCTCTTGCCAGCTATCCGTTAAGTAGAATGAAGTTTCGATTAAATCGTCCTCTGTTTATTTTGTTTCTTATTGGGATGATGATACCTATTCATGCAACTCTCATTCCAATCTTTGTAATGTCTAATAGTCTTGGGTTTTATGATAAATTATTTTCTTTATTAGGACCTTACGTAGCTTTTGCATTACCGATTTCAATCTTTATCATGACCCAATTTATGCAAGAGATTCCTGTTGAACTTGAAGAAGCTGCAGGAATGGATGGGGCAGGTCATTGGGTTATCTTTTCAAAAGTATTATTTCCAAATATCGTGCCAGCCATTTCTACGGTAGTAATCTATAACTTTGTGCATATTTGGAATGAATTTATTTTTGCCTTAATCTTAATTACAAGTCCAGAAAATATGACATTGCCAATCGGACTTCAAAAATTCTATGGCGAGTTTTCTGTTAATGTTCCTGGTTTGATGGCTGCATTAACATTAGCAAGTGTACCGGTAATTCTTATATTTATCATTGCACAAGAAAAAGTTGTAAAAGGTTTAGCAGGAGGATCTGTAAAGGGATGAGTGATCTTTAATGGAAACTATAACTGGAATAATTACTCAATGTTAATAGCTAATGAGTAATTATTCCATATTTCCAGTCCTTCATAAGTGATTGGTTTTTGGTTTGGCTTCTTATGAGTACCCATAACTTATATAAAATGATAGAGGAGGATGATGGTAGTATGGCAAAGATTTCAAAACGACCAGAAATGCTTAAACCAGGTATGTTTGGAGCTGTTGTGCCAACAGACACAAGACGTAATGCATTTGATTTTCAAAATGAAGTCTTGATAAGTCATAAAGTACCTATTGATTTTGTTTTTATTGGTGATTCCATAACGGATCGCTGGGATATTGAAACATACTTTGGTGCTAACAATCGCCGTCTTGTAAATAGGGGGATTGGAGGAGATATGACCCCATTTCTCAGACGTAGGTTCGCTGCAGATGTTATTCAAATTAAACCAACATATGTTGTGATTAATATTGGGATCAATAACACATGGATTTTAGATGAGTTGCAAGCTGAAGTTCGAAAGAAACCAGATCAAATTCATAATGAGGTCCTCGAGGATGTAACAGCCATAGTCGCGGAAGCAAAAAAAGCGGGTATTATCCCAATAGTGACTTCTATACTTCCAACTTGTATTGAAACAAATGGACAAACAGATGTACGTAATGAATTGGTTGTTGCGATTAACCAATCATATAAGCAGTTGACCGAACAAGAAGGTTTAATTTATGTTGATTATCATAGTGCAATGAAAGTTGAAGGTGGAAATTCACTTCAGCCAGGTTTAGCGAATGACGGGTTGCATCCACATGTACTCGGTTATGACATTATGGCAGATGTTCTACGCAGTGAATTAAGGAAAAACGGAATCGTTATCTAAACATGAATAAGGGATACGATTCCACTGTTTCCTTAGCTTTTTTTGCGTTTTTTTATGTTGTGTACAATGGGATATCCAACGGAGGCGTAAATTCTGTACAAGTCATGCTCTGTCAACATATACTTTCAAAGTCTTACTTCTATTTCCTCTAAAAGGATACCCTGTTAAGAGGCATCCTCATTTTTTTAACTCACCTTTTTTCTCATCATAAAGGATTCTTGCCGATATGTCTTTGTCAAAATTACCGAAGTTTTTTCCGAAAATGGTTAAACCTCCTATATTGCCTTCTTCCCCAACGGCTAGCTTAAGTTTAATCTCTGATTTCGTTGTCAATTGAATATCCGAAAGAGTAATGTCGGAGATACGGAAACCATCGATAAACGTTCCTTCATTATTTATGCGTAATAATTTTGTTAATCCATATTGGTTTAATTCGGGTGGCCACCAAGGTGGGTTCATCTTTCCGGTTATTCCTCCAAAGTCTCCTGGGGAGGTCCAGTACCCTAACTCGATATTATTAATATAAAAATATATATCAGATGGCCAGTCATTACTGTAGCTAGGTGCTTCAGAACTTATTTCAAAACTAAATTGCAGTTCTTTGAACTCTTGGTTGGACTTTAGGTAATTGGGAATCCTATATTCTAAAAAGCCCTTACTTAACCAGATAATCTCTGCATTTATACGTTCGGGGTCTGCAAAATAACGAGGATCATCGAATTCCCCTATGATGCTTTCTTTTGTTGCTAAACCACATGTTGGCTCCGCCTGGAAATCGCAATAATGCCCAACCTTAATTTGATACTCGTAGAAGTTTTGGTCTTCTTTTGGTTGTAATTCTATCTTTAATTCATCTTCATTTAAATAACAAATCTTTTGCATCCCATGTTTCCCTACAGTAGATATAACCTCGATTAATCCACTTTCTTCTAATTTTTTAATATGCATCGTTATAGCGCCATTCGATAGGTTTAGTTTTTTTGCGAGATCATTCAAATTAAGGCTGTCGTATTTAGTTAACAAAGTTAAAATTTCTAATCGAATTTCTGAACTTAATGCCTTAAAAATATGAAGTCCAGAGTGTAGATCATTGATATGCATATTTCAATCCCCCATAATGCTCTATTTTATGTAATCGTGAACTATTTCATATAATCATAAAACAAAATTGAATGATTTGTAAGGGTGCTGTTTGTCCAAGAAATCGAATCAATTTGACAGTACTGAAAAATTTTAAAAGAATTTAAACTAGTTAAGTTTGTTGTTAGGATGGTAAGATTCCCGCGAAAACAGGCTATTCGAAGCACGATATAACAAACTTCCTCTCTATTATCTTACGAAATCTTACGAAAAATTTAAATGGTTTATTCAGATTCGTCGAATAAAACAAAATGTTTGCGGTTACATTTTGGGTTGACAACCTCGGTAATGGTAATTATCATAAAAATATAAAATATTTTAAATATTATTGAAGTAATTGAAAGGAGAACATGAAATGAGTAAAAAAGCAAAAATGATCCTTGAAAAGGACTTTAAGATTTCGGAAATCGATAATCGTATTTATGGTTCGTTTGTTGAACATTTAGGGAGAGCCGTTTACGGGGGAATCTACGAGCCCGGGCATCCTCAAGCAGATGAAATGGGTTTTCGTCAAGATGTAATTGAAATGGTGAAAGAACTTCAAGTCCCATTAGTACGTTACCCGGGAGGAAACTTCGTATCGGGATACAATTGGGAAGATGGAGTAGGCCCTGTTGAACAGCGTCCACGCCGATTAGACCTTGCTTGGAGAACAACAGAAACAAATGAAATCGGAACGAATGAGTTTATGAAGTGGGCAAAGCTAGTTAATGCTGAAGTAAACATGGCTGTTAATTTAGGAACACGGGGTATTGATGCAGCTAGAAGCCTAGTTGAATATATGAATCACCCAGGAGGATCTTATTATAGTGATTTACGGATTTCCCACGGTATTAAAGAACCTTATAATGTTAAAACATGGTGTTTAGGAAACGAAATGGACGGTCCGTGGCAAATTGGTCACAAAACTGCAGTGGAATATGGACGGATAGCGCAAGAAGCAGCAAAAGTAATGAAGTGGGTGGATCCGAATATTGAACTAGTGGCTTGTGGTAGTTCAAACCGTTCGATGCCGACTTTTGCCGATTGGGAGGCAACTGTTTTAGATCATACATATGATCATGTCGAGTTCATTTCATTGCATCAGTATTACGGTAACTATGACAATGAAATCTCCAATTATTTAGCAATGTCACTAGAGATGGATGACTTTATTCAATCTGTTATTTCAATTGCTGATTATATTAAAGCCAAAAAACGGGGTAAAAAGAAGATTAACCTTTCCTTTGATGAGTGGAATGTTTGGTATCACTCAAAAGAACAAGATAAGTTAATTGAACCATGGAGTGTTGCACCGCCACAGCTAGAAGATGTATATAATTTCGAAGATGCTCTACTTGTGGGATGTATGCTAATTACATTATTAAAACATGCGGATCGTGTGAAAATAGCTTGTCTTGCACAATTAGTGAATGTGATTGCTCCAATAATGACGGAAGAGAATGGACCTGCATGGAAACAAACGATATTTTACCCATATATGCACACCTCTGTTTATGGAAGAGGAGTGGCACTGAATCCAATTGTTTCAAGTCCGAAATATGATAGTAAAGACTTTACTGACGTTCCATTATTAGAGTCCACAGCTGTATATAATGAGGAAAACGAACAACTCACAATCTTTGCGGTAAATCGTGACTTGCAAGAAGGACTACATTTAGAGTGTGATATCCGTAATTTTGAAGGATATAAGATAGTTGAACATATTGTTCTTGAAAATGATGAGATCAAACAGACAAATTCCGCTCAGGGTACTCCGGTTGCTCCACACACAAATGGAAACGCGGTAGTTGAGAATGGATTAGTCACAGCTGTCTTGCCAAAATTGTCTTGGAATGTTATCCGTTTAGCTAAAAAATAATCCTGAAATTGACCATATCTTTACCAAAACCCTTTCTTGGTAAAGATATGTTTTTTTAGTTTGGATGAAGGAAGCCCCTTGCTTACCCAACGTTTGTGGTCTTATTTTAAAAACACTTGAAGTACTTTTTGTTTGCAGAAAGGGTATTGAATGAGTAAATATAAGTAGTACAAATTAATTGGCTGAACGGCAACTTGAAATTAATGGGATATAAGAAAAGGATGATCACAGTGAAAATCAATCGGATTCATCATGTTGCAATTATTTGTTCGGACTATGAGAAGTCCAAAGACTTTTATGTGAATAAGTTAGGATTTACGGTATTAAAGGAAACGTTTCGGGAAGACCGTGCTTCATACAAGCTTGATTTGGCAGTTGGGGATACCTATCAGATTGAATTATTCTCTTTTAAGAACCCTCCGAAAAGACCAAGCTATCCCGAGGCATCGGGCCTTCGACATTTAGCTTTTGAAGTAGATGATATCGAAGAAGCGGTGAGGGAGTTAACGTCAAAGAATATTGTAGTAGAAGTTATTCGTATAGATGAGATAACAGGAAAGAGGTTTACCTTTTTTAAAGATCCAGATGATTTGCCTTTAGAGATTTATGAACATTAGCTATGAAAAAGATGAACCAGGAAGTCTAGTAAATTTGATTTCCTGGTTCACCTCATTTATTTTTCTTTATCCTAAATTCCCTTTATTCAATCGTCTTTGCAGTTCTTTAATAACAAGTGATGGTTTACTGATGATCCCATCAACAGGAGTCCCAAAATATCTTTGAAGGGCACTGATTGTTTTCGGGTTTAAATAACCGTCAACGGTTAATGTTTCTTTTGGCGGATTGGCTTTTTGGGGTGTAGGTGTTTGCCCTGAACCAGAACCTTCATAATGAACACCTTCCTCCTGGCAAATAGCACGCACCACACATTCATACATACCTTCCCGATAGGTCTTGTCCTTGATTTTCTCTGATTGTGGTCCATCCACAAACTCGTATTCTAGTATGGTAGTCCGACAGGATCCTGTAAGTCTATGCATATAGTAATAATCACCGCCAGATGAATTTTTACGGGTGTACACAGGTCTCGGTCTTACTGGATACCCAGCTTTTTTTAATTCTTCAATTAATAATTTCTCAAACTTGCCGTCAGAGTAGATGGAATGGATGGTCTCAGCTCCACTTCCACCACCCGCATTAAAATGATGTGAAATGCATTTTTTGTATGGCTTTACTTTTGAGGTTTTCGGTGCGGGATTTAATGTTACATCACCTGTTCTGGTTAGACTACTTGCAATTCCTAGTTCGGATAACCGTCTGTTTACATAGAGTGCAGCTTCTAAAGTAAACACTTTTTCTATATTGCTATCCTTTGCCGCGCCCGGATCACTACCACCATGTCCAGCATCTTGAATCCAACTCATCGATAATTCACTCCTTTTATGGGACAGAGGGACAGGTTCACTGTCCCGTTTTGTAAATAAATTTTGGGACGAGGGACCTGTCCCTCCGTCCCAATTATTAAAACGTAGGGTAGGGGTTAAAGATATAGAGATTCCCCCTTTGTGACCCGTATTCGTTTTCTGTTTCGTTGACTTTTAACATTCCGAAACGCATACACTTCCAAATCATTCGCTTAAACGTAGAGCGGGAAATGGTCTGTTCGTTTAATCCTAATTCTTTGCAACATACGATTTTTCCCATAGCTTCATGGCAAACCCCTGGAACTTCTGAGGATAAGTGAATTAATTGAGTTAATCCATATACTTCTCCGAGTGTGAACTCGCTTTGATGAACAATCAGCCAAATCTCCATATTCGTTTTAAATTCTTCATAATCGTAAAACTGCGAATACTTCTGAATATCCATTTCAGAATCTATTTTTATTCTCGACACATCTTGAACCCCCTTTTACCA
This sequence comes from Bacillus timonensis, assembly GCF_004799755.1. Lineage (GTDB taxonomy): Bacteria > Bacillota > Bacilli > Bacillales > Bacillaceae_L > Ferdinandcohnia > Ferdinandcohnia timonensis_A. The sequence continues at coordinate 487 of NZ_SLUB01000006.1, read as the reverse complement.
TTGTTATAGAGAATAGAAGGCTACAAAGGGGCATCCCTTATTAATTTTTTTTGAACTGGGACAGAGGGACAGGTTCATTGTCCCTGTAAAAATATGGTGGGACGAGGTAACTGTCCCCATGACCCACAAGCCCCAGCGCCATGCCCCGCCTTGACAGTTTTCTGACTATTTGCTAGATTTTTATATGCAGATACTTCCAAAGACCCCATCTATCATTCCATCTTCTTGTTACACATCTTCTTATTTAAACGAAATACTCCATTACATACTTCAAATCTACCATTCAAGTTTCCACATTTATTTTTAGGGACAGGGGGACAGGTCCACTAGCTTTGCGCAGATTCCATAAAATGTAAAAACGCTAATTGTATGTAGACATAAAAAAAGAAAGCCCTTATTGTAGAAGTGTTAGATGTTTGTTTGTTCCCAAAAACAATACAAACTTTCTACAAAGGAGCTTTCAATGAATAATACCATATTAAATCAA
>NZ_SLUB01000055.1 GCF_004799755.1 Bacillus timonensis | reverse complement strand
GGAGATGTGTATAAGAGACAGTACATGTAACTATATTGGAGGCATAAATGATGAACGGATTAAAAGGAATACACCATGTCACTGCAATCACCAGTAGTGCAGAAAAAAACTATGAATTTTTCACCTATGTACTAGGTATGCGACTCGTAAAGAAAACAGTAAACCAAGATGATATTCAAACATATCACTTGTTTTTCGCAGACGATACAGGTAGTCCAGGTACAGATATGACCTTCTTTGATTTTCCTGGAATCCCGAAAGGAACTCATGGGACAAATGAAATCTCAAAAACATCTTTCCGTGTGCCAACTGATGCTGCGATCGATTATTGGGTAAAACGTTTTGATCGACTCAATGTTAAACATTTTGGTGCGAAAGAGCAATTCGGGGTAAAAACATTATCATTCGTTGATTTTGATGATCAACAATATCAATTAGTTTCTGACGAAAATAACAAAGGTGTTCCATCAGGAACCCCATGGCAAAAAGGACCCATTCCATTAGAATATGCTATCACTGGCTTAGGACCATTATTTGTACGAACTGCTCATTTTGATTTCTTTAAAGAAATGCTCGAAAAAGTATTACAATTTAAAGAAATTGCAGCAGAAGGCTCATTTCACTTATTTGAAGTAGGTGAGGGAGGTAATGGAGCTCAAGTTGTCGTCGAAAACAACACGGTTCTCCCACCAGCACAACAAGGTTTCGGAACAGTTCACCACGCTGCTTTTCGAGTAGAGGATAAATCAGTTCTTAATGAGTGGGACAAACATTTACGTGGATTCGGTTTCCAAACCTCTGGCTTTGTTGACCGTTTCTTCTTCGGTTCCCTTTATTCAAGAGTGGCACCTGGAATTCTATTTGAGTTTGCTACAGATGGTCCAGGATTTATGGGAGATGAACCATACGAAACACTTGGTGAAAAATTATCTTTACCACCATTCTTAGAGTCAAAACGTGAAGCTATTGAGAGTTATGTCCGACCTATTGATACCGTTAGAAGTACAAAGGAATTTATAAAAGAATAATCTGATTTACGGATGTCCCCTATAAAAATGGGGCATTTTTTTAGGAGTAAAATAATTGGTTACTCGTAAAATCAAACATTTACCAATTGCCTATTGTACATAGGCCAAAAGGCGTGAAACCACGCCTTTTTCCGCGTTAATTTTTTCCATCATGAATGACCATGGAAGTATTTTATCGAATTCAATCGAAATTTGTCTTATTTCATTGTATAATTATCTGTTGTAAGATATAAAGCTTGGAAAGGATGATGTCCAATGATGGAATGGGCGTTAGTCATATTATTTGGGGTAGCAGCGGTATTGCTTATTTTATCCTATACACTTACGAAAAAAGCTAAAAAGGCCGAACAGCGAGAGCTTGAATTATATTCAGTAAGTTTTATGGAGGAAATTAATAAGCTACAACAGCAAATGCGAAACCTTGAATTAGACAATGAAATTCTTGCAAACCAGGCAGGGATTGACACAACTAATAAGGAACAACATGAGTTACTTCGTGATGCGCTTGATTTATATAAAAGAGGCTATTCCGTAGCAAGCATTGCGAATGAGAAAGAGTTAAGTGAAATCGAGGTCCAAGGTTTACTTTCTCCTTTTATGAAACAAGCAGAAGGGAGAAAAGTAGCAAATGACCGCTAAAACATTAACTAGCTTCGCTTCTGGACTTTTACTTGCTGCAGTGGTTTGCGCGGTTGTTTACTTTTTCGGACCAACACAAGCAACAACTACAAAGGCAGGAGAAAAACCAACAGTTGAAGAGCTTAAAAGCCTTCTAACTGAAGAAGGTTATGTTGTCCATACAGAAGAAGAATGGAATCAAGCAATTGCTGAAGCGAAGAATCCAGTTGAAAAAGCCCAAGAACAACCTAAAGAGGAAGTAAAAGAGGAAGTAAAAGAAGAGGTAAAAGAAGAGCCAAAAGAGGAGCCTAAAGAAGAGCCTGCCGAACCAGAGGTCAAGAAAACTGTGATCAATGTAACCGAAGGAATGACAAGCTATGAGGTCGGAAAAGCACTTATTTCAGCTCAAATCATTAGTGGAAATGCTTGGGATTTTGCAAACCTAGTTGAGAAAAAAGGTGTTGCAAAATATTTAAAGCTTGGCACATTTGAAATCAACAGCAATATGACAACAGACGAAATCATTTCAACTATTTTCAAGAAAAAATAAACCTATAGAAAAGACCAAAACCACTAAAAAGGGATTTGGTCTTTTTTATTTTCTGTGAAACATTTTTTGTGAAACAAGAATAATCGGCAGTGACATGCACAAAATGTAGGCATTTCACACAAAAAGGAGACAATTGTTATCATTTTAGCTGTGCTTACATATTATAGAATATAAATTAATAAACGTTATTCATTTATTAATTGACCTCAATTGACTTTAATGTGTTTTATAGATATGATTTCTGTCAAGAATGAATGTGTAGTAAAAAAGCTAATGGGGTGATACGAAATGTATACCAATAAAGCAATTCAGGTTCTTGACCGTATGCGTTTATCAAATGGTGCTTATACAGCAAGTTTATCAAATGATTATAGCTATGTATGGATTCGCGATATCGTATATACTGTTCTTCCATTTATCAATGAACCCTCAGATAGATATGTAAATGCCTATCATGCTTTATTTGATATGTTTAAGACGTATGAGTGGAAAATTGATATCCATCGGAAAAAGAAACCAATCTATTTGTTTGAATACATCCATTCACGATACTCTACTGATCTAAAGGAAATGCCAGTCGAATGGGGGCATGCTCAAAATGATGCAATCGGCGCATTTTTATGGGGCGTTGGTGAAGGATATCGCTTAGGACAAAAAGTAATCCGAGACAAAAAGGATATTGAAATCGTTCAAAAGCTCGTTGATTATCTAGAATGCCTTCAATATTGGCAAGCAAAGGATAATGGTATGTGGGAAGAGAATATGGAAGTTCATGCTTCTAGTATTGGTGCATGTGTTGCTGGACTTAATGCCGTAAAAATCCTTGTTAATGTAAAAGAAGATTTAATCAAAAAGGGAGAAAATGCCCTTCGAAATCTTTTACCTCGTGAAAGTGAAACAAAGGAAACTGATTTAGCATTGCTTTCCCTTGTATTCCCATACCGGGTTGTTGACCGTGATCAAGCGCTTAAGATTGTTGAAACCGTTTCCTCGAAGTTAGAGCGCACACATGGTGTGATTCGCTATGAAAATGATCAGTATTATAATGAAGGAAGTGAGGCTGAATGGTGCTTCGGTTTCCCTTGGCTCGGCCTTTGCTACCTTGAACTAGGACAATTCCACAAAGCAAGTGAATATATAGAAAAAACAAAACGGATTGTGCCAGATAATTGGGAGGTTCCTGAGCTCTATGTAGGTGGAACCAATCAACCAAATGGTAATACTCCATTAGCATGGTCAGTTGCGATGTCATATATTTTCCTCACAAAAATGGAGGATCTCGCACAACAAAAGATATCTTAGAAAGCTGCTTACGCAGCTTTTTTTTATGGATCATTTTAGGTGCAATTATAAAACTTAAAAAATTATTCTAAGATAACAAAACCCTCGAAAATGCAGCTTTTTTACATTATTTCACAATATCAAATTTCATCATAAAAAAGTAAAAATCTCACATATATCAACAATTAATTGTAAATGTTTTCAACATTTACTTAAAAAATATTCTACCTGGAATAATATTTTTTTAACTATTCTACCTTATTTGACAAAACAAAACATTATTCGCCAAAGGAATAATTCTCCCTCACCACGAATTTAATTAATAAAGAGAGAAAGTTATTACCAAAACGAAGGTCTTATCATTTTTTATTTAAATTTATACAAATGTCATAAATTTTCGGTATTACTTTCTTTCTATTCACATATATAAAAAGGAGGATGTGAAAGTGAATTCTACGCTAGACAATGAAGCTGAACTTTTTCCAAGTGAGTTCGACCTGTATTTATTTCACGAAGGAACACTAATAGAAGGTTATAACATGCTTGGTGCACATGTGATGTCCCATAAAGGGATAGACGGTGTGCGTTTTTCTGTATGGGCACCACATGCTAGGGCCGTGGCTGTTGTTGGGGATTTTAACAACTGGAATGGCAATGCTAATCCACTAGAAAGGATTCCAAACTCTGGTGTATGGGTTGGATTTATTCCACGATTAAAAGAGGGTGACCTTTATAAATACGAAATCACAACTGCAAATGGTGAAAAGTTTTTAAAAGCTGATCCATACGCATTCTATTCTGAAGTTAGACCGAACACAGCATCCATTATAACGAGACTTGACCAATATAAATGGAATGATAAAAAATGGCTAAACAATCGTGACAAAGCAGATTCTTACAATAACCCCATGTTAATTTACGAATTACATACTGGTTCTTGGAAAAAGAAAGAAGATGACAGTTTTTATACATACCGTGAACTTGCGGATGAAGTCATTGACTATGTAGTGGAACATGGTTTTACACATATTGAATTAATGCCGATTATGGAACATCCATTTGACTTATCATGGGGTTATCAAATAACTGGTTTCTTTTCCGTAACTAGTAGACATGGTAATCCATTAGACTTCATGTATTTTGTGGACCAATGCCATCAAAAAGGCATTGGCGTCATACTTGATTGGGTTCCCGTTCATTTCTGCCGTGATAGCCACGGCCTTGGAAGATTTGATGGAACTCCTCTTTATGAGCATACCGAAACAAAACGTGCCGACAGACCATTATGGGGGACGTACAGCTTTGATTTTACAAAACCGGAGATTCATAGTTTCTTACTTTCTAATCTTGCTTTTTGGATGGATGTGTACCATATAGATGGCTTTCGAATTGACGCCGTTTCTTCATTAATCTACCTCAATCACGACAATCCGCAACAAGAAAAGCTTTTTAATCAATTTGGCGGGGAAGAAAATCTCGAAGCAATCGAATTCATTAAGAAAGCAAATGAAGCTATCTTTAAAAGATATCCTGGAGTATTAATGATTGCAGAAGAGGCGACAGATTACCCTCTTGTAACTGCTCCAACCTCTGAAGGCGGATTAGGATTTAATTATAAATGGAATATGGGATGGGTAAATGATGTGCTTAAATACATGCAACTGCATCCATCCGATAGACGTTATCACCATAATTTATTAACTTTTTCCTTCTTCTATGCGTTTTCAGAAAACTTTATTTTACCTTTTTCACATGACGATGTTGTTCATGGGAAGAAGTCTCTGTTAGATAAAATGCCAGGCGACTACTGGCAAAAGTTTGCGAATTTGCGCTTATTATATGGATACTTAATGACCCATCCTGGAAAAAAACTTCTCTTCATGGGTGGAGAATTCGGTCAATTTTCCGAATGGAAAGAGCTTGAGGAACTAGACTGGATGCTTCTAGACTATGATTCTCATGCTAAGCTTCAAGCCTATTACAAAGAGCTCCAACATTTTTATCACATGAATATGAGTCTGTGGAGACTAGATCATGAACAAGAGGGCTTCGAATGGATTGACCCTGATAACCATGGTCAGTCTGTAATTACATTCATAAGGCATGGAAAGCGCAAGGGTGATTACTCGATCATCGTTTGCAACTTCTCTTCAGAAGTCTATGAAAATTATCGTATTGGCGTCCCATCAACAGGGAGTTATATAGAAATGTTTAATAGTGATTCAGTCGATTTTGGTGGTTCTGGTCAAATAAACGCAGCTGCTATAACAGTGGAAAAGACGTCAGCTCACAATCAGCCATACAGCATGACTATTAAAGTTCCACCTTTAGCAATTAGTATCTTTAGAAAAGAGACAAAAAAGAGAAAAAGAGGTGTCGTCAAAAAATGAGGTCAAAGAAGTGGATTGCAGTTGTGTTAGCAGGCGGTCAAGGGTCAAGATTGGGGGAATTAACAACAACCCTTGCCAAACCCGCTGTTCCGTTTGGTGGAAAATACCGAATTATTGATTTTCCTTTAAGTAATTGTACGCATTCTGGTATTGATACTGTTGGTGTCATTACTCAATATCGCCCACATGTGCTCAATAATTATGTAAGCAATGGGCGACCTTGGGATTTAGACCGGAACAATGGGGGAGTTACCGTCCTTCCGCCGTATCTTGGAAAGAATGGCGGGGATTGGTATAAAGGAACAGCCAACGCAGTCTACCAAAATATCCATTATATCGAACAATATGATCCAAAATATGTACTCATTTTATCTGGTGATCACATTTACAAAATGGATTATAGTAAGATGCTTCGCTTCCACCTTGAAAAAGATGCTGCTGCTACCATTGCAGTAATTGAAGTTCCGTGGGCAGAAGCAAGTCGCTTTGGAATCATGAATACAAATGAGGAAAAGAAAATTGTTGAATTCGACGAAAAACCTGCCAATCCCAAAAGCAATCTTGCATCAATGGGGATTTACTTGTTCAAATGGAAGTTATTAAAACAATATTTAACCGAGGATGAAGGAAATATTCATTCCTCCAATGATTTTGGAAAAGACATTATTCCTAAATTACTAGCAGACAATAATCAGTTATATGCCTATCAGTTTGATAGCTATTGGAAGGATGTAGGTACAATCGAAAGCTTATGGGAGGCTCACATGGACTTATTGGATGATGATGCTCCTGGCTTTGATTTACATGATCCAAGTTGGCCATTCTTTACTGGGATTGCGACTCATCCACCACAATATATATCACCAACTGCGGAAATATCTCAGTCATTAATCAACGAAGGTTGCATAGTGCAAGGAATGGTTGATCACTCAGTTCTCTCATACAACGTACAGGTTGGAGAGAATTCGATTATTCGCGACTCGGTCATCATGCCGAATGTTCAAATCGGTAAAAATGTGACTATTCATAAAGCCATTATCGCTAGTGATTTATGCATTCCTGATGGAGCATATATTGGCTCAGATGACCCAAATGCGACCATTACGTTAATTGGAGATGAAAGCACAGTACGACCCTTAACCGTAAGTAACTAAATATCACATGAGGAGCGATTGGGATTGGAACGAGTAATTGGTGTTATTAATTTAGTAAATGATAAACAATATTTAAAAGAATTAACCCAGCATCGTTGTTTGGCAGCTGTACCATTCGGTGGAAGATACCGCCTAATTGATTTTACAATGTCCAACTTTATTAATGCCCAAATCAAAAAAGTTGGCATATTCACAAAGGATAAATATCGTTCCATTATGGATCATCTCGGAAATGGAAAAGAGTGGGACCTTGATCGAAGAAATGGAGGATTGTTTATTTTACCTCCAATCCACCCGGATAAAAGCATAGTTGGTGATGTCCAGCAATTTTATGATCACCTTGAATTTTTCAAGCGGTCCCATGAGGACACTGTGATTTTATCTCCTGGGCATCATGTTTATAAAATCAATTTCAATGATGTCATCAAAAGTCATAGAGAAAGTGGTGCAGACATTACAGTCGTTTATAAGGATTATAATGGAGAGCCTGTCGATAAACCCATCTATCATAAATGCATTCTGGATGCTGATGACAACGTGAAAAACCTAGAACTTTATACAAGTCCAAAACAGGGTGACCCTGTTTGTACAGAAACCTTTGTTTTTTCAAAGAAATTATTAATTGAACTTATTACAAAGTGCTATGAAAATGGGGAATACGATTTTATTCGAGATGTGGTTAAAGCGAATTTACAACGTCTTAAAGTAAACAGCTATCATTTTAAAGGTTATATGCCATTTATTCATTCAATTTCCAGCTATTATAAAACGAATATGGAATTCTTAAATCCACAGGTAACTAAGGAGTTTTTCTTTGATAACTGGGAGATCTACACGAAAACAAAGCATGAACCACCTGTAAAATATGCTACAACTTCAAATGTCAGCAATTCGTTAATTGCAAACGGCAGTGATATTGAAGGAACGGTTGAAAATAGCATTATTTTCCGAGGGGTAAAAATTCGTAAAGGTGCCACTGTCAAAAACAGCATTATCATGCAAAAATGCGTCATTGACGAAGGAACCTATCTTGAAAATGTGATAACAGATAAACAAGTGAATGTCACATTTGAAAAAATAATTATTGGAGAATTTACTCCAACTGTCATAAAAAAAGCGGAGATTATTTAATGGGGGAAGGTCATGAACATATTATTCGCAGCATCAGAGTGCGCTCCATTTATTAAAACAGGCGGACTAGGGGATGTAATAGGAGCTTTACCTAACTCTCTACAACAGGAAGGAATTCATGTAAATGTGATCCTGCCGAAATATGGTGATTTAGCCGATAAATACAAGGACCAGCTAGTATTAGAACGAATTATTGAGGTGCCATTAGGATGGCGGAAACAATATTGTGGGATTGAGAAATTAATCTATAATGGCATTAGCTATTATTTTTTAGATAATGAGTATTATTTTAAGCGGTATGGAAGTTATGGTTTTTATGACGATGGAGAGCGGTTTGCCTTTTTCTCTAGAGCTGTTTTAGAAGCAATCCCGTATATCGATAGAAAGCCGGATATCATTCATTGTCATGATTGGCAAGCAGGACCTATTCCACTCTTGTTACACGCGCATTATTCAAACCATCCCGACTATCAGGGGATAAAAACGGTATTTACCATTCATAATTTACGCTATCAAGGAGTTTTTCCGAAATCTGTTTTAGGTGAACTACTGGATATAAGTGAACGCTATTTTCATATCGATGGTGTCGAGTTTTTTGGGAATGTCAGTTATATGAAGGCTGGATTAGCCTTTGCTGACGCGCTTACAACCGTAAGTCCAACCTATGCAAATGAAATTCAAACAGCTTATTACGGGGAGCAATTGGATGGCTTTTTACGAAAACGAGATGCTAACTTACAAGGGATTGTAAATGGTATTGATCTTGAAAATTATAATCCCGCTTCTGACAAAGCATTGTTTCACTTTTATGATTCGTATGATGGAAAAATGGAAAACAAACGAGCATTACAGAAACATCTTGGGCTTCCCGTAAAGGAAGATGTCCCTGTCATCTCCATGATTACTCGTCTTGTTGAACAAAAGGGTATTGATCTTGTTTTGCATGTATTTGAAGAAATCATAAGCCAAAATGTACAGTTTATTCTCCTTGGGACAGGAGAAAGCCATTATGAGGATGCCTTTCGTGAATTAGCATACCGCTATCCAACAAAAGTATCAGCGAATATCTTTTTTGATGAAGCACTTTCCAGAAAAGTTTATGCAGGTTCCGATTTGTTTTTAATGCCATCACAGTTTGAACCATGTGGAATCGGTCAATTACTTGCCTTTCGATACGGTGCACTGCCACTTGTTAGAGAAACAGGCGGACTAAAAGATACCGTTCAACCATACAATGAATTTACCGGTCAAGGGGATGGCTTTAGCTTCACCAATTACAATGCACATGACATGTTATATACAATCGAACGTGCAATTTGGTTATATCGTTTCCAGCCAAAGAAATGGAAAGAGTTATCAGAAAAAGCATTAAGTCTTGATTTTAGCTGGAAAGCCTCATCAAAGGAATATATAAAACTGTATGAAGAGCTACAATTTGCAATCGTATAAGGTAAAAACGTTAGGGATTTTTATCCCTAACGTTTTTTAGCGTTTTCGGCTTAATTGAGCAAGTGCAATCCTTCTTAAGGATGAACTACTAAAATCTGTGGCATTCCTTTTTCTCATTCGTTCACGTATTGGATTTTCATTCAATAAGGTATGCTGGTAACCATCGTTATTTTCCATCGTAGGGGATCCCTCCTTAAAGATTTAATATCCCCGATTATGGAATTTTTAAATGAGCGGATACTGATGCTCATAACGAGGGTTATAGTAATAGGGTGGCCTGACTCCAATTTGAGGTAGTTCATAACAGTGATTTAAATAATGTACTTGAATACGTTCTTTTGATTCATTCATGAGTAAGAATTTCACTTCCGGATTGTAATAATATCGCATCGGTTTAACCTCCTTGGTGATTCGTTGTTAGCTTATTCAGGTTTTCTAGAAGTTGAGCCCGTCTCTTTTTATCACTGTTCCGGGCGACCTTCATAGACTAAAGCATATTGAGTTTACAGGAGGTATACCTTTGTCTAGCTATAGAGAGAATCAAAATTACCCCATGCATCCGAATTATGGAAAAATTACAGAGTATAAGGATGTAGCCTTGACGGTACCGGAGCAGCGGCAATATCGCCAGCCAGGTGTTGAAGGCCTAATGGTACCACAGCCTATAATTGAAAATCCACAGTATAAAGGAAGCGGAAAGCTAAAAGGGAAAGTGGCATTAATCACTGGTGGAGATAGCGGAATTGGTGCTGCATGCGCAATTGCATTTGCAAAAGAGGGAGCAGATGTGGCGATTTCTTATTTAGATGAGCATGAGGATGCAAATCGAACAAAAGCAAGGATTGAGGAAATTGGTCAGCGTTGTTTGCTTTTACCTGGAGACTTACGAGAAAAGCAAAAATGTGCAGATATTGTTGAAAAAACAGTTCAATTCTTCGGTAAGCTTGACATTCTTGTGAACCATGTCGGCATTCAATTCCAACAACTCAGTCTGCTTGATATTTCAGATGAGCAGTTTGATGATACGTTTAAAGTTAATGTCTATTCCCATTTTTATACAACAAGAGCTGCATTAAAGCATTTAAAAGCAGGAAGCTCGATCGTTAATACAGCTTCTGTTGTGGCCTACTATGGAAATGACCAACTGATTGATTATTCGATGACGAAAGCAGCAATTGTTGGATTTACACGAGCACTTGCTAATAATCTTGTGAAAAAAGGGATACGAGTTAACGCGGTTGCACCAGGCCGGGTTTGGACACCACTCATTCCATCGAGTTTCTCTCCAGATCAAGTTACGCTTGCAGGAAATCCAATGGATAGACAAGGACAGCCATTTGAGCTAGCTCCAGCCTATGTGTATCTGGCATCTGACGATTCTCGCTTTGTTACCGGTCAAACGATTCATGTGAATGGAGGGCAAATTACTTCATCCTAAAAAAAAGTGATTCTCAGCGAATCACTTTTTGTCTTTATTTTTGTTTATTTATCGGAACATTTTGCGGACGTTTTGGGTGTCCTACTTTGTGTTCATCATCAGGAACTGTTAAGGTATTCCGTTTATCTAACACTTTACCTGTAAATTCAACCGGATTACGATTTGCCATTGTTTTTCACCTCCACCTTTTAGGATGGTTGAAAAACAAAATAACATGACATCTATTTTACTTCTTCAACGAATAATAATTCTTTATGCTTGTTGCTGCTATAGACTCATATAGTGAATTGGTTAGACTGTTTGATCCTTTTGCATCTAAACCAAGCTCCCAAATCATCATCCCGCCAAAACCGTGATTTAAGGCAAGTTCTGTCTTTCTTGTCATCATTGTTTGGCCATTATAATAATAGGTTGTACCATTCATATTAACGGTATCTTTTACGGCATTTTTTGGATTGTTTTCAATAATCGCTTCATAAGAAACAGGCTTGATAGTTGAATCAGCCGGTTGCCCATAAAACGGAACACCTAAAACAAGTTTGTTCTTAGGGAGTTTGTGGGAATCAAACAACGTTGACCAATAGTCCACAATACTCTCCGTAAATGGATAGGGGGATAGATTCTCGGCATGATAGCCGCCATCCCATTGGCCATCATAAGCCATAATGTTGACATGGTCTACATATTGAAACATCGCCGGCTCATATTTTACATATCCAAGCTCTGTTAAAGTTTGTCCATGAATTTTTGAGTGTACAGCAATTGATAATTCCTTGTTATTGGCATGAAGCTTATCACCTAGAATTTTAATAAACTGATGAAGATTCTTCGCATCCGCATCAGTACGTGGATGTTCAAAATCAATATCAATACCATCCAGATTTTCTCTTTCCACTACTCCAATTAACTCATTGACGAGCTTTGTTTGAGAATTGGCATTTGAGAGTGCAGCTGAAAAATAATCATACGATTCGCCGCCGTTCATATGGAACCAACCACCAACAGCAAGCATTGCTTTCGTTTGATGTTTATGTGCATTTGTTACCATTTTTCTAAGATTGTTTACTGCGTGATCGCCTGTAAAAAGAATTTGACCATCCTTTGTTGGATGTACAAATGAAAAGATAATATGCGTAAGTTTCGAATAATCGATTTGATTTGGATCACGAAAATCCTGGATATACCCCATTAAAACCTTTGACTGCGTTTTATCCAGTTTCGGCATTTTTTTAGGTACAGGTGTTTTGGAAGATTGCGGTGCATTCTTTGTCAATTTATTTTCAGGTTGATTTTCGTTTGATAATATCTTACCTGTTAATAATCCAACAAAAAATATCACAACCAATAAAAGAGGTAGGATGATAAATCGTTTTTTCAAGATGCTGTCCTCCTGTTGCTTTATCCTTAAAATTGTATCAGACTGTATATGCCTGTGGATGTGGTAATATCATCCTATATACATAATAATTTTTATCAGTCTTATATAAACTAAAATCAATACGTCATGTGGCAAGGAGCAAATTAATGAGCATTCAACTCGAACAGTACTATCATCAAGCAGTCGAACGCGCAAAACAGATGATAGTCGATGATATAAAGCATTATTTAGAACAAAAAGAAACGATTCCTACTTATGAACAATATGTACGTGAACGCGGGTCTTTTATCGATCAGCTCTGGCTAAATGCTTGGCTGAATACTGCGGTGCAAGCACCTCTTTCAGATAAAAAAGCTTATTTAGAGGAACGCGGCTTTGATGTAGAAGGCGTTGCTAAAAAGTTGCTTAATAAATTATTCCGAACAGAGATTCGCGATATCGAGCCTTTTGACTTTTTCTCATGGCTTGATGATAAATATGCAAAACAACAAAATGAATGGAACGAAGCATATCAATCTGCAAGAGCAAATTATGAAGCTAGGATAAAGAAACAAGAAGAGAGAGAAAAAAGGAGAAAATTCATTCTTAAGCTCAATTTTTATCTTAACGAGATCCTAAGTGAAAACTACGAGGAACTATACCTAAGAATTCGATATTTACTTGGTAGCCATTTATCCATTGAAATTGATCAAAAAGGAATGGTTTTATCCTCAGATGATATCACCTTTGCTTCTTATTTATATAAAGAAACAGAACTCGCTCATAACCGTTATTTCTACCAGGAAAATTTGATCGAGCAATATGAAGATCTCATTTTACATCAACTCATGGATTTTGGTCCTAACTGGCTAAAATCCCACTTACCAGAACATTTGTTTGAAGAATGCGAAATTAGCTACCAGGAACCATTATCTGATGCATTTTTACAGGAAGTGGCCTATGAGTACTTTCTAGATGTTCGCGATGATTTATTTGAGGATATCTTAGAGGAATATGTGTCTGATCTTGTGAAGTTGATTGATATCCCCTTTGATTTGGACACTCATAAAGAAATATTCGAACGAAATATTACCGAGCGAAAAGAACGAGTTGAAAAGGAAAAAGAGGAACTTAGACGCCAGAAAGAAGAAGAACAAAGGATGATTGAAAATATTTTCGGACAGGCCTATCATTTATCTCCTGGACGAAATATCCGATATGTTCTACATGTTGGAGAAACCAACACTGGTAAGACCTTTCAAGCCATTCAAAGAATGAAAGAAGCAAATAGCGGGATCTATTTAGCTCCATTACGATTATTAGCACTCGAAGTTTTTGAGAAATTGAACAATGAAGGCGTACCTTGTAATTTAAAAACAGGTGAGGAAGAAAAGGTTGTAGAGGGAGCAAATCATCTTTCAGCAACGGTTGAAATGCTAAGAGAAAAAGACTTTTATGAAATTATTGTAATTGATGAAGCACAAATGATTTCTGATAAAGACCGTGGCTTCTCGTGGTATAAAGCTATTACAAATGCAAATGCAGAAGAGGTTCATATTATTTGTAGCTTTCATGCAAAATGGATGATCCTTCAGTTGCTTGGAAACTCAAATGTAGAGGTGCACGAATACCATCGGGATGTGCCATTAGAAGTGGAGCCCCAGTTATTTCGATTGAATCAAACAACAAAAGGTGATGCACTTGTTTGTTTTTCAAGAAGAAGAGTGCTTGAAACGGCTTCTGAGTTACAAAGAAGTGGCCGTCGGGTAAGTATGATCTACGGTAGTATGCCTCCAGAAACGAGGAAAAAGCAGATTGAACGATTCAATAACGGTGAAACAACTGTAATAGTAGCTACTGATGCAATCGGAATGGGATTAAACTTACCAATTCGACGGATTGTTTTTTTAGAAAATGATAAATTTGACGGAACGAGAAGAAGATTGTTAACCTCTCAGGAAGTGAAGCAAATTGCAGGACGTGCAGGAAGACGAGGAATTTACGATATTGGGAAGGTCGCGTTTACAAGTGATTTCAAGACAATGACACGTCTATTGGAGCAAGCGGATGAACCACTTCGAGGCTTTGCAATTGCACCAACGAACGCGGTTCTGGAACGTTTCCAAAAATACTCGCGAAAAATGAGAATGTTCTTCTACCTTTGGGATCAATTTAAAAGTCCAGAGGGTACAAAAAAGGCAACCCTTTACGAGGAACGAATGCTGTATGAATTGGTTGAAGATACCATCATTGAGGCAAAGCTGTCATTACCGGACCTATACGGTTTTTTACATTTACCATTTTCATCAAATGAACCTTCACTAAGAGCGCAGTGGAAGAAAACGCTTGAGGCGATTGTCGATGGAGTACCCTTGCCAGATCCAATTTTAAAGGAATCTGGACTTGAGGAGCTCGAACTCTCTTATAAAGCAGTAGGTCTTCATTTGTTATTCCTTTATAAATTAGGAAAGCAGACGGAAGCACTTTATTGGGAAAGAGTGCGAGAAGAAATCAGTGAAAAAGTACATGAACACTTAAAATCAGGAATTCAGCCAACTAAAAGAGTTTGTAAACGGTGCGGTAAAAACCTTCCGATTGGATTCTCGTTTGCCATATGTAATGAATGCTATTTCGAGCGACCAAGAAGAAGAGGATAAATCATGCATGTATTTTCAAAAAAGTAGCTTAACGGCTACTTTTTTGTGTCTATATTTTTATCCCCATAAAGTCTTGATACCCTGATAGGCAAAATAAACCCCGAAGCCTACTAAAGATAAACCAGATAAAACAGAAATCCAAATGAGGACTATACTATTAAGAAACTTACGAAATACGGTTGTAAGTGCTGCCACAAAAAGATCCCACAGGGTCAAGCCAAGAAAAATCATAGAGCTATAAATTAGCAAATCACCCGTTCCATTTTCTTGTGCTGTTTTAGCTAAAACAGATCCATAGATTCCGAGCCAAAATAGAATGGATAACGGACTTGTAATTGACATAATAAACCCTGTTAAAAAGCATTTTAATAGGGGCTCTTTGTCACGGTTATATTCAAGTTCAAGTGAATGAGCCCCAAGCATACTTTCTATACCTGAATAAAGTAGAATAAAGCCACCAAATAACCACAAAAACACTTGTACCGGTGGCATTTCAAGGAAATGAACTAGTCCTAGGTAAACGATTAACATAAAGATAGCATTGGCAATCATTGAACCGAAGCCCACCACCCAGGCATGCCAAAATCCATTTTTAATTCCTTTATCTAAGCGTGCAGAATTAACCGGACCGATAGGAGCGGCTAGGGTCAAACCTAAAAGAATATAGCTAAATAAAATTGTTACATTCAAATGCATTCACTCCATCTACAAAGAAATACAACTTATACATTTTATGAAAAACTCTGGAACGTATTACTGTTTGTCCAAAAAAATGGGGTTAGTTTGCAAAAAAATATTAACTATCAAACAACTAGGTCTTTCCTAGTTGGTCTTTTTTTGTAATCTTTTTATCATATTTGTAAAAAAATGAAACCTTTTGCCAATCTTTGCCGTCTTAATATTTAGGGTTAAATTTGATATTTTTAATCACATTCAACTTTGTAAAACAAAAATTAGTAGATAGAGAGATTCATAATTTACCCAAGGAAATGAAAACAATAGGGGGAAATATGGTGAAGAAAAAGAAGGTTTTAATTTGGATCTTGTCGATTGTAGGTGTCTTGGCAATCGCGGGTGGGGCAGCTGCCTTCTTACTGAAAGAGCGGAGCGTTGCATCGGTAGGAAATCAAATGGAAGAAGTAAATGTAATGGTACAAAAAGCAAAAGAACAAGAACTTATCGAAACGATTTTAGTAACGGGTGAAATCGTACCGGAAGGCGAGCAGAAGGTTTTCTTAAATCCAGAGCATGGAGAAATCAATGAATATAAAGTAGAGGAGAATCAAACTGTAAAAGCTGGAGACCCGCTGTTTGTCTATGATTCTTCAAAGCTAGATACAGAGCTAGCTCGTGCAACAAGAGAAAGAGACTTAATCCAGACAAGAGCAAAAACCGAACAAAACCAAATTGCGGCACTTAATAAACGCATTGAAGAAGCAAAAAAAGCTCTTGCCGCTCAAAAAAACAAACCAAAAACGGATTCTAAAGAAACTGAAGAAGGCACAGAACCAGAACAGGTAGTAGAAGTTCCAGTTGAAGATGTGAACCAGCTTATAAGTGAAAAGGTACAAATGGAGCTACAATATGAAAATACGAAATCCGAAATTACAGCAGCGAATGAACGAATCACAGAAATTACAAATCAGAAAAAAGAAATGACCGTTGTCAGTAAAATTGACGGAATCATAGTTAAAGTCAATAAAAATGTGGCCGCTACCGAAGCGGGTGCAAATGAGCCTGTTATACATATCATTTCTAATAGTCCTTATAAAGTTATTGGGACAATGAGTGAGTTCGATGCAGTTAAAATCCAACAAGGACAAGAAGTCATTGTGCGTCCAAAGGTTTATAAGGATCGCGAATGGAAAGGTGTCGTCGAATCCGTTTCCCATTTTCCAAATGACAATGGTGGTGGCGGTGAAGGTGAATTTTATGGAATGGGTGGTGGCGGAAATGTCACGATGTACCCTTTCAAGGTGGGAATCACAGACGACACATCTGAACTACGTCAAGGATTTCATGTTTCACTTGAAGTACGCATTCCCGGAACTGAAATTCTCCCTGTAATCCCACATACTGCTATTTTAGACGAAGGTGGAGTAGCCGTTGTATATGTGTTAGCCGACGGACTCTTACAAAGACGAGAAGTTCAAACTGGTTCGATGAATGATGAATTTATCCAAGTGACAGAAGGTGTTCAAAAGGATGAACTTGTTGTTTTAACACCATACGAAGGAATGTTCGACGGAATGGAAGTGACCTCCTTTGATGAAGTTGAGTAAGATTACAAAGATATATGGAAATGGTGCACTTGAGGTGCCGGTTCTACATGGAATTGATTTAACAATTGAAGATGGGGAATTCATTGCCATTATGGGTCCATCTGGTTCAGGAAAATCCACTTTAATGAATATTATTGGATTTCTAGACTCTCCAACTTCAGGTACGTTTGAATTAAATGACGAGAAAATTGGGTTGGTCAAGGATAACAAGCTTGCAAAATTACGAAACGAACATGTCGGTTTCGTTTTTCAGCAATTCTTTCTGTTGCCAAGGCATAACGCACTTAAAAATGTCGAATCTCCACTAATTTATGCAGGAGTACCGAAGCGGGAACGAACCGAAAGAGCTCAACAAATGTTGGACAAAGTGGGGCTTGGGGACCGGGTCAAACATTTACCAAACCAGCTTTCAGGTGGTCAAAAACAAAGGGTGGCGATTGCAAGAGCGCTTGTAAATAATCCTTCAATAGTGTTAGCGGATGAACCAACTGGTGCTCTTGACTCCAAAACGAGTGAACAAATCATGGAACTAATGGTTCAACTAAACAAAGAAGGTAGAACCGTCATCATCGTTACCCACGAAGAAGAAGTGGCAGCATATGCAAATAGGGTTATCACCTTAAAAGACGGGCTGATAACGGATGATCAGAGGAGAAGTCTATGAGTCTAATGGAAAGCTTCAAAGTAGCATTATCCTCGATATGGAATCATAAGGTTCGGTCTATTTTAACAATGCTCGGGATTATCATTGGTGTAGCTGCTGTTATTATTATTGTAGCAATTGGACAAGGCGCTAAAACGAAAATGACAGAGGAACTATTTAGCCTAGAAAAAAATGCGGTTGATATTTGGTATCAGCCAATGCCTCAAGAAGGGGAAGAAGAGTCTGAGATGTTCTGGGTGGAACCTGAATTAACCTCTGAAGATGTTGAAACTCTTTCCCAAGTTCCTGGTGTAAAAGCTGTAATCGCCACTAACCAAGGCTGGGGACCCATGACTTACAATGATAAACAGGGCGAAATGGAAATTACCGGGGTTGGACCTGAATTCTTTTCAGCACGTGATATTCAAATTGTTGAGGGTCGACCAATCAATGCTCGCGACAACGACGGAAGAAATCGTGTCGTAATGATTGATACTGCAGCAAGGGAAAAATTCTTTAAAGACAAAGAAGATGTTATCGGTGAGATTGTCGACCTTAATGGGAATCCATATAAGTTGGTCGGTATCTATGAATCACCAATCCCTGAACAATATCGTTACAATGAATCAGGCGAAATGCTCATGCCACGAGGTGTTATTTCGATGATGTTTGGAAATCGAGAAATCGAGCGCTTAGCTATTATTGCAGATGATCCCGAACGAATATCTGAAATTGGGCGCTCTGCCGCTGATACGTTAACAAGAGCCAAAAAGCTTGAAGACGGGATGTATACAGTAAACGACTTTTCTGAATATGAACAAGAAGTGGATACCGTTCTGACCATTATGACCTTGGTAATCGGAAGTATTGCAGGGATTTCCTTATTAGTAGGTGGAATCGGCGTGATGAACATTATGCTCGTTTCCGTTACTGAACGAACAAGGGAAATTGGTTTGCGAAAAGCACTTGGTGCAACACGCGGACGTATTTTGCTTCAATTTTTAATTGAATCGATGACCTTAACTTTGTTAGGAGGGCTGATTGGAATTGGACTTGCAGCACTAGGAACCATTCTCGTCTCGATTTATTCACCCATTTCTGCGAGCGTCAGTCCACTTATCGTACTAATTGGAGTTGGATTTTCCGCATTTATTGGTATCATCTTTGGAATCTTACCTGCAAACAAAGCTTCCAAGCTTAGTCCAATCGATGCTTTACGCTATGAATAAGGCTGGATTTCCAGCCTTATTTTTATTTTTAAATAAAAATGAATAGATCTGGCAAACTAAGATTGGATAATAGTACCAAGAGGAGGATTCATTTGCAGGCACAACATATCATGAAAAGAGATGTAATCACCGCAAAGAATACGGACACGGTCCAAACTGTCGTTGAGAAATTTATTCAATACGGAATAAGTGGGCTTCCTGTAATCGATAATAATGATCATATAATCGGCTATATCAGTGATGGTGACATCATGCGTTTTATCGGAAAACATAAAGACATTATGATAAACACATTTGATTATATGGCGGTCATTAAGGATCAGGATGATTATGAGGAACGAGCCAAGAAATTACTTGAACTAAACGTAATGGAGGTTGCCAAAACAACTGTTTTAAAGATAGCTTATAACGAAAATGTGGAAAATATTGCAGCTATTCTTGGAAAAAAGCATATCAAGAAACTCCCTGTTGAAAGAGATGGCAGGTTAGTTGGAATTATTAGCCGTGGTGACGTCATAAGAGAATCATTCAAAAGTTTATTGTGAAAAAAGAGACCTCGCCTTTTTTACTTGACCTGAAGGAAGTTAACAAAAAAGGTCGAACTTATATAGGTAGAATATTCATATGAGGTGAGAAAAGAATGATTCATGAAAAGTATGAAATACTACATAACGACGAAAAAGCGGAGTTATACACGTATATCCTAGATAATTCACCAAGTATTGACCCAGACCGTAAAAGGCCCATGATTGTCATCTGCCCTGGTGGTGGCTATGTCCATACATCTGACCGTGAAGCGGAACCGGTTGCTATACAAATGCTCAGTAAAGGATTTCACGCAAGCATTCTCAGGTATAGTGTAGAACCAACCGTTTTTCCAACATCCTTAGGTCAATTGGCAAGAGCGATTGGCTTAATTCGCGATCAGGCTGAAAACTGGAACGTAGATCCCGATAAAATCATTGTCATGGGATTCTCGGCTGGTGGGCATTTAACAGCAAGTTTAGGCGTTTTCTGGAATAGAGAGTTTCTAACAGAACAACTCACATATTCAAAAGAGCAAATAAAACCAAATGGATTAATTTTAAGCTATCCTGTTATTTCTTCTGGCCCTCATGCACATGAAGGTAGCTTCAAAGCATTATTAGGAGCTAAATTCGAAGATCAATATAGTAGAGACTTTTTATCCTTGGAAAACCAAGTATCAAACGAAACTCCACCGACTTTTTTATGGCATACGGTTTCAGACGCTGCTGTCCCAGTGGAAAATAGTATGTTATTTGCACAAAGCTTATTGAAACACAATGTCCCGCTCGAAATGCATATTTATCCTGAAGGTGTCCACGGTTTATCTCTGGGTACGGAGGAAACACAATCAAATGGACGAATGGAACATATCCAGCCAGAGATCGAGAATTGGATTGAGATGGCGGGAAGATGGATAAAGGGATTATAAAAAACTGGCTGGGAGTTCCCATCCGGTTTTTCTTTGTAATCTTTTCCCACTGTCACAAAGAACCATAAAAAATGAAACCATTTGCCTATTAAAATCGTATTACAATAGTAACTGGCACATTACAGTAGAACTATAAACTGATATCATGAGTATATATCGTTACAAGACTTTAGCTTTTCGCAGGAGGGGTTATCAATGGGAATTATTAAAGCAGCAGTTGGTGCAGTAACAGGAAACTTAGCAGATCAATGGCTTGAGGTAATTGAACCACAAGAGATGAGTGATACGACCGTCATGTCGGTTGGTGTAAAAGTACGTGCAAAAGATCGTCGGAATCAAAACTTTAAAGGGACAGATTCAACCATTACCAATGGATCAATCATTCATGTATACCCAAATCAATTTATGATTTTAGTTGATAGCGGAAAAATTATTGATTATACAGCAGAAGAAGGCTATTACCAAGTTGTAAACTCTTCACAGCCATCCTTATTTAATGGTCAATTTGAAGAAGCATTACACGAAACCTTCAATCGTTTTAAATTTGGCGGTGTGCCATCTACATCGCAAAAGGTATATTTTATCAATCTTCAGGAAATCAAGGGAATCAAATTTGGTACGCGTAACCCAATCAATTACTTTGATAATTTTTATAACGCTGAATTATTTTTGCGTGCTCATGGGACCTATTCAATTAAAATTGTTGACCCTATCAAATTTTACATGGAAGCCATTCCACGAAATAAATCGAACGTCGATATCAATGACATTAATAGCCAATATTTATCTGAATATATGAATGCCTTACAGACTGCTATCAATAAAATGTCCGCAGATGGCATTCGAATTTCACATGTCACTTCAAAAGGGATGGAGCTTGCAAAATACATGGCAGAAGTCCTTGATGAAGATTGGACCCGAATGCGCGGGATGCAGATCGAATCAGTCGGCATCAACAGCATTACGTATGATCAGGAATCACAAAAGCTCATAAACATGAGAAACCAAGGTGCTATGCTTCAGGACGCATCTGTTCGTGAAGGGTATGTTCAAGGCGCGATTGCAAGAGGATTGGAAGCTGCTGGATCAAATGAAGGTGGTTCTATGCAAGGATTTTTAGGTATGGGTATGGGAATGCAAGGCAGTAGCGGTTTTATGGGTGCTGCTTCTGAAACCAATCGTCAGCAA
This sequence comes from Bacillus timonensis, assembly GCF_004799755.1. Lineage (GTDB taxonomy): Bacteria > Bacillota > Bacilli > Bacillales > Bacillaceae_L > Ferdinandcohnia > Ferdinandcohnia timonensis_A. The sequence goes on along the minus strand of NZ_SLUB01000055.1, from coordinate 2,558 downwards.
ATGCAGCAACAAGCACAGCAACAGCAAAATCAACAAACGACGGTAAATCCAAATCAATGGAAATGCTCATGTGGACATACGAATACGGGTAACTTCTGTTCAGAATGTGGTTCACCAAAACAGGAAGCTAAAAAAGACACATGGAAATGCCAATGCGGCCAAGAAAATAGCGGGAAGTTCTGTTCAAACTGTGGCAGTAAAAAGCCTGAAGAACTTACATGTCAAAATTGTGGCTTTAAACCGACTAACCAAAACGCAAAATTCTGCCCAGAATGCGGAACGCGTTTTGAGCATTAATCAACCATATACAAAAGAAGAAGAGGTGATAGTGGTTGGGGGTTGTAGTATATAAATGTATCAACTGTGGTGGACCATTAGCATTTAAAGCGGACACCCAAAACTGGACCTGTGATTATTGCTTAAGCGAATTCACAGAAGAAGATGTCAAGAATTTTATTGATAACGAAAAGGCTGACGAAGAAGCGGAATCAAGTGAAGATGCTCTACACCAAGCAAAGGAATTGGATCAAGAATTTAACGAGAAAGCAACAGGCTATACGTGTAGCAGTTGTGGAGCAGAAATCGTAACCGATGACACCACTGCAGCAACCTTTTGCTATTATTGTCATAATCCAACGATTATCCCTAGACAGTTAGAAGGAGAATTCCGTCCTGAAAAGGTCATTCCTTTTAAAATTGATCGTAAAAAAGCGGAAGAATTATTTGTAAAATGGTGTAAAGGGAAACCACTACTCCCTAAGTTTTTCACTTCAAATTCACAGCTAGAAAAATTATCAGGAATCTATGTTCCATTTTGGTTGTTTGATAGTAACACTTCTGGAAAAGTTGAAGGTGAAGCTAGAAGAGTCAGAACATATACTAGAGGGGATACAAGGTATACCGAAACAAAGTATTATAAGGTCATGCGGGAAGGAAAAGCAAAATTTCACGATGTACCAGCTGACGGTTCTAAGAAAATGGATGATGAACTGATGACCATTCTTGAACCCTATGATTATAATGATTTAACCGATTTTTCAATGTCCTATTTGTCTGGTTTCTTTGCAGAAAAGTATGATATGAACCAGAATGACGTTTATGGCAGGATTTCTAGTCTCCTCCGTGAAAATTTAGGAACGTTACTCCAGGGGACTATTCATGGGTACAGCTCGGTTTCCATTCATAATACAAATGTAAGGCTATCAGGTGTGAAAGCTAGATACGTATTATTACCAGTTTGGATGTTTACGTATCAATTTAAAGGAAAGACCTATGTCTTTGCGATGAATGGTCAAACCGGAAAAATCGCCGGGAACTTGCCTATTAGTATTGGAAGAGCGAGTAAGTGGTTTGGGATGATCTCAGCAAGTGTTTTTGCAGTCTTGTCAGTAGGAGGGTTATTTTTATGGTAAAGAAAAAAGTTATCATTCTACCATTTTTCCTTCTGATCATGTTAACTTTTGCGACTGCTGCATTTGCTAACACTGAATTTGTTTTTGACCAAGCGAATTTATTTTCAGAAACAGAGCTAGTAGAATTACAGGAACAAGCTAGTAAATTAACGGAACAATTCCAGATGGATATTCGGATTGTCACCACCAATAACAGTGAAGGAAAATCAGCAAGACAGTATGCAAGTGATTTTTATGACAGTCATGGATTCGGTTACGGTGAGACAGAGGATGGAATCTTATACTTAATTGATATGGATAACCGTGAAGTGTATATCTTTACGAGGGACCGGATTGTTGATTACTTTCCGGACTATACCGTTGAGGACATTCTTGACCGCGTCTATCCATATCTAACAGAGGGTTCTTTTGGTGAAAGTGCGAAAACCTTCTTGTCCGATTTAGAAGCAACGATGAATGCTGGAATTCCAGAAGGTTCATCCTCAACTGGAGATGGAGGTTACGCACAAACAGATCCTTCTTATTCATCTTCTTCAGGTAGCTCACAGGGGGAATTAGTTAAAGAACTCTTAATCTATTTTGCAATCGCGATCGGGGTTGGAGTCATTTCGGTTGGAGTTATGGCGATGTACAATAGAGGCCGTTCCACAACAACTGCCAGTACTTATTTAGAATCCAATTCTTTTACTGTAACAAATAAAATGGATCGACATTACAACACAAGCATTACACAGCAAAAAATTCAGCGTAACACAAATAGTGAGGGAGGCTCTTTTTCCGGCGGCGGTGGCGGCAGATCTGGCGGTGGGGGAAGAGGATTCTAGAAAGCATGAGGAGATGATGTCCTCATGCTTTTTTTATGTAAAAAAGGATGAAATTTCGATGTTATTTCGAAATAACACTCGAATTAGAGAAGAATAATTTATTTCCCAGAGTTGTTTAACCTAGACTTTTGCAGAGATTATTAAAAGGGCTCAAATCGGGTTTTAGAGCAAAAATTCTTTGCACTTCTTTATTTCGGAAAGGCACCGCAAAGAATTTTTTCTATAACTAATAGCGTTTTGCACATTTCGAAAAGTTTTATTATTAATTTTCAAAATATTTATTTATAATAGGTTGTATAGACTCTGTCTCTTATACACATCT
>NZ_SLUB01000054.1 GCF_004799755.1 Bacillus timonensis | reverse complement strand
AGATGTGTATAAGAGACAGGAATTAATATATACTCTATAGTCCTTGTAAAATATTGCATAGGAATTTCAAGACCTTTTCGTATATTATGTTTTTGTCGGATTTCAGTAAAAATATCCATTAATTCTTGAGTATAGGTTGATAATCGTAATCCATTCGAAAATGCTTCTGGAAAGTAATATCTAGTAAACGAGAATCCGCTGTTATCAGGAAATTCTGACTCCTCATCATACCCTAAGAGACAAGCATGTATATCGTCATAACTCTTTATTCCAACAAACTTATATTCGTGCACCATAAACCGACCAATGATTTGGGCCTTTTTTAATTTTATAAAAGACGATCTTTGGCCTAATAATTCTTTTTGCCCTACTAATATAACGGTTAAATCTATTTCCGCTCTATCTAATTCATTGTGGATATCCATTAACCAACCATACTGAATCTCATGAAGCTCCTGCGCATCATCAATAATTAAGATTACTCTGTTTTCTTGTGATGTTTGTCCCTTTTCAATTAGATAGCTATACAATCTCTCTCTTTTTGCATTAGTTTTATTACTAAAAGGATCTGAATGTCCAACATCCTTAAGTAAATCTTCAAAAAAAGTATTTTCACTAGCAATTTTTTTATGTCTACAATTGAATTTAAAAACAGGAAGCTTTTCACCCAATTCATCTGGTAAGGCTTTTAATATAAATTGAATTGCTCTTGTTTTTCCAAGCCTGGGCCGTCCATAAACAATTCCACCAGGTGCTCTACTAAAAATCCACCTAGAAATAGTTTCATATAATCGATGTATTTCATTTGTTGCTAGTAAATATCTTCCTGTTTTTATGGGATGGACTTTATTTTGTGTTAAAGGCCTTTTTATAATATTATTTACTTGTTCGGACACATCTTTTTCCCCTCTCTAGTTTTATTTTAGTATGTTATTGTCTTTTTGAACCTTCTGTTAAGATTCTTTTTATTTGATACCAAATTGTTATTATTGATTATTTCTTCATTTTTACCGGTATCTTCATCTCCGTAACTTACATAAACATCTGGTGTTGGAATATCATCTATTTCTCTTCGTAACTGAGCAAGCTTATTTTTGCTACCGTTTTTATTATTAGCTGCTTCTTTTTCGAGGTGTCTAAAATATATCTCTATTGGATTATCGAAGCTTGTAAAATGTAATATCTTTCTATTTTTAAGACTATTGATAGCCTTTCTTGTTTTGAGAGAATGTTTTTGGAGACTCCATTTACCATTTGCGTTTAGAATTCCAAACTCACTGCCATCAGGTAGAAAAGCTCTTACCGTCCTCAAATCCTCTACATCGACAAAAAGATCGAGTTTTGTACCAATTAAACCTGGTGTTCGTGATAATAAGTCACTTCTATACGTTACACCTTCATATTTAATATAAGGTCTTTGGCCAGATACAATATTTCCTCTTACAACACGTTGGGCTTTCATAGTAAAAAACGCTAATTCACTTCTCTTTTCTTCCGACATTTTTCGAATAATAGCTCCTTTCATTATTCTTTGTTGGAGTGCTTCAAGAGGTGTAAGATTGCTGATACCACTATGCGGAGTTCCGTTATATTCAGCAATTAGTGTATCAGCTAATTCGATAATATGTTGTTCAGATATTTTATATTTAATTGCATTACTTTCTGCATTTTTTCGTCTGGGATCATTTGGGTTACTTCCTGTTGTACTTGGAAGACGATGAAATCCATTTTCTTCAAGAATTCCAAAAAACCTCTCTACTAAGCCTCTTCTTTCAGGCATGCTGACTGGACCAGCATTTGTGAAACAACCCACAATTTCACTTAGTCTATCATTTACAATAGTTGACAAGTTAGCTCGAGCGTTATCATATAAAAACTCATCCCAAAGCCCCCATTCACATTCAGGTATAATCTGGGAAGGAAATCCACCAGATGGTGAGTATGAAAGGCCAGAAATAGTAAAGTTAGGTTGTTCCTTTGGGGTTATAGCATTTTTTACACAATGTAATACATCGGTTGAAGAATATTCTCTATTTAGACAAATATGATGTCCTAATATCGCCCTTGTTGCTTCATCAATAATAACCAAAAGCCAAATCCGATCCATTGTCTTTGTTACTTCATATCCTTCAGGAGTCGTAAATGTAATTGCCACAGCAGAATCAATTCTATGACCATCAAATTGTACCCGTTGATATGGTCTGGTAATTACTGGGTTATTTTTATTGCCAATTCCTGTAGAACGGGCATGTTGAGCTGCTTGATCCCCATGCCTTTTTGAAGCTTCTGAAAAGTAGGTAGAATGTAGTTTCTTTACATATCGTTCCAAAGATCGCTTTCCTAAATCTTTTGTAATAAAAGGATATTGATTCAACTTTATTCCAGCTTTTCGGCAGGAATCTATAAACTTTTTGTGTAAGTTTTTAATGCTAATTACGGGTTCCTCTATTGAATTTTTATTTCTTTTTAAATAATGGTTATCAATTGTATCTTTAATAGTTGGGTAAGTTTCTAGAAGGAGTTTAAATGCACCGGTCATTTTTGTTGTGTCGTTTAATTGTGGCAAGCTTTTTCTGTGATATCCATTGACTTTTTTATGAGGTATTAAAGCTCTGTAACCATAGATTAATCCGTTATCATCCTCTGTAAGACATCTTCTTACAAAATTGTTTAACTCTTTGGGTTGGATTCTTGTTTTTTCAACAATTGTTTTAATTAAAACTTCTGAATTGAGGTATAGTTCCACAGCCTGTTTTCTTCTATAAAATATCTCCTTATGTTCATCTGTTAGTTGGTCGACATTAACTAAGGGCCAATTTTTAGTATCCAATGATTCTGGTGGAAAATTCTCACTTTCTATGATTTTACGTTTAGTCATTCAACCACACCTCCGTAAAGGGACCAATGAATTCACAATCAATATTAGCATTCACTTTGCCATGATAGATTAAATAAAATAGGCTTGTATATATTTGTTGATTAGAAAGGAAAGATAGTTTTTCAAATAGTTGTTTCACTGTACTCTTCCCACTTTTAAGAACCGCTAATATCGGTTCGTGATCTTGTAAATTATATGAATTAAATTCTCTTGTGTAAGGAATGATTTGTCTCTTATTATCTAATAAGACTTGGTTTTTTCGAATGACCAACTCGGTTAAAACTTCATGTGAGTAACCATTCATTTTGCACCAATCCTCTTGTACTTGAATTTGTTTAAGGGTTCTTTCGTATTTTTTATTTTCTTTGTCAAGTTCTGTTGAATATTTAATCTCGCAAAAGGATTGTTTCCCATCTTTCCATTTAATCCACATATCAAAAACTGACTCAACCTTTTTCCCTTCTAGTAAATATTGAATTCTTAGAGGTTGTTCGCAAAAAGCTTCAACTTCAGGGTTGGTTTCAACTAAGATCCAATTCTCATATTCTAAATCACTATAAAAATGAACATACCTTTGTTGCTTATAACTGAAGCCAACCCAATAATTGCTGCCATACTTCATACTTCTGCGCATTTTGACAGGTGAATACTCCAGCATACATCATCCTTTCAATTTTTATATTTTAAAATCGACACTATTTCCTATTTTTTTATTTTCTTTCTTCTACTTTTGGTGTGTCGAATCCTTTATCGAAAAAGCACTAGTTTTAATAGTTTTTAAATTTATTTAGTTGCATTTGTCGAAAATGGTTTATTAATAGTATCAAAATAAACAAATTTTATTTTAAAACAACCAAATGACGATCGTTTGTTCTATAATAAAAGTAATCACTTAATGACAGGACAACAATATGACAGCATCGCTTCTAGTGTAAATTTAAAGGAGGACTTTGAATGAGACTAAAGTTTAAAGAAAAACACGTAACAGTTCAACCAATGGACCTGGAATTTTTCACTTCACCTTTTACTGGACATCAACTAAAGAGATTCCAAGTAACTGTTTCAGTTACGGAGCAACAATTATCTGTCTTTGAAGATGAATTAGATTATGTAAAAGTATATGGTATAACTGAAGTAGATGGTGATGGAACAGGAATAAGAAAATACAAAATAAGTAATACTTCATACAGCTATAGCAATAATTCTGATGGTAGAATGTATTTCTTTACAATATCTGAAGAAGAAAATGTCAAAATTGATAGGCTTTTGATTAAGGATATAGAACTAACTCCATATGAATACGAAGAGACTTTGAGTGATGATGCTATTATAATAAATGCCAAAGTTATTGTTACTAAAGACATTGCGGATCGAATTGAAGGCTTGAATGAGAATGAAGAGAAATACTTTACGGTCATTCGTGAGGGTATTAACGAGAATCCTATAAAAATGCGTTTTGGTTTAAATATTTGGTCTGAACATGAGGACGGTTCAATTAAGTATCGATTAGTCATTGTGGAAGATAAGTATGATACTGAAGATGATGTTCGAAGACCACTTAATTATCCTGAAGCACAAAATATTCGATCTTTGACTTTGTACCACAAAAGCTATATTGAGTTATTAGCCGATTTATTTGTAGACAAAGGCTTATTGACGAAAGAAGAAATAGAAGGGTTAAAAGAAAAAGCTAAGGTAGAAAAGAATAAAAATCTACGATATATTTATCAAGTTGTGGACGTAGATAAAGAAAGCCTATAGATTATGGCAGGATAGGCATTTTGTGCTTACCCTGCTTTTCTTTATTGAAGTTCATCTTTGTGAGATCCGATTTTTTCCCAAAAAGTCATTAAAAATGACTTTCGTATAAAAAGAAGAAAATTGATCACTTGTAAACCGATAAATAGTTGCTCCTTTACCCGTCCCATAATGGGGATTTGCTTCAGCATGTAACGATGAAATTTACACGTATTTCATCCGATGATGTGGTGCTTCCATCTCCCCAATTAGTAGCTAGAGCAAGCTTATGCTGAAAATTTACCAAAGTTGCCTGTTCTCCTATTTATAGAGAAGAAGCACGAAACTTCAGTTTATCCTTATATATCACTCCATCAAGAAGAAAATAGGCCAGATCCATTAATTATCTCGTCACTAGAAAATAAGGTTGTTTCATATATTGTTTTATTTTGCTTTTTCATGAAAGATTGAACAACTTCATAACCTACCGCATAACCAGCACAAAAGGAAAGACCTACAGGTTGATATCCCTCTTGTTTGGCAATCTCATCACCAAACATATAGCTACTTACTTCAGCAAATCCTTTAATTTCTAAAGCTTCTCCAATAACAAAGATCGAATACTCTAAATCGTCTTTGTCCATACTAGTCACCCAAGGTCCAAGCTGTTCTGTTCCATACAGTTCTTTCGCAAAAGAATCGGCCAAGCCTTCTATGACAAGATAATCTCCCACTGTTACATTTCCATGATCCCAATCAAAATAAGAAAAACGAATATTGTGATGAAATTCATGAGCAATAACAGCAGGAATTTTAGGTAAATTATAATCATTTGGATAAATATTCACCGTAATAAACCCAGGAATGCCTCCGAATCCTGTATATCCCTTCTGAAGTTTTAATTTATATGGATCTGCAACATACAATCCAAACTTTATTTCATCAGCATTCACTTTCAAACCTGCCTTATTAGCATGTTCTATACAGGTTTTGATAGTATTCTCAGCTACCATATAGGCATTATTATTTTTTAAGATAGATAACCCTTGTTGAATTTGCTTATCGTTAGAAATATCTGCGTAACCTAGCATTTTCGTGGCCATTAAAACGTCATAACCATTTTCTTGCTTTGCCTTTAAAGGAACATTTATTAAATTCCACATTTCCTTAAATGGCGTCATCATCGTATAACGAAAATAATTTATTCTTTCTTCCAAATCCGTAATTGCAAGTAATTCTTCGTATTGTTCTAATGTGTTGATTAATTTATAGGTCATGCTCATTTCAATCACTTCTTTCGCAAATATCTAGTATTGTAATTTTGAAGCCAGTTTATATTCTTCATAAGATTTTCTTTGGAGTCAGTTAAGTCTAAATAAAACAATATATTCTCTAGGTCCGCAATCATTTGAGTTAAATCATTTTTAATAACGCTTAATGAAGGTTGCTGGTTTATTAAATCTTTAAGTTTATAACCTGTTATTTTTGCAGCAAGGATTTGTACAATTTTCTCTAAGTCTGACTCGAATAAAACCAACTGACCGTTGCCATTCTTCTTTGCTTTCAATAGATTTAAATTAGAATAGTATCGTATGGAACGTTCAGTAAGTCCGGTCATTTTGTAAACTTCCCCTGTTGTAAGCAACGTAATTCACCTCCACATTACAAGGTTAAAGTATTACGCTACGTTAATGTCAAGTAAAGATAAGTCTAGCCTTCAGCGTACATTAAAAAAACCGAAATCCCTTAAAGTAGGAAAAATCGGTTTTATCTATGTCGAAATCTGCTTAGCGTATGTTTTCCGCTTTTTGTTGGTATGACCCCTTAATTCGTCCTCTATTCGTTTCTCTATGTCTAAGATGGTTTTCCCATCTGTTCCAGGGGTTTTAGACCCTTTATTTGATTGTTCGATAAGCTAATTGAAATATTATTCCTCGACGTGATAATGTCGTATAGATAATGGAATGTTTCTTTATTTTTAGCCTGTTGATGTAAGTCTGTAAAGATGTCAATCATATCATAATAATCCCAGTATCGTAAAGCTTGCACTGTGGCATCATTCCTTTATGAAATGATGTTCCCACGTTCTTACCCGACCGGTGCAATGCACTTTTAAAAAATATTAAAACTATCGCTAGACTCGGGGTTGTTCCTCCACCTTGATTACTAAGGCTTCACCAGTCATCCCCCTACCCTCATAAGGACAAATGCATTTCGTCATAAACTTATAGTAACCGTTTTGGGTGACAGCCCACTTGTCGTGCTACCCCGTTCGTACGATGGGGTTGAAAACTTACAGTTTGATTTATATGAAAATTTTATAAATTTATATGCTTAGATAATCTTTCTTTTCTATTCGAATAAACAGCTAGAGACAGCCCTAATGCCATAACTATAACTAACGATGCAAATCCTAAATTTGCACTCGTTTGATCCATTAGTCGTCCTAATCCAATTGATAAGACTGCTTGAAGCAAAAGTGAAATTGCTGTCCAAACGGCAATGGCTCTTCCTAAATATGCTTTTGGCACACATTCCATAATTCGTGCATTCATCCATATCCTTAAGGAAGAATTACCCAAACCGAACAGTAAGCATGCCCCAAATAAAATCCATGCATTCTCACTGAAAACTAAGCTTCCTAAAATCAACATAATGGGGTAGCGTCAGGAAAATGCGGTTATCTATACTATGAAAATCAGTAGTACTTAAAGTATTCTAAGAAGAATCATTAAGTGGAAACCTACTTTGAATACTTGATATCTTTACTCCGCAAACAATGTATTCAAAGTATTGAATGTAGGGATGGCTTATCAGTGAGAAGGCATCGAATATCCTTGCCTAGATGAACCGTACCATTCTAGAGTGTTCCAAAGAGAACATAGGCATTCTCTCTTTCTTGAGAACGCCTTAAGGCGTTCTGGTTGCCTTCAAGGCAACTAATGGTTGTAAAGTTTGTTGCTATGGAGATCGTCTAGACGAATACGTTGTTTACATGTCTTCAATGAATAAACTATTAATAAACAAAGGCTTTCTATGTACGAGTTAAGATAAATGCGGATTTACAACGTTAAACTATTTTTTTGGAAACAAAAACCTGCTTCTCCAACTCTAAGCAGAAGAAGCAAGGTGAGTAAATAATTTCACTTGCCAGAATCACGAGTTAGATTCACCATGTTCATGTAATTTATATCTTCCAGGGTAAACAATATTCACCTCAACCTTTACATGGCGCAGGGAATCTTGGTTTAAAACGAGTTGCTGTTTTCCTGTGGCAATGCTCTTCCATTGATGTGGATGTTTGCGATACAAAGATTCGCCCAAATTGTAAATATCTATACCCTCTTTAAAAGCAGTTTGATACGTTTTGCGGATTTGCTCCTCTATTTTTTCCTGAGCCATTTGTGCTAGTTCCTTTTCGGTAAGGTCCGTATGCAATTCATTGATCCCCGCCTTCACTTTTACTGAAATATCGAAATACGCCTTGTTCAATTTCACAATAGGAGTCACTTCATATTTGGGTTTTTCTGCGACAAGAACAGCCGCAAGTTTCTCTTCGGCAAACAAATCAAGAGGTACTCGGATCGTGTGAGTACTTAGCCAGGGCATTCCCGACAAATCCTTAAGATCCATTCGTCCATAATAATTGTTTAGATCATATACTTGTACGCCTGAATATCTAAGCAGCTCTTTTGGTTTATTACTTTCCTGCCATTGACCTTTGCGAAGCGATAATTCCGGTATATAACTGGTTCTGGCCTTTTCGTTTGAGTCCAGTACAAATTGTTGCAGGCGGACCGGAGCAAGGATAGAACGCTGTCTGAAATTTTGCTCGGGATTGTGAAGAATGGATGCCTTTGGCGATAATCTAAAAAATGGGGTTGCCAGCAAGATTGCTTCAGGAGGCTCTCTTGTGCTAAACAGCCAGGTCAAGTACCTTATTTCACGATAACGATTGATCAATTCCAGCACTTCTCCGACTTTGTTTTCCTTCATCAATCTCTCGCTGAACAAAATGGCAGAGATTTGTCCAAAGTTTAAGCGTTGTTGTGATGTACTGTACAAATCATTTGCCGCCTCCGTAAACGAGGAACCTTCGCCTTTGCCCACCCAAACCGGGGGCTGCTCCGCTTTTTGCTGTCCCTCCAGCTTGGCCACTGTCGAGATATCAAGCAATTGCACATACAAGGTGTATTGGCCATCGACATAGTCTATTCCAACAGCCGTAGCATAGTTCATGTTTTGCACTTCATATCTGCTCCAGCAACCGGTAAGGGTGAGAAGAAGGAAAAGTGCAACCATACTTTTATATCTCCTCATTTATGCCTGTCCCCTTGCCTTGTAGAATCTCGTGTCTTCAACATGTCCGGTCGAGTGTTTCGCCATGGCCAAGGTAATCGAAACAAAGCGTTGGCCAAGTCTTTAAATGGAGGTGATATTGGGGCCAAGTAAGGCAAGCCGCATGAACGCAATGAGGCTAAATGGCTGAGCACAATAAATAATCCAAGAAAGAAGCCATAAATGCCAAGCGTGGCAGACAGAATGAAAAGAAAAAAGCGTAAGATACTAATAGTTCCAGCCAATGATAGGCTCGAAAAAGTTGAACCAAAGATTTGTGTAATTGCTCCGATGACAACGATACCTGGGGATAAGAATCCAGCACGAATGGCCGCATCCCCCAGGATAAGTCCTCCTACAACCGTTACCGTGGAGCCGACCGCAGAAGGCAATCGGATACCAGCTTCCCGCAGGATTTCTAAGAAGAGAAGTGCAATAAACATTTCAACTGCCACATCAAAAGGGATTCCCAACCGGTTAATCCCCAAAGTGGCAAGTAGATAATAGGGCAGCTGATCTTGATGATAGGAAAGAATGGCAACAAAAAATGCAGGAAGCAGTAGCGATACAGACAAGCCAAGTAAACGAAGCGTTTGACCAAATGTAGCTGCCAAAGCAGTAAAGTGGATATCTTCGGGTGCTTTCACAAGCAAAAATAAATTGGCAGGCGCAATCAACGCAGCCGGTGTACCATCCACAATCAACGCTACACGCCCATTGAGCATACAGTTCACGGTAAAGTCTGCTCTGCCTGTATACCCCATCAAAGGAAACAATGCTTTTGTCGGTTCCATTAATTCTTCTAGCTGAGCGGCGCTAAACGCTCCGTCAATGTGAAGATCATCTAATTTATTCTTTACATCTTGAACAATCTTAGGATCAACAATGTCACGCATGTAAAGAATTGCAACGGTTGTTTTCGTGCGAACGCCTACTTTTTTCGTTTCATAAACCATGCTGGTTGATTTGATTCGTTTCCGAATTAACGCCACATTGACTCCCACTTCTTCCACAAATCCATCCTTTGGCCCCCGTACCGAGACCTCAATACTGGATTCTTCCGGATTTCGCGCCGGTTTTTTTGAGATATCGAGGGAGAACAAGGAACGTCGGGTCGGAATAAACAAAAGCAGTTTGCCTTCAAAAATATCCGTTTCGGCCGTTTGCTCCCACTCCTCAAGCGTAACGAACTCTAATTGTAGTTGGCTCGACTCGACTATTTCCTCCTGATGATGAAAACCATTGTTTTCATAAAATCGGGTCAAATGAGGAAGCACAGTTTCATGAATGAATGTTTGGTTGTCACTTAACCCCTCACAATAAAGCAATAGGATTCTCGATTGTTCATCATCAGGGTTTAATTTGTAAACATGGTGCTTAACATCTTGACACATTTTAAAGTGTTGGATGAGTGATTGTTCATTAAGCGGTTGCAAGACTGTTGCCTCTGTATTAGGCGATGGCCTCTTGCTTTCTGCCCCCTGATTTCCAAATATTCTTTTCATTCGTCGGAATAGTTTATTCATCCTAGCTAGTCACTCCTTTTGGCGAATTCTTGAGATGATCATTCGACCAACATATAGGATCAAGGTCCCTACTGTAAAGATACAAAATGAAGGAAAATAAAACCTTCCTAACAAGTCTAGAAAAGCCATGTCGCTCATCGGCAGCAAAATGGCAACAAGCATGGCCAATGCGCCAAATAACACGGGTAACCATCTGCGTTTTTGTAAATTCCACAATTCTCCCAAGAGATAGATAGAAAGGGACACACGAATGAATGTACCGGATAGCCACTGGTAAATCGAAAAAAAATCGACATGCTCCACATATTCTCCCAGTCTAACGATTCTCCATTGAGCGTAAGGTGGGTATCTCTGGTTAGCCGCTTCATCAGGGCCAAATATCGCAATCGATCCCATCAATGGTCCTAACGTAAGTCCTGTAAGGATGAAGCACATCAACATCAAGCTTTTAAATCCTGGTTTTTTTGTTAATTTGTGCTGAATCAGCAACATCAAGAAAGACAACTCCAGCAATCCCCCGGCAACGTAAGGAACACCTTTCCATAATGGAGCTGTCCCGTTTTCTAACAAAGGAAAAAGCAGGGTATAATCTTTAAACTGAAAATTGGCAATCGCCACAAGATGACCTAGAATAACAACAAATGGCAACAATATTCCGCTCACAATTGCAATTGTACGGAGTCCTTGAAAAGCAGCAAAGAAGCATGCAACAAGTGTGGTTCCCGCAAGAACTAGTATCGGTGTTTGCGGCAAGTAAGATGCGATTGTCCATGTTAGAGTATCTTTTAAGGAAATAAAGCCCATGAGCCATAATAACAAACTATAAATAATTACTAAGATTGCAGATAAAAACTTTCCAAAGTGCTGATCTAGCCACTTTTTCATGTGTTGATTGTTCATGTTTTGAATGATGTAGTTCAAGCAACCAATCCAAACAGGTGCAGCGACAAAAACAAGAAGCACTACGATCCAGGCATCTCGCTTTGATGCTTCGAGTAGTAAAGGGATAATAATCACGTGGTTCATTAATCCAACCGAAAGCATAATAATCATGTATGACTGAATAGGAGTAATCTTAGGCAAAAACTCACCTCAAATCCAACAATTGGAAATAGAAACATCATGAGCTATAATTCCCTCAACAACTTCGTTCTATTCATCTGATATTAAGCTAGTCCTGGCTTATATCGGCCGGACCAACTTAGAGCAAGAAAAAAATGCTAAGCCCGTCACATCAAAGGCTTAGCGTATATTTTGTTCATGCAGCCTAGTTATCCATTTTGATAAAACTTTAACGTGCTCGCAGTCAAGCAACCGTTTTCCCAACGAAACTACACATTTTCAATAATAATCCTTTGTGCTGTTCTCAGGTTGCGTTGTACAGTTCTCAACACATTTTCTTCTTCTGCGTAAGCACCTACTTGCACACCGTCAACAATTACACGTTTAATAGCCATATTGTTTTTCAGATTAGTCGATTTTCTCTTCAAATTAAACGCGCGTGCTAACCCATTAACATGCCCTTGGGCAACCGCTTGTCGCCAATTCGGGTCTCTTAATTTTTGGGCATCGCTTGCATGATCAATAAATCCGTTCTCCGTTAATAAAGCGGGCATTCTGGTTTCTCGCAGTACATGGAAATCGGCCTTTTTTTACCACGGTTATGCAAGTTATTTACTTTGACAATTTCTTCATGCATAATGTCCCGAATGAACGCTGTTCTCGATGAATCAGACAAACTGTTATGAATATAATCTTCATACCCATGAGCTGAACCGTTAAATGCATTAACGTGGATGGATAGAAAATAATCTGCACCCCAAGCATTCGCATCATCTGTACGTTCTTTCAAGCTGCGCGTAATATCTGCTGTTCTACTCATTTTAATTTGCAGGTCTTCATAATGGTTTTCCAAGAGATTTCGGATGCTATGGGAAATATTTAAGGTAATTTCTTTTTCCTGCATCCCATTGCCAATAGCTCCTGGGTCCACTCCCCGTGACCAGGATCTAAATATAGTTTAAACATTTAACAACACCTCGTACAAATAAAATATGATCGAAGAGTAACGGAGGTATAGGAATTCGTCTGAGATACATATAAAAATAGGTGATGATAGGCATTACATTTCATTGAATCAGATGATTTATTTTAAAGCTAAGAAATTTTCCAAATGCGAGACCATATGTATGAGCAGCAATTAATGTTCCATATTTTTCGTGGGTCAGGCAAACTCTTGTTCATCTAGACAGTAGGCTGATTGATTATTGATGCTTCTTTCTTAACAAAACACCTAAGTGATTCTCTGTGCATATACTGTATCATTACTACAGGATTATGATTAAATACAACTCAATCCATACATAAAATAATCAAGGAGAGGTTAATTTTGAAAATTCCAAAGACAGCCAAAGTTAGTATCCCCTTTCCATCCGTATGGGGGATTGATGCTTCTATTGCGGGGAGATCCATTATTAGAGGTATACTTACCATTGATTCCATTGTAGACAACAAAGTAGTAGGTACAGTTAATTTTCGTGGTATACCTATTCCGATTAATGGGTATTGGGACGAAAGCGCTAAACAAATAAGTTTCGATTCACCATAAAACTCCTTTTTTGGCAATTTGACAATATTTGATGAGACCGCTATAAGCATTCGGCATTTCGTTTTAAGTGGACGGTTTATAATGAAACCTCCCTCTTTACTGGCTAGTGAATACGGAACTTGGATTGCTACAACCTTTACAACCCGTTTGGGACCTCCCATATATACTAATGTTTTACCACCTGCTGGTGCCTCTTCAGTCTCAAGTATGCTCTTGGGACAGCAATTGTTTTAATTAGACCATGACTTTATAAAAACAACCTTCGTTTGAGATTGACTAAGGTTGTTTTTTATAAAGTGTTCTCGGAAAATACAGCCTTGCTTTAAATCTGAGTTTAGCGTATATCTCCGTTAAAATGTACTCGGAACCCTTTGATGATCGTGCCTAGTTAGATAAACAAATATTGATACTTCCTTATAGAAATAGCCTGCTTGGTTAGGTACGTTGTTTCACAATCCCCGGAAATTTTTAATATAAGTAATGAATGCTTATTTTTTTCCTTCCGATAGCTTTCTATATAAAGAAGCTCTAGATACATTTGTAATTTCACAAATTTGATTTACAGTCATATTTCCTTCTTTATATAGCTTTACTGCATAATTCATTCCTGCGTGATTTTTATGATATTTCTTTAACCGTCCTTTAAACTTCCCTTCTTTCTTTGCGAGCTCAATTCCTTCACGCTGACGCATACGAATAAGGTCTCGCTCTAATTGGTTAACACCAGCCATTACCGTAATTAAGAATTGGCTATATGGATTATCTTCTGATAAATCTAGCCATGTATCCTTAAGTGATTTTAAGCTTGCCTTTTTATTTCGTATTAAATCAATCAATTCAAATAAATCTTGCGTACTTCGAGTGATCCGAGTTAAATCTGTAACATAAATAATGTCACCTTCCTGTAAATCCTCTAACATTTTTTGAAGTTGTTCACGATCTTTTGTGGCTCCTGAAATTTTTTCTTCACAAATAATATCCATTCCAATTTCGTTCAATTGCCGAAATTGTCTTGAAGGATTTTGGCTAGTCGAACTGACGCGTACATAACCGATTTTCTGCAAAATTTCACCTCGTTTTTGAGACAAGTCTTATGAGACACTCTTAACTATGATTTTATCAGTCTACTATACTTGTATCAATAGAGTACACTCTATTGATATATAATTGAGCTAATAAATTGAAAAATACAGAAATGGGATGATACTGAATGAAAATTGCGAGAGGTAGAGAATTGCTTACACCGGAACAGAGACAGGCTTTTATGCAAATCCATGAAGATGAATGGATATTGGGGACCTACTTCACCTTTTCCAAACGTGATTTAGAAATAATTAATAAGCGAAGGAGAGAAGAAAACCGTTTAGGGTTTGCTATTCAATTAGCCGTTCTTCGGTATCCCGGTTGGCCATACACCCATATCAAAAGTATCCCAGATACAGTCATACATTATATATCGAAACAAATCGGTACCACTCCATCTTCGCTAAGTCATTATCCTCAAAGAGAAAATACACTTTGGGATCATTTGAAAGAAATACGAAGTGAATACAACTTTGTAACTTTTACCCTAAAAGAATATCGAATAACATTTAAGCATCTTCATCAATTAGCTTCGGAAAACGGTGATGCCATTCTTCTATTACATGAATGCATAGATTTTCTAAGAAAAAACAAAATCATACTGCCTGCTATCACTACACTTGAAAGAATAGTGTGGGAGGCGAGAGAAATGGCTGAAAAGAAGCTGTTTAATACAGTTAGTCAATCTCTAACAAGTGAGCAAAAAGAAAAGCATGAAGAAATCATTACTTCGCAACATTTATCCGATTCCAATAAAACGATATTGGGTTGGTTAAAGGAACCACCGGGTCATCCTTCATCCGAAACATTTCTAAAAGTAATAGAACGACTCGAATACATACGAGGTATGGAATTAGAAACGGTACAAATTAATCATTTGCATCGCAATCGCTTGTTACAGCTATCTCGCTTAGGTTCAAGATATGAGCCTTATGCGTTCCGTGACTTTCAAGAAAATAAACGATACTCGATTTTAACCGTCTATTTATTACACCTTACTCAGGATTTAACGGATAAAGCCTTTGAAATTCATGACAGACAAATACTCAGTCTGTTATCAAAAGGCCGTAAGGCTCAAGAAGAAATTCAGAAACAAAACGGGAAAAAGCTGAATGAGAAGGTTATACACTATACGAACATCGGACAAGCTTTAATCAAAGCAAAACGGGAAAAACTAGACGTTTTTGAGGTTTTAGAATCGGTTATTGAATGGAATTCTTTTGTTTCTTCAGTGGAAGAAGCTCAGGAGCTTGCACGTCCTGCCGACTATGACTATTTAGACTTACTGCAAAAACGATTTTATTCTCTTAGAAAATATACGCCAACCCTATTAAGGGTATTGGAATTTCATTCCACAAAGGCGAATGAGCCACTTTTACAAGCTGTAGAGATTATACGAGGAATGAACGAATCTGGGAAGCGAAAAGTACCTGATAACTCACCTTTGGATTTTATTTCAAAACGGTGGAAAAAGCATTTATACGAGGATGATGGTACAACAATCAATCGGCATTACTATGAAATGGCTGTTTTAACAGAACTTCGGGAGCATATTCGGGCTGGTGATGTTTCTATTGTGGGCAGTAGACAATATAGAGATTTTGAGGAATATTTGTTTTCCGAAGATACATGGAATCAAACGAAGGAGAATACAAGATTATCGGTTAGTTTATCATTCAAGGATTATATTACAGAGAGAACTAGCAGCCTTAATGGGAGGTTACAGTGGTTAGCTGCTAATTCCAACAAGTTAGATGGAGTTTCTATTGAAAAAGGAAAGCTGTCACTTGCACGATTAGAAAAAGATGTTCCAGAAGAAGCAAAGAAATTTAGTGCAAGCCTGTATCAGATGCTCCCAAGAATAAAATTAACTGATTTACTTATGGATGTTGCTCATTTAACAGGATTTCATGAGCAATTCACTCATGCATCTAATAATCGAAAACCAGATAAGGAAGAAACAATCATTATCATGGCTGCCCTTTTAGGAATGGGAATGAATATTGGCTTGAGCAAGATGGCCGAAGCCACACCCGGACTTACATATAAGCAACTAGCCAATGTAGCTCAATGGCGCATGTATGAAGATGCAATGAATAAAGCCCAAGCCGTATTAGTAAATTTTCATCACAAATTACAATTGCCTTTCTATTGGGGCGACGGTACAACATCTTCGTCAGATGGTATGAGAATGCAGCTAGGTGTTTCATCACTACATGCAGATGCAAATCCACATTATGGAACTGGAAAGGGAGCCACCATCTACCGTTTTACTAGTGACCAATTTTCTTCTTACTACACAAAGATTATTCATACTAATTCAAGGGATGCGATTCATGTTTTGGATGGTTTGTTGCACCATGAGACGGATCTAAACATAGAAGAGCATTACACAGACACGGCTGGTTACACAGACCAAATATTTGGGCTGACTCATTTATTAGGATTTAAATTTGCTCCAAGAATAAGAGATTTATCGGACTCAAAATTATTTACAATTGATAAAGCGAGTGAGTATCCAAAATTAGAAGCCATTTTACGTGGGCAAATAAATACAAAGGTCATTAAAGAAAATTATGAGGATGTTTTGCGATTAGCTCATTCTATAAGGGAAGGAACAGTTTCAGCATCCCTTATTATGGGGAAACTAGGTTCTTATTCAAGACAAAACAGCTTGGCCACAGCCTTACGTGAGATGGGCCGAATAGAAAAAACGATCTTTATTTTGAATTATATTTCGGATGAATCATTAAGAAGAAAAATACAAAAAGGATTGAATAAAGGAGAAGCCATGAATGGACTGGCAAGAGCTATTTTCTTCGGAAAACAAGGAGAGCTTAGGGAACGAACCATACAGCATCAATTGCAAAGAGCCAGTGCCTTAAACATCATTATCAATGCCATCAGTATCTGGAATACTTTACATCTAACAAAGGCAGTTGAATATCAAAAACGGTCAGGTAGTTTTAATGAAGAATTATTGCACCATATGTCACCTCTAGGTTGGGAACATATTAATTTACTTGGAGAATACCATTTTAATTCGGAGAAAATGGTCTCGTTAGATTCTTTAAGACCCTTGAAACTTTCTTAACGTTGTTAAAACTGGGGGAATAGTCGGGGAAATGGGCTTAGCGTTGTAAATCCGCATTTATCTTAACCATCCATAACGGATGACTTTACAGTATTCAATGTAAAGTTATCCGTTTTTTTGTTTCTTTAAATCCCAGATAACTATATTCAGTTTTATAGTATTTATAGTAAATTAAGAAAGCTTATGTTTAAGGGGCTGACTTGGAAGATTTGATGGTTCCCTTAATAAGCAGAAAAGACTTGAAAAAACATCATTAATCAGGAGGATCCAACAATCATGAATACGTTCAACCTAAAAGAAACAACAGCTCTGTTACACTCGTATGGTTTCAAATGTGATACAGAAATGGTAAGCCATTGGATAAGTGAGGGGAATATTAAAAGCATTGAAAACGGTGGAGCATACGAAGTTTTGGAGGAAGAAGTTTATAGATTTATAGAAGCATACAGATTGGAAGGTACAGCCTTTGAGGAAGGCATTGATGATCAAACTATGATTGGGAGATTACTAGAAGAAATTACCGATCTTAAAAAGCAAATTGTAAAACTACAAGAAGAAAAAGCTGAATTAGAAGATCAATTGGGAATCATGCCATTTTAGACAATTCAGCCACAGGAGGATGGACTTCATGAGAGTAATTACCCTTTGCACAAAAGAAGGAAAGACTCGGTACATGTTACTAGATAATGACAATGAGCCAGTCCAACCAGTTTTACAGTATTTAAAGTTTAAGGACAATAGTGGGGCTTCACGGAATACCTTACGGTCATTCTCATATCAGTTAAAACTATTCTTTGAATTCCTAGAACAAATAAACAAAGATTATCGTGATATCGGAATAGATGAAATGGCGGATTTTATGCGGTGGTTACAAAACCCTCACCAGGATGTAAAAGTGTCCCCTATCTTCCCTAAACAGCCAATTAGAAAAGCGAAGACAGTAAATATCATCATCAATACTGTTCTCGGATTTTATGACTACCTAATGAGACATGAGGACTATAGTATTCAGCTGACAGAACGTTTAAAGAAACAAGTATCTGGATCCCGCAAGGGGTTTAAAAGTTTTCTGCACCATATAAACAAAAATAAATCCTTTACCTCTCATATTCTGAAATTAAAAGTGCCTAAACAGCAGCCGAAGACACTCTCAAAAGATCAGATTGCACTAATTATGAATGCTTGTGGAAATCTACGGGATCTATTTTTAATACAGCTCCTTTGGGAAAGTTCTATGCGTATTGGTGAAGCACTTACTTTATGGCTTGAGGATTTCGAAGTCGATGCGAGAAAAATTCATATACGTGATCGGGGCGAATTGCTTAATCTAGCTGAAATTAAAACGGTATGTAGTCCCCGTAGTATTGATGTATCTGAGGATCTAATTAATATGTACTTTGATTATATTGCTCAATTTCATACTGATGAAGTTGATACAAATCACGTTTTAATTAAACTGTCAGGAGAAAATAAAGGACAACCGTTAGAATATACCGATGTAGTAGCACTGGTTCAACGAATACGTAAAAAAACAGGCATTTATTTCACACCACATATGTTACGCCATACATCATTAACAGAACTCAGAAAGTCTGGTTGGAGAGATGAACATTTAATGAATCGAGCTGGCCATGCCCATATACAAACAACAATGCAGATGTATATCCATCCTTCGGATGAAGACATTCGAAAAGACTGGGAAAACGCTCAAGAACGAATGAAAATCAACAAAGAATATAAGGGGAATGACGAATGAATTTATCCGTTGAATACTTATTACCAGAAGGTAAAGTCAATGAAATTACCAGAAAAGTCACTGGATATTTTGAAAATGATATTTGGGATGCAGAAAATGCAGCTTTTAATGATTTTAGAAAATCAGAATGGGGAAAAACCCACCGCAAAATGGATTTTTCGGTACTTCCATCTAAGCTTAAAAATGAAATTAAATTTTTTATTCTTACTCGTATTCAAAAAGATGATCTGCAATTGTACTCAGCTATACATAATTATGCCAGATCTTTTAAACAGCTTTCTAAATTCATTAAGAAATTTTATCCCAATATTAATAGTTTTGCAGATTTAGACATAAACAAGGCTTTGATGCAGTTAAGATCACATTTAAGTGAATTAGGTTTGAGCATACGAATTTATGGGAGAAGGAAACTTTCTAATTACGAAAATCTACTTAATCGTTTATTTTTGTTTTATAAAGACTTCTATGATACAAGAGATGAATTTGAAAAAGATATCTGGGATGTTAGAAATATTCCTGGTGCAAGATTTCCCGATCACGAATCAAGACATATCCTGAATTTCGAGGATATCCCTAATCCCTTTCGTCCTTTAGCAAAAAGATATTTAAAATTTAGGATCAGTTATTTATCTCTGGGCCAATGTAATCTTGACGTTAGAATATTAAAGTTATTTTTGACATTTATACATGATAAAAATCCTTCTTGGAAGGATTTAAATGCCTTAACACGAAAGGATATCGAAGATTATCTAATATTTCATAATAAGAAGTTTCATGAAAAAATACAGTCAAAGAGAAGTTATTTAATTGTCCTAAATGTATTCTTGGAAACAATTGAAAAACTGCAATTCGATGAAGCGCCTGCGTTACCTGTAAATCTATTGTTATTTAAAGAAGATATCCCTAGACCGATAAAAAAGTCTGAAAATGATATCAAATATATTCCTGAAGGGGTTCTTCAACAAATTGAGGAAAAGCTAGAGTTCTTAAAACCATCAAAATACGTACCGATTATTGTATTACTTCGAGCTACTGGTTGGAGAATATCAGATATTCTTAATCTACGTTACGATAATTGTTTGGAACAAACATCTCAAGGATGGTACTTATGCGGGGATATAAGGAAAACACAGGTAATGAATCATCGTGTACCAATTACAAAAGAAGTAGCAGAGGTAGTAGAAGCTGTAATAAAAGTGACTAAAGATCAAAGCAATACAATTAATAATCCTAAAAACTATTTATTCGTACAGCTGGAAGGTGTCCGGAGAGGCAGACCCTATAATTATTATGACATTCACAGAAGTTTGAAGCGCTTTTCCGAAGAACAAAACATAGTTGACGATTCAGGGAATCCCTTTTTTATTAAAAATCATGCCTTCCGGCATACCAAGGGTGTAGAGCTTCTTAATAACGGAATGAACATATTGCATGTTCAAAAATGGATGGCCCACGCTTCCCCTGAAATGACTTTACATTATGCAAAAATTCTCGATACTACCATGCGTAAATCTTGGGAAGAAGCTACAAAACAAGGTATTTTTCGGATAGACATTGAAAACAAACGACCAGTTAAAGTTGAACTTACGGATATTGAGAATGAAGACATCATTGAATGGGAATATATACGCCATAATTTAGACGCTGTAAAGATGGAGCTTGGCTATTGTATGAAACCAATTAAGCAGCCATGCCCTACTCAAGCGAACCCATGTCTATCCTGTCGTAATTTCTGTACAACACCCGAATTTATACCCCAATTTGAAACGGAAATTAAGGAAGTAAAAAATATAATTGAGCGAGGCAGGGCTTTGGGGCGACAAGTATGGATAGATAAGAATCAAACCACTCTAGATCGCCTAGAGCCTATTCTAGAAACTTTGAAGAATGGTACATCCCATCATTTAGCCGGGAAAAAAGGCCGCGAATATATTGGAGAGGAACGCACTCATGAGAAGTAAGCATATTAGAAATACCGAAGGTGTAAAAAAACATGCCCAGATGAAAAGCCAAGAGGCGGCTCAAAAGGTAGACAAGGCTATTCAAAGTCTTATCAAAACGAAGGCTAAAATTAACTTTAATCAAGTTGCCATGGAATCAGGTGTATCTAAGGCTTTTCTCTATAACAATCAAGAAATACGGAACCGAATAGAAAGATTACGAAAGCAGCAAGAAGGGTTAAATACACCGCAAACCATAAAACGTAATATGACGGATGCCAATAAAGATTCGCTTATCGTAGCTAAAAATAATCGAATAAAAAAACTTGAAGAAGAAAACAAACGTCTGAAGGATGAATTATTGAAATTACGTGGTATGGTCTATGACAAATTTTAAGAATAAAGAACTTTACTATTGTATCGGTTTTCCTTAGTGTGCTAATGGATGTTTGTAGAGTAAAATATAATCATTCTTTATTCTACATATAAAGTTGTAGAGAATTTATAACTATTCTCTGAAGTAATAAATTTATATGGTTGTATTATTAATACAAGGGGGTTTTATTAATGATTAAAGGATTATACGAAGCACATTTACCAGTAAGTAATTTGAAAAGGTCTATCGAATTTTATAAAGAACTTGGTTTAGAGTTTGACCACAGCGTAGAGGATAGTTTGGCATTTTTATGGATTGAAAAAAATAAAAGCTGGTTGGGCTTATGGGAAACCGATAAGGTAGAACTTGAATATCATCCTTCAATAAGACACATAGCATTTCAAGTATCGTTAGAAGGATTAAAAAATTCGGTTAGTTGGCTCAAAAGTAAAGGATGTGAACCAAGGGAGGCTTTTGGCTTTGAGCCAGTAGAACCTTTTGTAATGGCACATGATAACTATGCTCACGCTAAAATTCATTTTAATGACCCTGATGGTAATAGTTTGGAATTGATTTGTAAACTCGAAAATCCTAATAAAATAACAAAACGGATGTATTTAAGTGAGTGGGAAAAATTAAATACAAATAAATAGAAAAAGTAGTTTTTCAAGCTACCGGTGGCGTTAATTTATTTTTATAAGACATCATAAATAATCAAACTTATTTAAACCTTTACATCGAATATATGTAAATGATGTGAGAACCATTGATATTCTAATAGTTCTCACATCTAAGTTAAGATAAGTGCGGATTTACAACGTTAAGGATATCAAAATATAAAAAGTCTAATTTCTCGGTGTTATAAGTGAAAAATTAGGCTTTAGTTACTTCATTAAAGCGCTTGATTGTTGAAGACTAAAGTTTATATTCATCAAGAAAATTGATGTGCTCTTATCCTAACAAATTTTATTTAGGACTTACATGTATGCCTTCACTCTCTCGCCAATCTGCATAGAGTATACGCTTTACATTATTATATCCATTAGTAGTTAATTGGTTATCTAACCACTGTTGATCAAATCCGAGTTCATGTAAATTATCCCATAAAATTTCCCCATCTATAATTAACGATGTTGGGACGTCTACTGGACTTTCTGGAAGATTGAGATCTTGCTTGTCTGGTTTTTGATACTTGGAATTTAATAATAGTGTTGTGTAAATAACTATTTATAAAGAGTAAAAAATGAACAAACGCCAACACCTTGAACTTAGGGTTTGGCGTTTTCTCTATACGAATTACAAATAGGCCATTGACCCCTCTCTATTTGGGATGGCTAGACTTCCATTTTATAGTCTAATAAAATTTTCCTTAAATCCTGTCTCGGTATTTCCAAATTAATTGTCACCTGTATAAGTTCGTCCTCTTTATCACTTTCCCGATCCGACAATTCGATTTCGCGATCAGATTGAGTGGACAACTCCACACCTTCCCTCACATCGGAATTAACGTCTTCTTTACCACTTATTGATTCTCCATACAACATTTCCCACTGTTCATATAAGTTTTTTGCTGTGTGATATTCATCAAGATCAGCTTCTGTATCTATCTGTAATTTTTCTTTCAACCCACGACATGACTCTTCCCATTCCTCTAAGGTCTTCAAATCAAATAATTTTGAAAACCTTGGTTTCATTCTTTCCCAATGCAAATAAATGTTATCACACCATTCCAGCAACTCTTCACGATATTGTATTTCTTCTACTTCTTCCATTCCTCTTCATCTCCCGACCATAATTTTCATCCATAATATTCAAAAAACAATCGACATGTTTAAAAGTACAAATAGGTAAATTTCGTTAATGCTTCTGGTTATGAAAAGGTAAGTGGCCCCCGGTAATTGATAATAGACTTATCAAAAGTAAATTATTCAAAATGACACAAACCTTTTATTAAAGCATCCTTGTTAATGATTTTTACCTATTTGATATTAACAATTTCATCATATGCTCCGCGATTGTCCAATGACTAGACAGTTGCCTAATTGTTATTAATTGGAATTACTTGGTCAATAATCATTGCTTTTAAAATTCCAAGTGCAAAGGCTTGTAGTTATTCCACCAGATGAAATAGTTATAGCCGAAAGAAAGAAAGTTTCTGTTGAAACGAATAAACCCCCAAGACAAATAACAAAAACATCCATAATGAGAATGATGATCCCAACATTAATTTTAATGAATTCAGAAAAGTACTGGGCTAGTAAATCTGTTCCACCTGTGCTTGTCTCGAAGCGAAGCATAAGACCAATGCCAAAACCAATGAATACACCACCTGTAAATGAACTAAGAATTGGTGAAAATTTTATAGGAACTTGATTAACGTTATGAAAAAGGTCAATAAAAAATGATGATAAAAGCATACCGTGCAAACTATTAAAAAAATATGAACGATACTTAAACCAAGCTAGAGCAAAAATGGGGATGCTCAATACCATTATCGTGAACCCGGCGTTTGTATTTAATAAATAACTAATAATTAAACCTAGGCCAATAATTCCGCCATCTAAAACTTTGTTTGGTATTAAAAAAGTATTTATTCCCAAAGCTATTGACATGCTGCCTACAAGAATAGCAACTGCTTTCATAAAATATGGCATTTATTAAGAACTCTCCTGTCTAAATGGACGTGTTCTATGTATATGCCAAAAACGTTAGCATTATAGACAACTTTTACTTCACTGAATATAACTTCTGAAGTGCAAGTAGACGCAACATAAGCGCAAAAAAACGATAACTAATAACCCTAGCCCTTGTAGGTCAAGTAACCCTGTTTAAAGGAAAATGTCTATTAATGATACAAAAAAACTACCCGAGGTGAGGCAGTTTTTGCAGATAGAACTTAAATTTATTCAATTATAATATATGTTTTTTTGCAATATAGGTGCATTCCCAGTTTACTCCCTTTATTTTACACTAGGCGATAACATAAATACGATTTTGATACTTCTGCTCTTTCCCTACTAACGAATAGGTATCACGACTTCCTTCTAGAGTATTTACATCATTTGTAGCAGAATATTTAGTTGAAAAAATTTCCTAGCGTTTTTAAATTTAACGGCTGAAGAAAAACTTTCTATATATACATATACCCGAATCAATTTCATAAATTGATGGGGTATACAGGCAGAGCAGACTTTACCGTGAACTTGTGGATGGTACACCGGCTGCGTTGATTGCGCCTGCCAATTTATTTTTGCTTGTGAAAGCACCCGTAGATATCCACTTTACTGCTTTGGCAGCTACATTTGGTCAAACGCTTCGTTTACTTGGCTTGTCCGTATCGCTACTGCTTCCTGCATTTTTTGTTGCCATTCTTTCCTATCATCAAGATCAGCTGCCCTATTATCACTTGCCACTTTGGGGATTAACCGGTTGGGAATCCCTTTTGATGTGGCAGTTGAAATGTTTATTGCACTTCTCTTCTTAGAAATCCTGCGGGAAGCTGGTATCTGATTGCCTTCTGCGGTCGGCTCCACGGTAACGGTTGTAGGAGGACTTATCCTGGGGGATGCCGCCATTCGTGCTGGATTCTTATCCCCAGGTATCGTTGTCATCGGAGCAATTACACAAATCTTTGGTTCAACTTTATCGAGCCTATCATTGGCTGGAACGATTAGTACCTTACGCTTTTTTCTTTTCATTCTGTCTGCCACGCTTGGCATTTATGGCTTCTTTCTTGGATTATTTATTGTGCTCAGCCATTTAGCCTCGTTGCGTTCATGCGGCTTGCCTTACTTGGCCCCAATATCACCTCCATTTAAAGACTTGGCCAACGCTTTGTTTCGATTACCTTGGCCATGGCGAAACACTCGACCGGACATATTGAAGACACGAGATTCTACAAGGCAAGGGGACAGGCATAAATGAGGAGATATAAAAGTATGGTTGCACTTTTCCTTCTTCTCACCCTTACCGGTTGCTGGAGCAGATATGAAGTGCAAAACATGAACTATGCTACGGCTGTTGGAATAGACTATGTCGATGGCCAATACACCTTGTATGTGCAATTGCTTGATTTCTCGACAGGTGGCCAAGCTGGAGGGACAGCAAAAAGCGGAGCAGCCCCCGGTTTGGGTGGGCAAAGGCGAAGGTTCCTCGTTTACGGAGGCGGCAAATGATTTGTACAGTACATCACAACAACTCTTAAACTGGGGACAAATCTCTGCCATTCTAGGATTAATATAGGGAGGGGAAATCGTTTTAAGATTAGTCGCTAATATCAAATGTGTTAATGTTTAGTGAATGGTCGGTATCTCTAACAGAAGCGTAAAATATATCTTTAATTTGATGATATCCCTTTGCCTTTAGTTCTTGCTTAAGCCACTCTTCATTCTTGTTGATTAATTTTAAATTACGCTTCTGAACTTTCCCTTCAATTACAACAGCTATTGGGAATCCATGGTATTCTACTTTCATATGTAAATCCTTTGGAGTAACAGGAACTAATTCTTTCCTTGGTAAAATGCTGATTTCACCTGTTGCTTCCAAAATCGCATATTCAATATCTTGAATATCTGGATATCTTGCTGTTCTTAAACTTGACAACAGCTCAGATAAAGGATATCTATTTTTCCTTAAATTTTTATATACAATTTTTCCATGTTTAACTAAAATAGTCGGTTT
This sequence comes from Bacillus timonensis, assembly GCF_004799755.1. Lineage (GTDB taxonomy): Bacteria > Bacillota > Bacilli > Bacillales > Bacillaceae_L > Ferdinandcohnia > Ferdinandcohnia timonensis_A. The sequence continues at coordinate 1,385 of NZ_SLUB01000054.1, read as the reverse complement.
TCCCATAATAAAAGGGTTTAACCAATTTAATAAACTTAATTTTGATATAACTAAGTGAACGCCCGTTATAACAATGATTCCAATAATCCCCTTTGTTACTCCATTTACTTTAATGGACCCAAATGCTAAATAAGATAAAAAAAGAATCGCTCCAAAATCGTGAGGGGTAAGTTGCGCTAGGGCTGATTTCCCTAAAATTTTTATGGCTACAATAAAAACAATATATATAAAAATTAATTTAACTAAAAAAATAGACACTTCTAACACCTCTTAGGAAAAATCACCTTAGTCTGAAGTCAGACTAAGGATGTTCATCTCTTTGACTATACAGACAAAAATTAACAGAGAAAGTTAACCAGTAATGTTTTAATATTTTAAGCACCCTCTAATCAATTTAAAAAAAATATTTTTCCAAAGATTTTATTTTCAAGATTCGACTTAATGATATTATATAAAAAAATGGTACTACTTTTTTGTTATGTGTCTTAAGATCATCCAAGATAGCGAAATAAACCATTATCCTTTTAAAATAGGCATCACTTTATCAATAGCTTCTTGTAGTTTTTCACTATTTTTACTATACATTTGCTTAGCTTCTTTTGATTCGGTTCCAAGAGCAAACAGCTCTAAGTCTGCTTGGCACTTTTTCATGGTCGAAAGAATTAAAGGTCTTTCTTGAGGAGATGCGACTTGTAATTGATCGTCAAACAGGTCAACTGTTAACTCTCCATAGGAATTAACTTGTCCAAGAAAAACATTTTCTACCGTAACCCCTAATTTATCTAACTCTGTATGTAACCATGCACGACTTCTTCCAATTGTAGCTAGTGGTTCATCCATGATAACACCATCCATAATGACAGTTTGAGGCTCTTTGATGGAAGGGACGGATAAGTTTAAGGCTTTTGCTGTTAAAGGTTGGTTCTCCTTTTTTAACATGACGGATAAATCTCCTGTTGCCTCTAATACAGCGAATTCGACATCAGCTACTTGATAAACATCCTTCTTACGAAGTAATGCTAATAATTCATCTATCGTGTATCTTTCTTTTTTTAAATTATCTTCCATGATTTTTCCATCTTTGATAAATACAGTTGCTTTCCCTTCTATAAAATTACGAAAACCTTTGCTTTTTAAGGAAATTAAACCAGCGAAAAAGGGGATAGCAGCAAAGATGACAATTCCAATGACTCCGTGAAAAATATTCCGTTCAAGCCCCATAGCTACTTCTGCACCAATACTTCCAATTGAAATACCTGTGACATATTCAAAGAAAGATAGTTCGGAAATTTGCTTTTTCCCTAACCATTTTGTAATTAAAAATAAAACAGCAACAAATAATGCTGAGCGTACAGCTATATCTAACCATTCAGGCACCTCTTACA
>NZ_SLUB01000053.1 GCF_004799755.1 Bacillus timonensis | reverse complement strand
CTACGCTCAACGTAAAGTTGAGGTAGAAAGTGTGTTCGGTCACATCAAGGGCAATAGGTCGTTCCGCAGATTTTCCTTGCGGGGGCTCGACAAAGTACATGTCGAGTTTGGGATTGTGGCATTAGCCCACAATATGCTGAAAGTAGCAGGCATCCGCCAGTTACTTTCAGAGAAAAATCGAAAAACTCAAAAAGGGCAAGGGAGAAAAACGAATTGTTTTTCCCCCTTGCCTTATTTTTTAGGACTTATCGGACAGTCCCATTTTTTATTTTACACGAGGTTATTATTTTTTAGGAATTGTCCCATCCGTTTTACAGCTTCTTGAAGTTGTTCAAGGGATGATGCATAGGAGCAACGAATATAACCTTCGCCACTTTCTCCAAAGACATTACCGGGAACAACCGCAACTTTTTCCTCCATTAATAACCGGTGTGCAAATTCCTCTGAAGATAGCCCTGTTTGTTTAATTGATGGAAAAGCATAGAAAGCTCCCCCTGGTGTGTGGCAAGTTAAGCCGATTTCCTGCAAGGAAGATACGAAGAAGTTTCTTCGCTGACGATAGCTTTTTCTCATATACTCTACTTCAGGAAGACCATTTCGAAGAGCTTCGATCGCCCCATATTGAGCCATTGTTGAGGCACACATCATTGTATATTGGTGAATTTTTAACATTGCTTCCGAAATTTCTCTTGGAGCCGCTGAATATCCTAAGCGCCACCCCGTCATCGCAAAGCCCTTAGAAAACCCCGATACTAAGATTGTCCGCTCAAACATCCCTGGGATGCTCGAGAAGCTTGTATATTTCCCTTCATAGGAAAGCTCTGCATATATTTCATCTGAAATGACAACCAAATCGTGTTCTTCAACAATTTTCGCTATGGCCTCAAGTTCTTCTTTCTTCAGCATCGTACCCGTCGGATTATTTGGAGAACAAATAATAATAGCTTTTGTACGATCAGTAACGACATTTTCAATTTCTTCAGGCTGCAACTTAAATTCATTTTCAGCCTTTGTATTCACAGGCACCGGAATTCCCCCTGCCAGTGAAACGATAGGGCTATATGCAACAAAAGTTGGCTCCACAATAATAACCTCGTCACCTGGATCAATAAGTGCTCGAATGGCTAAGTCAATTGCTTGGCTACCACCCACCGTGACAATAATCTCATTATTTGGTGAATACTCAACACCGAAGGACTTATGTAAATAAGCCGAAATTTCCTGCCGCAATTCAAGCAGTCCTGCATTTCCAGTGTATGAAGTAATCCCCGCTTCAATGGATGCGATACTTGCCTCTCTAATCGACCAAGGTGTTACAAAGTCTGGTTCGCCCACACCCAAGGAAATGACTCCTTCCATCGTAACCGCTAAATCAAAGAATCTGCGGATCCCGGAAGGCTTTAATTCTTGTACTTTTTTAGAAAGGTAGTGGGTAGTCATGGTGTCACCACAATCCGTTTATCATCTTCGCCTTGGTCAAAAATGGTTCCATCATGCTTATATTTTTTCAAAATAAAATGTGTGGTTGTGGAAAGAACGGAATCCAGTGTTGAAAGTTTTTCAGAAACAAAGGACCCAACTTCTGACATTGTTTTTCCTTCAATGACAACTGACAAGTCATAGGCACCAGACATTAAATAAACAGATTTTACTTCCTTAAAGTGATAGATACGCTTGGCAATTTCATCAAAACCTACACCTTTTTTCGGAGTTACCTTGACATCAATCATGGCTGTCACACCTTCGTGACCTGCAACTTTCTTCCAGTCAACAATTGTGTTATATTCTACAATAATCTTTAGTTCCTCTAGCTTACGAATAATGGTTTCGACTTCATCGACATTTTTGCCAACTAATTTTGCGATTGTTTCTACAGGAAGTCGTCCATTATTTTCAATGATCTCAAGTATTTCAATTTCATTTTCCTGTAATTGCATAAAGGTCACCCCTAGTTTTTTTGAAATAATTTTTGTCACTTATTATATCAGATAAATGAGTAGGATATTGTAAAATTTTTTATTCATTCAAAACTTTATGAGTTTTTCTTTGCCCCTTGGTAAAAATAGGGATAAATCTTTTAAATAGGATGTGGATTTTCCATCAATGGATACAATACAAATAAAGGGAATTAACCTTCATTATGAGTTCTACCATCTAGATAATGAAAAACCTGTACTCGTGTTATTGCATGGTTTTTTATCATCATCCTTCAGCTTTCGAAGGCTTATTCCAATCCTATCAAAAAACTATACCATTCTCTCTGTGGATCTTCCTCCATTTGGAAAAAGCGAGAAATCAATAAGGTTCACATACTCGTATTCAAATATTGCATCTGTCGTTAGTGAGTTAATTCGTTCTTTTCATTTCACAAAAATTAATTTGGTAGGACATTCAATGGGGGGGCAAATTTGTTTATACATGGCTAAACAAGAACCAGCTTTAGTCGATAAATTAGTATTATTGTGTAGCTCAGGATATATGAAGAGGATGCCAAAGTCCTTAATCTATTCTTCCTATCTTCCCTATTTTCATTTCATTGTGAAGAAAAAGCTTGCAAAGCAAGGTGTATTACATAATTTACGAAATGTCGTTCACAATCATGAGCTGATTGATCAAGAAATGATTGATGGGTACACGGAACCATTCTTAGATAATCGGATTTTTATGGGACTAACAAGGATGATCCGTCATCGGGAAGGTGATTTATCGTCTGAGGAACTAAAACAAATCAAGCATCCTGTTTTATTAATTTGGGGTGAACAAGATCGGGTTGTTCCCATTTCTGTGGGGAGAAGGCTTCATCAAGATTTACCTCATTCTACATTCGTATCGATTAAAAACACTGGTCATTTGGTCCCTGAAGAATGCCCGGAAAAGGTAGCTACTTATATTAAGAATTTCATTTAAAAAAAGATGGGTATCCCCATCTTTTTTTAGCAAATAATCACCTAAAGATTACTTCAAACTATGATCTTTGTCTTGATTCATTAGCTTCTTTTCAAGCTCCTCAGCTTTTGCCTGCTCTTTTTTTGAGTGCTTTATAATTAAACGAAAGACGAAAATCGCAATCATGATGCAAATAACCAGTTTTATGACAGCTGGAATATATTCTGATTTATCCTCAGGAAAATATAGAAACAGATTCAGTATTGGTAAAAACAGCATTACTACACACCTTTCAACCGGTAATGACAACTTTCATTATTATATCACATTCCTTTGAACGTGTTATAGATGCTTGTTCGATTATGGTCGGTTATAATGTAGATAGTGATGGTGCATTCATTTGCGAAGGGAGTGATGTTAATGTCTGACGAATTAAATATCGGTGACATTGTAACAGGAATTTATAAAACAGGAAAATATATTGGCGAAATTACAGCGATTAAGCCCGAACACTATCTTGTGAAGGTAAAGGCTGTACTAAAGCATCCAATGCAAGGAGACATTCATTCACCGAAAGATCCAAACGTGCCGTTTTTCCAAGAGCGGAGAGCACTAGCTTTTAATGAACAAACCAATGTACCGAAAAAGATGGTTCGCGCCTTTTCTGGGGATATTCCTGAGTATAAATCCTCTTTAAAGGAAGCTGTGGAAAAAACAAAGACTGACCTAGAAACAGAAGGCACGGAATGGGCAAAGCGCAGCCTGGAAAACATGAAGGTATTAGAGATGGATTATTTTAAATAAAGCCATTTTAGTCGTAAAAAACCTACGGAAGTATCATTTCCGTAGGTTTTTCTTATTAGTAAACCCGCTTGGCACCTACATAATACTTGGACCAATACGAATTATCCATGGACACAGCCGCGATTCCTTTCGAGGATGTGGCGGATATAAACTCATTATTGCCTACATAAAAACCAACATGCGATATTTGGCCTGTATTATTGACAGCAAAAAATACTAAATCACCTGGTTGGAGATTTGCTTTTGAAACAGAGGTGCCCATTTTATAGTAGCCAGCTGATGTGTTCCTTGGGATGTCTATTCCATGTCTAGCATGCATAAACGAAACAAATCCTGAGCAATCAAACCCCGCCGTTGTCGTTCCTCCCCAAAGATAAGGAATCCCGATAAAATTATAGCTATCTGAAACTAAATCTTTCAAAACTTGCTCCCTATTTGGTACATTTGATTCCGCTTTTGCATTTCCGGTCACATTTAGGACTTGTCCGATCGAAAGGGTATTGCTTGTAAGATTATTGAGATTTTTAAGTTCTGTAACACTCATATTATAAGTGCGTGCAATTCCATATAAAGTGTCTCCAGCTTTGACGGTGTATGTAGCACTTGCTACATTTTGTGGTGGAGTCGATATTGTGCTTCCTAGTTGTAAGGTTTGGCCAACATAAATGATTGATGAGGTTAATTGATTATTTTTCATAATTTGGTCTACGGTTGTGTTAGCTCGCTGGGCAATTGAATATAGCGAATCACCAGGTTGAACCGTATAGGTTTGTGCTTGAATTTGTGCGGACTCTGGTGCAGTACCAATTACTTGTAAGGATTGCCCTACTTGAATCGTATTTGATGTAAGATTATTTAATTGCTTTAATTGATCCACGCTCATATTATACGAATTTGCAATTGAATAAAGAGTATCACCGCGGTTTACCGTATATGTGGCGGTTGTCTTAGGTGGTTGCGACTCACTGATCACAAGTGTTTGACCAGGATAAATCATATCTCCAGTCAAATGGTTTAACTGTTTTAATTGAGAGACGGTCAGATTATATTGATTAGCAATTCCATATAAGGTATCTCCATTTGCCACTGTATGTGTAGATTGACTTTGACTTACTTGACCATTACTTGCAGCTTCCACGGTAGATGAATGATTCCCCCCTACCAGTGAAACAGTAGCAACAACGATTGTCCCCATCATAACTTTTACAATATTCGGATTCAGGTTGGGGACTTTTTCTTTTAGATACATTCGTATGCTTTCGTTAAAGTAAAGCTTTTTCCCTTGTTCCTGTGTACCAAGTTCACTGGAAAACTCCTGTAATCCTGGGTCAATATATAAAGTAATCGTTTGTGGATTTTCGATTTTATGACCTATAAACATTGAGCATCCCTCCTTTTCCAATTAGGATATCCTAACGGGATGCGATTATTTTTTGAATCCATTGTAAAAATCCGGTAGTGTATAAAACAGAAAAAATAAAAACCAATCCACACTTTGGGGTGAATTGGTTTTTATAAGGCAAATTTATTTAAGACTTTCGAGAAGTCAACACGATCGCCGATAGTTGTTGGCTCAGGTTTTGCTAAATAACGTTTATCATTTTCAACTAACTTGAATATATTAAAGGTTGTAAGTGCATCATCGAGGGCACAATGGTGTTTACCTGTCCCTTCTTTACCATATTCCTGAACTGCCTTCCAAAGACCTGTTTGGTTTTGGTCTCCGAAAAAACGTTTATATTCCATTGACAGATCTCGTTGTTTTCCTTTAAAAGGAAAAAGAACTCCAGCCTTTTGACAATTGTGACGTAGAACCTTCATATCCATATTTCCCCAAGTTATAATGGTGCTTGAGGATGTTTTTTCATATTCAGATAGCTTGTTCACTAGATGTTGAAACGATATTCCGTCATTTACTTGCTCCTGAGAGATGTGTAAAAAGGATTTGCACCGTTCAGTTAGTGTAGTAAATTTTATCGGTTTTACATAGGAAGAGTATTGGTCCATTATCTTCTGATTCTTCACAGCTACAAGACCAACCTCTATAATCTCGGGGTAGAATCCTTGTGGGTTGCTTTTTCCCTCAGGCATCGTAAATTCAAAATCTATGAACAAATATTGATGCTGATTATCCACACCTAAACCTCCTTTGTCATATTTCTTTTACCAAAGAAGTGGCTAACTTCTGCTGAATAAAGTTAAACTTAGACGAACATCTTTTTAAATATTATAACACGATTCCCTTTATTTTTCAGAATATATTTATAATATATATGCTTTTTTACCTTTAATAAAGTAAGATAATATTCTATAATATTTAGTAAATCGAAATATCCGAATTGAGAAGGTGTTATCCATTCAAACAGCCAAGCGTAATCTAGTTATTATGTGGTTTGCCAATTTTTTTGTTGCAGCTAGTGCAACAATGATTATGCCATTTCTGTCTTTATATATCGAAACGTTTGGAGATTACTCAGATGGCTTTGTGCAACGGTGGGCCGGCTTAGTCTTTGCTGCAACCTTCTTCACCGCTTTTTTTATTTCACCAATTTGGGGACGTTTTGGAGATCGAAATGGCTACAAAAAGATTCTATTAATTACAGGGACTGGCATTGCCTTTAGCATCTTTTTAATGGGGTATGTGAATACAGTTGAACAATTATTTGTTTTGAGGCTTTTTATGGGTGTGGTAACTGGATTTATCCCGACCTCCCTAGCCCTCATTTCAGCACAAACACCGAAGGAAATTGCAGGAAAAACATTAGGGACTCTTCAAATGGGTAATGTTTCTGGAGCATTATTTGGTCCATTATTAGGTGGATTGCTTGCTGATGCAGTCGGTTTTCAATATACCTTTGTCATCACTGCCGTGGTGATTTTAGGTGCAGTCATTCTAGTAGGTTTTGGTATTAAAGAAGTACGGCTAAATGAAACAAGTACGACGGTTAAGAAATATACGCGTAAAGAGGTATTAATTCATATCTTCAAAAACCCCGTTTTATTAACCGTGATGTTGATTTCAACACTCATTCAAGTAGCAAATTTCAGTATCCAGCCCTTACTAGCATTATATGTAACGCACTTAACCGACAGTAGTAATATTGTATTTTTAGCTGGAATGGCGTTTTCAGCGACTGGATTTGGAAATTTATTATTTACGAGACAATGGGGGAAATTAGGAGACCGAATCGGGCATGAAAAGATTTTAACATTCCTTCTCCTCGCCTGTTCCATTTTGTTTATCCCTCAAGGTCTTGTAAATGAATTATGGCAGCTTGTTTTATGTAGATTTTTATTTGGCATGGCAGTCGGTGGTTTAATTCCGTGTATGACAGCCTATATCCGCCAAGTTGCCCCTCTTTCGATGCAGGGAGAAGTCCAAGGCTATAATGTCAGTTTTCGTTTTTTAGGGAATGTGATTGGTCCAATATCCGGAGGAATCCTAAGTGGGTTCTTCGGTATTTCTACCGTCTTTTTCATAACAAGTGGGCTGTTTTTAACCGGGGCGATCATTTTAAGGCTAAGTGTTGTTCGACATTCTGATAAGTCAACTCAACATGCTGCGTAAAACAGATGGCAAATGCCGTCTGTTTTTTTATATAATGGGAGAATAGTAATCTTTGAGAGAGTGTTATCTATGAGAAGACAAACAGGGTATTTCATCACTTTTATTCTTTTTCTATTGTTTATGTTTGTGTTATACCAAGTCCATAGTGAGTTGAAGTCATCAAGGAGCTTCAACACCGTACTTGATGAGGAAATTCCAATTGGCGATGTTGTGTTACCACAGACAAGCTATATAAAAGACAGCACTGGAAAAGTGATTTCGGAGATCCGTCAGGGTCAAAACCGCACAATCCTACCTGCAGAAGAAATTCCACAAATTGTGAAGGATTTGTTTATAACAATTGAGGATCAGCATTATTATGAGCATATAGGATTTGATATTACGGGGATTGGTCGGGCAGCCCTCATCAATCTGGAAAATGACTCAATTGATCAAGGTGGTAGTACAATCACCCAGCAGCTTGCACGAAATCTTTATTTAACAAATGAAAAGACTTATAATCGTAAATTAAGTGAGCTCTTATATTCGTATCAATTAGAACGAACACTGACGAAAGAGGAAATTTTAACGTTATACATTAACGCCATTTATTTCCAAAATGGGGCATATGGAATTGAAACGGCAGCCAAGCTTTACTTTAACCAGTCCATTAAGGATGCTACACTGGCGAAAATCGCATTTTTAAGTGCTATCCCGAATAACCCGTCCCTTTACAATCCAATTACGAATTTTTCTAATACAAAGAAACGACAAGAACGTATTCTACAAAGATTAGTAGAGGCAGGGAAAATCACAACTGAAGAATATGAAAAAGCAGTACAGGAACCGATTGAGCTTAAGATGAGTAATCGTATTGACCAGTATCCAGATTATTCAACTTATATTTATCATGAGCTTGAAGAATTAATTGCAGAAAAAGAAGGTTTTAATGAAAATCTCCATTCTGCAACTGACAACGAAAAGAAAGAACTTCAAAAAGGCTTGGATCAGAAGGTAAACGAAGTTCTCGAATCTGGAATCATGATTGAGACAGCGTTAAACCCAAGTATACAAAAAGAAGCTGTACAAGCTTTGGAACGCCATTTACCCTATGCAAATGTTCAAGGAGCAGCTGCCGTTATTGATCATACGACGAATCGTATTGTCGCAATTGCAGGCGGAAAAAACTATCAAAAGTTTACGTTCCATCGCGCCTTTCAAGCCTTTCGCCAACCAGGTTCTGTGATTAAGCCTTTGCTTGTTTATGCGCCATATTTTGATCAAACGGGGGCCTCCATTTCACAAACAATTAATGCCAATAACTATTGTAAAAGTGGATATTGCCCGCGAAATTATGGGGGCGGACAATATGGAAATGTTACTTTACGAACAGCTTTTAAGTATTCCTACAACACCCCTGCTGTACGGTTGTTTGAAAGAATTGGAATTGAACATGCATTTTCATATTTAGACAAGCTTCATTTTTCGAATGTAGTTAAAGAAGACCACAGTTTACCTGCAGCCATTGGTGGATTCACTTATGGAATGTCTCCCTTGGAGATGACAAATGCCTTTGCTACGTTTGCAAACAACGGTCAATTTATTAAAGCACATGGAATTACAAGGGTGACTGATTTCCAAGGAAACATCCTTTATGAATGGGATGAAAAACCTGAAGTGGTGTGGAGTGAGTCTGCTAATCAAAAGGTAAGAATCTTACTTGAGGATGTTGTAAAGTCGGGAACAGGTAAAGAAGCATATTTTTCTACAAGTTATATTGGAGGGAAAACGGGAACGACGAATGATGTGAAAGACCTTTGGTTTATTGGGCTCACTAATCAATATACAGCTGGTGTGTGGGTAGGAAATGACCAAAATAAGAGCATCTACTATATGGAATCACGAAAACCTCAAATGTATATTTGGAAGGATATGATGAAAGCGAGCCACAAATGATGTTTGGGCTCGCTTTTTAGATTGGCAAACTTGCGATGATACTGTTGTATAACTGGAGGCAAACATAAGTTACCGTCATAAAAAAGGTAAACCAACTAAGTGTTTGAAAAAGGACAAGCCCGATTAATCCACCAAAGGTTAATGTCTCCTGAATTTTATAAACGAAAAAAATAAAATAGCCCAGTGTTGCTAATAAAAGCACGATCACAATGCCGTAAAAGGATTGGACGAATGCTAAGGAAAGAGTCCCTCCTCCTAAATAGAAAAAAGATCCCGCTCTTATTTTCCGTAGGCTTTCTCCATTACTATCCTTCGTGAAAAACAATAGCGAAAGCTCAAGTAGTGTATTGGCAATTAATTTCAAGGCGGCAAACACCATGAAATAGATTAGGAAAAAAACAAAGAAAATCGCGAAATTAATCCACGTTGGCGAAAAAAATTCTTGCATTCCACGGTAGATGCCAATTTGTTTTAACAACTCCAATGTTTTCAATTCCGTAAGAATCGCTAAGGAAACACTAAAGAGAATAATAGAAATGAGCGGAAAATAGCTTGTAAAATATGTATTTTTCATTTTGATTCCTCAAGTTTTTTCTAGAAATACCTTTTTCGATTTTAACATACATTTTTTAGTAGTAAATCTCTTTTTTGAAAATACATATAGATTAAAGGTTACTATTTTATAGGAAAGAGGGATTCTATGAAAAAAGGGTTACTGTTGACGTTGCTCATAAGTTGTTTCGCATTCTTTACCTTTCTAAGTACGGCTAGCGCAGCTGGGGAATCGGATTTTATAAAAGCGGTTAATGAAAAATTGAAGGAAGTCAATTATTATGCGAACGGCTCCGCGGAAATAGTCAATTCCATCTCAAAGGAAGCTGAAATTACAAAGGTTGTTACAGCAGATGATCCGGGTACGAAGGAAAACGAAGAGAAAATTGATACGTATCAAGCAAATGTCGTTGTAGGGCATGTTGCCTATAAACTAAAACGTGATAGCATTTTTTATATCCAAAAGCATGAATTCTTTTATTATGATGTCGACAATCAGGAATTTTTAACGCTTGGGAATTTCCCTGAAGACGAGGAAATCAATGCTCTTTTTACGGATTATATGGATGCAGGTCATAAAGCAGGGATTACGTTAACATCAAACTTATTGTTCACTTTATTTGTTCTCCTTGCCGTGCTTGGTGTACCTATGTTAATCATGATGTTTCATAATAAGGCCATTCCAGTTCCAATGGTAAGAAACAATAGCGTAATGTAGGATGAGATCTTCGTCTCATCCTTTTTTATTATTAGCGCTCAATACGAATATACTCACGCGGCTTGAATTTTGGATAGACCTTTGATTTCTCCGGTATTTGTGTAGAATGAATAGTTTGGATTTGAAATTGTTGTTGATTTTCTCCATATTCTCTCTTCGTTTGTTCATGGATTACCCATGCTCCTATAAACAGAAAGGCAAAAATAGCAATTGCCACGATTCCTTTTTTTACGTTCACAAAATCTCACCTCTTGCTACTAGCATTCGACTTAATAGGATATTTTATACAGTTTTTTCAAATACAAGTAGGTAATTCAGACTGAATTTTAACTAGTAAGTGACTTTTACAGAAAAATTTTTAAGGTCAAAAAGACGCGTCTCTACATATTTAATAACAACTGAAAAACTTGGTGACACTAGAAGTTGCAAGGCATGCAACTTCTTTATAATTGTTATATAATTCTAGAAGATAAAAAAATAACAAGGGGGTACTGTTTTGTCACTTGTACATTGGGCCATTTTATCTCCATTTCTAATGGCTATCTTTATTCCTTTCTTCCGCAAATATTTGCGAGGGATTCATACAGGTTGGTTTGTACTAATTCTACCTATAGTCCTATTCTCTTATTTCTTTCCATTTATGAAGGATACGATGAATGGAAACCCGATAATTCATACTGCAGAATGGATGCCTTCCATTGGCGTAAATTTCACAGCGTACATTGATGGATTAGGACTCTTATTTGCTTTACTGATTACAGGCATAGGGGCACTAGTAGTCCTCTACTCAATCTATTACCTTTCGAAAGAAAAGGAATCCTTACACAACTTTTATGTGTACCTACTCTGTTTCATGGGGGCTATGCTCGGCGTCGTTCTTTCAGATAATGTGATTGTGCTTTATACATTCTGGGAATTAACAAGCTTATCTTCATTTCTATTAATCGGGTATTGGCATAATCGTGAAAAATCAAGATATGGTGCACAAAAATCGATGTTAATCACTGTCTTCGGTGGATTAGCCATGTTAGCAGGATTTGTTTTACTATCAATCATGACCCATACATTTAGTATTCGAGAAATGATTGCACAAGTGGATACATTACCGTCAAATCCACTCTTCATCCCTGCGATGCTTTTAATCCTATTAGGTGCTTTTACAAAATCAGCACAGTTTCCATTCCATATCTGGTTACCAGATGCGATGGAAGCCCCAACACCAGTCAGTGCATATTTACACTCTGCAACGATGGTAAAAGCAGGTATCTATTTAGTTGCACGCTTGAGTCCTATTTTTGCTGGATCAAGTGAATGGTTTTGGATTATTTCGACCTTTGGAATTGTTACCTTGTTCTGGGGATCGTTTAGTGCGGTTAAACAAACCGATTTAAAGGGAATCCTTGCATTTTCAACAGTCAGTCAGCTGGGAATGATAATGTCGTTACTCGGAATTGGCTCGGCTGCACTACACTATGGTAGTAATAATAATATTTATCTTGCAGCAATCGTCGCTGCCATTTTCCACTTAATTAACCATGCAACTTTCAAAGGAAGCTTATTCATGGTTGTTGGTATAATCGATCATGAAACAGGTACGCGAGACATTCGCAAGCTTGGCGGATTAATGACCGTTATGCCAATTAGCTTTACCTTGGCTGCCATCGGTGCATTTTCGATGGCTGGATTACCACCATTTAATGGTTTCTTAAGTAAAGAAGCGTTCTTTACTGCACTGGTAAATGCAACAACTCTTGATGTATTCAATATGGAAACATTCGGGGTTCTTTTCCCAATTATCGGTTGGGTGGCAAGTGTATTTACGTTCATTTACAGTATGATTCTTGTCTTTAAAACTTTTACTGGAAAAGCTCAGTTTGATAAGCTTGATAAAAAGCCACATGAAGCACCAATTGGGATGTTAATATCACCTATTATTCTAGCTTCACTTGTCATAATATTCGGGATTTTCTCAAACATATTGGCGCCAAGTGTAATTGAGCCTGCTGTGGCATCCATCCTTCCTAGCTTACTGGATGGCGGTTCAAACTATCATATTCATTTTGAGTATTTCCACGGTTGGAATGCACCACTCTTTATGTCAATTGGAGTCATTGTGTTAGGAACCCTTATGTTTCTCACACTTGCAAATTGGACAGGCATTTATAATGTCTTTTCCAAGCGGTTAACGTTAAACAATCTCTATGACAAAGGGCTTGTCACAATGGAGCGATCAGCATCAAAGCTTAATGGCTTTTATATGACGGGAGTTATTCGCGACTATTTGGTCATCATGTTTGCGTTCTTTATCTTGGCAATTGGAAGTTCACTCATTATTAAAAATGGATTTGCTTTTGATATAACACATGTTGCACCGGTTCGACTTTTTGAAGCAGTACTAGCATTTGTTCTTGTCGGTGGGGTTGCAACAACGATTTTTGCCAAGTCTAGACTAACCGCAATTATCGCACTTGGTGCAGTTGGATATTCAGTTTCATTATTCTTTGTGCTTTTCCGCGCTCCTGATTTGGCGTTGACTCAGCTAGTAATTGAGACCGTTTCTGTAGCCTTATTTCTACTATGCTTCTATCACCTTCCGAAGCTTCAGAAAAAGGAAAAGCCGATGCGTTTTCGTTTAACAAACCTAATTATTTCATTAGGGGTCGGAACAATTGTAACTTTACTTGCAATTTCCGCAAATAGTACAAGACTGATTGATTCCATCTCAAGTTATTTTGTCGAAAACAGCTATAAGGAAGGCGGAGGTACAAATATCGTTAACGTTATTTTAGTAGACTTCCGGGGCTTCGATACTTTGTTTGAAATTACTGTACTAGGCATTGCTGCACTTGGTATTTTCACAATGATCAAATTACGTTTGACAAGGAGGAAAGAAGGATGAAAACTAATGATTTAATCTTACAAACAGCTACAAAAATAACTGTTTTCATCATTCTTGCCTATTCCTTGAATCTCTTTTTTGCAGGACATAATACTCCAGGCGGAGGATTTATCGGTGGACTGATTTCGGCAGCGGCAATCGTCCTCTTCCTTTTAGCATTTGATATGAAAACAGTTAAAAAAGCCCTGCCTTTCGACTTTAAAAAGGTCGCTGCTCTTGGTTTATTAATAGCAGCATTAACAGGAATGGGTTCATTCTTATTCGATGTACCCTTTTTAAGTCATACCTTTGGTTACTTTGATTTACCAATTTTCGGGGAAACGGAACTTGCCACTGCCGTATTATTCGATACCGGTGTCTATTTAGTTGTTGTTGGAGTAACCTTGACCATTATTCAAACAATTGGGGAGGATGATGATTAATGGAAATTTTAATGGCAATTGTCATCGGGATTCTTTTTACGGCAGCGACGTATTTGATGCTCTCGAAAAGCCTTATTCGAGTGATAATTGGGACAGGTTTGCTCAGTCATGGAGCCCATTTATTGATTTTAACAATGGGTGGGTTGAAGCAAGGTGCTGCTCCCATTTTAGTAGAGGGGACGAAGGCTTATGTTGATCCACTTCCCCAAGCCCTTATCTTAACTGCGATCGTCATTAGCTTTGGGGTAACATCGTTTATCCTGGTGCTCGCGTATCGATCCTATCAGGAGCTTGGAACGGACAACATGGATAATTTAAGGGGAAATGATAGCAATGAATAATTTTGTAATCCTTCCGATACTGGTTCCTCTCCTGACGGGAATCATACTCATATTTGTAAATAAATATACGAAAGCATCAAGAGTGATAAGCTTATTCTCGACAATTCTGACAGTCATCCTATCATTAATACTCGTCAATCAGGTCTATCAGAATGGGATTCAAACCCTTAACCTTGGAGACTGGAACGCTCCTTTCGGTATTGTACTAGTAGCAGATATGCTTGCTTCTTTACTTGTTACAACAGGTAGCATTGTTGTTTTAGCATGTATTATCTATTCGTTTAAAAACATCGGAAAAGAAAGAGAACGTTTCTTTTATTATGCTGCTGTACAATTCTTAATGGTAGGGGTACTAGGCGCATTTTTAACAGGGGATATTTTCAACCTCTTTGTATTTTTCGAGGTCATGTTAATGGCTTCCTATGTTTTAATTGTACATGGCGGGACGAAGCCGCAATTACGTGAATCCATTAAATATATCTTGGTGAACGTGATTTCATCCGCCCTATTTGTTATTGCGGTTGCTTACCTATACGCAGTGACAGGAACAGTTAATATGGCGGATCTATCTGCAAAAATAAGTGAACTAGGACAACCTGGTATTGTGACTGTTATCTCCATCTTATTTTTAGTGGTATTTGGATTAAAAGGAGCCATCTTCCCATTATTTTTCTGGTTACCGGGTTCCTATAATGCGCCTCCTACACCGATAACGGCCCTTTTTGGAGCATTGTTAACAAAGGTTGGCGTGTATTCCATCATACGTACATTTACAATTATTTTCTATCATGATACCGGCTTTACTCATTCCTTAATTGGGATTCTTGCTGGATTTACAATTGTTGTAGGAGTAATCGGAGCTGTTGCGTATTGGGATGTTAAACAGATTATTATCTACAATATATTAACAGCAGTTGGTGTTATTTTAGTAGGTGTTGCAACGTTAACACCCACATCATTGACTGGTTCGATTTACTATTTAATTCATGACATGATTATCAAGGCTGCCCTCTTCCTATTAGTCGGTGCCATGATTGTGATAACTGGTACAAGCAATTTGAAGAAAATGGGAGGCTTAATTAACCATCATCCATATTTAGGCTGGATGTTCTTTATTGCTACAATTTCACTTGCAGGAATCCCTCCATTTAGCGGATTCGTTGGGAAGCTTCTCATTGTAAAAGGAAGCCTTGCTGCAGAACATTATGTACTGGTTGCGGCAATTTTAATTTCAAGTCTTCTTGTCCTATATTCGGTAATGAAAATCTTCATTAACGGATTCTGGGGTGAAGCAAAACTTAGGAAAGATGAAGAAAAAGGATCAACAAAAGGACTGCTAATTCCGATTACTCTTCTACTTTCACTCTCAATTGCACTTGGATTTGGTGCTGAATGGTTCTATCCGTATATCTCTCAAGCAGCTCAAGACTTGACAGACCCATCCATCTACATCCAAGCTGTTTTAAAGGAGTAGATCTTATGTTGTTGCAATTAGTTTTAAATATTTTTATTGCCGTTTCGTGGATGTTTATTTCGAATGCTTATGACTTTAGTGCCTTCTTTGGCGGATATTTGATTGGGCTTTTACTTATTTTTGTATTACGTCGTTCCTTCTCACATCGTTTTTACCTTCATAATGTGTGGGCAGTAATTAAGCTGATCTTGATTTTCTTTAGAGAGCTAATTCTTTCAAACTATGCCATTATGAAAGTGGTTGTAAAGCCAAAGCTTGATGTGAAACCTGGGATTTTCGCAATGCCAACGGAACTCACAAAAGATTGGGAAATCCTAACTCTATCAAATTTGATCACATTAACACCAGGAACACTGGTTGTTGATATTTCAGATGATAAAAAAACACTGTACGTCCATGCAATGGACATACAAGACGTAGATGAAGCTATTGATTCAATTAAAAATTCATTTGAAAAAGCAATTATGGAGGTGAGCCGATAATGTTTGAAATTTTACTTAATCTCGCTCTAGTCTTCTTATCGGTTTCAACAATTGCTTATATATACCGTGTGATAAAAGGACCTTCGATTCCTGACAAAGTCATCGCCCTTGATGCAATCGGGATCAATTTAGTGGGAATTACTGCGATTATTTCCATTATCTTACGCTCCAATTCGTTCCTTGAAGTTATATTATTAATAGCGATTGTCGCATTTGTTGGTACCGTCGCTTTTTCAAAGTTCCTTGAGAAAGGAGTCGTAATTGAACATGACCGAGATGCTTAAAATTTTATTTGCAGTTATGATCTTGTTCGGAGCACTTCTAAGCATATTAAGTGCAATTGGGATTGTTCGATTACCTGATGTGTACACACGAAATCATGCGGTATCAAAAAGTGCGACACTAGGAGTTTTGTCGATCCTACTTGGAACATTTTTATACTTTTGGATCATTGAAGGCTATATGAACTTCAGGGTGATTTTAGGATTTGTTTTCCTGTTTATGACTTCACCTGTTTCTGGCCATTTAATCAGCCGTGCTGCCTATAATTCAAAGGTTCCACTTTGGGAAAAAAGCGCTCGTGACGACCTTAAGGATAAAGAAAAACATGCAAAAGAAAATATGAGTCAATGAGAAAAAGCGAGGACGATTGTGTCCTCGCTTTTTTCATTTCTTTAATTTCAAAATGGCCATGGTACAGCGCGATACACAAATGAGGTTTTCTTTTTCATCTACGATTTTAATGTCCCATACCATTGTTGTTTTGCCTTTATGAAGAGGGGCACCGATTGCTTTTACAACACCATCCCTTTTTGCGCGAATATGATTGGCGTTAATTTCGAGACCTGCACATCCTTCCGTTACTTGGTCTACGAGATTGTATGTACCGACACTTGCAACTGTTTCCGCTAATGCAACAGATGCACCACCATGTAAAACCCCAAATGGCTGACGAGTACGCTCATCAACTGGCATCGTTGCTATAACTCGTTCAGGTGTCACTTCTTCAATTGTAATACCTAGTGCTTGGATTAATGTATTTTCTACCATTTTTCTCCCCCTAAGCCCGCTTTTTATTTTCGAATTCCCGTTAATGAAATCGAGAGAAGCTTGTCATCGTCTTCCTTCGGGTTTCCCCGACCATCCTTGTTATTTGTGATGGTATAGAGTGTGTTGTCCTCTATATAGATATCCCTCATCCGGCTATTAATATCAAGGATAACTTCAATCCTACCTGATTCAATTTCATAGCTTCTTACCTTTGAACCGCGTAATGTAGCAATATATAGCTTACCATTTGCATAGTCGATACCGGAAGGGGCCCATGTTTCCTCACCTGTTTGATAAATAGGTGTAACCATGCCTGGCTTTGTTTCACTCCCTTCAATAATTGGCCAACCATAATTTTTACCCGGTTCAAGTAAGTTAATCTCGTCATGTGCTCTTTGTCCATGCTCGGTGCTGTATAAAGTTCCTTTTTCATCCCAGACAAGCCCCTGTGGGTTTCTGTGACCATATGTATAGACATACGAATTAGGAAATGGATTGTCAGTTGGAATTGAGCCATCGAGATTCATCCGTAAAATCTTTCCTGCCAGACTTGTAACATCTTGTGCATTTTCTGGAATTCCAGCATCTCCAGCAGTCACGTAAAGCTTATCATCAGGGCCAATTTTAATACGACCGCCATTATGAATTCTTCCTCCTGGAATCCCTTCAAGTAATACTAATTTTTCCACCCAACTGGACCCATTTCTTTCTACAAGAATGACGCGATTTAAAATGTTACCATCTTCCATGTATGTATGATACATAAATGCTTCATTCGAATTCTGAAAATCCGGTGCGAGTGTAAAGCCCAAAAAGCCCCCTTCTCCTTGATCCAAAATTTCTTTTTGAAGTTTTAATTGTTGGGGGATCACCTGTCCAGAAGCCTCCTCTATTTCAGAAAGTTTTCCAATTCGTTCGGGAATGAAGAAGATTCCATCCGTTTTTGTGATCATCCATGGGATCGTCAGATTTGTAGCGATAATAACTGGGTTTGAAACTGTTTCCTTTACTGCTGGTCCATCCAGGTTCTCATCCTGTGAACAGCCAATCATGATGTTGAAAATCAGAAACAAAGACAGCTTTTTCATGATCTGTACACCCTCTCAATGTGAAAGCTTTCTCAGCTTTCTTTTCCTTCTTATCTTAACCATTACATACACCATTAACGCTGCAACAGCTAGACCTACCACAATATCGTAGTATTTAATAAACGCTTCAATGAATTCTTCCCCTGCAAAATAGCCGACTGAAAAAACAAGGGACACCCAAATAAAAATAGTAGTATACAGGATTAAAGCAAATTTTATGAACGAAAACTTACTAAACCCGAATAAGAATGGAAATAGAATACGAAAGCCTGGTACGAAATAGCAAAATGCTAATGCAAATGTATTGTATTTTTCAATCATTAATAACGCACGTTCGATTTTTCTTCTCATTTTATTTTGTTTATTCATGAGAAAGACCATGGCATTTCCTGCGAAGCGTCCAAATACATAGCTTGTGGTAACGGCAGCTATGATTCCAAGGTAGGTTATAAAGAAAATCTTCCAAGGTACAAAAACATCCTCAGCCGCAAAAAAACCGATTGTTGATACAATCATTTCGTTTGGAAGTGGAATCACAAATGCGCCAACCCATAGCCATAAATAAAGTCCGAGATAACCATGTTCTTGAATAATTGATATAACTTCATTTATCTGCAATTTTATCCCGCCTTTATCGGGTACATTCTAGATACTTATCTTTTTCTATTATAAGATTAAATGGATAATATTAGAAACCATTTTATTTAAGGGAGAGAAAAGTGTGGACAAACCCATTGCAATCATTACCGGGGCATCAAGTGGATTTGGACTTCTGAGTTCAATTGAGTTTTTAAAAAAAGGATTCTTTGTTGTCGCCACCATGAGAAATCTGCAAAGAAAAGAAAACATTCTACGTCACCTAAATAATCCAGACCTAGAAGAGAATCTCCAATTTTGTAGGTTGGATGTGACCGATTCTGATTCTTTACATACATTTCAAACAACCCTTCAAAAGCTTGGTCGGGTCGATATCTTATTAAATAATGCTGGCTTTGCGACAGGTGGATTTGCAGAGGAAATTTCAATATCGGAATACAAGGCCCAGTTTGAAACAAACTTTTTCGGGTTGATTCAAGTGACTAAACTTGTTCTACCCTATATGAGAAAGCAAAGAGCTGGTAAAATCATGAATCTTAGCAGCATAAGTGGACAAATGGGATTCCCAGCCATCTCTCCTTATGTTGCGTCTAAATACGCATTGGAGGGCTGGTCTGAATCATTGCAATTTGAGGTAAGAGCGTTTGGTATTGATGTAGCACTAATTGAGCCAGGGTCTTTTCAAACGAATATATGGAGCAGTGGTAAAAAGGTAGCAGAACAGTCGATGCTTCCGACATCTCCCTATCAAGAATTGATGAAAAAGATTGAAGCAAGGCTTGAGAAAAACCAAGCATCTTACGGTGACCCACTTGAAGTTGCTACATTCATCGTAAGACTAGCTACAAAGCCCTCCTTAACTAGACTTCGCTACCCAGTAGGTAAAGGAACAAGATTCACCATTATCCTTAAAAATGCACTTCCTTGGAAGATTTGGGAAGGAATTGTTTTGAAGATACTAGGAATTGACAGGAAGTAGGCCTTAAGCACCCATTTATATGCACCCTTATACAAAAAATTACATATATTGTAACAGAAATTTTGATAAGGGAGGTCTACCTTTGTACGAACATCCGTTTATCTATGGACGTCAAGGACCACCAAGAACTGTTTTGTATCCAGGGTATTATTCAAACCTAACAAGCCATTCTGTTTTTGCTGACTCAATGTTGTACTGCCCATATACCTATTATCGTCAATTTCCTGAAGTTGACCCAACTTTATTTAAGCAATCGGCAGAAGAAATGAGAATTCTCATGAAGGATGCCAGCCTGATATTGGCCAAATTAGCTGATTCTAGAGAGTTTACAAAAAAAGTAATGGCTGCTGCACAGGCATCAAATGACCAGGAAGTAGAACGACTGCTAAAAACAACAGGCATTCAGTCGAAAGTAAAAGCAACCTTTAATCCTGATGGTTTAAATCTTCACTTAGAAGCAAGTGTAAAAGGCTCTAAATCCAGTATATTAACTATTGCATTAAGATGGCGATAATGAATAATCCATTTGAACGAAGGTAAAAATTTGCCTATCGTTCTTTTTTGATTACCAGAATGAAATTTACACGATTTAGGACATGATAAAAACACGAGGAGGTAAATCAATGGAAGATAGATATAGAGATACATTAAGACAAATACAAAGCAAAGAAGAACAACTCGTGAATCAACTTGATCCTGAGCTGGACCTTCGAAACATAAACTTCGCAACTGGAGAAAATGTATATTTAAACCAACGCTACGAGGACTTTTCTCTGGATCACTAACAAAATTAATGGAGGAAGTATATGGCTAAAAAAGAAAGACTTAACGAAGAAGCTGCCGTAAATAACAACTTAACTTCATTTACGTATTCAAAAAACAAAACAGCGAAGAAGAAAAATGGGGCCAAATAGATTTTGCCCCGTTTCTAGTTTGCTTCAATCGAAATTTCTTTTAACCTGTTATAGGCTTCCTCTTTATTAAACGATGAATACCATCTAAAATTGGCATCATCTAAGATACGATAATGTTGGCTTATCATATTTTGTTGGAGACGAAACCTTCCTTCCTTCTTAAGATCTTTCCACCATACCTTACCACCCAACGTGCGTTCTTTGGCACGGTCAATCCCATTTCGTCCGATAATTTCAATGACGTCGATTGGGTCTCCACCTAATGTTGTTTGGATAATCTCACTATCGCGAAATAATGCACAAACCGCTACGATAATTGTCCATCCCGCTTGAATTCGCCCTTTTTCAATTTGCACCAATGTCTTTTTTGAAATCCCCAAGATCTCCGCCATTTTGTCCTGTGTATACCCTTTTTCAGTACGGATTAGCTTCATTCTTTCGGAGAGTATTTGAATCAACTGTTCCTTATCCATATTGATCACCTTTTTAATCATTTACCTTCTCTTACCAAGAGAAAGCCAAAAACCTTAGTGTAATTTTACACTAAGGTATATTAGTTCGCAATTTTTTTCGTATTTCAACTAATAGATTAATTTCAAACCACTAATAAAAATAATAATCCCTATCACCGTTTGTAGTGGTTTCATTGGAACCTTTGCGGATAAAGAACTACCAATGATGACTCCAGGAATTGAGCCACAAAGCAAATTCATCACCAAGAGAAAGTCAACATTCCCAAAACCTACATGAAAAAAGCTGCTCACCGTAACTAAAATAAATGCATGTGCAATATCTGTCCCGACTAACTCTGATGCTCGTAATTGATAAAATAACAGCATCGCAAGTGCAAAAAGCGAACCAGATCCAACGGATGTTAATCCAACTATAAATCCAAGAACTGCCCCTAAAAAAATCGTGGCTTTTGCTTTATCTTCAATGGACTTTAAACTGTAGGAACTTTGGGAGAAACGAGAGCTAAATAATGTCTTTACTACAGTTGCAATGGCAACCATCATAAGGACATAACCGAGGGCATGCTTCACAATTTCTCCTTGCAAGAGTTTGTCTCCTCCAACAAAATGTAATGTAGTAACAGCTATGATTGCACTAGGAACACTACCTAAAGCCAAATATTTCACAAGTTTAAAATTGATTGTTTTCTGCCGAAAATGCTGAACAGATCCAAAAAGTTTAGTGATAGAGTTATAAAGAAAATCTGTTCCAACTGCAATTAGAGGATTGATACCAATTAAGATTAAAAAAGGGGTCAATAATGCCGCTCCACCTACGCCTGTTAACCCGACCAAAAACCCGACAAAAAGGCCCATTAATACAATTCCAATACTCATTCCGACCGCTCCCAACATTTTCGGATATGGGCATTATATTTACAGGACTACCTTTTTGACACATTTTTCTTGCCATGGACAGCAAAATTATTTTTTGACAATAACA
The DNA here is from genome assembly GCF_004799755.1 of Bacillus timonensis. Lineage (GTDB taxonomy): Bacteria > Bacillota > Bacilli > Bacillales > Bacillaceae_L > Ferdinandcohnia > Ferdinandcohnia timonensis_A. The sequence goes on along the minus strand of NZ_SLUB01000053.1, from coordinate 10,067 downwards.
ATTTCTTTCATTCCAGGATCTTAGTGTAACGCTTCGATTATTGTAAGGGAAATCATCTACCACTATTTTATCAACTCTCCCGAAAGCATATGACTCAACTTTCATTTGTTAACTTCATTTATTTTTATGTTGACATATAGCTCATCTTGTTTTACCATTTTGTTAACTTAATAATCATGGAGGTTAACATATAATGACAACAATTTCAAAACCACGAATTCGAGCAATTGAAGTTACATATGTCGGGATGTTTGCAGCACTTATGGCAATTGGTGCAAACATCACTTCAATGGTACCGTTTTTACAGGTTGCTGGGGTTCCGCTAACCATGCAAACCTTTTTTGCCGTATTAGCAGGGCTCCTACTTGGGAGCCGATTAGGAGCTATTTCAATGATTGTTTACATGCTCATAGGAATTGCCGGGGCACCTGTCTTTTCAGGATTTGAGGCAGGAATCGCACCGATCATTGGAAGCACTGGCGGATTTATTTTATCATTTATTGCAACAGCCTATTTCGCAGGAAAAGTTGTTGAACATGCTAAAGGGAACCCAACATTACAAACATTCATATTTGCTGCATTTGTTGGTCTATTCATGAACTATTTCATCGGCACAAACTATATGTACTTTGCATTAAACTTTTGGTTAGAGGTTAAAATGAGCTATGGAGCAGCCTGGGCAGTTATGGCTTGGTTCATAGTAAAGGATCTCGCTTTCACCATTTTCGCTGGAATCATTTCACCTAGAATTTATCGCACAGTAACAAAAAACGCTGCGATTGATCTTTCAACTAAAGCCTCTTAAAAATGAGAAACCCCCACAATCTTTCGTGGGGGTATCGTTTTATAGAAGAATGGCTGCAATCCAACCGAAAATAATAAGTGGAATATTATAGTGTAAAAATGTCGGTACACAAGTATCCCAGATATGATTATGCTGGCCATCGACATTAAGTCCAGCGGTTGGACCAAGCGTACTATCTGATGCAGGTGACCCCGCATCTCCTAAAGCGGCCGCGGAACCAACAATGGCAATTGTCGCCATTGGACTAAATCCAAGCTCCAAACATAAAGGAACAAAGATCGTCGCGATGATTGGAATCGTTGAAAACGAAGATCCTATTCCTAATGTGATCAATAGACCGACGATTAACATCATTAAAGCAGCAAATGCTTGGTTTCCATTCATTAAGGAAGCTGACTGCTTAACAAGCTCTTCCACATCCCCGGTTTCATTAATAACAGCAGCAAACCCGGATGCTGTGATCATCACAAAACCAATGAAAGCCATCATTTTCATTCCGCCTGTTATCACTTCGTCAGCTTGATTTACTTTCATGGAGCCACTGAAATAAAGAACGATGATACCGACCAAAGCTCCAAAAATCATGCCATCAACATCAAATACTTGTGAAAGTGTTAACTGAACAGTTAACGTAGCAAGTACCGAAATGAGAGCAAAAGCAATACTCTTTTTCGTATAGGTGGCTTTTGAATTCGATGTATTTGTAATTTCAATATTTTTATATGTTTTAGGTTTACGATAGGAAAAAAAGATTGCGACCAGTAAACCAACAACCATCCCTGCAGTTGGAATCAACATGGCAACAGGGATATCTTTTTTCGCAACTTCAAGGCCACTTTCGAGCATATATTGCTGTAACAGTCCGTGGAAAATCTCGCCAAATCCAACTGGCAATGCAATATACGGTGCTGTTAATCCAAACGTAATAACAGAAGCAATCAATCGACGATCAATTTCAAGTTCATTAAAAACCTTTAATAATGGTGGAATTAAAATAGGTATAAATGCAATATGAACAGGAACTAGGTTTTGTGATGAAATAGAAATGGCTAAAATGATAAAAATGATTAAAACCTTTGAATAGGTTTTACGTTTACTATCCCCTTGTTGTCCGACCATTTTGATGGCTAGATCTACCATGGCATCTGGTAGGCCAGTTCTTGATATAGCAACTGCAAAACTACCAAGTAAGGCATAGCTCAACGCAACCGTGGCATTACCGCCTAAGCCATCTGTAAAGGTAGAAACAGTCGATGCAAGGTCTAGGCCACCTGTAAGTCCTCCAACAATCGCCCCCACTGCAAGAGCAACGACAACATTTATACGAAATAAACTTAATATAAGCATAACAAGAACGGCTATAACAACTGCATTCATGATGAAAACTCCTTCTAGTAATAGTTAATTAGTTTTTGCTTTAGTCTGCTAAATTGGTAGAGAATTAAAATACCTAAATTACAATATCATAGGATGGTAGATAACGTCAATGGAATTTTTTGCGTAAGAAGGTGCTTTTAAAAGGAAAAAAGAAGCCTACACTCGGTAGACTTCCTACTTATTATTCTTCAGTTATACCAAATCTTTCAACTAAAGTTGCAAGCGTGCGAACCATAACCCCGGTTGCACCTGCAGGACCTAAATTATGAGCTGTTGTAGTAGTTGCCGTTCCTGCTATATCAAGGTGTACCCATGGTGTACTCTCTGCGAACTCACCAAGGAATGTACCTGCAAAAATGGCATGTCCATCGCGTCCTGGTGAATTGTTCAAGTCAGCCACCAGACTCTTCCGAACACGTTTTTTATGGTTTTCGGTAATTGGTAGGCGCCAAATTGGCTCGCCGGCTTCTAATGAGGCTTCTAGTATTTCTTCAAAAAAAGCTTCATTATTTGTCATTGCGCCAGTTATATCATTTCCTAGAGCAACAATGACTCCACCCGTTAACGTTGCCACATCAACCAAATAGGAGGCACCATGGAACTTCGCATACGTGATTCCATCTGCTAATGCAAGACGCCCTTCTGCATCTGTATTTAGGATTTCGATTGTTTTACCGTTCATCGATGTCACAACATCATCTGGCTTAAATGCATCACCACTGATCATATTGTCAGTTGATGGAATGACGGCGACAACATTTTTTTCCGGTTTTAGTTGACCAATAATCTCCATCGCTCCTAATACAGCAGCAGCTCCACCCATGTCAGATTTCATACCAACAATGCCGTCCTTTGGCTTAATGGAATAGCCACCTGTATCGAAGGTAATCCCTTTTCCAACTAAGCCAATGACATCCTTCCAGTTATCGGTTCCTTGATATTTTAGGACAATCATTTTGGGAGGCTCTACAGAACCTTTATTTACGGATAAAAGAGCGCCCATCCCAAGCTTTTCCATCTCTTCTTTGTCGAGAATTTCGATTTCAAACCCATACTTCATTCCAATTTCAGATGCATAATTTGCTAAATCCGTAGCCGTTAGCATGTTACCAGGTAAATTTACAAGAGTTCTCGCAGAGTTTGTCCCTTGTCCATATGCAAATCCTACTTTTAAACTTGCTTCAACTTCGTCTGCATCATCATTCGTGTAAACAATGACGTCTTCAATTTTCTTTTCTGGTTCATTAGATTTTTGTTTATAATCTGCAAATTTATATGTAGACAATGCAAATGCTTCTCCAAATGCATGAGCAACATCTTGAACCGCCAACTTTTCCGTTACAAAGGAATCCACATCAACTGCAAAGCTTTCAATTTTGGCTTCATCAATTACTTTAACAGCCTTTCCAAATGCTTCTCTTAGTGATTCAAAGGATTGCTCGTCCTCTTTTCCAAGCCCAAGGAAGTAAACTCGTTTAATAGGGGTCTTTCCTAATGTATGCACTTTTGATACATTATTTTTCTTTGTTGATATGTCTCCTTCTTTTAACAGCACTGTAATTTGACCGTCTACTAATGTATCGATTTCGTGGGTCAGCCCAGTTGTTTTTTGATTTTTCGCATATAAACCAATTAATATTGCTTCATGAGTATCTTGTACTTTTATTTCATTTTTTACTGTAAACATCCTAACACCTCCAACTTATTTTATTTTATTATATACTTCGAGACACTAAATTTCATCTGAAGAAGATTTCATTTTGCAGGCATTCGTAATTTCTTTTATAATAACAGTAACCATTGGCGAACATGCTGATTGTGACTAATGCTATTCAAAAAAGAGAATAAGTGCATTCAATTGAGAGGACGTAGTTTACATGGAGCTTTTTACAAATTTCCCCCTTTGGACCGCACTTGCCGCAATTGGATTTGCGCAGTTTGTTAAGGTCCCACTACATTTCTTTGTGACTAGAAACGTTGATTGGTCCCTAATTACAAGCACTGGTGGAATGCCAAGTTCTCATTCAGCTGCTGTAACAGCTTTAACAACAGGGATCGCCCTTGAGCAAGGAGTTGGTTCTCCTTTTTTCGCCATATCTACGGTTTTTGCCGTTATAGTCATGTTCGATGCGTCCGGTGTTCGCAGACACGCTGGTGAGCAGGCTACCGTTCTCAACCAACTTGTTGCAGACTTTCAAAAATTTGCGGAGGATGCAAAGCTATGGCCAAGGCTTGATGGAGAAAGAAAACGAAGTGAGTTAAAAGAGTTATTAGGCCATAAACCCATTGAAGTATTTTTTGGCGGTTTGACAGGGATTTTATTAACATTCCTACTTTATATTTTATAGCAAATAAAAATGGCTAATCATCGCGATTAGCCTTTAACTTTTTTCACCTAATATTTGTTGTCGAAATACCTGCATCGATTTATCCTCGTTCATAGCGGCGATTTCTTCTTCAGATATTTTGCCGTCACCCATTTTGATTACATAGACATCGAGGGTTCTTTTCCCCCATTTGTTATACACATCATTGACGGTTTCATAATACAAATCAATTTTATTTCCTTTAATCGCCCCACCTTTATCAGCAACCACTCCATACCCGTAATCAGGGATAAACAGAATGGTTCCGATTGGAAAGACACTTAAATCGGCAGCAATTGTAGAATACAGATCGCGCTTTACTTTTACACCAGAGTAGGTGATACCATAGGAAGGGTGCTTCGCATCTTTACCAGTTGATTCTACCCCCGCTGTATAACCAGTCGCGACAACTGTTTTTTTCGGGTATTTTGAAAAATCAATCGCTTCTTCAATGGGTAATGTACTTTCAACACTCGAAGCCACTACCGCTTTATTTCCTTGAATATAAAACATATATTTGGAGACCAGTCCTACACTTTTCATCACAACTGATTGCGATTTCTTTTTTATTTGCTCGCTTGCCCAGTTCGTAAGGTCTTTCGACTGTACTCCGGAAAAAGATTGGAACGTAGTGAATAGTGCGAATGCAACTAACATCGTCATTACACTTCTTCTTAAAATTGTGTTTAGATGAAACACATTTTTCCACTCCTCTCACGACTCTATTTCTTTCCAATTCGGTTAGAAATTATTCGCTTATGAGTGGAAAATAATTCATGTATAAAAAAGAAACGTAAGGATTCCTTTATAAAATCCTTACGTTTCTTTCAACACAATTATATGGAAATGGGGTTCTAAAACATTCTGTATCCTTTTTTTCGAAGGAGTTTAATAACCACTCCTGATAAAATTGCGCCAGCAAGACCGCTAAGTAAAATCGCAATATCTAAAGGAGCTAAAGTCATGATGCTATTCCCTAAAGAGCGAAAGGCAGTTCCTGGTGATGTAAAATAATCAAGAAAAGAAACATCCTGAATAATGGCTACCGCAACAATTGGATAGATAATCGCCATAATCCATGACATCCGTAAAAGCATGTTAAGAATGAATCCAATTCCAAAAAATAAAACGAAAAACAATATCATCGAAATTAATAAAATCGGTAAAAAACTGAATGACATGGTAACTCTCCTCCAGTAACAAATGCGCAAGCGCCTTTTCAGCGCTGGAGCTGAACGCATAAATCCCTTCCTAGTGTACTAAAGGGATGGAACGTAAGTCAATTGATTTTACTCCGATTTAATGGACTAATAGTGAAAAAGGAATGCGAGTCTCCCCACATTCCCTTTAAATGATCTTATAAAAATTTCAATTTACCTTTTTTAAGCACAAGTGATGGACCACCTACGATGAAGAGTGCACGATTATCGATTACTTTCTTCATGAATGCTGCTTTGGATCCCCAAATCTTTCTACCAAATACAACTCCGATACCATCGTGCTCACCAAGTGAACATACAGTTCCTTTGTTATCGAACGTAAATTCACCAAGTTCTCCTTGTCCACGAACAAGAACTGCGATGTTTTTCGCCACTAATGCACCCTGTTGCATTGCAATTTGTGCAGTAGGTGGGTATGGACGATTGATTTCTTCGTTAATCACTAATGAACTATCTCCAACAAAGAAGATATTGTCGTTTCCTGGTGCACGAAGTTGCTTATCAACCTTCACACGTGCACGCATTGCTTCAAAACCAGATGCCTCAATTACGCTGTTACCGCGTACACCTGCTGCCCAAACGACAGTACGTGCTTTAATTTCTTCAGTTACGTCATCTTTACCAACAATGATTCCTTCGGGTGTTCCTTCTTTGATTGCAGTACCAATCTTGAATTCTACACCTTTTTTCTCTAAGTGGTTAACTGCATATTCAACTAATTCAGGATCGAAGCCTGGTAATGCAGTTGGTGCAGCCTCCACACAGATGATTCTTACTTTATTTTGATCAACATCATATTCACGGCAAAGCTCGGGAACTCGGTTAACTAGTTCTCCTAAAAACTCAATTCCAGTGAATCCTGCTCCACCAACAATGATTGTAAGACGGGTATCGTCTTTTTCCTCTTCTGTATTATAAGTGGCAAATTGATATTCAATATGCTCTTTAATTTGACGAGCAGTGTTTACGTTAGAAATCGTAAATGCATATTCTTTTAAGCCTTTAATACCAAATGTCTCAGATTCTCCACCCAATGCTACAACCAAATAATCATATTCAACCTGTGAATCATCTTCAAGGATTACACGTTTTCCTTCTGTGTCAATCTTTGCTACAGAGCCTTTTACAAATTTAACTTTATGTCCACTAATTACATCTTCAATTTGATAACGTACACGATCTGCATGTAAAGTTCCTGCTGATGCTTCATGTAACCAAGTGGTTTCATAGTGATAATCATTTTTATTAACTAGTGTAATATCTGCTTCATTTACACCTAATGTTTTTTGTAGGTTAACGATAGTAGTTAATCCACCGTATCCTGCTCCTAAAACGACGATTTTTGGCTTTCTCACTGTAATCACGCCCACCTTTTCTTTTTTTGCAGTAAAAAATTCAGCTTACACCTATTTTCAACTGCAAGCTCTGATTTTATTGATAAAATAGTTTGTGATATCTTTCACGTAAGATACCATGACTGGACATAAAAAATTACGACATTTGTCAAAAAAATTTACTATTTAATATCCATATCCTATAATAGGACTTTTATGTTGATATTTCAAGTACTTCAGGGGCATTTTAATACTTAGGAATATATTAAAAACAATCGATTTTTGACGCTTGTAAGAAATAAGTCAATTTACCGACTAACATTTTCCACATTTAGTCAAAAAAAAGTCAGGCTTGAAAAGCCCAACTTTTTTAGCATTCTTCTGGTGATCCAGCTACTTTAGCCGTACGGAAGGAAGAACCACACCCACAGGATGCAATGGCATTCGGATTATCGATGGTAAATCCTCCACCCATTAGGGATTGTTTGAAGTCTATTTTTACACCGTTTAAAATCGGAGCATCTTGTTTGTTGATTAAGATCTTAATTCCGTGTTGTTCATCATGAAGGTCTTGTTCGTTTTCTTCTTGTTCAAAGCCCATTCCGTATGAAAGTCCACTACAGCCGCCACCTTTAACAGCAACCCGTAAGAAAGATCCTTCTTCTTCATTTTGTTTCATCATATCTTTAATTTGGAAAGCAGCTGCTTCAGAAATACTTACGACACGATCTGTCATCCTCGTAACCTCCCTCTTTTTTTAAATCAGGTTATTACTATAAGTATAATGTTAAATTGAATTTGATACAAATAATCCGTTTAGTACAAAATTTTCTTTTTCTTTAAGTTTAAAGCAAGAATTTTTTGACCACAATGAGACTATCCCCCGTTTTTATAGAAACTCTTCATTCTATAATGAAGGGTTTTCTTTTTGTCAAAACAAGAAAAAAGCAGTATATTTACTGCTTTTTCTTTGACATATATATAATGTTAGAACATTGGGTTCTCTTCTAAATAGGCATAGATATTTTCTACTAGCTCTTCAGCTGTTTCACCAGTAACTACATCCCCATTTACAAGAGCATAAAGTGACTCAAAGCACTGCCCACAATAACTTAAGCAGCCATACTCAATCACATCAAGATTTGGATCCTGTTCGAGGATTTCCTTTGCCTTCTCAGAGCCACTCGCCAAATTACTAACACAAAATTCAATGATAGGATTCACTGGTTTTTTCACCTCACTACAACTACCTATCGTACTCTCTTTTTATCCACACGTCAATTTTGCTGATATCTGTTGTTATTTTGTCACATTTTCGCTATACTTTATGTGGATTTGAAAAGGATTACAGGTTCAGATAAATAATGGATAAAAAGCACGTGAACGTTTCAACTAAAGAGAGGAACAAAAGGGGATAATCATCATGAAAAATCTTGTTATACTTGGCGGAGGGTATGGTGGAATGCGAATCTTACATCGATTGCTCCCTAATCAATTACCCGATGGATTTAAAATCACCTTAATTGACCGAGCACCTTATCATAGTTTAAAAACAGAATTTTACGCACTTGCCGCCGGTACCATATCGGATTCTCATGTTCGTGTAGCATTTCCAGAGCACCCCAGTTTGCACGTAAAGTTTGGGGAAGTTACGGGCATTGATATGAATGAAAAGCTGGTTCACCTTAAAGATGAAGAATCAATACGCTATGATAACCTCGTCATTGGATTAGGATGTGAAGATAAGTACCACAATGTTCCAGGTGCAAAGGAATTTACTTATAGCATCCAGTCGATTGATAATGCAAGGGCCACCTATCAAAAACTCAATAATCTCCCTGCTGGCGCAACTGTGTCCATCGTAGGTGCAGGTTTGAGTGGGGTTGAATTAGCAAGTGAACTTTTTGAAAGCAGGCCAGACTTGCAAATTAAGCTCTTTGATAGAGGAAACCATATTCTATCGGCTTTCCCTGAAAAATTGAGTGTGTATGTTGAGAACTGGTTTGATAAAAACGATATTGAAATCATTAATAACTCAAATATAACGAGAGTAGAAGAAAACGTCTTATTTAATAATGACCAACCTGTTCAAAGTGATGTTGTTGTTTGGACCGCTGGTATTCAGCCAAATAAAGTCGTTCGTGACTTAGATGTTGAAAAAGACGGCAGTGGTCGTGTGATTTTAACTCCGCAACATAACTTGCCAAATGATGAACACGTCTATGTCGTTGGGGACTGTGCAAGTTTACCGCATGCACCGAGTGCACAGCTTGCAGAAGGCCAGGCAGAACAAATCGTTCAGGTTCTTTTAAAGCGCTGGGAAGGGGAAGCTCCACCAACAGAGTTTCCTAAAATCAAACTTAAAGGTGTGCTAGGTTCCCTAGGTAAAAAAGAAGGCTTTGGTTTGGTTGCAGAACGTACACTCACAGGACGTGTGCCACGTATGTTAAAATCCGGGGTATTATGGATGTATAAATATCATAATGGATAATAATTTTAAATCGCGGTGACATTTGGTACCGCGATTTTTGTTTTATTGAAAATTCGGTTCTGGGATCGTTCCGTTTTGACTGGCTTTCGGCTTTGAACTACTCAGGGATAATTGGGTACTTTTTGCATTGGTGTTTTATCTTTGAGAGTACGCTTCAGAGACATTTAGATGTTTTCAATTCTGTGTTTTGTCTTCGAGAGAGCGCCTCAGAGACATTTTGGCGGTTTTACATCAATGTTTTGTCTTCGAGAGTACGTCTCAGAGACATTTCGGCGGTTTTACATCAATGTTTTGTCTTCGAGAGTACGTCTCAGAGACATTTCGGCATTTTTACATCAGTGTTTTGTCTTTGAGAGAGCGCTTCAGAGACATTTCGGCACTTTTACATCAGTGTTTTGTCTTCGAGAGTACGTCTCAGAGACATTTCGGCGGTTTTACATCAGTGTTTTGTCTTTGAGAGAGCGCTTCAGAGAC
>NZ_SLUB01000052.1 GCF_004799755.1 Bacillus timonensis | reverse complement strand
CCGCCCGCGGAAAGCGAGTACCTGCAGCGGAAATCAACAACCTAGTTTTAGTTGACCCAATAAATATAAAAAATGAGGGGCTGTCCTCAAAAGTCACTTTTCAATGACTTTTTGGACAGCCCCTTTCGTTTTAGCTTTGTGGCGGTAGCATTGTTAATGCGACTCTTCCTTTTTTCACATCGACATCGTCTATCCAGACGGTTACAACGTCGCCAACTGAAACAACGTCAAGTGGGTGTTTGACAAAGTTTTTACTTAGTTTAGAAATATGAACTAAACCATCCTGCTTAACTCCGATATCTACAAAAGCCCCAAAGTCTACAACATTGCGGACAGTTCCTTCGAGCTCCATCCCTTTTGCGAGGTCTTCAAGCTTAAGGATGTCCTTTTTAAGTAATGGTTTTGACAGTTCATCACGAGGGTCGCGTTCTGGGCTGACTAAAGCTTCAGTTATATCGTGAATGGTAATTTCACCGATTCCTAATTCTGCAGCTATTTCTTCTGGGACAATGGACGAAATGGCTTCTTTTAATTTTTCCGTTCCTAAGTCATTGCTTGTTAGACCGAATTTCCCAAGTAGTTTTTTAACCTCATTATAGTTTTCTGGGTGAATCCCTGTGCGATCTAATGGCTCGCTTCCATCGATAATACGAAGGAATCCAATACATTGCTCATAGGTTTTTGCACCTAGACGCGGAATGTCCTTCAATTCGCTTCTATCTTTGAATTTACCTTGCTCCTCACGTTTTTTCACGATATTGTTAGCAACCGCTTTTGAGAGGCCAGCTACATATTGCAGTAAGGAAGGAGATGCTGTATTAACATTTACACCAACCTTGTTAACAACTGTTTCAACAACAAATGTTAGCTGTTCATTTAGCTTTTTCTGGGAGACGTCATGTTGGTATTGACCGACGCCTACTGACTTCGGATCAATTTTTACGAGTTCAGCTAACGGGTCCTGAAGTCTTCTTGCAATCGATACAGCACTTCTTTCTTCAACATGTAAATCAGGGAATTCTTCACGTGCAATCTCAGATGCAGAGTACACACTCGCTCCCGCTTCATTGACGATAATATAAAAGATTTCTTGATTCACTTCTTTTAGAACATCCGCAACAAAGCTTTCCGTTTCTCTTGAGGCCGTACCATTTCCGATAGCCACCATTTCTACCTTGAATTCTTGTAAAACGGATTTTATTTTCTTAATCGCTTCCTCCCTTTTATTTACTGGTGGATGCGGATATATTACACCTATATTAAGAACCTTACCGGTTTCATCAACTACCGCAAGCTTACATCCCGTACGGTAGGCAGGGTCCACTCCAAGGACAATCTTCCCTTTAAGTGGCGGTTGTAAAAGTAGATTTCGAAGGTTTTCTGAAAAAATATGAATCGCTCGATCTTCTGCTTTCTCTGTTAGTTCTTTTCGAATCTCCCTTTCAATCGACGGCTGAATAAGACGTTTGTAACTGTCCTCGATTGTTTCTACAATATATTGTGTTGCCGGAGAATTTTCTGTTTTTACGATCTTTCGATTTAAAAAGGTTAAAATTCGGTCGAGAGGCGGTTCAATTGTTACACGTAAGATTTCCTCTTTTTCTCCGCGGTTCATCGCTAGGACACGATGTGGAACGACCTTGTGGATTGGCTCCTTGTATTCATAGTACATTTCATAAACATTTTTCTCGTCTTTTTCTTGGTCTTTCACCGCTGTTTCAATGGTTCCTTGTTTGAAGGTTTCATTTCGAATCCATTGACGAAAAGCAGCGTCATCGGAAATCCATTCCGCAACAATATCCTTCGCACCACTAATCGCATCTTCAGCGCTCAGAACTTCTTTTTCCTCTGAAATGAATTGAGTTGCATATTTTTCAACATCCACATTCATCGGGAAGGTATATAACCATTCTGCTAATGGCTCTAGCCCTTTTTCTTTTGCGACGGTCGCTTTTGTACGGCGTTTTTGTTTATAGGGTCTGTATAAGTCCTCGACCTGTTGAAGCTTTGTAGACTTCAAGATTTCCGATTGAAGTTCATCGGTTAACTTCCCTTGTTCAGAAATGAGGCGAATCACCTCTTCCTTTCGTGATTCGAGGTTTTGCAAATAGGTCCATTTTTCTTGAACATCTTTAATTTGCACTTCGTCTAAAGACCCGGTTAGTTCCTTTCGGTAACGTGCGATAAAAGGTACAGTATTCCCTTCATCTAAAAGGTTGATTACACTATGCACTTGCTTAGTTGTGATTCCAATTTCTTTGGCGATGGTTTTTACCATCATGTCGTTCGTTTGCAATGTCTGACTCAAAACTGTTTCCTCCTACTTTCACTACTATCTCTATTTTACCAAAATTACCTCATTCAAGTACGGCTTGCCGAAGCTTTTTAATGGCACTTCGCTGGATGCGAGAAACATGCATTTGTGAAATACCCACGATTTTTCCTGTATCTCGCTGACTTTTCTCTTTTATATACGTATAATAAAGAATCCTTTGTTCTCGTGTTGACAGAACACGGAGGGCTTTCTTTACATCTAATTTTTTCAGCACCTGTTCGTAGCCTTTATCCTTTTTACCTACTGTTTCTAAAATGGTTTTCCCTTCTGAATCTGAATCAGTCGGCGTATCAATTGGCTGCGTATGATAGGCTTGTTTTAATTCGATTGCTTCTAGAACTTCCTTTTCATCCACATGAAGATGATTTGCGATTTCATGTATTTTCGGCTTCCTTTGTAAGTGGTTTGTAAGTTCCTCTTCAGCCTTTATAATCTTAATTCCGAGCTCTTTTACCCTTCTTGGCACATGCACACTCCATGTTTTATCGCGTAGATAATGTTTGATTTCACCTATAATGGTTGGGATTGCGAAACTGTGAAAGTTTTTCCCAATTGTTTGGTCATACCTTCTTATCGCACCTAAAAGTCCCACTCTGCCTACTTGGACGATGTCCTCGTGAAACGACTGGCCCTTCGAGTATTTCCAAGCAATTGAACGGATCACTTTTTCATACTTTTCAACGATTTCCCTTTCTGATTGTTTTGAGCCAGTTTTTTGGAAGTTCTGTATTAGCCTTTCTACTTCCTCCCGTTTTGGACTTGTAGATTGCTTTCTCATTTTTTCCACCGCTCTCTTTTTTATTTGTCATGAAAGGTTGTTTGGGAGCATCCCCTATTATGTATTTCGATAAAAATGATGTGATTCCCTTCACATTCCGCGATTTGTTACATAAATAAAATATTTTTGTCATATAACATAACGCAAAATAAAAGAAGCTACCACGGGGTAACTTCTCATAGACGTATCATATAAAAAATGAATTAAAAATCGATGAGTCCTAAACTAATTTGTAAGGCATCATCCACTCTGTCCATCATCTCTTCATCGAGATGTGTAATCTTATCGGTTAGACGCTGCTTATCGATTGTACGTATTTGTTCTAACAGAATAACTGAATCGCGCTCAAATCCATAGCGCTCCGCATCAATTTCAACATGTGTTGGAAGCTTTGCTTTTTGAATTTGGGCAGTTATCGCTGCGACAATGACTGTGGGACTAAACCGATTCCCGATATCGTTTTGGATGACAAGAACAGGACGAACGCCTCCTTGCTCTGAGCCAACAACTGGGGAGAGGTCTGCAAAATAAACGTCGCCACGTTTTACAATCAAATGATTACCCCCCGCTAACTAAGCGTTCTACGGTGTGGTCAGCCTCAGATTCAGCCAAAAAAGCCTCCGATGCAATAGTAAGGTTGATTTTCGCCATTTCCATGTAACCGCGTCTCATTGATTCTGTAATCTGGCGCTTCTTTCTCTCACGTAGATACATTTTTGTAGCCTGATAAATCAGTTCATTTCGGTTACCGTTTTCTTGTTTCACTAGGCCATCCAACTCACTAATTAAGTTTTGTGGTAATCGTACTAGAATTTCTGTTGTTGCGCTGGATTCAGACACAAACATACACCTCCACCAACTTGCCACCATTATTCTACTCCAATCTTAATAATACCATTATTACGATTGGATGCAAAGCTTAATCCAACAATTCTTATTTATTATCGACATTTAGAATTGGTTTTTATGCACATCTTTTACAATGTTTCCAAAATCTACATTCAACTACACGCATAAAAAAAGAATGTTCCCAATTTCTACAACTAATGTACTACTTTTTTCTACTAGTAATGTCTTAATAACGGATTTCTCACTTCAATTATTCTCTTATTTCTTAAAAAAATACGCGGAACCCGAAAACTTATTGAACATGTGACCTCATAGTTAATTGTTTCAAGGACCTTTGCGACATCGTCAACACTAATGAATTTGTCATTTTGTCTTCCGATTAAGGTTACTTTTGTACCAACGGGAAGTTTCTTTGGAAGTCGAACCATAAATTGGTCCATACAGATGCGACCGATAATTTGACAGAGTTCACCGTCGACTAAAACATGCGTATTTTGTAGCTTTCTGATCCACCCGTCCGCATAGCCGACTGGAACGGTTCCAACCCACATATCTTCATCAGCTGTGAAGGTGGCACCGTAACTTACTTTTTCCCCTTTTGCAAGTTGTTTTACATGGACAAGCTTACTGTGGAAAGAAATAGCTTGTTTAAGCTCATATGGAAGCTGGTTTTTTATTTCTAAAGATGGTGTCAATCCATACATTCCTATACCAAGTCTTACTGCATTAAATACTCTTTCTGGAAAACGGTAACCCGTTGCACTGTTTCCGCAATGAATCATTTTCGGTTTGTTTGGAATCCACTCAAGCATTTTAAGGAAATTCTGATATTGCTTGTCAAAATAGGAGGTATCTAGTTCATCTGCTGTTGCGAAATGAGTAAAAACGCCTTCAAGTTGAACTTGAGGATGTTGCCCAATTGTCGCTAAGATTGTTTCTAGCTCGTCTTTTTTTCTAACTCCAAGACGTCCCATGCCGGTATCAAGTTTCAAGTGCAAGTTAAGTGGAGTGCTGCCGTGATAATTTTCAATGACATGATCCAGGCATTCTTGACTATAGATAGTGAGTGCTATGTTGAGCTGTGCAGCAATCATGGCATCGGCTGGACGTGTTGCTCCGAGAACAAGTATGGGTGCATCAATTCCTCTATGACGTAAGGAAATACCTTCGTCGATAAAAGCTACCGCAAGATAAGTTGCACCCGCTTCAAGTGCCGTTTTTGCAACCTCAGCATCTCCATGACCATATGCATTTGCCTTAACGACTGCCATAATGTCCACTTGTTCCGGTAAAAAACTCTTCATGTTTTTTACATTTTCAAAAATGCAGTCTAAATCAACTTCAACCCACGTATCGCGATAAAAATGGGTAGAATCCATGAGTAAACACCTTCTTAGATTAATTGCTATTACTAAATCAAATACGCTCTGGCGTATTTGCGCCAAGATTTTTTAGGCCCACACGATGTGTGTCACAAAGACGTTGCCACAGGAAGTGGCGTTCTTAGTCTTTGATCTTACGCTCGAAGATTACATTTAAAAAATCTGTGGCATCCGCCGGAGGTTAAATTATTTGAATCAGTGGTTAGACCCACTGATATAAATAATTTATAAGTACGATTATTAAACTTCATTCTGTCCATGTCAATGGTGTTTTTTGTTATCCTCTTTTGATATACCCATCTTAACATATGATGAAAAAAGTAAAATATGAAAGAGAAATTTTGAAAGCATGACAAAGACCCCTTTGGGTGGTCAAAGGGGTCTTACAAATTATTATTTAAAAATTAGCACCTTCCCAACTGTACCATCAGCACTTTGACCAACAACACGGAATTTCAGACCGTATTCAGGAATGTTACGTCCTGCATCGACCAAGCCTGGGTTACTGTAGTCAGCACTATCATCAAATAAAGGTGTGCGTTGCGTAAAGTTATCCTTCATTGTAAATTGACCCGGGTAATCCAGGAACATTTTCTCTGTTTTATCTAAACTAAACGCAGCATCGTGTAGTTGATATCGTGTTGACCCTATATTTTTATCACTCCAGCTTACAGCATGCTGGTCAGCATCGACAACTCCTAGGAAACCATCTCCAGGATGAACGCCTGTCCAGTTGTTGTCATAGCTTTCATCGACATACCACACTACTAAACCTGGGTCATATGACATGAGGCTTGCACCACGGCGGATGTTCTTTAAGCCTACATCGACGCCATTATGGGATCTCCATTCTAATAAATAGTAATGAGGAGATGTATATTTACCATCATGCTTTACAAAACCATCCAATGAAAATTTAGGTTCGCCCTCCGCACCATCAGAGAACACTTCATTTCCGTCTGCAGTTACTTTTACATTATCCGCAAAGAAGCCGTCAAGGTTTGTGGCCCAATCGGTCATTGAACGGAATTGAAGCTGAATTTCTTGACCTGCATAATCACTTAAATCGATCGTTTCATGGACCCAGCCATTACTTGAGCCGGTGTAGCCTGGGAGGTTTTCTTTAATTGCTGGATAGCCATCTGGATCAAGAGTGGTTGAAGTTCTTTCACTCAAAAGTGATGTCCACGTTTCCCCTCCATCGGTTGAAACTTGAACCATGGCGTAGTCCCAATCCTGTTCGATGTTATACCAAGCATCGAAGTCAAGAGTTGCACTAGTTTTTCCTGTTAAATCGATGGTAGCAACCATCTTATGGTCAACCTCATCCCCTTTACCGCCGAAATACTCAAAGTTTCCTTCAGCAGGTGTATTTAAAACATTAACCTTGTCTGGTAAATCAACTCGTACAGCATCATGATTCGTACCTTTTGTTACTGCTTCATCAAGAAGTAACTCCGTACCCTGTTGTGTAATATCATCGGCATTAATCGTTGTCCCACTTAACCAGTTCCCACCATGCCATGCTTGAAGTTTTTCTTTAGCATACGCACTCATTCCCGGTGGTTCTGTTCCCGGAATGTCTCCAGACCAGCTTCCACTTGCCATGACAGACCAATAGGCAACAGCTTCACCTTCTCCACTATAAACTGTGTCATACTCATCTGGAAGACCGAGATCATGTCCGAATTCATGTATAAACACACCTGCTGCTCCATCTTCAGGTTCTATAGTGTAATCGTAGGCACCTAAAAGTCCTCCAAAACGATCACTATTAGATGTACCACCTGGTACAGCGACTAGATTCCCAAGGTTCCAACGGTGTGACCAAATCGCGTCGGCTCCAAGTGAGCCTCCTCCTGCTTCTTCACCAACACCTGCGTGAATAACCATCAGATGGTCAATAATTCCGTCTGGTTCATTGTATACCCCATCATTATCATAATCGTCACGATCCCATACATCGTATTCACTTAAGTCAACATTCGGATCCTGACCAGCTTTTGTTAGTGCCTCATATACTAAAGTACGTGGTCGAATATCGCTGCCATCCGGTGCAGGATCATTCCCGCCATAATATGCAGCCGGGTGATCGGCCGTATACCAGCCCGCCACAGTTCCATCAACTGTATAGCTTCCACCTGATTGTTGTTCATAGTATTGTTTCATGGAAATTAAATTTTCTCCATTTGGACCTTCATATCCATTTGCACCGAAAATCATATCTTGAAAATGGTCATGGGTATAATCTTCATACCACATTTCTGTTTCGTCTTTTGTAATCGAGCTTTTTTCGTAATCTGGGAAGTCGATGGCTAGGACTAATACTTTGTCCTCTCGAACTTCACCATCATAATTTTCTTTTTCAACTGAATCAATTTTGTTTTTCTTAGCTTGTCCAAGTTTGTTTCCGTTTCCATTTTTCAAACCATTGTCATTTTCTTTATTCGGAAATTTAAGATTTGCATCCAGGCCTTTTGGTAGCTTGTCCTTTGTTTTACCAGAGGTAGCTGCTTTTGCCTGTAGATATGTTTTCAATACTTTCTCCGCTTCTGCTGGTGATGCATTTTTTGCTATTTTTCCGTTTTTCTTAAGCATTTCAATGAGTTTTTCATCGTTTGCGATTCCTAGATCGATGGGTGAACCATGTGAAGCTAGTTTTGAGGATACATCTGATGCGTTAGCTTCAGGTGTCATGGTTGGACCCGCTACTAGTCCAACGCTTAATGATAATGCAAGTGCGGTGGTTAAAAACCTTCGTTTCTTCAACTTCATACCCCTCCTACTAATCTGGTTTACGTTCCGTACATTTTTACTTTTATTTTCGAGCAACTCCAACCCCCTTCAAGACTGTGGACAATCCTTGCTTAGATAATGTAACAGAATCTTCTAAAGAAATTTGTAGAAATTCAATATATAGAACTTTTTTCGTTCGTTAAATTCTACGTTCTCTCTACCTCATCCGACAACATCCTTCGATTTGCGAAATAAACAACCTTGTAATTTGTCGATATTTAAAAATAAAAAACAGGCCCGATCATTCGGACCTGTGGTCAAATATTTATTTTACTGACTTGCTTTGTACTGTACGTGCGACGGAGATTAACTCTTCTTGAGTTAAATCATCGGAAGCAATCATGAATTCAGCACCATTGTATGTCCAGGAAATAGATTTATCTGTAAGGGTACCCACTGTGAATCCAAGGTCAACAGGTTCACCACTTAACGAAATCGTTGTAGCAACTTCTGCAACACGTGCTCTTTCCTGTATCAATGTGAAGGTTTTCTCTCCACCGAATGTCATGATGACTCGTGTCCCATTTTCAGTTTCTATTTTCTTTTCTTCTTTTAATTCCACACCAGCAAGTGCGTCCTCTGATGGATAAAGAACTTCAAGTGGCTGTTTATTAACTTCTCCCATAACTGGGATTTCATCTAAAGTAGCAGAAGACATATTCTTATCTACATCAAATGCTGATTTATCAAAGCTTGCATCAAATTCCACTTTCGTAAATTCTACAAGTAATAGGACTTTACGATCCGGATCCATAACCTTTACTGAAACAGGTTTTAAGTCCTTCTTGCTGAAGGTAATTTCTTGTTTTGGCAGCATATTATTATTTTTATAGTTTGTTTTTGTTTCGAAGACATATTGATCCTTTGTAGCCGTAAATTTCGCCTCAGGGTCTTCCTTCACATCATGCACCAAGGACTCAAATAAATAGGCCTGGCTGCTGTTTTCTGGCCATTCACTTTGAAAGCGGAAGCTCTTATTAAGAGCAGGTGTTAATACGAACACACCCTCTTCATTACGTAAAATCATTTGGCTTTGATCTTTTTCTGCATTTTTTAGGTTTACACGATAAAAAGTTGGATCCTTGTGCCAAATTTCCACTTCGTACACCTGTGGATCATTGCCTGTTTGAAGCGTCATCTTTGCATCTGCTTTATAGCCAGTCATCTTTTGCACCTTTTCATCTAGTGCGCTAACCACATCTTCCTGTGATTTTTCCCCACATGCCGCAAGTACAAGGGCAATGAGTAGCCCTAATAACAACAAAAATACTTTTTTCTTCATTTCTCCTTCAACCCCTTTGCCTCTTATCGACTATTGGTTGAGACAAAGTCTACTACTAGATGAACAGGTAGGAATCATTTCCGTGCTTATTAGGACCCCCAAAATTTTTAAGTGAGTTTTTCTAAACTCCATTTTTAGTTTACGTACTGTTACGTGTAAACCTAAGAAAAAATCACACTGTTCACCATACTCGTATACCTTGTCTCACCTACCGCAATAAAAATATATGAGGCAAAGTTGTGTAATATGCAGACTAGCTTGACAAGCTTTCTAAAATTACTTGTGCAACGGCATACTCTTTACTGTGAGTAATAGATAAATGTGCCTTATGATTCATGGGCTTGGTAAGGACTGGCTTACCATTCGTATCTGATAAAACCTCAATATCTAAGAAGCTTACATTCTCACCAATCCCGGTTCCAACTGCCTTTGAATAGGCTTCCTTGACCGCAAAACGTCCAGCAAGAAACTCAATTTGACGGGACTCTGATAAACGAAAAAATTTTTCTTTTTCCCCGTCGGTTAAAATACGATCTACAAACTTTTTTTGTCTATGTAAAATCTTTTTAATACGTTCAAGCTCGACAATATCGATACCTGTACCAATAATCATTTCATAAATTCCTCTCTTCTATATAAAAACTTTCAATCATAAGATGGTACAAACTCTTTATAGAATATAGTACGATGAAAATGAAAATCAAATACGCCTTGACGTATTTGCGCCCGATTTTTTTAGGCCCACGTGATGTGGGTCACAAAGACGTTGCCACAGGATGTGGCGCTGTTAGTCTTTGAACTTACGGCGAGATACAGTGAAACTTCAATCTGTGGAAGCTTTATCCTCAGATTGATAGTTGAACCAATCAGGCTTTTACTGGCATTTGCCCTCAGCGAGGGCTTAGTGCCAGTTAATGCTGAAAAATTCCCTTTAAAAAATCGTGGCATCCGCCGGAGGCTAAAGGCCCACACGAGGTGGGTCACTCAGACGTTGTCACAGGATGTGACGATCTTAGTCTGAGTTCCTTAATTTCAGTCAGGGATAAATCCTGTACTGAATTGTTTCTTGTTGCATTTAGCAAACCATATTATAAAGTGGAGTCTAATACTGAATAAAGTTAAAAGGAGAATTAAAATGTTTATACGGACTGAAAGCTTTCGTCAATTTTTACGATTATATCCTATTATATCAATAATAATCGCGATTCATATCCTTCTTTGGCTACTCATCTTTTTGTCCCTTCCATTTGGGACGACACTTTTGCAGCATATGATTGGGTTTAACTTCTTGATTTCCGAGGGAGAGTATTGGAGACTTGTTACGCCGATTTTTGTACATAGTGGGTTTGGGCATATGTTATTCAATTCGTTCTCACTGGTCTTGTTTGGACCAGCGTTAGAAAATATGTTGGGTAAAGGCAAATTCGTCATTGCCTATCTTTTAACTGGGATTCTTGCAAATCTTGCAACATTCTACATTGAACCATTGGAATTTGCCCATGTCGGTTCATCTGGTGCCATTTTCGGGTTGTTTGGGATTTACTTATATATGGTTGTGTTCCGCAAAGACTTAATCAATCACATGAACTCACAGCTAATCATCACCATTTTAGTGATTGGCCTCGTCATGACCTTTATTAATTCAAATGTGAATATTGTCGCCCATATCTTTGGTTTTATAGCTGGGGCTATCGTTGCACCCCTTGTTTTACCGAAAACCTCCGGACAGCCCCAGATTATTATGGCTGGTGATACCTCATATCGGCCACGTATGAGGATTCCAAGGCATTTTTCAATAAAACATCTATTATGGCTGATTATTATTATCTTAGTGATTCTTGGGATTTTCCTGTAAAAGTAACAAGGAGCTAAAGTGACTTTAGCTCCTCTTTTTATTCTACCGTTATATCTTCTGTAATAACTTTGTTGCGTTTGGTGTACCAATCCCAAATAGCCCAACAATCTGGTTCATTCAAATCCTTAACCTCGAACCCCTTGCCTGTCACTGCCGATTTAATAAAGGTTCGAACTGAACCAAGTTCTTTTTTCCTTTGTAAAAACGATTGTTTCTTGTCCATCGATTGAATTCGCCTTTTATGATGAAGAACAGTAATTTTACTAAGAAAGCGAAATTGCAGGGTTAACTGATCATCAACAATACTCCAGCCCGCTACTTTATAGCGGCTATAGCCTAAGATTGCCCCTATTGGTAAAAGGAGTAGACCCAGGTAGCCCCATGCACTGAAGACATAGGACAGAGTAACAATTGCTGGTACGAATAGGATAAAAAAGAGCATTCCTCTAAACATATATCTCCACTTCGCCTTCGGTGGCACAAAGTTTTCAACAGCTTGCATCTGGTAATCCGGGACAAAATGCTGTAATAAATCATTGATAGCGGATTTTTTGACTAAAGGAAAAAGGACTGTTGAAAAGTCTTCTCCTTTATTAAGCGAGCCACCCGCGCTTTCAATATAGACCGTTGCATACCCAAAGGGCTGTCTAATTAAATTCTCACCAATGCGAATAGCCTGAATTCGCGTTAACGGAATGGTTGTCTGCTTTTTTTCAATCAATCCTCTTGTTATAAACAGTTCATCTTCCCGTTTTACAACAGTAAAATTGGCGTAGCGCAATGTCATGATTAAAATACCGACAAACCACGCGATCAACAAGAACAATGCAATTAAGACAATGATATAAATTAATATGGATAGACTGACATATTTTTCGATTGTATTATATAATTTTTCAAATGGTAAATATTCAGCAAACTGGCTCAAAAATGCCAGTACACCAGAGATCACAATTCCAATTCCACCTGAGGTAGATGCTAGAACAAGTAACTCTTTTGATGTAATTTGGTAGGTAACCCTCGTATGCTGCGTTTCGATTTCGTCTTCCTGATGAGTTTTTGAACGAGATAAGATTTCACGTAATTGATTGGCCTCATCTTCTTTAATGGCGGTTAAAACGGCTTCAGCCTGCATACCACCACCCGCTGTTTCCACCTGTAGCTTCACCAATCCAAACATCCGTTGAATGATTCCTGCAGAAACATCAATCGTTTGAATTCGCTCAATTGGAATAAACCGCTTTTTACGAATAAACACACCATATTCAATTCGTAGTTCCCCATTTTCAACCCTGTACGTGTAACGATACCAATGAAAAATTCCGAATACTAACATTAAAAAAATGAAAACACATGCACCTAGTAAATAATACTTCTCAAATTCATCCCCGGGTCCAACAAAAAAAAGAAAAATCAGCGGAAGAATCAATTCTTTTAGTTGCTTTAAAAAGGTTAAAAAGCCGGCAACCGGGTGCATTCGACGTGGCTCAAATATCATCTTCGTCCACCCTCGCTAATCTTGAGATGGAATCACGTAATTGGTCCGCTTCTTCTAAATCAAGCGCAGGTATTTCATGAACCGTTGCCGCAGTTGAAATCGTAACGGTTGCTAAATGATGTTTGCGAAGCAATGGCCCCTGTTGTGTATCTACGTGTTGGACACGGTTCATCGGGATAATCGTCCTTTTGACAATTAACACTCCACGTTGAAGGTCAATTTCATGTTCGTGTACCTCATATCTCCATCGCTTCCATTTGAGCTTTGGCAAGATAAAAATGGTTAAAATTGATTCGAGTAATGACAGAATCAGCAAGATTGTAAAAATCCAAAACGTCCAATCGAAAATAATGGTAAGGACTAAAACCGCAATTGTTGCAATCCAACCAATCACCGAAGTAATAATTGCAGAAGTTTTCCATACAGTTAAGGCACGTTCACTTATCCGGTTTTTTGGGATATCTCTCATTATCCAACCAACCTTTCTCCCGTTGGAATATTTTTCATATCAACCTTCTCAGTATAAATGATTTTGTCGAATAATTACACATAAAAAAACAGCGCACATACCGTGTGTGCACTGTTTTTGCTATTAATTTTCGTTTTTACGGAAGTTGCCGCGTCGATTATTACCGCCACTTGAAGAATAACGGTTTCCACCTGAGCCTTGACGTCCACCATTTCCACGTCCACGATCACGATTTCCACCTTTGTATCGTCCGCGGTCACGTCCGCCACGGTTGTTGTTATCTCTATTATCTCTCTTCACACGAACAGGCGCTTCTTCAGTGAGTCTAACTGGTGTTGCATCTGGCTCTTTTGTCATTAACTTAATCGCAGCTGCAACAACTGAAACTGAATCATGCTCCTCTAAAAGCTCTTCAGCGATACGAGTATAATACGATAAATTATTAGACTCAATCATCGACACGATTTTTTCCATCGTGATTTTTTGCTGACCTTCTAAAGCCTCATCTAATGTTGGTGGCTTCATTTTGTCCATTTTACGTTTTGTTGTGTTTTCAACATTTTTAAGTTGACCAATTTCACGTGGTGTAACGAAAGTCATAGCCATACCTGTTTTACCTGCACGACCTGTACGTCCAATACGGTGAACATAGCTTTCTGGGTCCTGAGGAATATCAAAGTTATACACATGTGTAACACCGGAAATGTCTAGACCACGTGCTGCTACGTCTGTCGCTACTAATACTTCGATAGATCCTTCTTTAAATTTACGTAAGACGGATATTCGTTTTGCCTGACTTAGGTCACCATGTATCCCCTCTGCAGCATAGCCTCTTAAAGTTAATGCTTCTGAAAGTTCATCAACACGACGCTTCGTACGACCAAAAATAATCGCCAATTCTGGTGATTGAATATCTAAAAGACGAGTTAACACATCAAACTTTTTCTTTTCTTGTACTTCCAAGTAGTACTGTTGAATATTCGGTACGGTCATTTCTTTTGTTTTTACTTTTACAACTTTCGGATCTTTCATGAAACGCTCTGCTATGCGTTGGATCGGACCAGGCATTGTTGCAGAGAAAAGCAATGTTTGTCGTTCTTCGGGAACGCCTTTTAAGATTGCCTCAATATCTTCAATAAAGCCCATGTTTAACATTTCATCTGCTTCATCAAGTACCACTGTTTTAACATTTTGAAGCTTAAGAGTTTTACGGTTAATGTGGTCAATTACACGACCTGGCGTACCAACAATGATATGTGGGTGTTTTTTTAGTGAACGGATTTGGCGAGTGATATCCTGTCCACCGTAGATCGGTAAAATACGGACACGGTTAAAGTGACCGATTTTATGAAGTTCTTCTGATACTTGAATTGCAAGCTCACGAGTTGGTGCAATGACAATTCCTTGAATGTTCTCGTCTTTTACATCGACATTTTCAATAAGAGGAATTCCAAATGCGGCTGTTTTTCCTGTTCCTGTTTGAGCTTGACCAATTACATCATGCCCTTCTAATGCTAATGGAATCGTTTGTGATTGAATGGGAGTTGCTTCTTCAAACCCCATTTTACTAATCGATTTCATTAAATCCTGACTAATCCCTAGTTCGTTAAATGCTGCCAATTTTTTCATACTCCTTTTGCTAATCTATTTGTACAATGACAAAATTGACTTTTAGACGGGAAATCTGTATAGACACTGGGCTTTCGCCTCGTTTAAGATTGGATACAAATGAAGATTGTATTATGATCGCAAAACCTACACATGATGAGATATGCAACTGTAGGTAGGCATCTGCCTAGTATTTATAATAGACCAGAATCAAATTCTGCTTAAAAAAAGGACATTCTCCGTGATTGTAACGGAAGTAATGCCCTTAGGGTTCACGTCCAAAAAGTTAATAAAAGGGCGCCACTAATGGGTTAACGAGCAATGCCCTTTTTAACACTGTAGTTGTAATCTTACCACTACCCCATTAGAAATGCAATAAAGTGAAACTTCCAATGATTAGTATATATATTCTTTTGTTGATTCATGCAAGAAAGTATCCACCTCTTTAAATAGTTTATCCTGGTCCTCCCCATAACAAACATGATGCTTTGCACATGGCAATAAAAGGAGTTTTTTTTCCGTTGATGAGATGACTTGATAGAGGTAATTCGCACTTTTTAACGGCACAATCCCATCGCATTCTCCTTGGACAATTAAAGTCGGAACTTTGATATGGTGAAGTTCTGGTCTGATTTTCCGTACTAGCTTTCGAAATTCAATTGTTGCCGATAAAGGTGTATCCACAATTTTCTTTTTATAGCGCAAATAAAGTTCATTTTTATGAAGAGTTTTGTTCAAACCATCGCGAAGCATGATTTTAATATCGGCTACTAGCTGCTTTGGATTGATATAGTAAGCCGCCGCACTAAGTAAAACGAGCTTTTGAATGGGATATCGTGTTGCTAAATACCCCGCTATAAGTCCCCCCATAGAAAAGCCAATGATAAAAACCTTGTCGCATGATTGTAGGAGATCGATAAGCACCTTTTCAGCATATTCAATCCATTCGGAGTAATGGGTTCCTTTTAAATATAAGGTCTCGCCATGCCCGGGTAAGGTTGGAGTACGGACGACCCAATCGGTTGAATCGCGGATATACCTTGCAAGGGGCTCAATTTCATATGGAGCCCCTGTAAAGCCATGTATGAACAAACATCCAATCATGAAATAAGACCACCTTTCCATCATAAAATAAAATATTTTTGAAATAATTGTAATGTTTTTGTAACATTTTCTGCTTTCAAACGTACTAATAAGTAAGAAGCAATTTTAGGAGGTTTTAAAATGGACAAGCTATTCAATGAAAAATCAGACTTTATGAAAGAACTATTCTCATACTCCTTAGGAATCTTACTTACTATTTTACTTATACTTCCATTTATTAACTAGAAAAAAGCTCGGTAATTTGCACCGAGCTTTTTCTTATTTTTTGAAGGCGAGGATGACTTCTTCAAGCTTCATCCCTCTTGATCCTTTGACCAAAACGATGTCCCCTTCTGATAAATACTTACGTAAGGCTACAATGAGTTGTTCTTTGTCTTGATATGCAAATACTCGGTCTTGAGCGAACTGATCCCTTGCACCACTTGCAATATGTTCACCTAACCTGCCATAAGTCAATACATAGTCAACCTTGTCAGGCTGAATGAATCGACCCACTTCTTTGTGATATTCAATTTCATTTTCTCCTAGCTCAAGCATATCACCTAACACGACGATTTTTTTTCCTGTTGTTTGTAAGTCATGGACTAAGCTAATCGCAGCCTTCATCGATAACGGGCTTGCATTATAGGCATCATTAATTAATTTCGTTCCATTGATACCTTCAATTAATTCAAGTCTCATATTCGTAATTTTAATTTGTTTTAATCCACTTTCAATTTTATCCCAGGATAAACCGAAATGACGTGCCACAGCAATCGCTGCCATCGCATTGTTCACATTATGCTTTCCGAGGACTGGCACGTAAAACTCCGTCTTCTCCTGTTCATTAATCGAAAAATAGGTTCCCTCGTTTTCCTGTTTAATTTCAAGTGGATATAGATCATTTTGCTGTGAATCACCAAAAGTTGTTGTTACAATATCCATTGATTTAACTCGCTCTTTTAAAAGAGGTTCGTCCCCTTGGTAAATGAGCAAGCCTTCTTTTGATAATCCTGCAACGATTTCAAGCTTGGCCTTTGCGATTCCTTCACGGGAGCCAAGTTCCATCATATGTGATTCGCCAATATTCGTAATCACCGCAACATCAGGGCGTGCTAGTCGAGTAAGGAATTCGATTTCACCGAAAGCACTCATCCCCATTTCAAGCACTGCAACCTCTGTATCTTCTTTAAGTCGTAAAATCGTTAAAGGCATACCGATCTGGTTGTTCAGATTACCTTCTGTTTTTTGAACACGCATGGAAGTTGATAATACCGCTGTAACCATGTCTTTTGTAGTTGTTTTCCCATTACTTCCTGTAATCCCTACCACTTTCATTGTAAGCTCATCACGATAGCTTTTTGCGAGGGTTTGAAGAGCTTCTAACGTGTCCTTTACAAAGATAACTGGGATTTGCTGTGGCGGATTTGGCTGATCACTTCCCCATAGCACAGCTGCTGCCCCATTTTCAATGGCTGCATTTACAAATTGATGGCCATTAAAGGTCTCACCGATGATGGGTATGTACAAATTTCCTGGTGAGATGGTTCTTGTATCAATGGATACACCTTCAATCACGACATTCTGGTGTTGCGGGTCAAGTTTTTCTCCTTTTGCCATCTGTTCAATTTGGGCTAAAATCTTTTTTATCACGAGGTACTCCCCTTTTCATAAAGAAACACTATTCAGATGAAAGAATAGTGTTTCTAGTTGTTTAAATCGTGTATTTGATCGTCTGTTTTTCAGTGTGACGCTCGATTGCAAGTTCTACTAATTTTTCAATAAGCTCTGGATAGCTCACTCCCGCCTCTTGCCATAGTAACGGGAACATACTAAATGGTGTAAATCCAGGCATTGTGTTAACTTCATTAATGATGACTTTTCCCTCTTTTGTTAAGAAGAAATCGGCTCTTACCAATCCTGAGCAATCAAGGGCTTTGAATGCCTTAATCGCCTCTGTTTTGACGGCTTCGTATTCTTCATCTGTAATATCGGCCGGAATTATAAGTGCTGTATCACCATCTTCATATTTTGCTTTATAATCATAGAAGTCCTTCTTCGGTACGATTTCACCAACAACTGAACAGCTTGGATCGTCATTTCCAAGGACTCCAATTTCGATTTCACGACCAATAATTGCCTCTTCAATGATGATTTTTCGGTCAAACACAAATGCTTCCTCGAACGCTTTTTCAAGACTTTCACGGTTTGTCGCTTTGCTAATACCAACACTTGAACCAAGGTTAGCAGGCTTTACAAAGCAGGGATATCCTATTTCTTC
The DNA here is from genome assembly GCF_004799755.1 of Bacillus timonensis. Classification (GTDB taxonomy): domain Bacteria; phylum Bacillota; class Bacilli; order Bacillales; family Bacillaceae_L; genus Ferdinandcohnia; species Ferdinandcohnia timonensis_A. Next base: position 14,833 of record NZ_SLUB01000052.1, on the reverse strand, counting down.
TTCAACCTTCGAATAAGCTTCTTCCGGCTTTTTCTTCCATTCACTTCGAATATAGGAAACATATTTTGCTTGAAGTAGCCCGGCTTGGCCGAAGATATTTTTCATAATAACTTTATCCATACCTGCAGACGAAGCAAGTACACCGTTCCCGACATACGGAATGTTTACTAGCTCAAGCAGTCCTTGAACGGTTCCATCCTCACCGTTTGGTCCATGTAATAATGGAAACACCACATCAATGGTTTCATCTTGATTGGCTTTTTGTGCTGGGAAAAGCTCAGCATTTAAAGAAACAGGTGACATTGGAGTTCCGGCTTCTTTTAGAATTAGTTTCTTTACGTCATCGACAGGGCCAGTTAATTGGCTTCCGCGAATCCATTCGCCTTCTTCCGTTATATAAATGGGATGAATATCATATTTTGAGTGATCTAACGCTTTGATTACAGCTAATGCGGTTTGTAAGGAAACCTTATGCTCAGCTGATTTCCCTCCGTATAGCAAGCCTAGTTTGACTTTCATAAGCTTCCTCCTAAAAAATCAATATACCCTTTATTTTAACATTAACGCGTCTATATTATATAACAAATACATAACATTTCTATAATTTATTACATATGTCTAGAAAAGTGTCTGTCTAGGCTTGTAGCTAATTTTCCAAGTAGAAATGGTAGTATGTCTAAACTAAAACAGGTAATTGCGTTTTAACAATCCATAATTGCGCGTTATTTAAGATAATTGCGCGTTCCTAGGGGCGAATTGCGTCTTATTTTAAATAATTGCGCTTTAAACAGCAACAATTGCGCGTTACCAATTTTTTAGTCACCAAAAAAGCCTCAACGGTGGAACCGTCAAGGCTTTTCTATGATTATTCTAGTGCACTGGCGCTTTGGCCAATGGTGTAGATATGTTCTTGTTGGATGATTTTTTTGATTTCAAGTGATTTGATATGGTGACCGTCCATTTCAATGATTCTAAATTCATAGTCTCCATATGGAACTTTATCACCAGGGTGGATGTCAATTTGTTCTGTTAAAATCCAGCCACTAATCGTATCCACATCTGTATCATCAATTTTCAAACCGAATAAGTCGTTGACTTCCCCGATTAAAACCTTCCCATCTAAGATGGTAGTCGTATCGTTAATTTTTTGGATGGCCGGTTTTTCATCTGTATCAAATTCATCGCGGATTTCCCCAACGATTTCTTCAATTATATCCTCAACCGTCACCAATCCTGAGGTACCACCATATTCATCAATTAAGATCGCCATGTGGACGCGTTCTCTTTGCATTTTTGCTAATAATTCCTGGATAGGGATTGATTCAATCACATGAATAATGGGTCTCGTATAATCCTCAATTGTTTTTCCATTTGCACCCTTGCCTGTTACCACATCCGTAAGCAGTTCCTTTAGGTTAACCAGACCGATAATATGGTCCTTATCGCCATCAACGACTGGGTAACGCGTATACTTCTCACTTGTCATAATCTCTAAAATCTCTTGAACTGATTTTTCCTTATCAAGGGCAATAATTTCAGTACGAGGTACCATGACTTCCTTTGCCACACGATCATCAAATTCAAAGATGTTATTTACATATTTATATTCAGACTGGTTAATTTCACCACTTTTAAAGCTTTCAGATAAAATCAGACGCAATTCTTCTTCTGTATGGGCAATGTCGTGTTCTGAAATTCGCTTAAAGCCGAATATTCCAGTTAACAAGCGCGCAGAACCGTTCAATACCCAAATGAATGGATACATCAATCTATAGAAAAAGATTAATGGTCTAGCAAAGAATAGGGTAATTCTTTCTGCTTTTTGAATTGCGATTGTTTTTGGTGCAAGCTCCCCGACTACTACATGTAGAAACGTAATGATCAGGAACGCTAAAGCAATTGATAATACACTTGAAAATGAAGTTGGTATGTTTAACATACCGAATATTGGATGAAGTATAGCCTCCACTGTTGTTTCTCCAAGAAAACCAAGTCCTAAAGCTGTTACTGTAATACCTAACTGACATGCAGACAGGTATTCATCCAGGTTTGAGATGACAGTCTTAGCAGCAATTGCGCTCCTGTTCCCTTCTTGTACGAGTTGATCGATCCGAGTACTTCTTATCTTTACAATCGCAAACTCCGATGCCACAAAAAAGGCAGTTAACGCAATCAAAATTGCAACCATGACCAAATTAAATATCTCCAAATAGTTTCCTTACACGCGAGAGGCGAGTAAGGATTACACCTCCTAAATAGGTAAGTTTTTCGTATTACATAAATGTTGTTTATACAAAGTATTTATGACAATGATTTTTTATTCTTTAAGAATGAATTTTTATTCTGTAAGTTTCATAGTTTACATTCACGTGAACAGAACCATGAGTAATTTTGCGAGTGTCACGCTTTGTGTGGACATCTTACTCAATACAGATTTTTGTTGCTCTTCTGAGAGAGAATCAAGCATGGGCTTCATTTCTTTTAGTTCTGTTTCTAAATACTCCATTCGTTTCGAAAGAGCCTGTGTGTACTTCAAGACCTTTTCTTGCTCCACACGACTTGTGTGGAAAAGCTCTACCTTTTCCTTGATTTCAAGTAAAGGGATGTTTAACTCCTTATACTGTGCCACGAGATGAAGAGTTTCTACAGCCTCATCACTATAGAACCGATAGTTTGAGTCAGATCGTTCAGGAGTTAAAATACCCAGCTGTGTGTAATAATCGATTGTACGCTTTGATACATTTGCTTCTTTTGCTAATTCTCCAATACGGTATAACTTCCCAACGACATCACCCCTTCTATCAGACTTCTATTCTTCTATTATATGTAAAACAAACCGTACAGTCAAACGTGTTGGTTTTTTCTGTACGGTTTGTTTATTTTACTTTTACTTTTGTCCAGGCGTAACCTGTGTTTTTAGACTATAGAGGCCACCCTTCAAGTGGGATAGTGGTAAATCCTTATGCCTTCTTCTTAACACTTTTGCAGCCTGTTTGCTTCGTATCCCTGTTTGACAATATAAGATAATGTCCTTATCTGTGGGGATTTCTACCTTGTTTCGTTTAATTTTAGATAACGGAAAATTAACGGCCCCTTTAATATGGTTTGTTTGGTATTCATAAGGGTTACGCACATCGATAAGCGTAATCTCTTTTGGCTTTTTCATTTTCTCTTTAAAATCTGCTTCCGATAAGTGTTCGAGGTTTTTTACAGGACGAAAGGAATCGTAAATTAAAATAACAAAGATAACCCCTAATCCAATTTGTAACCACGTAATTGTATCCATTTTTTCAACATCCCTTTTCACACACGTTATTTCCCTATTATAATCGATATATGGAGGAAACGAAAAATCTCATGTGACAATGCCTCCTATTTGCGGTAGAGTAGACTAGAAAAATGTTATAGGGATTGGAGAATTCAAAAAATTGGGGCAGGCTTTAAAACGTTTTTTTGCTGGTACGGTGTTTATCACTTATTCACTATTTCTTATCTATTGGATGTTTTTTGCATATTTCCGGACAAAGGGCGGAGAATTCCGGTATAACCTAATGCCTTTTTCTACGATTAAAAATTATTTTACGTATTATGATCATTTTCCTTTTCACATCTGGATCATTAATATCGCAGGAAATATTGGCGTTTTTGTACCATTTGGGATTGTGCTTCCGATTCTCTTCCCAAAGCTTTCAAATTTCTTTTTATTTCTTTTTGCTTTTATCATAGGCATTTTTTCTCTTGAAATTCTTCAGCTTTTTAGCAAACTAGGAAGCTTTGATGTGGATGATATTATTTTGAATACAGTAGGGGCTGTGATTGGCTTTATTTTATTGAGGCTCTTTAGGCGACGTAAAAATAGGAGATGAGGTCCAATACCTCATCTCCTTTTATCGATTGACGGATGCTGCCATTCGTACATATGTATGGCGTTTTCCACGAATCGCGATTGAATACGTCATAATGTTTTCAGGGATTGCGATGCCATGAAAACCAGCATCCCCAATATGATAGATGTCGGCACCTGCCATTTTACTTGTTAACGCAATTTGCCGAATGGTTGCTTCATCGGCACCTTCTTGGCTTGTACCAATTGTTAGCATCACCAAAGCCCCTTTGGAATGAACAAAACGGACATTTTTTTCCGTTGCTTCAAGCGTGATTCCCGGAACGGTTCCAGGTGCAGGCATTAAAATCACATCTGCCCCTGCATCCACAAAGCTTTCTAGTGCTGTATCGGAAATGATTCCACTTCCAGATTCATTGGCAACTCCCGCACCATGCATTTTTCCCGCAATAATAAGACCTTCACTACCGAATACTTCACGTGCCTTCTTAATCGCGACGACAATTTCATTATTTGTAACACCCGTTTTCGGGTTTCCAGTTAAACAAACAAAATCAAAGCCTAGTTTTTTCGCTTCACGTAGAGATTCTTCTGTCGCCAAACGTCCTTTGGGAAGTTGACTTAATTTTTCAAGCTGCTGTGCGTTTGGGTCAACAGGTTCTAAATTTAAGCCAATTGGTCTGCCGGTAAGCTCTTTTAGCTTTTCAACAATAGATTCACCTTCTCCGGCTTCATAGCCTTCAACAAAAGGCGAAAACACATCAAAATAATTAAAAATCAAGAGATCGGCACCAAATGCTGACGCCATTTCCGCATTTGTTACGGCCGGATAGATAGGCTGAAAGGAACCAATTACTTCGGATAAAATAACCCTTCCCTCTGAAGCCTTAATGGATTGTTTGAGATCTTGTCCGTTCATTTTTCTGAAATCTGAGGCTGTACAATCTAAAAGTCGTTTCATGATGAAACCTCCTATTATGTTCGAATCATTTCTACCTTATATTTATATCTGTCGGCTCGGTAATAGGATTTAACAAACTCAAGGGGTTGCTGGTCCTCAAGGTAAGAAATTTGTTGGATATACAGGACGGGCGCTCCTACCTTGATCCCTAACGCAGAAGCCTCGCGTTTGTGGGCAGTTGTTGCTTCCAGTTCCTGAACTCCAGACACAATATGTAGTCCCATTTCCTCGACATATTTAAATATGGAATGTTCAGCGACTTCCCTGGTTAGACCCGGCACAAGGTTTTGTGACATATAAAAAACTTCAAAGGCAATCGGCTGCTGGTCCGCAAGTCGCAATCGTTCAATTTGGTAAACCTCGGCTCCTTTGTCTATCATAAGTTGTGAGGCGATTAAAGAGTCTGCTTCTATACTGCAAAAGCTAAGAACCTCTGTACCTGGTTCGAGTCCTCTTGAGCGCATGTCCTCTGAGAAGCTTGTTAATCTCTGGGTATTCTTTTCGAATTTTTTGACAGTCACAAAAGTCCCTTTTCCTCGTACCCGTTGTAAATAACCTTCATTGACGAGATTATTGATGGCCTGTCTGACGGTCATTCGACTAATTTGAAACTTTTCGGCAAATTCTCTTTCAGAAGGGATCATCTCACCTGGATTCAGCTCTTTTTTTTCAATTTTTTCGCGAATTCGCTGTTCAATTTGAAAGTAAATAGGTACGGGTGAACTCTTCTTTATCACGGTCAAATTCCCTCTTTTTTTCATCATCCACTAATGAAAGTGCCTCTTCATCTGCAATAATCGTAACGTCAGGATGATTCTTTAATACAGTAGCCGGAATCGTTTCAGTGATGCCCTCATTGATTACTTTTTCAAGGATCTCAGCCTTTGTTTTTCCTGATACAAGCAATAGGATTTTGTTACTTTTCATAATGGTAGCAATCCCCATTGTAACCGCATGTGTTGGAACTTCTTCGATGCTATTGAAAAAACGTTTATTCGCTTGTCTTGTTGATTCTTCGAGCTCGACCACATGAGTTGCAGAATCGAAAGGTGTACCAGGCTCGTTAAAGCCAATATGTCCATTTACGCCAATACCTAGTAATTGAAGGTCGACTCCACCTAAATCCGAAATGACCTGTTCATACTTTTGGCTTTCCTCTTCATAATTAGTTGCCAACCCGTTTGGAATATGGGTATTTTCTTGATTAATATTGATATGTGAAAAAAGGTTTTCCATCATGAAATGATAATAACTATTTGGATGGTTCCTATCGATCCCTAAATATTCATCCAGATTAACGGTATGAATGTTTTCATAGGACGTCTTATTTTGCTCGTGGTCCTTAATTAACTCCTTATATGTTCCCACTACCGTACCACCAGTCGCAAGACCTAGTACCGAGTTTGGTTTTTCTTTTACTTGATGTGAAATCATAGCTGCTGCCAATTGGCTCATTTCTTCAAAATTCCTTACTGCTACAACCTTCATCATTATCCCTCCCTCTTTGAATACGCAAGTTTACCACGACAAAATGTCATGATCACCTCTAATTGTTCATTTACTATGACAATATCTGCGTCTTTACCAGCCTTAATGCTTCCTTTTCGGTCAAAGACATTGATTTGCTTTGCTGGGTTAACAGCTGTCATGACGGTTATGTCCTGAAGAGAGCAATCAGCGAATTTCATCATGTTTCGAACTGCATCATTTAATTTTAAAATACTTCCCGCCAAGGTTCCATCTTTTAATACCGCTCTTTCCTCATTTACAATTACTTCTTGACCACCTAAGTCATACATTCCTGCACCAAGACATTTAGCTCGCATTGCGTCGGTTACAAGAATGGAACCTTCACTCCCTTTATTCTTATAAGCAAACTTCACCATTTTAGGAGCGATATGAATACCATCGACAATCATTTCGCATTTAACTTCATCGTGTAAAAGTACAGCACCTGCTACACCTGGCTCCCGATGATGAATGCCACGCATGCCATTAAATAAATGTGTAGCATGGGTAACCCCAGCCTCTATCGCCGCTTCAACTTCATCATACACCGCATCTGAGTGCCCAATAGAGGCAACAACTCCTGTGTTTTTCAAATAGGACGTTAACTCAAGTCCTCCTGGTTCTTCTGGTGCTAATGTCACAAGGCGAATGTTGTCACCTGATAAGGATTGCCATTTTTTAAACAGCTCTACATCTGGGTTAATGATATTATCAGGATGCTGTGCTCCTGCTCTTTTCGGGGATAAAAACGGCCCTTCTAAATGTGCACCTAAAATTTCTGCAGCCCCAAGATCTTGATTTGGCATAAAATCAGCAATATTTGCAATTGCGGCTTCAATATCGTCTTTTGTCTTTGTCATTGTAGTCGCAAGAAAGCTTGTCGTACCTTCCTTTGGTAGCAGATTTGTCATTGTTTCTAATGCATCTGGGGTTGCGTCCATCACATCGGCACCGCCAGCCCCGTGTATATGTAAATCAATCATGCCTGGAATGAGTGAATACGAATCATCAAAGGTAATGACCTCGTCTTTATCGCTTGCTTGGAAATCAGCCATGGGGCCAACCCTCTTAATCTTTTCTCCATCCATTTCAATAAAACCTTTTTCAAGGATACCATCTTCGGAATATATAGTCAGATTTGTTATATACATATCAAGGACTCCTTTTATGTTTCTTACGTTAAGTATATCGTTAATCTCAACTAGTTGTCTATACCACTATATCATTTGTTATTTTTCTATACTTTTCCCTTCTTATCATAAAATTATTGTATTCTTATTAAATAAAGAAGGACTGTCCCTATGTGGAACAGTCCCCTCATTTTTATTTCTCTTTACGAATTTTATGAACTTCGTCTGCAACGAATTGTACGTTTGTTCCTACAATAACTTGAATGCTATTTTTACCAACAACGTTGATTCCAGGAACTCCCGTTGCTTTAATTTTTTGCTGATCGACTTTATCCATATCTTTTACTTCTAAACGTAAACGTGTTACACAATTATCAACTGATGTTACGTTCTCGTCTCCGCCTAGGCCCTCATAAATTTGAGCCGCCATAGCTGCGAATTTTGTCTTTCCGTCTGCTTGAGTAGTTGTTTCGACAACTTCCTCATCTTCACGACCAGGTGTTTTAAGATTAAACTTAACGATTAAGAATCGGAATAGAACATAATAAATGACCCCGATTACAAGTCCTTGTACTAACAACATCCAAGGTTGATTTGCGATAGGATTTCGTAAACTTAAGAAAAAGTCAACAAAACCAGCACTAAACGCAAATCCAGCAGTCCAATGGAACGTTGCTGCAATAAATAATGAAATACCAGTTAAGGCTGCGTGTACAACATATAATGCTGGAGCTAAGAACATGAACGCAAATTCAAGTGGCTCTGTTACACCTGTGAAAAACGCTGCGAAAGCCGCTGCCATTAATAAAGATGCAGCTTGTTTCTTTCTTGCTGTTTTAGCTGTGTGATACATCGCAAGTGCTGCTGCTGGTAAACCAAACATCATCACTGGGAAGAAACCAGCTTGGTATCTACCAGTAATCCCTTTTTCACCTGAACCACTCAAGAAATTATTGATATCATTAATACCCGCTACATCAAACCAGAAAACAGAGTTTAATGCGTGGTGAAGACCAGTTGGAATCAATAACCTATTAAAGAATCCATATAAACCAGCACCCACTGCACCTAAGTCAATAATACCTTTACCGAATGCTACTAATCCTGAATAGATAACTGGCCATACAAATAATAGCACTAAAGATGCAACTAGCATTGCTACAGATGTCATAATTGGAACAAGTCTTTTTCCGCTAAAGAAAGCCAATGCATCTGGTAATTGTACCTCACTGAAGCGATTATACATGACCGAAGCGATAATACCAGAAATAATACCTATAAATTGGTTTTCGATTTTTCCAAACGCTGCATTTACTTCAGTTGGGTCGACCCCTTGAAGCATTGCTACTGTGTTTGTTGCAAGTAAAGTTGTCACAGTTAGGTATCCAACCAAACCAGCTAATGCTGCAGATCCATCTTTATCTTTCGACATTCCTAAAGCGACACCAACCGCAAATAGAATTGACATATTGTCAATAATGGCTCCTCCTGCTTTTATTAAGAAAGCTGCGATTGGGCTTCCGCCGCCCCAGCCTGATGGGTCAATCCAATACCCGATACCCATTAAAATCGCCGCTGCTGGTAATACCGCAACAGGTAACATCAATGAACGACCGAGTTTTTGAAGATACTTCATCATGATGATAATTCCTCCTTTATTTTGTAGTTTCCTTCTATTCTTTGGTCCTCTAACTTCAAAAATAAAATCATGAATGCAATATAGGCAACGCTTACACGTTAGTGTAACCAAAAAATAGGCGGAATACTTACCGCAACTCATTTTAACACCGGGGGGTTTAGTTGTCTATACCAGTTTTAAGGTATTTATGACAAAAAATCAGCATTTTTATCTACTACAATATTACTAAAGGCGTATAGATGATGGGATTTCATTATATTACACTAGGGATAAGCAATTGATTAGGAGGTATTCCATGAAACAAGGCGATAAGGTTGTTTATAATAATGAGATTTGTACGAAGTTCTATATGTTTATGAAAATGGAATGTATGAAATTAAACAAATGGAATTTCTCTTTAAGGTAGAACTTGTAAATCAGAATGATCTCATACCATTTGCTTCTTAATAACAACTCCCTCCTTTCCTAAAGGTTAAAAAAATCCATTGTTTCGTAACAATGGATTTTACTGTGTTTCCCCTATATGTTTTTTAGTACGGCACGTACTGGACTCCCATCCGCCCCTTCAATTGGTAGGGGGAGCGCAATTAACTCGTAATCACCTGGTTCCACATCATCTAAAACAATCCCCTCAAGAATATATATGCCATGCCTATGTAGTTGATGATGGGCTTGTAAATCTTTGCTATCCACCTGATCAACAGATGGCGTGTCCACCCCTATTAACTGAATCCCTTTTTCTGCTAAAAATGCGGCTATCTCAGGTTTTAAGCTTGTAATCGTTGTCGGAAATTGGCTTCGATTTTCCCAAGAATTTGTGCGGATTAATAATCGTCTCACACCCTTTAAATCAAATCTGTTAAGGTCCTCCATTCCAATCTCATTTTTTCCCGTTACCTCAATTACTCGTGCTTTCCCCACATATACGTCAAGTTCTAGTTCATGCACTTTTTTTCCATTATTATCAAAATGGAAAGGTGCATCAATATGTGTACCAATATGGGTGCTTGTTGTGATTTTTCCTACATTAACTGTCGAAGCTTCCTTCATGGACCAAGATAGTTTGTATTCAAACGGCGTGTCATTCGGCCATTCTTTTGTTGCATGACTTAATGGCTGTGAAATATCAATGATTTTCATATTATTCACCTCTACCTATATTTTGTCCCCTATTAAGTATACGATTTGGTCAAACAAATCTGTCATTTTATTCTTAACATAAAACGATATCTTACGGAGATTCTAGAAATGTCATCTCAAAAAGAAGGTGATATGTATAAAAAAGCAACCCTTAAGGAGGTTTATTATGGGAATATTAAGTGGAAATCCAAAGGAAGAACCAATGCATTATGGTGAAGTTTTTGGTGTATGGTCTCACTTATTAGCCGCAAAAGGTATGGTGTCTGCTTACCAAACGTTACTTAATCATACAGGCGATGACGATTTAAAGAAACTTTTAGAAGACATCATTGAAAATGGACTAAAACTTGAAATTGAAGAAGTGGAAACATTGTTAAAAGAAAATGGAATAGGGTTACCTCCTGCGCCTCCAGAACGACCTAATGCATGCCTTGAGAACATCCCTCCAGGTGCTCGTTTTCTAGACCCTGAAATTGCAGCTAAGGTGTCCGCCGATATTGCTGCAGGTTTAGTTGCATGTAGTACGCTCATTGGCCAATCCATTCGTGAGGATATTGCTGTAATGTATGGGCAATTCCATATGAAGAAAGCCCAGTTTGGTGCCAGAATGCTACGTTTAAACAAAGAAAAAGGGTGGCTTGTTCCTCCTCCACTTCATATCAATAAAGCTGAGGGATGCTAAAGATTCCTTGAAAGGCAGTTCCGATACGGAGCTGCCTTTTTCTATGGCAATTTTATCATTTTTCATTCGTCATAACGTTCTGTCTGCCTCTCTCTTTAATTACCATCCATACTTTCTTAAAAGAAGTAGCAAAATAGAAAAGTAAATCGAATCATGCAAAGGAGGAATTTAGATTGCAAAGATTTACAAAAACAGGTATAGCGATTCTGGGGTCTGCGATGCTTTTATTATCTGCCTGTAATAACAACAACGCGGCAGATGATACTGACACGAACCGCTCAGCAAACGTAGAAAATGTGAATAACGGCTATATCATAAAACAAGACCGTCCTTATCGCACGACAACTTCAAGCGATAAGTATCCACATACAACTAGTGTTCAGAACACACATGGTGAACAAAAATATTTTCGTTTTATTAACAAAAAGATCGTAGTAGGAACTCCAAACGGCACGAATGTAGTTCCTAATGGGAACAATCAATTTAGAAGTGGCCCAAATAATATTGCTCCGGCACCAAACCCAACGGGGCAAACACCTCCTGTTGAACAAAATCGTCAGCCTGCGACTGAACAGCCTGCTGCTCCTGCTCCAGCACCAGCAACAGGGGGAGTTAGTAATTTTGAAAGACAGGTAATTGACCTTACAAATGCCCAGCGTAAGAAAAACGGTTTACCTGCCCTTCAGACGGATACAGCATTAAGCAAAGTCGCAAAGACAAAAGCAAATGACATGCAGCAAAAAAATTATTTTTCCCATACGAGTCCTACTTATGGATCTCCGTTCGATATGATGAGGGATTTTGGGGTTTCGTACAAGACGGCTGGTGAAAACATCGCCAAAGGTCAAACATCTCCTGAAGCTGTTGTAAACGCTTGGATGAACAGTGAAGGACATCGTAAGAATATCCTGAATCCAAACTTCACGCATATTGGAGTTGGTCACCAAACAAGCGGCAACTACTGGTCACAAATGTTTATTGGAAAATAAAAAAATGGGGCAGACATGATAAAATGTCGCCCCTGTTTCCTTTACTTCTTAATTTTTACAAATTTACGTTTTCCGACTTGAACAATCATGTCTTCTGTTATTTCCACATCCAAATGAATATCCTCTACTTTTTCGCCATTTAATTTGACGCCACCGTTTTGAATCATTTTTCGCGCTTCCCCTTTGGACTTTTGTAAATCCAATTGAACAAGTAAATCAATAATGGAGATTGAGTTTGCTCCTGACCAAGTGACTTCTGGAATGTCTTCTGGAATTACTCCTTTTTGAAAGACTGTTTTAAAATGATTTTCAGCTTGCTGAGCCGCTTCTTCATCATGGTACATTCTCACAATCGTTCTTCCAAGAAGCATTTTTGCATCACGTGGGTGAAGCGTACCATTTTCGATGTTTGCTTTGATTTCATTCTTTTCATCAAGAGATAAGTCCGTTACTAAATCAAAGTATTTTGCCATCATTTCATCCTGGATGGACATTGTTTTTCCGTACATGTCATTTGGTGCCTCATCAACACCAATGTAGTTCCCTTTTGACTTCGACATTTTTTCAACACCATCGAGTCCCTCTAATAATGGAAGAAGAATAACAACTTGCTTTTCTTTACCAAAATGTTCTTGTAAATGCCTTCCCATTAACACGTTAAAGTGCTGGTCATTTCCACCTAATTCAATATCACTTTCGAGTGCAACAGAATCATAGCCTTGCATAAGTGGATAGAAAAATTCATGAAGTGAAATAGGCTTTCCAGTCGCTAAACGTTCCGAGAAATCATTTCTCTCCAGCAAACGCGCAACTGTAATACTTGCCGCCAAGTTGATAATGTCCTCGAAATTTAAAGTTGATAGCCACTTCGAATTGTAATGCAGCTCCACCTTCTCCATGTCTAAGACTTTTCCAAACTGCTCAAAGTATGTTTTGGCATTATGCTTCACTTCTTCATCTGTCAGTTGTTTACGTGCAACGGATTTACCGGTTGGGTCTCCGATTTTCCCTGTAAAATCACCGATTAGAAGCTGGACGATATGCCCGTTTTCTTGGAATTGTTTTAATTTGTTTAACACCACGGTATGTCCTAAGTGTACATCTGGCGCAGATGGATCAAGACCCAGTTTTACCTTTAGCGGTTGGTTGGTCACAATCGATTTGGCGATTTTTTGTTTTAGTTCATGTGCAGGGACTATTTCCTGTACCCCATTCGAATAGATGGCAAACTGTCTTTCTAGTTCTATTTTTTGTTCATCTGTTAATTGTTCGATAAAGTTCTCCATTTGGTTTTCCTCCTAGTGTGTGATTTTTAAAAGTGTCTTTCTTATAAGGATTTTGGATTTAGGAAATATCGGTCAGGTACATTTCTTATAGCATTGATGGACTTTCGTCTTTGAGACAACTAAACAGAGACATTTATGTCTGCGCCCAACCTGCTTTTGTCCGCGAGACTGCCTCTCAAAGACACTTCTTCCTATGTTCATCTCGCTTTTGTCTCCGAAATAACCCATCAGAGACATTTCAGGTTGCGATTAACCCGCTTTTGTCCGCGAGACTGCCTCTCAAAGACACTTCTTCCTGTGTTCGTCTCGCTTGTGTCTCTGAGATAACCCATCAGAGACATTTCAGGTTGCGATTAACCCGCTTTTGTCCGCGAGACTGCCTCTCAAAGACACTTCTTCCTGTGTTCGTCTCGCTTGTGTCTCTGAGATAACTCATCAGAGACATTTCAGTCTGTACTTAACCCGCTTTTGTCCTTAAGACACTTCCTCTCCCCAAAAAAACATAAAAAACCACGCCCCTAAAAAAGGGACGTGGTTGCACGCGGTACCACCCTTGTTTGAAGATATCGATCTTCCGCTTCATTCGAATAACGGTTCGTCCGTTCTTTGCTAATTTCCGACTCGTGTTCACAAAGAAAGCTCAAGGAGGTAATTCGCAATTATCTTTGTTCCGGTTTTCACCAACCACCGGCTCTCTGCAACAGGGAGATAAGTTGCTACTGATTCCTATCATCACTTAATTATTTATTTATAATGGCTATTGTATCGAATCGTTCCATAATTAACAAGTAAAAATCCACTTCCTTTTTTCGACATAAAAACAGAAGTGGGTTGTAAGCGCTTTAACTACTATCGCTGTAAAATTAAATTTTCAGCAAATGTTATGCTCTTTATTGTTACTGGCAGGCTGCCTGCTGGTGTATTGAGTAATACATTATCATCCACATTTCGCAGCAATAATTGCCTTCCCACTGGTGATAAAAATGAGATACATCCTGCATCCGGATCTGATTGTTTCGGCAAACATATATAGTAATCCTCGGTATCGTCATCACCATCAAACATGACAGTTACCTTTGTTCCAATAAAAACCTTAGATATCGGTCCAATCACTTCATTTTCCAAGAAGCTTTCAAGTTCATGAATATAGGAATTAAAGAAGTTATTGTCTCTTTCTTTAAGTGGTGTGGAGGATAAATAGAGACTTTTTAATTCCTGAAAATTCGTGTCGATATATTGGAGCTGCTCCTTAAAGTAATTTTTATGGCTCATAGTAGATATCCTCCTTGCTAGGATCAAACACCTTGTAAAACTTCATTGATACCTTCATTTTTTATTTCCCCTTCCTATTTTTGAATATAAAAATGTAGACCTCCCTCAAACCGAGAAAGGCCTACCATACATTTCCAATTATATCATAGTTATACCAACAAAATCTAGCTATCTCGTAAACTGTTGATTCGACAAAATTTAACTGTTTGTGGTATATCATTTATCGTTTTACGGTTAGGTGATATACCGATTATGCTGTTTGCGGTATATCATTTATCGTTTTGCGGTTGAGTGATATATCGATTATCCCGTTTGCGGTATATCATTTATCGTTTTACGGTTGAGTGATATACCGATTATCCGGTTTGCGGTATATCATTT
>NZ_SLUB01000051.1 GCF_004799755.1 Bacillus timonensis | reverse complement strand
AGATGTGTATAAGAGACAGGGAATATTCATACTATTTTCAAATTATTTCGAAATTAAAAACCATTTCTATAAATTGAAGTCTCCTTTAAAGAAATGGTTTTCTAAAGTAAAATACATAAAGTCAAAATCCGATTCTTGTCCAATCAAATAGGGAACCAGGGTCTGTTTTTCGTCCCGGTGCATATTCATCGTGCCCGATCACATGACTTCTGTCAGGTAAAATAGTTGGATTTCTCTCCAAGATATTATCTACTAATTGCTGTAATGATTGGTATTGGGCATCCGTATAGCCAACAAGCGCGGGATCAATTTGATTATACGTCTCTTCTCCTATTATCCCTGTCATCTCTTCTTTAGTTCCTATTGCAATGAGCTCAATACCTATCGAATATTGATTCATTTTATTATCGTATTCAGGGAAATCCGGCAAACTCCCTTTTCCGGCATGATAAGCGACTCTATCTTCAGGTACCAGACTATATATTTCTCCCTTGCGATCGATTAGATAATGAACCGAAAGACCATATTCTTCAAAAATAGAATAGACATCATCTACATTATAGGGATCTTCAGGTTTGAGTCCGGCATTACTAATAAAATGGATCATTAGATGTGTAATTTCGTTTATGCGCTTTTCCGAATGATCGAGAGGCAAAGATTTAATGGTAGTTGCAATGATCTCTTCTTGGGCCACGTCTACCTCCGTATTCTCAACTTTTACTTCCTTAGTTTGTGCTGCACAGCCGAACAACAGAGTAGTAAGTATGCAGCCCATACAAATTTTCTTCCATTCCATGTTTTCCAAATCTCCTGCTTTCAACTTAATCCTAGCTTTTGTGGGTATTATCGCCTATATATATTACAATTTCTTGTTTTATGAGATTAATTATACAGTTTAATTACTAGGATGTCAGTCTAAAGTAGGAAGTTATATTGGATTAACGGGTATTACAAAACACACTAATTGAAGCGTTTATAGTTCAAATTCCCATTCTTCACGTAAATTGAGATATAGGACTAATAACTCATTTTCTAATTGCTCATATGTTTTACTCGCTACGTCAATACCTGCCTTTGGTAACAAAATATCGGCAATTTGTTTTGTTCTTCTGTCTTTCACATCATCTTTTAGTTGTAAAAATCGATTGCAATAAGTTTGCAGCAGCTTCCACTCCTTGTTTCCGAAGGATTTTATTGTCCACTGATCGATTGTAATTGAATCCTTCCTAAGACCACGTCTTTGAATTTCCTTTTCAAGTGGACTTTGTTTTTTTAGATTTTTCGCTCGCCTTTCATGGATAACAATTGTACCCGCAACAAGGTCACCCAATCGTTTATGCTTTGGGTGAAAGAAGATCATGATTATTCCCAAAAAGTAGGATGCTGGCAAGGAATCAATAATGCGTAGAAAGTTCCGGATAAAACTTGATAACAATGTTATACTATGCCCGTTTTCTTGAATGACACGAATTCCAACAAGTCTTTTTCCAATCGTCTTGCCTCCAGCAAAAAATTCAAGCAGAAAAAAATAACCCCAGTTTAATAGGAATAACAATATAATGGCTATGGCTACTGGTCCAGAAAAAAACGATTCACCAAGCAACCAAAAATCGGATACTCCGTGTAAAATAAGCAATAAGGTAAATAAAATTAGAAAACTCGCCATTGACAATATCAATGTATCAAGTAAAAAAGCTGCAGCTCGGCTACCTACCCCTGCTAACTGAAATTGAATGGAAACAAACTCAGGTGTTTTAATTTTGGTCAATTCTTGACTCAAAAAAGCCCCCCCTTTTTCTGGTTGTTTTTTTACATTCGTAGTTTCTATTTTTCTCTAAAATTACTATAATAAGGTTATTGCTATTTCAAGAGGTGATTAGACATTGAACATGAAACAATTTGTCAAACAGCACCGAGATGAGTGGAAGCAGCTTGAGCAAATGATATTTATTTTGAATAAGCGCAGAAAATCTCATAGCAGCTACGAAATTAACGAGTTTCATAGACTTTACCAAAAATGCGCCGGGCATCTTTCCTATAGTCAAACCTATTTCCCAAATGAGGAGATTACTCCTTATTTAAATGGTCTTGTGTCAAAGGCACATAATCTATTATATAAGGATCAGGTTTCAAGCTTTCAACAAATTCGCTATTTCTTTAGTACGAAATTTATCGGACTCTTACTTGAGCAATGGAAATTTGTAGTTGTTGCTTTTGTTTTGTTTACTATAGGTGCCGTTGGCAGCTTTTTTTCAGTCCTACAGGATCCACTCCATATGTTTTCTATTTTGCCAGCAGAAATAGCTCAAGGAGTTGATCCAGACTATTTGGGTAGTCAAGATGGTGAAGTTGATTCATCTCTCATGTCAGCAAGTATCATGACAAATAATATTCAGGTTGCAATCCTTGCGTTTGCTAGCGGAATAACCTTTGGGTTGTTAACCGTCTATGTTTTAATCTATAACGGTATCATCGTCGGGGCGCTGGCTGGATTGTTTTGGCATTATGGAAAAACGTATGATTTTTGGGCATATATCGTCCCACATGGGATGATCGAGCTTACGGCTATATTTATAGCAGGTGGAGCTGGCCTGTTAATGGGATACAAGCTACTAGTCCCAGGTCCGTACACAAGAGGTTATCTGCTAAAGGTACAGGCGAAACGCTCTGTTCAACTTCTTCTAGGCACAATTCCTTTATTTGTCATTGCTGGTATCATCGAAGGCTTTATCACACCTTCGACCATTTCGCTTGAAGCCAAATACGCCGTTGCATTTATTACAGTAATTGGGTTAATCCTCTACATCTTGACTGGGAAACTCTTTTTAATGAGAAAAGAAGCTACAGCAAATTCCGATTCATAATATCAATATAATAGGAAACAGCTGTAACTGCTAACTTATCCTCCTTGGCCTCTATCATCATGAGGCCTTGGTTTTCCCATTTTTGTTTTTCTCTCTTTTTTACAAGCATTTGCTGCTGTGCCATACTTTTTAGCATCGCTTTTTGAATAGTTGTCGGCTTCTCATTAATCCTCTGGTTTAGAGTTTCATCCTCTACACCAACCATTAGAAAATAATGCCTTTTTCGTAATTTTCGTAAATAAACCAACGCACTTTCTTCCCGCACAAACGTTTGGACATCACTAAACATTAAAAGCAGACTCCGCTTTTTTTGGACCGTTTCTAAGTAAGATAAAACAGCGCCATAATTTGATTCAACAGCATCTACCTTAACATTATAAATCGCTTTTAAAATCGTTTGAAGATGTGTGATCCCTTTTCCGGCTGGAACAAAAACTTTTACATTTGTTGAAAAAGCTAGCATGGATACATAATCTCCATTTTGAAGAGCTGCTGTCGCTACAGTAAGTGCGGACTCAATCGCTCTTTCTAGACGGTTCCCTTTTTCTAACTCTGCCCCCATCATTCTGCCACAGTCAAGTAATATCGTAATATACTTTCCATGCTCTGGTTCATACTCATTTGTCATGACTTCATGTAATTTAGCAGTTTGTCTCCAATTGATTGTTCGTGGATCATCACCGACGACATAACTTCTGATTTTAGAAAATTCACCTGTTCCGGTTTGTTGCTTGCGAATTTTTACACCTTGATACAATAAAAATTTCTGTGCATTTTCCAGGTATTGCCTAGTTTCTGAAAGATCAGGAATAACTTTTACGTGGTCTTCTATCGTAAAAGTTAGTTGTTTTTCCCACAAACCAAGTACACTTTTGTAACGAAAAAATAGCCTTTTAATTTGATAATCACCGCGTTCCATTGCTTCTATTTGGTAAGTGATTCGTGAAGTCGTCCCACCAGAAATCCTTCCTTTGATAGGAAAGGAATTCGTAAAGGAATCTGGAATACCATCTACAAATCGATAGGAAAGACCGTATATAGAATTGTTGGATATTTCAACCTCAATCAGAGTTGGAAGTCCTCTCTCCATTTCAGACGATACTTTGCGATTGGCAGATAAATCCTTTTTTCTAGGTGAAAAAAATAGATCAACTAAACTTCCAAAAAGAACAAATAGATTAAGAGCTATGATCAGTCCCCATGAGAACCCAAATGATGACAACACCAAAAATCCAATTGAAAGTAATAGGAAAACTAAAATCAACCTCGTTGTAGGCAGTATCCCCCTATCGAGGAACAGGAACCGATCCCACAAGTTTTTCAATGATTTCGTCAATGGTGATTCCCTCCAATTCTGCATGTGGAGATAACTGAATCCGATGCCTTAACGCGGGCTTTGAAACCAATTTCACATCATCTGGTGTGATATAATCTCGCCCAGCCAAATATGCCCAAGCCTGTGCAGCCTTCGCAATCGAAATAGCGGCCCTTGTGCTTGCTCCGAATCGAATGGTTTCAGATTCCCTCGTTTTCCGTACAATTTGCATTATATAATCGAGAACACCGTCACCTAAAATAACTTTTTCAATTTCATTGCGTATGGATAAAAAGGTGGTTAAATCAAGTACACTAGATGCTACATCATTATAGAATTTTTGTTCAACAACCTGTTTGACAACATTTTTTTCGTCATTAAAAGCAGGAAAGTCGATTGAAAGTTTAAATAAAAAACGGTCCTGTTGAGCCTCTGGTAGTCGGTAGGTTCCCTCAAATTCAATAGGGTTCTGTGTAGCTACAACAAAGAAAACCTCAGGTAATTTGTATGTCTCTCCTTGAATCGTAACCTGTTTTTCTTCCATGGCTTCTAACAAGGCAGCCTGGGTTTTAGCAGGTGTACGGTTAATTTCATCCGCTAAAAGGACATTTGTAAAAACGGGGCCTTTTAACGTTTCAAAACGCCCTTCCTTCATGTTGTAAATCATACTTCCTGTAATATCACTTGGTAAAAGATCAGGTGTAAACTGGATTCGGTTAAAATCCCCGCCAAGTAAAGTGGCGAGAGTTCGTACCATTTGTGTTTTTCCGGTTCCTGGAACACCTTCAATTAAGACATGACCGCCAGCTAGAATGGCAGAAAGTAAAAGTCTGAGATTCATATTTTGACCTAGTATTCGTTGCTCATATTTCTCTAGTAAGGATGCAAGTTCTGGTCTCATCCTTTCTCCACCTCTTTTCGTAATTCATCTAATTTATTTGACCATATCAAATAATCTTGTTTGGATAGTTTTTCAGTCTTTACTATTTTTGTGAGGTCATCAAGATATTGTTTAATATCCCTTTCATTTTTTCTAGTCCATCGTTGAACCAATTTGGTAGAAAGGTCTGACCAATCCCGCTGAAATGGAATCCCCCATTTCTCCTGTAAAAGCTGCTTCACGTAATCTGCTTGAATATTTATAGATTCATGGTAGTAACGCCCTCTTAAATACCATGCGCTCAATGCTCGAATACTTTCGTCACTATATCGGACTGTTTCTTCACGGGGAACAATAACTGGTCCAAACCGTTTACCTTTGTACCAAACCCAAAGTAAAACGATAATTCCACCTTGTAAAAGTAAGACTAAAAACCAAGCAGGGTATAAGGTTGTAACTGTAGAAGCATTTTTCGTTCCGTGAACATATTCATCAAAATAATAAACGGAAACATCATGATCTTCAATCAATGATAATACCAATGGAATATGATCATAGTTTGATAGATTGCCATTCAATATCCACTCTGGTGAAATGGTCGTGATGAGTTCACCTTCACCTATATTTTGACTTGTTGCTATTACACCGACATCATCCTCTAATAGTACCTTTTCTCTTTCACTAGGAATGATTCTATTTGTGGCTTGGAAAAAGGCATCAAATTCTTTCCCATCTTTGTTTTTGATGGTAATTGCTTCCTCATTAAAAGGGTCGGTTTCTACTGGAAGGGTTTTACTATCAAACATCCCTCGTGGATTTGATTTAAACAAAACAATTTTGTTTCCAGCCTTTATAAAATCAAGATACCCATCCGCCTCTTCCTGTTCTGGAGTGAAATAAGGTTCCACCATTATAAGAACTTGATTTGCATCTTCGTTGGTAAGAAGGTTTGGTGAATGTGACCATTTTTTAACCTTATGCTCATCGTCTAAATATGTATAAATCGCTTTTACACCGGTTGGAGAAGGTGAATCAGAAACATAATGTGGATACGCCTTTGGGTTATATGATTCAATAAAATACGTTAGAAAGAGTAGCAACGCGATAAGCCCAATTAAGGTGAACCATACTTTACGGTTTTGCATGTTGCTTCTCCTTTCCTCCTTCTGGGTGTTCAAGCCAAGCAAAGGCTTTTTCTCGAAAATGATTGTATTCTACTCGTTCAATCTCATATTCTCCATAGGCAACCTCATCGAACACCAATGCTAAATCATAAAATTCATCAGCCCAAGCCTGTTTAACTTTACGGAGTTCATCATAATACTCCCAATTTGTTTTCCATAATTTCGCCTCTAACCATTCTTTATCGTGGAAAAACAGGAGAAGCGCCAGAAATAAATGCCTAGTCGCAGGTGAAAAATCCTGATTTTTTTCATGCTTTAATGCCTCTTGTAAATGCTTATGATAAGTCCAGCTTAATTCTACAGCTGAATGAAGAGGCTTGTGTTTACTTAAATTTGAATTTCTCCTTTTATTGCGAACAAGTAAAAAGACTGCAATACCTAATAACAAGAGTGCTCCAAGAATGATAAGGACGAGCACCACTTCTGCAGCACCGCTCCCAGACTCGATTGCAGGGAATAAATTTTCAATAAAATCAGCAAGCCATTCTTTTAGTTGCTCCCACCATTCCTGAAACACGTTCCTTGATTCATCATAGTAAATTCGATATTCTTTTCCGTTTAGAATTTCTTCTATCCGGTCCCTTGCTTCATTCATTTGTCCCATAGTAGATCACCACTTATCTTGGTTCATTAAACCCCTCAATCATTTCATCTAAATCTTCAGCATCATGTCGAACCTTCGCATCAAGGTACATCACACCATACCCAACTGCAAATAGTAACGTAGTAAAAATGGATGTAAAGTTAACAATTAAAGATAGTAGAACACTATTTCCTAAAAAGATGCTAAATGTCGCCTCAACTGCAAAGCTAATCGCACTAATAATTAAAAAGAAAACAATATATAGTCCAAAAAGAATCCAGCCTCGTTTCTTAGAAAGATGCCAACTTCTTGACAATCCAGGAGATTCATAGTCTAGTACAACCGAACCAAAATAAAAGCCCCAGCGTGTCAGTAAATAACCGAGTCCAACAAATAACCCCAATCCTAATACTATCGCGAAGAGAACCCCGATTATGTTAATCGCAATGGCACCGAAAATACCAATAGGAACTATAATTAAAATCGAAACAAAGATGAACCCAAAGACTATAAGACCAAACACTATATTGCTTCCAAGCATAGCCCAAAATCGTGAAAAAGCTTTTTTAATCACCGAACTGATTGTATATTCCTCATTTTTGCGGATATGATTTAATGCAATTAGAAGTGCAGCTTCGGCAACAGGGAATAGAACCAAGCCTAGAATACCGATAAACATTGTTCCTAAAGCCCCGCCCAATCCTATATTTTCGGCAACAACTGACTCATCAAAGCTATTCGCGATTTGAGAGATCCAGTCCTCACCAGGACCGACTTCTCTAAAAAAGCTCGTTCCCGATGCAAATAATATGAGTGCCTCGAGTATGTATACCGGTCCCATAAAAATGAGTAAAATCGTAAAAAAGTCCCGAAACCGTTTTTTGCTCAAACTAAAGGTAAGGTCAAGGATTTCCCCAAACCCCTTAGGCTGTGAAAATTTTGTATTCAATCTGCCATCCCCCTATTATGTAATCAAATCCTAATACCGCCTATTTTAACATTATTCTGGAAGTTTTTCTGTATTATTTTAGAAATTTTTTCTAGTAAAGTGGGTGCTTGAATTTAAAAAAAGCCAAATCCCCTATTAAGGAATCTGACGATAACTTTATTACATTATTGAGGTTTAATTGCACCTTTTATATCATATAGATTCAAATCGATTTCGAGCGGTTTTCCCATAGAAAGCTTTGCTAATTCACTACCTAAAAATGGACCGACAGTCAAACCTGACGCTCCGAGACCGTTAGCAACAAAAATGTTTTCATAGCTTGGCATAACTCCAATTACTGGTAAAAATTCTGGGGTGAACGGTCGAAACCCAACTCTTGTTTCTATAACCGTTCCTTCCGATAAACCTGGAGCAGTATGTAAAGCTTTCTCAAAAATTTCATGAAGTCCACCTGCGGTTACTCGGTAATCGATTCCTTTATCATTTTCATGTGTTGCACCCACAACCACTCTTCCCCCATCAAATGCTAAAATGTATTGATCATTTGGTGGCATAACGACAGGCCAATTGTCAGTGTTTGTATTTTCAAGACTTAAATGGACAATTTGGGCCTTTTGTGATGTAACTTGAAATTCAATGTCAAGTGATCTTAATAATTCTTTAGCCCAAACACCTGCTGTTACGATGATTTTATCCGCTCTAATAACTTTATCCTCTATTTTAGCACCAATTACATTGCCATCCTCTTTTACTAACGTAGCACTTCCTTTTCTCTCTAATGCACCATATTGTTTGGCCGCTCGAATTAAAGCATTTCGGAGTTCGCGTCCATTTACCCTTGCAGCACCACTTACGTGTACTGCTGCGTATTGATCGGACAAAGGCGGAAACAATTCTGTTGTTTCAGAAGAAGTCAAACGTGTAATTTCGCCAATTTCTGGTGCATCTTCCAGACGAGTGTGGGCTCGTTCTTCCATTTTATCAAGCTTGTTTTCATCAAAATGTAGACTAATCGCTCCAACCTTTTTATAGCCAGTGTATGTCTCACCCAATGCCTCAAGTTCACCTATTAATGTTTCGTAGTATTTTGCACCTGCTTTCGCTAAATTGTACCACGCTTTATTTCTACGTTGTGATAACCACGGACAAACGATGCCTGCAGCGGCGTCAGTGGCTTGACCTTGGTCTTGTCGGTCGACAATTGTTACTTTTGCACCTGCTTTAGCTAGATGATAAGCTGTTGATGCGCCAAGAATCCCAGCCCCAATTACCAGATAGGTTGTCATGTTTTCTAAATCCCTTCTTTAATACGATATGTAAATTATTTTACTAAAAAAGCAGTTTTAAAACAGCTTTTTGTCGAAATTTGTATATTTTTCTGTTTTTTAACCAGTATATAGATAATGCTGTAAAATATAGGAAAAATTATATACAGCGCAATTTTAAGAAATGAAAGGAGGTAAGGTGAATGGCGAACAAAAATAAAAATAACCAACCACAAACAGGAGCAAATAGTATGGACACGGAATTTGGTGCAGAGCAAGGCATGAGTAAAAAAGCAAGAAAAAAGCGGCTCGCGAAAAACGCAAAAACAAATAATAGTGAAGTAACGAATTTTCGTACCGGTACATATTTGACCTGTTCCTAGGTTTGACTTTTTGGAACGGGTTTTTTCTTTTTTGATCGATTAGCTATAATACCGGTTATTGGACAACCGCAGGTTCCCGTATATTGTTTTAAGGGGGGATTTAATTGAAACAATTGGAACTTCAAATGATTTTGTTCGTTGGGGTAAGTCTTGTTCATGAGTATTGGCAACACTGGGGCCTTCCTAGAGTATATTATTGGGATGTCAGACATAAACATCTCAAGAAAATAGAAGAAGATTCTGATGAGAAAGTCGCATAAAAAAGGGATAACGATGTTACCCCTGTTCCTTAATCTTTAATAGTCGTAAGCTGTTTAATGTAACAAGTAGGGTTGCACCCATATCAGCAAAAATGGCGATCCAAAGCGTGAGCCATCCTGGGACAACCAACAACAAAGCTAAAGCTTTTATTGCTAATGAAAAAGTGATGTTTTGCTTAATGATCCATAATGCTTTTCGACTCAATTTAATTGTAAACGGCAATTTTCGAAGGTCATCAGACATTAACGCAATGTCAGCTGTTTCAAGGGCGGTGTCCGTTCCGGCTCCTCCCATCGCAACACCAACAGTCGCAGCGGCTAGTGCTGGAGCATCATTAACCCCATCACCAACCATCGCCACATTTTGGTAGGTTGCCTGAAGTTCTGTAATAGAAGCTAGTTTGTCTTCAGGAAGTAAATCCGCTTTAATTTCTGTTACACCCACTTCGTTTCCAATCGCATTTGCTGTTAATTGATTATCACCGGTGAGGATAATCGTTTTTTCAATGCCTGCTTCATGTAAGTTACGTATGACCTCTTTTGATGATTCCCTTAATTCATCAGCTACTGCGATGAGTAAAAGAATTTCCTCCTTAGTTCCTAGGAGCATGACTGTTTTACCTTGACTTTGCATGTCAACAATCTGGTCTTGTTTTTCTTTTAATTTACTTTTATGCACTTCTTCAAATAGAGCAGGACTTCCAACATAATAAACTACTTCACCAATTTTAGCTTTCACACCTCTACCTGTAATTGATTGGAAGTCTTCTATCCTTACATCATTATAAGAAAGATCCTTCGCTTTTTTAAGGATAGCTGCTGCAAGTGGATGTTGGGAGCCTTTTTCAATGGCAGCAGTAAGTGTCAGCCATTTTTGTTCATTCTCATCATAAGAAACGATATCAGTTACAGCTGGAACTCCTTTTGTTAATGTACCCGTTTTGTCAAATGCAATAACTTTAAGTGATCCTGCTTCCTCGAGGTAAATACCACCTTTGATCAATACACCATGTCGTGCAGCATTACCGATTGCAGTTACAACTGCAACTGGGGTAGATACGACTAATGCACATGGACACCCTACGACGAGAGCTGCCAATCCTTGATAAATCCATTCGTTCCAACTTGCCCCAAAGAACAATGGAGGAATAACTGCAATTAAAATAGCTAAGACGATGATTGCAGGTGTATAGTATTTCGCGAACTTATCCACGAACGCTTGAGAAGGGGCACGTTCAGCTTGTGCTTCCTCAACCAAATGGATGATTTTTGCAATAGTTGTATCTTCAACTCTTTTCGTTACTCTAACTTCAAGCAGCCCTTCTTCATTCAGAGTCCCAGCAAATACCTCATCATCTGTTGTTTTACTAAGTGGAACACTTTCACCCGTTATCGAAGCCTGATTAATGGAAGAATTACCCTTCATGACGATTCCATCCATCGCAATCTTTTGACCTGGCTTCACAATCATAATGTCCCCAATTTGAATATCCTCGACATGAATCATCTTTTCTTCAGTTCCACGACGAATCAAAGCTTCACTTGGTGCTATATCCATCAATGATTCAATTGAATTTCGAGCTTTATCCATTGAATAACGTTCCAGGGCTTCGCTTATTGCAAATAAAATCACAACAGTTGCCCCTTCTCCCCATTCTCCAATAAGGGCTGCCCCAATTATGGCTACGATCATAAGAGTATTCATATCAAAATTGAAGCGAACGATGTTTTTAAATCCATTTTGAAACAGTGTAAAGCCACCGATTATAATAGCAGCAGCATAACCGATTGTTGAAGTGAGATGTCCTTCTCCATATGCTTCTGCTAAAAGCCAACTCACTAAGAGAAAAACGGCTGATATATAGACTTTAATAGTTTGTTTTTGCTTCCAAAATGGGATTTGCGGTGCTGCTTTTTCATGATCGTCTCGGAGCTTTAAATTTTCAAAAGCTCCTGCCTTTTCAAGTTCTTCAATTGTTGTATTACCTGTTACCGTTATTTTTGAAGCTCCAAAATTTACATTAACATCTGTAACACCATCCAGGTGTTTCACGTTCTTTTCGAACGTCTTTGCACAGCCTACTCAGGAAAAGCCTTGAACACGGTAAGTCTTTGTAGCTTGTTCAGACATCATTCTTCACCTCTTCTTTATGAACAAGGGCAATTTTTAATAATTGTCTAATATGATCATCATCTAAAGAATAAAAAACCAACTTTCCTTCTTTTCTGTATTTTACAACACCTTGTTTATGAAGTGTCCGAAGATGGTGTGAAGCATTTGCAACTGTAACACCAATTACATTTGCTATATCGCATACACATAATTCGTCATCTTTAGTTAAAGCAAAAGCGATTTTGGCCCTATTTTCATCCGCAATCGATTTGAACAATTGGGCTACACTTAAGATATCAACTGTTTTTAACTCATTCTGTATTCGATTTACCTTCTCTTCATCATAACAATAAATTTCACAGGTATCCTTTTTAGACATTTGCATCCCCTCATTAAAGTATTCATTTGAATATAGTATATAACTGAATTATCAGACATTCAAGGGGATATTTGAATAATGGGTCTCATAAAAAATTAATTAGTTATCATCCCATGCTTTTGTTAATGTCTCTCGAAAGAGCTGATTCAGTTGAGGTGTATGATCTGATATATTGCGTTTAGGTTTAGATATATCTTGCTTTAAGTTTGAAAATTGTTCATTAATAAAAGTGTCAATTATAAAGTTATGTTCTTTTAGATTTTCACCTATTGATTTTAATTTCATCATGTTTTCAATGTTTGTTTTCAATGCGTCATTGGGCAAGAGTTCTTTTATTAAGCTATTCATTTCAAGATTGCCCATACGATTGTACTTTTGAATGTATTTGGCCATTAAAAGTGGTCGGATTACATTCATATAGGTTTTTATATTTGGTTCTTTCTCCTGAATCGCTTTAAAATTTCCCTTTGCCATTTTGACGTAATGATAGATGCAAGCATTTGGCGAAAAAATTTGCGGCTCAAGTTGCTGCATCTTATCAACGAAGGAATTAGTTTGGGAATAGATGATAGTTGAATGTAACCATTCTAAGAGACCCGGATTTGATTTACGAAAGAGACGAAGTGCCTTTGTAAGCTCCCAACCGCTCATGTCCACTAATGGGTTTAATGAAATGTTTACTTTATCGTGTTTCGGAATTTCAAGCACGTCTCGCTTTTGATCAATCGAAAGATACCAATCGGTTTTATGTATATAAATAAAACGCACATCATAGTCACTATCTTCAGAAGAAATACCCCAGGTTCGGCTCCCTGCTTCACATGCATAGAGAATTTTGATGGCATATTCCGTTTCAATTTGATTAAGAACTTCTATGATATGTTCTTTCATAGTGATACTCCTTTTCTTCACATGAGAAAAGGAGATGCGAATGTCATCTCCTTTTACAAATAGTATTCTCTAATTACGTATACATAAAACGTAGCATTGCATGTGCGGCAAGCCTACTTGTGATATCACGAATATCTTTAGACGGATCTATTTCAACAATATCCATTGCTTTCACTTTTGGATGGTCTGCCGCTGCTGTAATACTTGAAAGTAGCTCTCTTGATGTCAAACCACCAGACCCAATCGCTGGACAGCCTGGTGCAAAGGCTTGATCAACCACGTCCATATCGACTGATAAATAGATAATATCAACCTTTTGCGATAGTCGTTCTATTTCTTTTTGAATAATAGGAACAATTCCAACGCGGTCTACATCATCCATTGTGTACACTTTGACGCCTTTGTTTTTTACATATAGATGATATTCACGTGCATTTGCAAAGTCACGAATGCCAATTTGGGTAAGATCTTCTCCGTTTAGAAAGCCACCCTCTAATAAACTACGGAAAGGTGTCCCGTTTGTTCGACCACCATCCTCTAAATTTCGGACATCATGGTGAGCATCCCATTGGATGACACCGACTCTTCCGTAATATTCCCCAAAGGCACGAATCGATGGAAAGCTCACACTGTGATCGCCACCTAGCATGATAAACTTATTACATGAATTGGTTTGCAGCATTTCTTTCACACTTAAATATAAACGTTCAGTGGTTTCTTCAAGATTTGTCGGATGGATAAGTACATCACCAAAATCTACAATTGAGGTACCTTTGTAATCTTTGTTTTTTTCCCCTGAGTATGTTGAATAAGCGTTCAATACGTTTCGTATCGTTTTAGGTGCGTCCGCTGCGAACGATGGTGAGATTGACGACTTTGATGCAGGAAGACCGATCAGACCAAAATCAGCTTTGGTTCCATTTTGATATGCCTTTATGCATTCGGTCACTTTCGTTACATATTGATCTTTAAAAATGGCAGGCTGACCTGGTGTGAGAAAATGAAAATTAGACATGATCGTTTCTCCCCCACACTTTTTTACCATTCACATACACACTATTTGTATGGTTAACACCAAAATGGTATGGAAGGTACATATAATTTGGAATATCCCATAGGACAAAATTTGCATGTTGACCGATTGTAAGTGTTCCAGCTTCTTCCCCTTTACCGATTGCAAATGCGGCATTGACAGTAACTGCATTCCAAACTTCTTCTGGTGTCATTCGTAATTTTAGGGCAGCAAGTGACATGATAAACTGTAAGTTTTCAGTTACACAGCTTCCAGGATTAAAATCAGTTGCAAGAGCTACAGCTACACCTTCATCGATCATTTTTCGAGCACGCGCATAGCTGTCCTTACCAAGATAAAAGGTTGTTCCAGGTAACAAAACAGCAACAGTATTGCTGTTGGAAAGCATCGTTATGGCTTCATCAGAGGCAGCCACTAGGTGGTCGGCACTTGTTGCTCCCAGTTTAACGGCTAACTCTGTTCCTCCTAATGAGTCAATTTCATCAGCGTGAATTTTTAAGCCAAACCCCTTTTCCTTTGCCTTTTGTAAAAAGTATTCCGATTGCTCTGTTGTAAATACACCGGTTTCACAGAAAATATCAGCGAACTCGCCAAGTTTTTCTTCACTAACAGTATCAAGTAGTTGTACCATCTCTTCCAAGAAATCTGTTTCTTTCCCTTTGTAGGTTGGAGGAATGGCGTGTGGCCCTAAAAAGGTTGATATGATTGATATTGGGTAATTTTCATTTAGTTTTTTTACAACTTTTAATTGTTTTAATTCAGTTTCTGGATCTAAACCATAACCGCTTTTAGCTTCCAACGTTGTGACTCCGTATGAAAGGATACGTTTTAGATGGAAGGATGCCTTTTCATATAGTTCTTCCTCTGTTGCCTTTCTTGTTGCCTCAACGGTTGATAAAATGCCTCCACCATTTGCTAGGATTTCAAGATAGGGAACACCCGCTTGCTTTAATGCAAGCTCTTTTTCACGAGACCCACCGAACACCAAATGGGTATGAGGGTCGACAAGGCCAGGGGATACCACTTTTTGCTGTGCATCAAAACTTTCTTTCGTCTGTAAGTGATTGGCTTCAACATTTGTTCCAATCCACGCTATTTTTCCATCCTTGACTGCTAATGCAGCATTTTCTTTAACATTAAGCTGCTTCATTTCTTCCCCTTTAAGGGGTCTAGTTGTTTCTTTTGGTAAAATCAGTTGTCCTATATTGTGAATGAGTAAATCGTACTGCATGTTTACATTACCTCTCCTTTCTTGGTAGATTGATAGTCTTACAACATCGGGATGTCGACTCCTTTTTCCTTTGCTACTTCAATTGCCTTTTCATAACCGGCATCTGCATGGCGTACAATACCCATGCCTGGGTCAGTAGTAAGGACTCTACGAAGTCGTTCTTCTGCTAAATCCGTTCCGTCAGCAACCACAACCATTCCTGCGTGTAGTGAATAGCCCATCCCGACTCCACCACCATGATGGACAGAAATCCATGAACCACCTGCGGCAACATTGATTAAAGCATTTAATATAGCCCAGTCACCTACCGCATCACTACCATCCTTCATGCTTTCCGTTTCACGGTTTGGTGAAGCAACAGAACCACAGTCTAGGTGATCCCGACCAATTACAATTGGTGCTTTCAATTCACCTTTTCGAACCAATTCATTAATGGCAAGGCCCATTTTTACACGTTCCCCGTATCCAAGCCAGCAGATTCGAGCCGGCAGCCCTTGGAACTCTACTCTTTCTTGAGCCATTTCAATCCAGCGAAGCAATGCTTTGTTTTCTGGGAATAGTTCCTGAATTAAGGCATCTGTTCGGTAAATATCTTGTGGGTCCCCAGACAGAGCAGCCCAGCGGAATGGTCCTTTTCCTTCACAGAATAATGGACGAATGTATGCAGGCACAAAGCCCGGAAAGTCAAATGCATGATTAACACCTTCGTCTTTTGCTACTTGACGAATATTGTTTCCATAGTCAAATGTCACGGTTCCTCTACGTTGAAATTCTAGCATTGCTCGAACATGCTTTGCCATGGAGGCAGTTGACAATTTCATATAATTATTTGGGTCTTCAGCACGCAGTATATTTGCTTCTTCAATAGAATACCCTTCTGGAACATATCCGTTTAACGGGTCGTGTGCAGAAGTTTGGTCAGTCATTACATCAATTTGGATGTTGCGATTTAGGATTTCGTGATGCACTTCGGCTGCATTTCCAATCAATCCAATCGATAAGGCATCTCCATTGCGCTTGGCCTCTAGGCCCCACTTAATTGCTTTATCAATTGAATCTGTCATTCGATCACAATACTTCGTATCAATGCGTTTTTGAATACGAGACTTGTCAACATCCACTGCGATGCAAACACCACCATTCATGGTAACTGCAAGTGGCTGAGCACCCCCCATCCCGCCTAATCCAGCTGTTAGAGTAATTGTTCCTTTTAATGAACCGTTAAAATGCTGGCGTGCAACTTCAGCGAAAGTTTCATAGGTTCCTTGTAATATCCCTTGGGAACCGATATAGATCCAACTTCCTGCTGTCATTTGGCCATACATCATTAAGCCCTTTTTATCAAGCTCATGGAAATGCTCCCAGGTTGCCCACTTCGGTACGAGTACAGAGTTTGAAAGTAAAACACGTGGTGCGCCATTGTGAGTTTTAAATACTGCGACTGGTTTTCCAGACTGAATTAACATCGTTTCATCATTTTCTAAACGGCGGAGAGTGGATACAATTGCATCAAAGGCTTCCCAATTTCTTGCGGCTTTTCCAATACCTCCGTACACAACAAGTTCTTCTGGTTTCTCCGCAACAGCAGGATCTAAATTGTTATATAGCATTCGTAAGGCGGCTTCCTGCTCCCACCCCTTACACTCAAGCTCTGTTCCCTTTTTTACATGTACGACACGATTTTGAATTGACATTGCTTTTTCCCCTCTCAACGTTAATTTCTAATTAGTACTAAATTGGCTGTCCACACTAGATTATTTTTTTTAAGCCATTCTGTTACCTGCTCAATATCATTTGCGAAGATACGGTCCTGAGTTATCGACGGAACAATTTTTCTTGCATCTTTATAAAAGGCCTGAGTAGCAGGTGCCATTTTGTGTGTGCCACGATATTCGACTGCCTGCAAAGCACAAATACATTCAATCGCTAAAACTCGTCGTACATTTTGTATAATTTGATATGCATGGCGCGATCCGATTGTCCCCATGCTCACATGATCCTCTTGGTTGGCAGAAGATGGGATGGAGTCTACACTTGCAGGGTGTGCGAGTGTTTTGTTTTCAGATACGAGTGATGCTGCCACATACTGCATAATCATTGCACCCGATTGTAAACCAGGTTGTGAACTTAAAAATGGTGGCAAATCATTTAATTGTGGGTTCACTAATCTTTCAATTCTTCGCTCAGAAATACTCGCAAACTCAGCAACTGCGATTTTCATAAAATCCATCGCAATGGCGATAGGTTGCCCATGGAAGTTTCCGCCTGAAATAACCAAGTTCCCATCTTCAAAAATTAACGGATTATCAGTGGCTGCATTCATTTCAATTTCTAGTTTTTCTTTTACATAGTCTAATGCCTGCCAGGAAGCTCCGTGTACTTGTGGAATGCATCGTAATGAATAGGCATCCTGCACTCGCTTTTCCCCTTGTCTTGTAATCAATTGACTTCCTGATAAGAGGTCACGAATTCTTTTTGCTACATCCATTTGCTGTTGATATCCACGGGCCTCATGTATAGCTGGATGAAAGGCATCAATAATTCCTTCAAGTCCCTCAAGTGTTAAAGCTGCAATCATATCACTTTGTAGGGCTAGCTGTGTGGCTTCTAACCAATTGACCACACCCATGGCAGTCATTGCTTGGGTACCATTAATGAGTGCAAGACCTTCCTTTGCCTGCAGAACAACTGGCTGTATTCCCTCTTTCAAGAAAACATCCTGTGTTACAAAAATCCTTCCATTATAATGGACTTTACCTTCTCCGAGAAGAACAAGGGCTAAATGTGAAAGTGGCGCTAAATCTCCAGAAGCTCCGAGTGAACCCTGCTGTGGAATAACTGGATGTATTTTCATGTTTAATAAGGTTACTAGACTTTCAGCAATGACAGGACGAATCCCCGAAAAACCTTTCAATAGTGCGTTCAACCGAAGTAAAACCATGGCGCGTGAAACAACTTCAGGGAAAGGTTCGCCAACCCCACAGGCATGAGAGCGAATTAAATTAAGCTGTAGATCATTGACATCGTCATCGGCAATGATGACATCACTAAATTTTCCAAATCCGGTATTGATTCCGTAGATGGTTTTTTTATCAGTCACGATTTTCTCAACTGCTTTACGACTTTGTTCTACTTTTTGAAGTGATTCTTTGCTTATTGTTACTTGCTCATAGTCATAACAAATCCGTTTGACTTGTTCTAACGTTAACGACTGTCCTGTTAACTCAACCATACGCATCCTCCTACCTATTTATGTGTCCAAAACTTGTTCCAGTAAATGAGTCACGAAAAAAAGAAAAGAGACGATAATGGCATAGAGATACCATCATCGCCTCCTATTAACTAAAGGACTATAGGCAATGTAAAAACATTGTATTATAGTTTTAAATATGATTGATTCCGAGACCAATGGTTTCGTGTTCAAGACCTTTAATAGGGGCACCTATTGTTCCATAAAAGGCCACCGCAATCCATTCGCCTTCTTCCTCATTTGTATAAGGTGTCCCTCGAACGATTGCAAAACGAAGACCTACTGTCCGACTGATTTCGCCGATTGCCGTTTGCCCTCTTGTAACCCCTTCGATTCCTTCGATAATTGCATGGTATAGAGCATGGGTTTCACGGTATTGTGATTCATGAATAAGGCCATGACGCTTAGCAGCTGTTTCAACAGCAGCAATCACCTTTTGCATATTCATCGAACCAACTTTTCCTTGACAGTATTTAATATCCTGTAATGACCGAGAAAAAGCTTCCATTTCATCCTCGGTTAAGGTTGCAAGTAATACAGCAATTTTACCAATTGCTATTTTTTGACTCATATCTAAGAACCTCTAATTTCTGAATTTCCCTATTATCTATTAACTACTTATATTGTAATGGTCAGCCAATCAAAATGTCAATGGATTTGGTAAATTTTAGTATATTACTATAGTAGTAGTCTACCATGTTAAAGGTTTAAGCAAATTTTTGAAACACGACACTACCTTTGATCACATCTTTTTCATGTTGGTTTACCGCAACAACATCAAAGATTAGATTGTTTTCGTCTATTCTTTTTAATATTGCATTTAGTGTGATCACGTCATCTAAAAATACCATATTCCGAAATCGGATTGAAAAGGTTTTGATAAAACCTTCCTCATAAAAAAGGGTAAAAAGCTTTGCAAGGTTCCCCATTGTCCACATGCCATGTGCAATCACCCCAGGCAACCCCGCTTTATGTGCCTCATCTTCAATGGTATGGATTGGATTGTAATCGCCGGAAGCACCCGAATATTTAATTAAGTCCATTCTTGAAACTGGAGGTAGCTGTATGCTTTCTAACGAAGAACCAATTTCAATATCCTCTAACGTACTCATACCATCATCCCCTTTCTAACCGCTTCTGTAAGAATAACAACAAGCTTTGAAGAAAAAATGAGATTCCCATTTAAGTCCTCCCCATTTTCACTAATGGTTAAAAAGCTCATCGACCCTGTAGATCCTTTTTTCACCACGTATTTTTCTACCTTTGAGTAACAATAAATCTCTTCTCCAACTAGTAATGGTCTTTCATAATTATAAATCTGTTCACCATGGATGAGACCTTTTTCAGGTAAAACGAACCCCTCAATATTCCCGAAATCAAATACTCTAGGAAATGTAGGTGGTGCGATATTTGTTTTATATCTAGAAGCCTTACCAAACTCTTCATCCATAAAAATGGGATGAGGGTCACCTATTGCCTCTGCAAATTTCTTGACAGCTCCTCTTTCAACGACATTTTTTATTTTTGATGATTGTTTACCGATAAAATCTTTATACACGTGTAACACCCCTTTAAACTCTTGGATTATAAATAAAGCTAATAACTAGTATTAATTTGATTTAGTAATTTGAATAAGTGGAAAGACCCCGACCGATGACATTTGCAGAAATAGGCTTTCTTCCGATTTCCCTTGCCCAAATGGATAATTGGCCGACATGGTGAATTTCATGGGCAATGATATGTCGCATAATTTCCCCCCAAGTATCCGTTACAATTTTTCCGTCAGGTAGAGTATCGTAAAATAAACGATTTTCCCTGGTTGCATCCCAGTTATTCACGAAACTTTCTACCTCAACATGTAGTTTTGCATCTAATTCTCGAATCTTAATTAAGCTATTATAATCATTGAAATTCTCTTGAAAGTCCGGTTTACCTTGTATAACACGTATCCAGCTCCATTCGACATCAACAATATGGAAGAGTGTATGCAATATACTCCCCACTCCACCTGTTCGAATTTGCAGAAGTTCCTCTTCACTTAATTCTTCACACCAACGATACCACTCTTCTCTTACCATCCAGTTATATCTAAAAAACATTTGCATGAAAGCACCCTCCCGATTCTAGAAAATTATTGAACTGTAAAAAAAACTATAAGAATATATATTCATAAATATTACCAATTCTACAAATGAAGGGTGATTTCCTCCTACATCTATCACTACTTTAATCAAAAAAGCCACACGGAATTAACCCGTGTGGCTTAAATTCGTAATCACTCAAAACCAGTCATATTTGTGTCTGGATTTGAACCAATTCTGTCATTTTTGTTGAGTGCACTTATATTTTCCATATCTTCTTGTGTAAGTTCAAAGTCAAAGACATCAGCATTTTCTTGGATTCGTTGTTCTTTAATCGACTTTGGAATCGTAACAACACCGTTTTGAAGATCCCAGCGTAAAATAACCTGTGCAACGGATTTATTGTATTTTTGGCTAATTTCTAAAAGAGTTGGATCATTTAGTAATTCTCCCCGTTTAAGTGGAGACCATGCTTCTAATTGAATTCCTTCTTTTTTACAGAATTCATGCAATTCTGTTTGCGTCAAATGTGGATGGTATTCAACTTGGTTTACCATTGGCTTAATCTCAGAATTTTTGATAAGGTTTTCAAGATGATGAACATGGAAATTACTTACGCCAATCGCGCGGACACGTCCATCCTTGTATAGCTTTTCAAGGGCATGCCATGTTTCAATATACTTGTCTTTTCCCGGCCAGTGGATAAGATATAAGTCTAAGTAGTCAAGACCTAGTTTTTGAAGGCTTGTTTCAAATGCTTGTAGTGTAGATTCATATCCTTGGTCACTGTTCCAAACCTTAGATGTAACAAACAACTCATCCCTATTAATACCGGACTCTCGAATTGCCTGGCCTACACCTTCTTCATTTTTATAGACAGCAGCCGTGTCTATACTTTTATAGCCGTGCTTGATTGCCCATTTTACAGAATCAATGACTTCTTGACCCTCTTGCACTTTAAAAACTCCTAGACCAAACCATGGCATTTTAACTCCATTATGTAGGGTCGTTGTATCTTGAAGACTTTTTACCATATGTATCCTCCTCGTAATTGAAAGATTTACCATTAATAGTTTCTCACACGATGAATAATATTTCAAATAAGAAAACATGTGCTTAAAAAAGCACATGTTCATGTTAATTACACTTCCCAGTATTGGCGTTCTTTACGATATTTGATAAAGTATACTGTTAATGTCAAAGTAACTGCGATCACTGCATAGCCAAGTAAAATGGCTAGCTTAAACATTCCGTTACCAATATCATTGAGTGTAATGAGTGATTTTAAACCTTCAATCGAATACGTGAACGGTAGATAGCTACTCAATGCCCTTAATCCATCAGGTAGCATTTCAATTGGTAAGTTTGCTCCTGTAGTTGATAGCTGTAATACAACAAATACAAGTGCCATAAAACGTCCAATATTCCCTCCTACCGCTGCCAGGAATAAGACAATAGCTGAAAAGACGATACTCGTTAGGATTGTAAAAATAATGAACCCAAAGAGATTTGACACACTTAGTTGTAAGATTAGCAACACGACAACTAATAAAAGAACCGCTTGAGCAAAAGCTAACGATGCAAGCTTTGCGAATTTTACTAAAAACCATGTCCTACCAGAAACATTTGCTGGTTTTTTCAAATCGATAAACAACGACATGATTAATATACCTACAAATAATGCTAGTGTAATGATATATGGTGCGGTTGAGTCACGATAATACTCGTATTCATTCACTTTTCCATTTGTGAGTTCAACGGGTGAAGAAAACATATCAATGTTCCTATCACCAGTGCTGATATTGCTCGTTTTTTCTTCTCCCTCTCTTAACCCGGTAGCTAGTTCTTCACTTCCTTCATTGATTTGTTTTGCTCCGTTATTCAATTCTGTAGTTCCTGTTGCTAATGTTTGCCAACCTTTCTTAACAGCCATATTCCCATCTGAGATTTGAGCGGCACCGTTATCTAAAATAGCAACACCATTTGTTAACTCAGTCCACCCACTTCTTACTTGTGAGTTCCCATCAGCAAGTTGTTTTGCACCTACTTCTAATTGAGTTGCTCCTGCCACCACTTGCTGCTGACCATCAACAAGTTTGCTTAACCCGGTGTGGAGTCGTCCAATCCCAGGTGAAATACTGTCCCGTAAGCCAACTGCTATTTGATCGGCTCCATCTGCTAAACCGACTGAAGATGCCGATAATTTATCTAAGCCTGTTGAAATTTTCTTAGCGCCATCGATGATTTGCTGATAATAGGGACCGACTCTAACTGTTGGATTAACCGTTCGATACTGTTCCAATCCATCGATTAATTCCTTCGCTCCCGCAGCGAGTTGCCGTGCTCCATCACGAACGGCAATCGTACCATCCGCTACTTTTTTACTACCTGGAACGAGTCGTCCATCAATTCCTGTTTGGAGGTCTTCACTCCCTTTTTTAGCCTGGACTAAACCATCAAATATCTGGTTTGTACCATCTTTTAACGTGACAGTACCTGCATGAAGCTCCTTTGAGCCATCTGAAAGCTTAGTGATATCTGCTGACTTCTCCTTGAGAGTATGCAATAGTAAGGCCGTTCCTGTTTTTAATTCTTGCGTGCCATCAGCTAACTTTGTAATATCACCCATTTTTGCTGTAACCGATGTGTTTAATTGTGTAGTTCCATTATGTAGCTGTGTTGTTCCATCAGCTAGCTGCCTTGAGCCATCTGCCGCTTTTTCGAATCCGTCAGCTACATCATCAAGACTGGCAAATACTTGTGAGGTATATTCAGCAGTGATTTTATTGGCCAGTTTTTCACGAATTTTTTCAATTGCACTATTGGTTACCTGTGAAGCCAAAAAGTTCAGGCCTTCGTTTTGAATATACTCTAACTCAAGTTTTGCCGGGTCAGGATCCATAACTGAAGTAACCCGCTGTGAAAAATCTTCTGGAATAACAATGACCATATAGTAATCATTCTTTTGAAGTCCTTTCATCGCTTCAGTGGAAGTAACAAAATCCCACCCTAAATCTTCACCCGCTTTAAGTTCGTCTACTAAATCAGCACCTACATTTACCGGTGCATCTCCTGACACTGCTCCAATGTCATTGTTTACGACGGCCACTGGCAAGTTGGATAAATAATCATAAGGCCCCCATGTCGCTGATAATAAGATGCCTGCATAAACAATGGGAACTAACAACGCAGCAATTACGGATACTAGAATTGCCTTATTTGTTTTCAGTTTTCCGATTTCACTAACAAACAATTGATACAATTTCATTGTTCCACCTCCAATTCAATTTACAAAAAACTGAACGACCATTCATTACCTCTATCTAATACTCATAATATTACGAATTATTAGTAATAAATAGTAAAAACTTGTTCATCATCCAAAATTACG
The DNA here is from genome assembly GCF_004799755.1 of Bacillus timonensis. Taxonomy (GTDB): domain Bacteria; phylum Bacillota; class Bacilli; order Bacillales; family Bacillaceae_L; genus Ferdinandcohnia; species Ferdinandcohnia timonensis_A. Next base: position 9,396 of record NZ_SLUB01000051.1, on the reverse strand, counting down.
AATTATGGAGTATAGAAGGGATACCAATGGTTGTAGTTCTCTTGAAGATAAAGGAGTAAATTGAATTTGAGAGTACTAGAACAAACATCCTACATTTTTTGCAAAAAAAAGAGAGGTTCATTCCCTCTCCAATTCTAGTTCCTATTTTGATTTTGGTTCAATATGATCATCCTCAAGGATGCCTTTTGTAGCCTTTTTAAATTCTCGAAGCGTTGTTCCTGCTGCCTTTCCGAGCTCAGGCAATTTTTTAGGTCCGAATACAAGCAGCGCAAAAAAGATAATTAATAATAATTCCCCGAAACCAAGGTTTCCCATGATCATTCCACCCTAAAACGAAATGTATTGCACCCTTATTTTATTCCTCTACTATTATTTTTTCAATTCAAATTTTTGGTTTTGCTACTTAAACCAGCCTTTTTCTTTTAACTGTGTGATTGCTTCAATACGATTCTTTACTTCAAGTTTGTCTAAAATAGTAGAAATATAATTTCGGACAGTGCCGGTTTTAATTCGTAGCTCGTCGGCAATTTCCTTCGTATTTTTCCCATCAGCAACAAGTTCCAATACTTCAAGTTCACGATCAGTTAACGGGTTTTCATCTGCATATAAATCATCCATTAATTCAGGAGCATATACACGTTTACCACTCATCACACTACGAATCGAATCAGCCAATTCGTCACTGGGGCTATCTTTTAAGAGGTAACCCTTCACACCTGCTTTTAGTGCTCGTTGAAAATATCCAGTACGGGCGAAGGTAGTTAAAATGATGACTTTACAGTCCGTTTTTTTCAACTCCTCAGCAGCTTCAAGTCCTGTTTTTAAAGGCATCTCAATGTCCATCATGCAAATATCTGGTTGAAGCTCCTTCACTAGCGAAATCGCTTCCTGCCCGTTATTAGCCATGCCCACGACTTCCATATCGTCCTCTAAATTTAAAAGCGAGCCTAATGCGCCGAGGACCATTCTTTGGTCTTCTGCAATTACGATTCGAATCATAAAAGTCCCTCCACTTCGACCTGTTTACGTACATTTGGAATGTGAATAATTAGTATCGTTCCATCATTCGTCCTTATTTCAAGGCTTCCATTTACAAATTCTAAACGTTCTCTCATTCCTTTTAATCCATGCCCATCGCTCACATCTTTATCTGGGATGAACCCAATCCCATTGTCCTTGATGACCAAGCGAATCTCTTCTTCAAACTGGGAAATTTCTATTGTACACCGAGTCGCTTTACTATGTTTCACCACATTGTTAATTGCTTCTTTTATTAACATGCTAATGATATTCTCGTAGAATAATGAGACATCCTTTAGTGATTCATCTTCCTTATATTCAAATTCAATTTCAGCTGCACGCAGTATTTCTTTTACACGTGCAATTTCTTCATGAATACGAATACCTCTCATTTGGGATACCATTTTTCGAACTTCATTTAATGCTGTCCTTGCAGTTTGCTGAACATCTATTAATTCATGTCTTGCCTTTTCTGGATCTTTTTGTATGAGCTTCCTTGCCAAATCACTTTTTAGACCAATCATGGAGAGCTTTTGTCCCAATGTATCATGTAGGTCACGTGCAATTCTTTGGCGTTCCTCTTGTTTTACCAGTTCGGCAATTCGTTTGTTAGCATCCTCAAGTTGTTCTTCTAACTTCTCTTGTTTCTTCTTATTATAAATATTAAATGGCAACAGAATAACGCTAATCCAGATAATAATGTTAAATGGCAATTGGGTCAAAAAAACCTCATCCTGTATAACGAGATTGTAATTGATCGAGAATGTTGTGGCTACAAGGTGTATGATGTATAACGTTAAAAAAGCAACCCGATTTTTAATATGTCCATTGTAATATGCAATATAGAAAGCAAAATAAATAAATGCAAAAAGAATCGACATGGTTAATGAAATACCAATTAAGATTGAGGTCCACAAATAAACTGGCCATGTTTTCGAGATAAAAGCAAATCGTAATGAAAGGAAAAAGATGACCGTTAAGATGAGTCCAGCGATAATTTCAGGTGTCGATGATGATTGAAAAATAAAATAAAACGGTAGTATACTCATGACTGCCCAAATATAAGGTGAGACCCCCGACCATCTTTGAAAAAGTGAATATTTCTTCATAGGATAGACCCTCATTTTTATTCGTGTTTTTTTCTGTATCATATCATATTAAGCTATAGGAAAACCCAGCTTATTTTTCTAAGCTGGGAATTTTGTTTACATTCTTTTGGTCTGCAACCATTTCTTTTATTTTACCATAGCCTACAAAAACTTTTTCATCTTCATCCCATAATCGGAATTTCAATGATTTTAAGCTTGTTTTTAACGTAATGGTTGGTACATGCTGAAGTGGAGCTGTTTGGTTGTGCACCTCTTCAAGCTTGTAATTCGGAACACGTGGGCTTAAGTGATGCACATGATGATAGCCAATATTCCCTGTTAACCACTGCAATGGTTTTGGAAGCTTATAAAACGAACTGCCTTCTACAGCTGCCTTAACATATTCCCAATTTTCATCTTCCTCAAAATAAGAATCTTCAAATGTATGCTGAACATAAAATAACCAGACACCTGCAATTCCAGATACCATAAAAATGGTTCCTTGTACAATTAAAAACGACTGCCAGCCGATTGCTACACATAAAATAGCCGCTAATCCTACGATTCCTACATTCGTTATATAGGTGTTGATACGTTCATTTTTTCTCGCTTTTCTTCTGTTAAAACGATTTTCAATTAAGAACACAAAAATTGGTCCTAAAATAAACATCACAAATGGATTACGGTAAATTCTGTAGCAAAGACGCTTCCAAGGGGTTGCTTCCATGTATTCTGCAACCGTCATTACCCAGATATCGCCCGTACCACGTTTATCTAAATTTGAGCTAGTGGCATGGTGGACGGAATGGTCATGTCCCCATTTACTATATGGAAATAATGTTAAGATCCCAGCGATGGTACCAATAACCTTATTTGCCTTCCGATTTTTAAAGAATGAGTGGTGACAACAGTCATGGAAAATGATAAAAATCCGAACAAGAAACCCTGCAGCAATCACACCAATTACAAATGTCAAGATATACGAAATGTTTAATGAATAATAGGCAAGTGCCCATAATCCAAGATATGGAACTAATGTGTTGAAAAGCTGAAAAAGACTAGCCTTAAAGTTTGACTTTTCATAGGGTGCAACTTGTTTTCGTAAACTTCGCTGATCTAATTTGTTCATATAATCGTTCCTTTCTTTTTTCTCGTTTCATATTTTTTAGTTTATTTTTAAGAATAATTAGGTATTGAGCTGACAAAATGTCAACAAGTTTTTCTACACTTTTAATGTTATAGGAGAAAAAAGATTTTCACTAGACATAGGTGTCATGTGATTTACATGATAAATGTCATATATCGTTGAGAAGATTTAAAATATACAAAAAATTATCATTCCAGATAGGCTAAAACCTGTTTTTTGTGCTATAATTAAAAAACAGAGTATTTAAACGAATGCTACAATGGAAATTTTTTCTAAAAGGAGGAAATCTATGTACAAATTAAAGGACAAAGAGAGGATTTTTATTTATACGGGTCCAGATGGTTCTGGCAGGAAAACATTAGGCAAAATGGTTGCAACTGCATTTGATATGCAAACCGTTCCCTCATTCACAACTCGAAGCCCCCGCCCTTTTGAAAACAACGGAGAAGATTACCACTTTGTTAATAAAGAAACCTTTCAACAAATGATGCAGCAAAATGAATTTCTCGAAAGTGTCGAGATTGATGGACATTTTTATGGAATACGTGAAATTGACATTGTAAAAATCTTTAAGAAGCATAAGGTGGTATACTTAACACTTAACCCAGAAGGGGCCGATCTCTTGAAGCAAATGTATGGAGATAAGGCGATCCGGATTTTTGTGTATGCTGACCGCGATACGGTACATGAACGTCAAAAGGAACGTGGGGATAGTGTTGAAGATATTGAAAGGCATTTGAACCATTATGATGAAACCATGGCCTATAAAACTTCCTGCGAGCACGTCTTCGAAAACTATGACCTACCTCAAGTCTCTTATCAGATTAGCGAATTGATTGAAACTTATCTTGATCGACAGTTAATAGCTGATGATTATTAATAAGTAAAGCCCCAAGCGGGATAACCTCTTGGGGCTTTACTATGATTATAGGCTATTAAATGCTTCTGTTAGTACAGGGACAACCTGTTTCTTACGAGAAACAACACCTTTTAATTCTGCTGTTTTGTTTTCGAGTGAAACATTAAATGCTTTTTCGACTGCAGTTGATTTCTCTCCTACTGCAAGGCCAACAGAGTCATTGTTCAAAATGTCAGTTATAACTAGTAAGAATAAATCAAGTCCGTTATCCTTGATTTGTTGATTCATTACTTCTTCAAGCTCGCTTTGTCTTGAAAGTACGTCCTGTGGGTCAACTACATTCACTTGAGCAATTTGAACTTTTTTTTCATTCATTGAGAATTCTTTTGAATCTAATGAAACCAATTGTTCTGCAGTCTTATCACTAACATTTGCACCAGCTTTTAACATTTCAAGACCATAGTTTTCAGCGTCTACACCTGCGATTTCTGCTAATTCACGTGCTGCTTGAACATCCTCGTCAGTACAAGTTGGTGATTTGAATAAAAGTGAGTCAGAGATGATCGCTGATAGCATTAAGCCAGCAACCTCTTTTTCGATTTCAACATTGTTTTCTTTGTATAGTTTGTTAATGATAGTCGCAGTACAACCAACTGGCTCTACACGGAAATACAATGGATCGCTTGTTTCGAAGTTGGCCACACGATGATGGTCGATAACTTCTTTGATTTTTACATTTTCTAGTCCGTCTGCACTTTGTTGTCGTTCGTTGTGGTCCACTAAAATAACAGACTGAACCTCATTTGCTACATTTTCCACTAAACGCGGTGCTTCAGCTTTAAAATAATTCAATGCGTATTGAGTTTCACTGTTTACTTCACCTAAGCGTACAGGCTCAACATCTAAACCTAGTTTCTTTTTTAGTTCTGCATATGCAATTGCTGAACAGATTGTATCAGTATCTGGATTCTTGTGACCAAAAACTAGTACTTTTTCCATTTTTGCATTACTCCTTATTGCTTAATATGTATGATGTACTCTCTCATTTTACACAAAGATTGGATTAGATTAAACAATTTTAGACATATTTACTCATTTTCATCTTCTAAATGTTCTTTACAAAAATTATTCACGGTTCGTTCTTCCTCTTCCTCAAGTTCAAAATCGAGTACTTTTTCAGTACCTCTTTCATAAAAATAATATTGGGCAATTCGTTCACCCTTCTGATCCACTGCATAAATCACTTTTAATTCAATTCCATTTTCAGAATATAACTCATCCTCTTCTGGAACTTCAATATCCAAAAAGAACTCATAGCGCTCACCTTCTAGGATTCCTGTTGGATCCTTTAACTTTTCAACTGAATAACCGGTAATATTCATTATTGCATTGCCACCCTTCTAATTGATTACAATCCGTACTTATTATACACATTCTATCCTGATCCGTGAAAAAGTTTCCGAACTTGAGACTAAAATTTTCAATACACTAAAAAAGGTATTCTAAATGTTTGGAACACCCATGTGAAACTTAAAAACTACAATGAAAACTTAGGGTATATCCATTTTTAACTTTGTTTATCCCGTTTTTAGCTCATAGGACATACCAATCTTAAATAGAATAATAATAATCCCACTAGCAAAGGAGTTGTCGTCGAATGGCAGTAATGAATAAAATGGCATTATTTTTTGTGGTTCTATACTCCGGCATCATCTTGATGAATACGTATTTAGGGGAAACGGAACGAGTTCAATCAAATGTCGTTATTTTTGTATTAAACGGATTTGCATATATTGTGTCTGCAATAGAAACGGAAAGAGAAAAACATGATCTTGTCGAAAATCGATCAACAGCATAAAAACGACCGCTTCGAGATAAAGCGGTCGTTTTTTTCACCATTATGGTGTGTTGTTTGCAACTTTCTTTCTGATATGTTCTGCAAATTCCACTAATAATTCAACTGAATTGATATCTGTTTCAAATAACGGGATATAAAATTTTTCTTGTGTTGGGAATTCTTTTTCAATTGTTCTGATATATTCTTCTTCATTTATCTTCCGTCTTTTCAAAAATTCTCCGTCAATATTTTCGGATAAAACTTTATTAATCAAAAGCGTATTGACCGATATATCGTGTATTCCAAGTAATTTTAACGAATTTGCTGTTTCAATGATCGGCAGACGTTCTGGATTAAGAATGAAAATAAATCCTGTAAGTTCGTTGTTTAAGATGATTTTCCTGACATCTGTAAAGCGCTGCTTTCGGCGTTGTAGCACTTTATAAATGGGATCATCAATCGGTTCTCCATCATTTAATAATTGTGTATAGGTTTCATTTCGCTTCTTTCTTCTCTCAAGCATTCCATCTATCCAAACACTCATTAACTCTGGTAATGTAAGTAGTCGAATTGTGTGTCCGGTAGGCGCCGTATCAAAAATAATCGTATCATAATATTTACCTTCGTCCAGGATGATAGAAACAATGCGATCAAATAGAGCAGCTTCTTCTGCGCCAGGAGATGAGCTGGCCGAATCGATTTGGCGATTTACCTCATCTTGCATATGTGAACTGACTACACCCTGTATGTTTTCTTTAACTGTTTTAATATATTTCCTTGATTCCAATTCTGGATCGATTTCGATTGCATCCAAGCCAGGATAGACCTCGAGTTCTTGGTTTTTTAATGACTTATGAAAAATATCACCTACATTATGGGCAGGATCAGTGGATACAAGCAACGTTTTTAGACCTTGCTTTGCATGTATTAGCGCTAATGCTGCAGCACTCGTGGACTTTCCTACACCACCCTTTCCACCTACAAATACTATTTTTTTATCTCCAATCATTTTGTTCCCTCCATTAACAACAACGAATTCCAGTAAGTGGAGATTTATCCATCCCCATTCGTAAATGCCATTCATGAAATTTTTCAAGCATATAAGGATAAAGCTCTAATGTGTAATAAAAGGCAGGGTTTGGTAGTCCAAGAGTTTCGGATAAACATAGAAGTAAAAAAAGGTCATCTTCATCCCTTAAATCCCTCGCTATTTCAGATCGATGATTAACTGAGAGAATTTCATCGTATAACTTAAGCATTTTTTTTAAAGCTTCTATTCCTTTCATATCATCACCTTCATTTCATAAAGAGAAAAAGGAAACCTGCTTGCGAAAGGTTCCTTTTTCATCAACTGTTTACAAATTTGAATCAAAATTTGGCGGGGCATCTTTTTTACTAAGTTCTCTAAAGGCTGTTAGTACAATCCAAACGGCAAAAATCAATATAATACTTCCAAGAATGAATAATAATAAATTTCCTTCCGCTGACCCTACTCCTGCCCAATCAAAAATAACCTGCTGAACCATTGCCCATACTGTCATGACGAGTAGGAATAGCATTGGGATAAGCGTAACTAAATAATTGCGGCCTAATCGCTTTAACCAAACCGAGATTAACATTAAACTAATCGCGGCTAAAAGTTGGTTAGATGTACCGAACAGAGGCCATAATACATATCCTCCTGAACCAAACCCGTTAGGACCCTTCGGTAAAAGTACCAATGCTGCACTCGTTACAACTGCAACTGTTGTGGCAACATGAGCTTTTTGTAAGGATGGAACTTTATATTCAGCACCTAACTCTGCAATAATATACCTCATTAGACGAACAGAAGAATCTAATGTTGTTGCAGCAAAGCTAACAACGATAATAGCAATAATCGTGGCTGCAATATCAGCTGGAATACCAATCCCTGTAGCTAGCTGAGCACCACCTGAAATAAAGTTTCCTAGTCCACCAGAATTCGCAGCAGCAAAACTACTGTAAGCTGCTTTAAAGTCACCCGCATTTGCGAATAATGTGACACAAGCAATAATCGAAATTAAAGCTAAAAATCCTTCACCTACCGCTCCAAAATACCCTACGAAGCGTGCATCAGTCTCTTTATCCAATTGCTTGGATGATGTCCCGGAGGAAACAAGTCCATGGAACCCAGAGATTGCACCACAAGCTATTGTGATAAACATGAGTGGCAACCATGATTTATCGGTCGCATCAGGATTCATCATTGGCGCTGTTATTTCAGGATTTAAAAATACTAGGCCTAAATACATAATGGCTAAACCAATTACGAGTTGATGTGAGTTAATATAATCTCTCGGTTGTAGTAATTTCCATACAGGCAGTGTTGAAGCAAAGTAGCAATAAACCATTAGGATAATAATCCAAACGAAGAAGGCCATTGACACACCGCTAAGCCCGAAAAGAGTAGTCGCATCCGCTCCGCCAAAATAGCTTACCAAATCTATTTGCAAAGCAGGCACTTTACTTGTAATAACAGCTGAACCATACATGATGATTAGTGACACAACGGATGGAAGTAACATACTGCCTTTTTTTCTATAGACTGCATATCCAATCCAAATGGCAAGGGGAATTTCGATAAATACGGGGATGACGCTTGCTGGAAATTTGATAAATAAATTGGAAATAACCCAGGCAAATACTGCGTTAACCATTAACACTAAAATCAGGATGATAAATAAAAACAAGATCTTTGCTTTTTTACCGATCAATTTATCTGCAAGTGTACCTACTGATTGACCTTTGTTTCTGACCGATAGGACAAGTGTACCAAAATCATGAACTCCTGCGGCAAATACAGTACCTAAAACAACCCATAATAACGCAGGTCCCCACCCCCAATAAACAGCAATAGCAGGTCCTACTATTGGTGCTGCACCTGCAACGGAGGTGAAATGATGCCCCCATAAAACATGTTTTTTTGTTGGGACGAAATCAACCCCATCACTAAATTCATGAGCAGGTGTAACAAAATTTGGGTCAAGACTAAAAATCTTTTCAGCAACAAATTTTGAATAATACCGGTAGCCTAAAACAAATACAATCGTTCCAAAAACAGCAATCCAAATTGCACTCAAGCTTTTCCCTCCCATACAATTTTTTGTAGTAGGTATTAATACTTCATGTACATTTTTATGTTAAATCTATCTTGTAAGCGTTGTCAATACCATTATCTAAAAGTTCTATATTTTCAAAAATCGACAATAAAAATTGTAATAAATGGTATTACGTTTTTACTAACTTTTTTAATTGGACATAAGAAATCCCGCAAGAATAGATTCTTGCGGGGTGTTGTTTGTATGTTTTGAAAACCCCTGGCTATGCCGGGGGTTCCATAGAGCTTATAGCGTGGTATTAAAAAAAAGCCTCACTTCGTGATAAGATATAGTTGGTTTCCCGACCACTACATCAAATATACGAA
>NZ_SLUB01000001.1 GCF_004799755.1 Bacillus timonensis | reverse complement strand
GTTAGGTACCGTCAAGGTACCGCCCTATTCGAACGATACTTGTTCTTCCCTAACAACAGAGCTTTACGATCCGAAGACCTTCTTCGCTCACGCGGCGTTGCTCCGTCAGACTTTCGTCCATTGCGGAAGATTCCCTACTGCTGCCTCCCGTAGGAGTCTGGGCCGTGTCTCAGTCCCAGTGTGGCCGATCACCCTCTCAGGTCGGCTACGCATCGTTGCCTTGGTGAGCCGTTACCTCACCAACTAGCTAATGCGCCGCGGGCCCATCTGTAAGTGATAGCGAGAAGCCATCTTTTAATATAAGACCATGTGGTCTCGTATATTATCCGGTATTAGCTCCGGTTTCCCGAAGTTATCCCAGTCTTACAGGCAGGTTGCCCACGTGTTACTCACCCGTCCGCCGCTAACCTTTGGGAGCAAGCTCCCTCAGGTTCGCTCGACTTGCATGTATTAGGCACGCCGCCAGCGTTCATCCTGAGCCAGGATCAAACTCTCCAATAAGAGTATTGATTGCTCAATAAGTTTTGTTACTTAGAATTAACGTTGACGCTTGTACTGTGTTCAGTTTTCAAAGAACTTTTTAACCCGCCGCTCAAAAGCGACTTTATTAATATATCATCTATTAATCATTTGTGTCAACAACTTTTTCAAAAACAATTTTCTTCTTTAAAAGTTGTTATGCAATCAATCACGTTGTCGTGATGACTTAATCTATATTAACAGCCCCCCATTCCTTTTTCAATACTTTTAACCACGGTAAATAATGGTAAAAAAAGAGACTCATCCAAAACAGGATGAATCTCTTCTATATAATGTTTATTGTTTTTGATAACGTAAAACAGGTTTTCTTGCTGCTAATGTTTCATCTAGTCGACTAACAACCGTTGTGTGTGGTGCTTCTTGAACAATTTCTGGATTCTCTTCTGCTTCTTTTGCAATTTGAATCATGGCTTCGATGAAGTCATCCAGTGTTTCCTTAGATTCTGTTTCAGTTGGTTCAATCATCATACATTCCTCCACATTTAATGGGAAGTAGATGGTTGGTGGATGATAGCCAAAATCGAGTAATCGTTTTGCAATATCTAATGTACGAACCCCTAATTTCTTTTGACGTCTGCCAGATAAAACGAATTCGTGCTTACAGTGTTTATCATACGGTAGGTCAAAATATGGTGCTAGACGACGCATCATGTAGTTTGCATTAATAACAGCATTTTCTGTTACAGCTTTAAGACCATCTGGACCCATTGAACGAATGTACGTATATGCACGAACATTGATTCCAAAGTTTCCATAGAAAGGTTTTACGCGACCAATTGATTGTGGTCGGTTGTAATCGAAATGATAACCTTCCTCTGTTTTAACAAGTACCGGTTTTGGTAGGAATGGAATTAAATCTTCCTTCACGCCAACAGGACCTGATCCTGGACCGCCACCACCATGTGGACCCGTAAATGTTTTGTGTAAGTTTAAGTGAACAACGTCAAATCCCATGTCTCCAGGGCGAGCCTTACTTAATACCGCGTTTAGGTTTGCTCCGTCATAATATACTTTACCACCAGCTGAATGGATGATTTCTGTCATTTCTAGAATGTTTTCTTCAAAAAGACCTAAAGTATTAGGATTTGTGAGCATCAATGCAGCAGTGTCTGGTCCAACTACTCGACGTAAATCTTCTAAATCTACAAGTCCGTCTTCACCAGATTTTACTGTAATTGTCTCAAAACCTGCTACTGTTGCAGACGCTGGGTTTGTACCATGTGCTGAGTCTGGAACGATTACTTTTGTACGAGCAGTATCATTGTTTGCTTCATGATATGCTCGGATCATCATTAATCCAGTCCACTCACCATGTGCACCTGCCGCTGGTTGAAGGGTTACTTCATCCATTCCTGTAATTTCTTTTAGATGCTCTTGGAGATCATACATTAACTCCATCGCACCTTGAACTGTACTCTCGTCTTGTAAAGGATGGATGTGAGCAAATCCATTATAGCGAGCCACATTTTCATTAATTTTTGGATTGTATTTCATTGTACATGATCCTAGTGGATAAAATCCTGAATCCACCCCGTGATTACGTTTGGATAAGGCAGTATAATGACGCATGATATCTAGTTCTGATACTTCTGGTAGCTCCGGCTCCTCTTCGCGTAGATAGTCACTAGGGATAACATCATCGAGAATTACATCAGGTACGTCTAGTTCTGGCAAACTATAACCAATTCGACCTGGCTTTGATAGTTCAAAAATTAATGGTTGATCTTGCTTATTCATGGCTATCCCCCAATTCTTTTACAAGAGTATCAATCTCTTCTTTTGTACGAAGCTCAGTTACCGCCACTAACATATACCCTTCAAGTTCTGGGTAATTACGGCCTAAATCATATCCACCGATCAGTCCTTTTTCTATTAAACGTGCATTTACGTCTTTTACAGACTTACCAACTTTAACAACAAATTCATTAAAGAATGGACCTTCAAATGGGATTTCGAAACCATTTTCTTTAAATTGTTGCTTTGCATAGGAGGCCTTTTGGATGTTTTGAGTTGCAATTTCTTTTACACCCTTTTTACCTAAGGCTGTCATGGCAACAGATGCTGCTAGTGCGTTTAAGGCCTGGTTTGAGCAAATATTTGATGTCGCTTTGTCACGACGAATATGTTGTTCACGCGCTTGAAGTGTTAATACAAAGCCACGTTTTCCTTCTTCATCAACTGTTTGACCAACTAGACGGCCTGGTACTTTACGCATTAATTTTGATGTAACCGCGAAATATCCACAGTGAGGTCCACCAAACGCAGCTGGGATCCCAAATGGCTGTGCATCCCCAACCACGATATCAGCACCAAATTTTCCTGGAGGTGTTAAAGCTCCAAGTGCTAATGGATTACTTGATACAACAAACATGCTTTTTCCGGTGTGAGCGACTGCTTCGATTTCTTTTAAAGGTTCAATTTGGCCCAAGAAATTTGGATACTGAACGATAACACAAGCTACCTCGTCATCCATTAAAGAGCTTAGTGCATTAACATCTGTTACACCATTCTTAGTTGGGACTTCCACAACTTCAATGTATTGACCCTTTGCATAGGTTTCTAGAACCAATCTAGACTCAGGATGTACCGCTTGAGAAACGAGTACTTTTTTCTTTTTTGTATGGCCAGAAGCTAGCATTGCAGCTTCAGCTAAAGCTGTTCCACCATCATACATCGAAGAGTTTGCTACATCCATGCCTGTTAGCTCACAAATCATCGTTTGGAATTCAAAAATGGCTTGTAGTTCACCTTGTGAAATTTCAGGTTGGTAGGGTGTATAAGCTGTATAAAATTCTGAACGTGAAAGAACATGGTCGACAATAACTGGCATATAGTGATCGTATACACCTGCCCCTAAAAACGAAGCATTGTGACGTAAATCAGCATTTTTCGCAGCAAGTGCAGAAAGTTCTTTCATTAACGCAGTCTCTGATTTCGCCTTCTTGATCTTGTATTCACCTTTAAATTGAACACTTTCTGGAATATCACTAAAAAGCTCATCGACTGTGGATACGCCGATTGCTTGAAGCATTTCGTTTTTATCTTGTTCCGTCATTGGTAAATAACGATGTTTCATGAATGTACCCCTTTCCCACAACTCCGTTTATTTTTTTGGTCGCTTATAAAAAGGTGTTGCCACCACAACTGCTTTAAGACGCTTTTTACGAACTTGAACTTCAACTTCTCTTCCTAGTTCGGCATGCTCCGTTTTAATAAGTACTAAACCAATATTTTTTTGAAGGGTTGGTGACTGTGTTCCTGTTGTAACTTCACCCACTTGATCGTCACCAACATAAACTTCATAGCCATGACGTGGAATACCTTTATCAATCATTTCGATTCCCACGATTTTTCGAGGAGCTCCCTCTTCTTTTTGCTGTTTTAAAACTGTTTTCCCAATAAAGTCAGCTTCTTTATTAGGTTTCACGGCAAAACCGATGCCAGCTTCGATTGGTGTGATATCTTTAGATAGTTCTTGTCCATAAAGCGCAAGATTAGCTTCAAAGCGCAATGTATCACGCGCACCTAATCCACAAGGTAATACCCCTTCTGGTTCACCAGCTTCTAATATGGCATTCCATAAGATAGGAGTATCTTCAGCTTGGCAATATATTTCAAAACCATCTTCACCTGTATAGCCCGTTCTTGAAACAAGTGTTTTCTTTCCTGCAATTTCAACTTCGTCTTGGAATTTAAAAAATTTAATTTCATTTAAACTTGTATTTGTTAGTTTCTGTAAAACAGCTTCAGCTAATGGTCCTTGAAGTGCAAGTTGTCCAATCTCGTTTGAAATGTTGACTACTTCTACATCGCCAAAGACATGCTCTTTCAACCATTCAAAATCTTTTTCTGTATTTGAGGCATTTACAACTAGTAAGTAATGTTCATCGGATTTTTTATAGATAAGTAGGTCATCAATTGTTCCACCGTTTTCATAGCACATTGCTGTGTATTGTGTTGCGCTATCTTTTAAAGTTGAAACATCATTTGTCATCAAGTTTTGAAGATATGCTAAGCTGTCTTTTCCTTTTACGTCGATTTCACCCATGTGGGAAACGTCAAAAAGACCTGCTTTTGTACGAACAGCTTCATGCTCTTCTTTAATACTTGAAAATTGGACTGGGAGATCCCATCCACCAAAATCAATGGTTTTGGCGCCATGCTTTTGATACTCATCAAATAATGGTGTTCGTTTTAATTCTGTCAACCCGATTCCTCCTTCACATTTCCTCATTTAGATTGGTATTTAGGGCCCTGTTACAAAACCGAAAGATTCTGAAAACGCAAAAAAGGACAGATAAACTCCACGGCATTGTGAAGTCTCTGTCCTTGCACCTGAAAGTTTACCCATTTCACTTATGAAAAGCATAATAGGTTTGCCCCTTTGGTGGCCAAGCGGGTCATTATAAGCTTCGAATCTCTTCGTCAGTTTCGTTTTTCCGGTCCTCACGTATTTTTTAATACGCTCTGGTCCTCAAAACTTCACTTCCTTGACCTTCTCGCTTCTAATACCCCTCAATTCACCGGCTCTCTCCAGAGTTGCGTCAAACAAGAGTCTTTTTGCCTGAGAGATTCACAATTGTCCTTGCTTGCTCCTTCGGCGCTACAAAAATATAGTCTCTCCCCTTGTTATCATTCGCGGTCTTCATATTTTTCATTTTTTTGGTAACACTAACGAAATGACTATGGAAAATTTATCATATCCAGCCCAAAAACTTTCATTTTTTTTAAAAAAGATAGAACGCTAAACCCTTGTTTAAAACAAAGAGAAGCGTTTTCGAACTACCTTCATCCTACCATCATCCAGCGATTTGGGCAATATATTATTTTCTTAACATTAATTTATTTTTTTAATAAAACGTTCGGGTTTTGAAGAGGAGTTCTGTTTTTTCTATATAAATATCATACTCAACTAAGAAAGGACTGTGAAAATATGAATGTCGATTTTGAATTTGATCAGTCGTGGCAAGGTGACTTTTTGCAAAGAATTGACGATGACGGTCCTTGGGCGAACTGGGAGTTATACAAACTTGCATATGAAGTAGAAAAACACCAGTCGATACCTGAATTCGAGGGTCTTCAGGCTCCAAAGCATTTACCACAGTTAACGCCACTTCCCCATCAACTTGAGGTTGCGAAGCAGGTGGTTGAAAAAATGAATGGAAAAGCCATTTTAGCCGATGAGGTAGGGCTTGGAAAAACAATTGAGGCAGGCCTGATTTTAAAAGAATATATGATTCGCGGTCTTGTAAAGAAGGTTTTGATTCTTGTTCCAGCCTCCCTTGTATCCCAATGGGCTTCGGAATTAAATCAAAAATTTTATATTCCCGCGGTTCAGCAGAAAAAGAGCTATATGTGGGAGCAATATGATGTCATTGTTTCATCCATAGATACTGCTAAAAGGAGTCCACATCGGGAAATTGTGTACGAGCAGGATTACGATCTAATCATCATTGACGAGGCTCACAAGCTTAAAAACAGTAAAACGAAAAACTATGAATTTGTTCAGAATCTAAAAAAGAAGTTTTGTTTACTATTAACAGCTACTCCTATTCAAAACAGAATTGATGAGATCTTTAACCTTGTGTCGTTACTTAAACCAGGTCATTTAGGTAACCAGGAAAATTTTGAGGAATCTTTCGGGAAAAAGAGCCGCTCGATAGATGATCATGAGCATTTGAAAGAACTGGTCAATAAGGTGATGATACGTAATCGCCGGGATGACACAGGTATTGAGTGGACAAAACGGAAGGTTGAAACCGTGCCAATTGAGTTCTCAGAGACTGAACAGGAGCTATATGATGCGATTTCTGCCTATCGGTCTAGCTTATCAGGCTTTGCGTCGAGCATGTTCTCCATTCTAACTTTGCAAAGAGAGGCATGCAGTAGTCGCGAGGCCGTCTATTTTACATTGAAAAAGATGCTTGAGAAGAAGAATGAGGATGGCAGTGCTGGGGTACCTGGAGATATGGTGATGGGACTCATGAAAAAGGTTGAACAGGTCACGCAGAATTCAAAGGCTGAGAAAGCAGTAGAATTAATCAAACAAATTGATGATAAAGTCATCATTTTTACAGAATATCGCGCAACGCAAATGTATTTGCAATGGTTCCTTCAGCAAAATGGAATATCATCGGTTCCGTTTAGAGGTGGATTCAAGCGTGGGAAAAAGGATTGGATGCGAGAATTGTTTAAAGGAAAGTTCCAGGTTTTGATTGCAACTGAGGCTGGTGGCGAAGGAATTAACCTGCAATTCTGTAACCATATTATCAACTATGACCTTCCTTGGAATCCGATGAGACTTGAACAGCGCATTGGGCGTATCCATCGTCTTGGTCAGGAAAAAGATGTTCATATTTATAATTTTGCAACGAAGAACACGGTTGAAGAGCATATTTTAAAGCTATTATATGAAAAAATTAATCTGTTTGAGCGTGTCATCGGTCAACTAGACGATATATTAACAAGACTTGATCTCGGTAATATTGAAGATCACATTCAAGATATCATGCTTCGCTCTCGCAGCGAGGGTGAAATGAGGATTAAAATGGAAAATTTAACTTCGATTATTAGCTTTGAAGAACAAAACGGTGGTGAGCAGCGTGCAGCAACAGGAAATCGTTAATTTTCTAGAGAAATATTTTGTATCCAATCATTGTGAAATTCTTGACCGACATCCTGGATATATGACCGTGCAATTGACAATTGATTTGGATAAGCAACTCATGAACCGCCCCTTTTATTGGACTTATGTTGAAAAGACAGGTGGAGAACCGAATCCGATGAAACTTACATTAATTACGGATCGGGATCAAACGCCCGACAATGTTAAGGGGGACTTTATCCATTTTGGCGCTCCCCGCTTGCATCAAATTTTTGAATCAACGAAAAAGCTAGCAAGCTATATTCGATTGTATCAACAAAAACCTCCGGGCGCTCAAGGAAATACCCCCCTTTTCCCATGGCTTGGGTTAAATGTGAAAGTTTCCTATAAAAGTGACCGTAAGCGTGATGTGTTAATGTCACTAGGCTTACAGCTAATCAACGGGATCATTGTTGAGGATTTTCAGGATAAACTAGAAGAACTACCACTCACACCAAAAATTCCTGATTTAACGTATACGATGTCGCCACTCGTCAAGCCGCAAAGTGGTGTCAATCGTCTTCAACAATATGTGAGAGGCTTCGTTGAATCACAGGATCATGCATGGGCAGATGAAGCGAGGCAAAGATGGGACGAGGATTTAGCTCTGTTAGATGCCTTTTATGAGGGAATCGATGAAAAACCTGAAAGCTATGAAATTGAAAAAGAAGCACTAAAGGACCAATACGAACCGAAAGTTCTTGTCGAAATTATCAATGGTGGATTGTTTTATCTTTGTCAAAACGCGATTTGAAATAGGCCTATCCTCATTTTTGGGGGTAGGTTACATTTTTTTAGGGTTTTTTATAAAAAATCGTTCGACAAATACCTTGCATTTCATCGGAAAAATTACAAAAAATCGTGATAGAATTTCGTTATACATTAACCACAGCTTCTAACTAGTTAACAAATCACAGGTCTTTCTCCCTATCCTTCGAGCCTATTCTACAAATATAGGAAAAAATAACCATTATTCGCTAGGTTACCCAGTTAATTGATTTTATTTTGTAAATATTTTGACATCGACAGTTTTTTACAGAAAGATTGATTTCCATGCTTTATACTTCTAAATGTAATACTAAGGTTCTATACATATATGGACTATCGTTTTAGGTCAGTCAGCTTAGCTTCGAACAGACAAAGGCAAACCTTTTGAAAAATTGGGACGCAAAGTCACAGGTCTAAGGTTGGATATTTCAATTATGATGGCTGGACTGCCTGGAATACTAATGTATTTTGGGAGGAAATGAAATGGTAAATGAAGTAAAAAGCAAAAACGAGCAATTGGATCACGAATGGATCGACCTTATTTTAGAAGCAGTGGAGATGGGAATGAGCGTCCAGGATATTCAAGCTTTCCTCCAAAGTAAAACAGCATAACAGACCTAATTACATATAAGTTTTTGACGCAAGAGGCTAGAATTACATGGATGCCAAGAACTCGGGTGCTATACTGAGTTCTTTTTATTTTTTAATTTTATGTTCTTATTATAAAACATTTTCTTCGTTATATGTTATAATACCTTTAGGAAGGAAGGTGAAAAGTCATGATTGGTCAACGTATTAAAACATATCGCCTACAAAAACAATTATCACTATCTGAACTAGCTGATCGCGCAGGAGTTGCCAAATCATACTTGAGCTCTATCGAACGGAATCTCCAATCAAATCCTTCTATCCAGTTTCTTGAAAAAATATCTACAGTACTAGGCGTAACCGTAAACGAATTACTCCATGAACAATCAGAGCCTGAAAGTGTAGAACTTGATTCAGAATGGACAAGGCTTGTACGAGAGGCAATGAAATCAGGAGTTTCCAAAGAGGAATTTCGATCATTCTTAGAATTTAATAAGTGGAAAATGGATAATAAATAGGAAATGCTTCGGCACATTTGGCTGCCCGAAGCATTTTTTATTTTATATGTATGTTTCGAAAGCGGACTGGTAGTCAGATTCGGATTGTTGGGGAGTTGTGTTTTTCTTATATATTATTGAAGGAAAAGCTTCACCAACATCACGTGCACGAAACTGTGAAAGGTCTGTTTGACAGATTGGGCAGTTCCATTCACCGAGCATACAGCTACTAAAAGATGGCTGGTTGCATTTGGGGCATGTTTTCGTATACATTGGTTTCCTCCATTAGTATAAAATTTGTGTAATCCAATAGCCATGGAGGAAAAAGACATAGACGTACAAAGCAGTGGCTACATATAAATAAAGATTGAATTATTTTACTAACTGGTAAACGAATTAAGAAGATAAGCACAATTAAAAATATGGAAAGCATTGTTTTTACAAACAGAAACAAAAATGGATGGATTTCGTATATTGAGTACATTATCAGGTTTGCTTCAGAAATATGGCCGCCAAGTATTCCAAAATGGGTAATACATGCGTCTAATAGATTTAAGTTTGCTAGGAGTATGAGGATAAATTTCATTAGGAACCTCACTTATTAGTATTGAATGCATGATTTAGAAATTAAAAAGATGAAATAGAGAAAAAGTCATCTTCAATTTTCAATCCAATCAATTCTTATTAAAGAACGATAGTGCAAATAGAATCTCCTTATCAATTAACTTAGATTAGCGAACTGTTTTTAATCGTTTTCTTTTTAGGATGAAAAATAAAATACTTCCACCTAAGACTAATGCAATTCCTGCAATCAGAATATTATAAGTATCGGTTCCCGTCTGGGGAAGTTTTGGTCCGTCAACTGGAAGTGCTCCACCTAAGGTACCCTCCGCATAGAATTTTAGTTCAACCTCAGTTTTTAAACCCTGATATTCATTTCCTAAATGGGATGGGAATTCTACCGTAAAATTTAATTCTTCTTGTTTCCCACTTGCAATTGATCTAGGATCGATTTTGTTAAATTCACCTAACTTACCTTTATACAACTCTCCACTTTTATTGGAAATAGTCAGGAGTAACTCTTCATATAATTTTTTTGATCCAGCCTTACGATCTGCTGAAGTTAAATAGTTAAAATCCTCAGAACCAGTATTTTTTATGGTTATTGTTCTTATAGCCCAATCACCTGGCTTAAAGTTCTCAATATCAAAGAGTACCTTTTCTGGGGTTGTCATGATATCTATTACCTTACTATTCTTGGATGGAGACGCAGAGACTTGATTTGCTTGAGATAAAAATAAAAAGGTACATATAAAAATAAAATATAGCAATCTTAGAAAACTCTTTCTCCTCTTCATTTTATGCCCCTTCCTTCCCTAGAAGGGGATCAATATTAATAAATATTGATCCTTAATTTATTTTAGTTTCTTCAACAGTATCTTTCGTCTTGCTACTTAAATCAATTTTTGAGATGGTTCTCCAAAGTGTGAAAATAGAATAGAGGAATATTATAATCCCAGGAACAATCATTAGTAAAACAGTTCCTTTTTTTGAGTCTGCAAAATCAGCGAAGTAACCGAGATATGGTATGGTAAATCCACGATATTCTGCAACTACATTTTGAGCTAATACTGGATTGATATCCTCTGTATTATTATTATCCCCTTTTGTTCTATACATCACTTGATTCTTATTTTTTAGTACTTCAGTAATTCTGTGGGTGATTAGTTTTTCATCTTCTTCCATAAAAGTGATAACGTCACCTTCTTTAAAACGCGTCATATCTCCACCTGTTTTTACTGCGATAATAGACCCAGTTTTTATCCCAGGCTCCATCGAACCTGATAATACAGTTTTAAGCTGATATCCAAATACAGAAGGTTCTCCTCCAGAAAGTTTATTTGTTACTACAAGTGATGCAACGCATAATAATAAAACAATTAATACCCCTGTTAATAAATGATTAAACCATTTAAAAATTTTCTTTTTCATTGTCCATCCTTCTCCTCTTTTTCTTGAACATTTTTAGTCTCGTCAGTTACTGAGTTATTTACTTCATCTGGAGTTTGGTTTCCATTATTACTTTCAGTTGACGCAGGAGCTTCTTCACTTTCAGTTGTAGAAGATTGTTCATTATTTTCTGGTGTCTGATTTGCAGTATTTTCCGATCCTGTCTCTTCTGATGTCTTTGTTTCAGGTGTTTCTGTTTTCTCGTTTTCTATTGATTTCTTTGATTGTTCTTCGTTAGGTACTTCATTTTGCTCATTTGTGGTTTGGCCAGTTTTACTCTTACATTTTACTTTTATTTTTTCACTCCAGACATCATCAAAAGATTTATTTACTTGATAAGCTTTAAACGTATAAAAACCTTCAATATTTGTTTCAAAATTCAGTGGCATTTCCTGATTACTTTTCAACTTTGGAATAATACCATCGGCAATTAATTTACCATGATTTTCAGGGTTTCCTGTTTCATTAGTAAAGTAAATTTCATATGTACTAGGTGATAACATATCATTTTTACTAAAATTTTTAATTAGTACTTCTATATTTGCAGGACAAGCCTTTTCATTGTCATTACCAAAATCATGACCATTTCCACTAAATTTCAGTTTACTATAATCCCATGTCCCGGCCGTAAACTTTCCCGTAGTTACATTACTCGATATGAAGTAGGCAGATGTACTTGATGTTACATATTTGATTGAGAGAATCATTAAATAAAATACTAAGGCTATTTTAAGAATGGTAAAAAATCTTTTTTTTCTAAGTTTTATCCCTCTTAACAATCTACTATTCTCATTCACTTTTTGTTCCGCCCTTCTTCGTAACAATATTTATACATATTTATGAAAACAAAGTCGTCCATATGTGTTCATAAATATCTACAAAGTATGAAAGCAAGGAAGGAGATAGAATCCCCTTCCCCTGTTTCAATTATGAAATATTATTTTAATTCGCCTTCTGTTTGGTGAGCAGTAAATGTCCACTCAAGGTTTAAAGTATCCCCTTGGAATTGGTTTTGATCTTGGTTGTTATCAACGAATTCAAATGCAACATACATTTGATCGCTATCTCCTGCTCCAAGACCGCTTTCTTCACCCTCAATTCCTAGCCACTTAGTCCAGAAGCTATTTAAGTTTTCAACAGCATCAGGCGTCATAGCCTGAAGGTCATATAATGTAGTTTCAGAGATTACATCATTATAATCCCATCCTTCGATGAAATTCCAACCAGTCTTGTCACCATTTTCTAAGAAAAGAACTTTAATGTGTTTAGCAAAGTTGTCAGTATTATCATTATTTGCATCATCTACTGAAGTTACCGTTTTTAAATCAATTTTAGAAATATCTAGAGAACCACCATTGACTAAATTGAATTCGCGTACTACTACATCTCCAGGCTTCAGGTTTGAAACATCAACAATTGTTGTTGGATTTACAGATAAATCTAATGTTCCAGCTGCAAATGTATTGTTTGTTACTTCTGTGTCACTGAAGTATGCAAATGTTCCTCCCCCGATTAATGATAATCCTAGTGCTGCTGATGCTACCCCTAATCCTAATTTCTTTTTCAAACTCATTTTGTTTCCTCCTCTTTTTCCCTTATATATTTTTTTTTATTGAATCCTTATGTATTGATAAGGAGATCAACCAAGATATGTACTTCATAAAGTTCATTTTCGTTCTTTCCAGCGAACTTACAATGTGAGTATAGCCCATAAGTCTTATATTTGAAAAATCTCAAAATCAGCCAAATTTTCTTAATAAAGAACGATTATCGTTCTTTTTCTCGAATTATCTCTTGTTTTCTTACTATTTAATTATTTTATTAAGAACAAAAAGTTCCTTATAATGAACATGTGGGCATTCAATATATGAAGGAGAAGGAAGATGATTGGATCCAGGATTAAAGAATTAAGAAAGCAAAAAAGACTCACCATCACAGAGCTTGCAAAACGTGCTGGAGTTTCAAAGTCTTATTTAAGTTATATTGAACGAGATGTACAAAAAAATCCTTCTCTTCAATTCTTAACTAAGATTTCAAAACCACTTGATACAAGTATCGAATATTTATTAGGAGAGGAAAAAACTGACATAATTACAAACGAAATACTTGATAAGGAGTGGACAAAGCTATTAATGAATGCAATTGATGATGGATTAAGTAAAGAGGACTTTCAAGAATTTCAGAACTTTATTAAATTCAGAAACTGGAAAAATGATCACATAAAAAACGAAGGAGGGAATAATATTGATAACGTGACAAAACGATAAATGATTTTAGATTAAAAGTGAACAACTATGGAAATAGTGATAAGTAATTGATTACTTTGAATTTGGTACATTTTAACTTACTATTAATTATCGAAAGGAGAGACTGATTAATTATGAAAAAAAGAATTCTGATAACTGGTATAATAGGTGTAATATGTTTAGGTTTTACACAATTGTTACCGGTTTTAGCAAGTGAAGATATGGATAATAACAATAAAAAGGAACGCACGGTTTCAACCTCTAACGAAAATAAAAAGACACCGGAATTAACTATCAAAGAAGAACAAATTCAAAATACCGAAGAAGCTACTAATCCAAAACCTTCCAGTGACTTTCGTCGTCCAGTAAGAGAAAGTGAACAATTACAGAATCTAGCCAAAGATTTGGGTATTGATACCGAAGGAAAAACTCAAGAGAAAATAGAAACTGAAATACGTTCTACAATGCTTCAGCAGAAAGCTAAAGAAATTGGGATTGAAGTGGATGGTAAATCAGAAGAAGCGATTATTTCTGATTTAAAAGTAAAATATAGCGAAAAACCAGAATTAACAGAACCTTCCTCCAATAAATACGAAGAACTACGTATTATACCTGATTCTAGAAGAAATAAAATCATCGATGCTGCAAAACAACATGGCATTAAAACTGATGGCAAAGAATTTGATGAAATTGTTGAAGAACTAAAAACAGTTTTACTACAAGACAAGGGCGAATAAAGTAAAAAACCTTGAAAGGATTAACCCTTCCAAGGTTTTTTTATTTAATCCCTCTTCTCCACCGCCGACAACACCAATCCCCGCTCATTTTCCTCAGCCTTATACGTAACATTGTTCAGTGTAGCGGTTCCGTTGATTTTTTTATCCTTGTCTCGAAGGAGACCTAATTTATATGTGACTTTTCCGATGTCCTGGTCTTTGACGGCCTCTTCTGTATTTGTTACTGCAACCAATAAGAAGAAAGCAGCGATTGTGTCCTCATATTTGTCTAAAGTCGTGTTAAGATTATCTGATTCCATATCTTTTTTCACGATGGATAGCCGAATCACCTCATTGGTTGTTTCATTTACTATTCCTTCGAGAATCATTCCATCATTGACATCGTGTTTAAATTCTCCATTTCTTACGGATATTTGGTCAATTTTATCGGAATCCTTCATTTCTGCTTGAGCTTCATTCCAATTTTTTACGAGATCATCTGTTGTGAACCCTAATGAACCTAAGTTGATTATTTTATCTTCTACTTGTTGAATTTTTGTTTCAGCTTCATCCTTTTTTTCTTTAGCTTTGTCATCCCCCTTACAGCTAACTAGTAAGGATGCACTTAATAGGATAATCACCATAAAAAATAGTTGTTTCCGCATGATCTTTCCTCCCATATACAACATTCCACATAATAATAATATGTGCGTTAAGTGGACATATCATACAGCACGCAAAAAAGCGACCCAAAACGGTCGCTTTCTCATTGGTACTCTTCTTTTTTGCTAATCATCGCTTTTACGACAAATACTTCATCACTATCTTTAATGGTATTTATTATTACTTCATCTTCTAGTCCTATTCTAACACCATTTCCATCATACCTTGCAATTAAGGCTAAGGTAAACGGTTTTTCCGCTTCTAATTTTATTGTATCGTCGACCCATGTTTGACCCATTCCTAAATTTTCTTTATATAGTTCAATCGGCAATGATTCTAATGTTGATATCGCGGTTCCATCAGCAACTGAATAAGTCCAACGTGAATAAGTAGTAGAATCATCTATCTTGAAGTCCAGTTTTGAAGCGGCTACTGTCATTTTTTCACTAGTACCGGTTGCACCCTTTAAGAGATCTTCTTGTTTTTCCCCATTCTTATAATGTTCAATCCAAAGATGGATCATTTTTATGTCCTCGTTCTTTAACTCAAGGTCGTACATTAACAATGTATCAAAACCGAGTGAACTAATAATTTGTGTATTCCTTTCATTTTGTTTGACTGGAGTAAGCACACCATCTTTTGGATTTTCGGTAGCATATTCCGTACTACATGCAAACAAAGTAAGTAAGACCAAAACACAAATAAAGTTTTTTAGTGCCCTTCTCATCAATACTCCCCCTTATTTCATAATACATAATACCATACATTCCCATTTTATCTGCATAATTTTACCGTTTAGTTGGGAAATCTAAATGAAAAGCGAGGTGTTTGTCATGTTACGGAAAATACTGATTGGATGCTGTTTAAGTTTGTTGTTATCCCCAACTTTTTTTCTCTTGAATGATTCCCCCATTACTACAGCTGAATCTAAAAAACCAGTACCTGAATACGCTAAATGGGGAAGGCTCGCGATGGAAGAAACACAAAAACGATACCCTTCAGCTCAAATTGTAGATTATTTACATGTTGGAAGATATAAGAAAAATGGCATGTATGTTGAACGTTTCAAGCTTTGGTTAAAACAAGATAATCGAGAGTTCGGTGTTCTTGTGAATATCACCTTTGAACCAGTTACGGAGCGAGTAAAGAATATAACTGTTGTTGAAACGGATCGTTAGAATTACATATTCTCTTCTTCTTATGTAAAAAATATCTTTAAAGGAGGTGTGAATGCTATGACTGGATTTATTATGAAGATTATCTTATTGCCATTGGTTGTAGCTATTTGTTCAGGCATATTTGATAGTTTTGATTTAGTTGCATGGTATCAGCCAATCGGTATTGGAGTACTGTTAGCCATTATCGGTCACTTAATGGAGAGAGCGATGCTTAGAAGAGATACAACGGTAATGACAGATATAGCCGATTTTGTTACTGCAGCACTTGTAGTATATTTTCTTACTTTGTTTTACGATGGTGCGAGAGTTACGCTGTGGGGCGCAATCTTAACAGCCCTGGTCATTACGTTAGTTGAAATACCTATCCACCGTTGGTTAGTAAGGTCAGGTAGGACCGAGAGATCAACTGCATGATTATAATAAAAAGAGGTGCTGCATTTACGAAGCACCTCTTTTCCATTTACCCACCAATATATGACATTTCAATTTTCTTGCGTTTTTTCGCTGTTTCCTCTGTACGCTCATCTGAATAGCGATCACGTCTTGCCTGCCATACTAATTTAAGTGCTTCATCAATATCACTCTCGGTTGCACCCGAACGAATTAATGATTTTAAATCATGCCCCGCTGTTGCGAACAGACAAGTATACAGTTTCCCATCTGCAGAAATTCTTGCTCTTGTACAGCTTGAACAGAAGGATTCTGTAACAGACGAGATGAAGCCGATTTCGACGTCTGTCCCCACATAACGATATCGTTTTGCTACTTCGCCGAAATACTCGGCATCTATTGGTTCCAATGGCATTTCACTGTTGATGAGGTCGTGAATTGCTTTTTTCGAAACAACCTGATCAAAATTCCAACCATTTGTTGTACCAACGTCCATAAATTCAATGAAGCGAAGGGTAATGCCTTTTTCTTTAAAATAACGAGCCATCGGTAAAATTTGCGAATCATTTTTACCTTTTTGAACGACCATGTTCATTTTCACAAGAAGTCCCGCTTCCTGCGCAGCTTCAATCCCTTTAAGTACAGGTTTTACGCCAACAGAACGGCCATTCATTCCTTTAAATATATCATTGTCAATTGCATCAAGGCTTACATTTACACGCTGAAGACCTGCTCCCTTTAATTGCTTTGCATATTTCGGTAAAAATACACCGTTTGTTGTGAGGGCAATATCTTCAATACCTTTTATATGAGTTAAACGCTCAACAAGTTCATGGACATTTTTTCTTACTAAAGGTTCTCCACCAGTTAACCGAATCTTTTGCACACCTAGTTTGACAAAACTTCTTGTCAACGTTTCTATTTCAGAAAAGGATAATAATTCTCCCAGCGGTAAGAATGAATAATCATCTCCAAAGATTTCTTTAGGCATACAATAAGAGCAACGGAAATTACATTGATCTGTGACAGAAATACGCAAATCACGTAAAGGTCGATTCAACTGATCAACAATTTTTTCTTCTTTTGTAGTCATCTAACCTGTCACTCCTACCTAATATGTAACTTATACTCTATCATACTAATAATTGATTGTGAATAGAAACCAAAAGCTACATATTTACATCCCCCATTAAATTTTCACAAAATGGACAAACGCCCACTACTTCTGGTCAATGAGCACATATCCATGTTAGGAAGGCAGGAATAAGGAGCAAGAGAGCTGAGGATCAACATCAGCTCCCTCCTTTTTTCTTTTTCTTAAACATAAGCGATACAGCTAATGGCATAATCCCAAACCACCGATTTGTTAATGGAGCCTGTTCTTCCTTACGCTGCTGCCTCGTTGCTTTCCGAACTTCTTTCGGTTGGTCTATAAACTTGACAAACTGTTGGGTTACAAATTTAACATAATCGTTTGTAGACATAATAACACCTACCTTTTTCGAGCCTTAATGTTATTATTTCCACCATGATATAATTGTAACCACAAAAATTTGTGTTCTAACGTAAATCTAACCAGGAACTAATCTCTTTTGTTTCATAATCGTACATAAAGCGTGCACTGCTTTTCCGTTGCTCATTTGTCTTACATATTAAAGTAATATACGATGTTGTCATTGTTGCGGGCGAAACGTTGTAAGTGATCAGCCCTTTTGGATAATTGAATGAGCCCGTTAATTCTTTACTTTCCTCTTCACTCAGTAATATTTCCTTCATGTCGCCGACTCCCAGTTGCATTAAATTCTCCAGAATTAATATTTCTTCTGTTTCTTTTGAGAAGGCTTTTTCCGTCAGATAAGCATTGACCTGGGAGGTAAAAACGAGAAAAAACAAAAACGAAATCGCGATGGTAACGGGGAGGATAAAACCTTTTTCATTTTTCATCTTTACGTAACCTCCACTGATGTTAAGGATGAGATTAAGGCTTGATACGTCTTACCATCAACCGTCACAACAGTAATTAAAAAGCCATTGGTTCTTGGTTCAAATGTAACATCTGTGATATGTTGAAGTAACAATTCATGCCCTTTTGAATTGACCCTTCTTCTTATTTTATCTTGATATTTTTCAAAACTTACTACATCACCCACTACATTAATAAAAGACACAGATTCACCACCTGAAACGGTAATCTCCCTTGCTTCACGGATTTCCATTTTCATTTGTTGAAGTAAGATTTGCCATTCTAACTTGTTAAATTGTTCCCCATTATCGCGATAAACCACACTTAGAAAAGGTGCGATAAATCCAAGAATAACAAGGAGGATTGAAAAGGTGACGAGCATCTCAACAAATGTAAACCCCTTTTGATTACTCACCATTTAGAAATCCACATCTTTCATACGTTCTTGAAAGCTTGTCCTCCCAAGTGACACAAAGCTCTGACTTTTGAAACGTCTCATTATAATTTTTTGTGAATTTGTAGGTAACCCCGTATTTCACCAAGTGATTTATTGCAGATTCTCCGTTATACCCTTTTTGCAGTTCTTCTGAAAGTAATTGAGTTCCGATATTAAAGATTTCTGTATTCCTTCGTTCTGTCATGATAAACATTAACTGCGGCAGAAGCGTCACACAAAGCATTAGCCAGATGGATACTGACAGAAGCATCTCTACCATCGTAAAGCCCCGTTTATCCTTTACTAACATAAAACCTACCCTTTCCTAATAAGAACGTGACAATATAGACACTCTCTTTATACCGAAATCTAATTTCACCAGCACGTCGAATATTTCCGTTACTTGTAAAAACTAATTTCTGACCAAGCGTTGTAATTTGAATGTGGATGGCAGGGTCAATTTTCCGAATAATAAATGCTACCTGCGAATCCCCCTTTGTTAGCCGATAATAGGAGCCACTCGAACTGAAATACAGTGTGGCCGGCTCACTATTGCTTATTGCATACTGCTGACTTAAAAAGATATCATTTTGAAGCTGCTCCAGAAATTGATCCATTTTTTTCGATTCATGAAGGGGTCTAAGTTGTAGAATACTAATTGAGGAAATAATGATGACGATAGATAGAACCAGCAATGCTTCTATTAAGGTGAAGCCTTTTTCATTAACCTGCGGTAGGCTTTTCATGAACAATATTACGCTCTGAATCCATTTTTATTATGTCTCCATTAGGACAGGCAGGGACCTCATTACCCTTAAAATATCCTTCAGTTGCTAACGTATCTAAAGATGTTAATGGACCATGGCCCTCCTCCATCTCATAAGCCTGCACCTGCGCCTCAACCATTTTAACCATTGCCTCACAACCCTTAGCCTTAATGACAGAATTATGCTTTGTCACATTAGGTACCGTTATCAACAGCAGGATCGATACGACTAATAAAACGACTAACATTTCTACAAGGGTAAATCCCTTTTGATTCTTTTGTTTCAATTCAATCTCCCTTTCTATATTCCGTTTAATAGCTGAAACATTGGAATCATGATGGCCCCATACATGAGCATGATGATGACTCCAATCATCAAAAACAAAATTGGTTGTACAATCGCTAATAATCTTGTCACTTTTTCCTCGGCTTTTTCCATAACATATTGACTATAATGCTGAAGCTCGCTTGCTAGGTTTCCATTTGATTGACCATGCAGAATGATCATCGCTAAATCTGCCTCGTAATACTCTCGTACTCTTAAAATATCTTCAAACCGGTTACCCGCTCTCAATAGCATCTTCATTTCTTTTGCTTCCTCTCGAAAAAACGGCGAGTGAAGCTGCTGCTCAAACATGGTTAAGGCTTGAAAAATGGATAATCCGCCTTTTAACAAATTACTGAGCTGTACGGAAAAGAAATGGGTATTATACATAATCATTACTTTTTTAAAAATGGGTATCTTTAAGAGTAGCTTCATTTTTTCAACGGGAGGTCTTTTTTGAAAATGAAGAAAATAATAACCGAGGCTAATAATTACTAGTAAACCGATCATGAGGAACAAATATCGATTTAGTTCTGGGAGCTTTACTAAAAACTTGGAAATCATCGTTTGTTCATAACTCATGGAGGTAAATAGGCTTTCAAACTGTGGCAATAGAACTTTTTCAATCATCGTGAACATAAAACCAACAAATAACAAAAGGGCTAATGGATAGCGAATGAGCTTTTTTCCTTTATCAAGATGGTTCAGCTTTTTTTGTAGCATCGCACTTCCTTCACGAAGAGCAAATGAAACATCGCCATGCTGCTCAGCAAAATATATATAACCTAAGATATCCTTGTGAAAACCGACTTTGCTGAAGGCTGTGTACAAAGATTCACCCTGTTTACAGGTCTCAATAATGGACGTCACATCTTGACTATGTTTTTTGGGGAGCTGAAAGAGTAAAAATTGTGAGGCATGTTCAAAAGTATAGCCTTGATCAAGTAGGTCCCCGATTCTACTTAAATATAAGGACTGTTCTTTTAAAGTCCAATTTTTATTTCCTTTCTTTGTCATCATTGACAACCCATCTTTCTAACGCATCCGGATATAAGTATCCAAGGGCAATTCCTTTTTTGATGACATCTTTTAATTTTTCATAGTGATACTCTGCTTTGTCACCCCTTGCTTCTTTCATTACTTCCGTTAAGGCGTGCCCATTCAAAAGCTCGTACACACCTACTCTTCTAATTTTTCGATACTTCTTACAAAGTGGTGAACATTTCCCTTCACAATATGGACATTTTAAATCAACAAGCCTTTGTGCTGCGATGGCAATTAACGTTTGTTCAATTTCCTGTAAGGTTACGTCAAATTCTAACAGCCGATAAATTGCACCCTTTGAATCTCTTGTATGCATCGTTGACAGTACCAAATGACCCGTAAGAGCTGCGCGGACTGCAATTTTTGCCGTTTCAGTATCCCGAATTTCACCTACCATAATAATATCGGGATCATGTCGTAAAATTGCCTTCAAACCATGGGCATAGGTGATGCCTGCTTTTTCGTTCACCTGGACCTGTAGGACATCTTCACTTCTTTTTTCGATTGGATCCTCTAATGTAATAATATTCCGGTTGAAAAGTTTCTTCGTTGCGTGCAGTAAGGAATAGAGGGTGGTAGACTTACCAGAGCCTGTCGGACCTGTGAAGATGATAAGGCCATGTGAATGCTTCAAAAGGGAGAGCAATTTAGTTGTCATATTCGGAAATAGCGATAATTTTGCAAGAGAATGAGATGGTGTTTCAGGTAGGATACGTATGACTAGACTTTCGTTGTAGGGTGTGGGCAGTGTAGACAATCGAAGGTTAATGGTTACGCCTTTGAGATTTAGCGTTATCGCCCCATTTTGCGGTCTTCTCCTTTCTCCAATATCCATTCCAGCAAGGAACTTGTAATGGGAAATCAAGCGTTCGCAAACATCTTTTGGGATCGTTTGCTTATTGAATAAATCACTATCGAGTCGGTATTGGATCATAGCATCCTTGATTTTGGGGACAAAATGAATATCAGATGCACTCATTGACCAAGCGTCTTCGATCAATTGATCACCGAGCTGTTCGATATCACTCAAATACTTCACACTCCTCTTATATTATTTTTTTCTCTTGCAGGTATCATATTTCAACAAAAATCTACAAACTCCTTCTTTTTCATAAAAAATAATTGTGAACTTTATTTGAACGTTTAGACAATAAAAAATACAACCACTGCCATGATGGTTGTATTTTTTAAAAGCGATGCAAGATTTATCTATCATTAGGAGGAATCAATACATGATATGATGGTTGCTTAAAAAATATGCTAATCAAGTTGTAAAATACTTTGTAGTTTTGTGAACATTTACCTACAAGTGATATAAATCACTTATTGATGGTATTTAACTGTACTATAATGAGGATAACATAAGGCTCGCAAGGAGTGATAACGGTGGAACAGACACTAAAGATTACGAACGTTTTAGCAGACCCAACACGATATTATATTTATCAATACATTATTAAACAAAATGAAGATGTCACCGTACAAGAAATCGCAGAAGAATTTGAGATTCATCCAAACGTTGCTAGACTGCATTTAACAAAGCTTGAAGATGTAAATATGCTTGTTTCAGAAGCCAAGAAAACCGGAAAAGGTGGCAGACCGAGTCGTCTGTACCGATTATCGAATGATCATATTCAGATTAATTTTCCATTTCGCGACTATCAGTTACTTTCAAAAATTGCAATTGAAACAATGGCTTCCCTCGGTGATGTAGGTAAAATGGCACTTGAACAAACAGGTAGACGATTTGGTGAAGAATTGGTCAACCATCAAATCCCTGTTTCGATTCATGAGCTAACCTTTGATCAAAAGCTAGACATTTTAAAAAAGGCATCCACAGTGGCGGGTTTTTATCCAGATTTAGACCATAATAAGGACAAGACAAAGATTTTCTTAAAAATTAACAATTGTCCTTTTAAAGAAATTGCACAAGAAAATTTTGAAGCTGTTTGTGGTATGCATCATGCCTTTTTAAGAGGAATGTTTGATTTACTATTTGACGATGTGGTGCTAGAAGAGTCAGAAAACATGATTCTTGGATGTAATTCTTGCAGTTATCACGCATTTGTCGCAAAGTAATGTTTACATTTATGTAATCGTTACATTATAATAATAAAAGTGAGTGTTTATCATTTACAAGGGAGGGAAATATACATATGGAACGTATGTACCGTGTTTTAGGTTTTTGGACAGGTATCTTTTCAGTAATGTTCTACGTTGGTGGTATGGATGTTCTAGCACTAATTTTCTTTGCACAAACCGGATTTTTCGTCCTTTTAAGCTTCTTAAAATTGTCTGAAAGAATGTATATTTACGTGTTTGGCGCATATTTGACTGTTTTCTTCTGTGCCTTCTCTTACTACACCACATTTATGATGCCGTTAGGCGGAGGTCACTAAAAAAAGCGATGGAAACATCGCTTTTTTTATTTGTCTTAGAATACTTGATCCCAATTGATTTTACTATTTTTTTGCTGGATAAGGACATGAAAAGCCGTACTCATTCCGCCATCCATGATAAGTGAACGAATGGCACGATTTTGTTTACTTTTTTCTGAAAAAGGATTCGAATCAAAGTTATCCTGTAAAAACGTCAGAATCCCCGCTGCTAGTAGAAATTCATCCTGTCTCAGTTTCTTTACAAATTCAAGCCCATGTTTTGTACCAATTGAAATCAGTGTATCAAAATGGATATGGGTGGTAAGATCCATTTGACCTGGATATTCAAGTGGATTGTTAATTAACTGATGCTTGTAATAGCCACGAAGACTCCCCTTCTTTCTAGCAGGTTCTATCCATTCCTCATTTGTATATCCGTAATCAACAGTAAAGACAACGACATTTCCAAGAAACTCATTTAACTCCTTTAAATAAGACAGCATTTGAAGTGGGATCTCAAATCTTTGTCCAGGAACAAGCCCTATCTTCGTATGATCTAAATAATGCAGAATTCGCTCATCCGTAAGCGGCTCAAAAATTTCACAAAGCTGTTCATCCTTATTCAGTGTGATTTTCACTTCATACATGTTATCATTTTGATTCTCAATCACTCTAACCGGGAACGCATCAAATAATTCATTTGAAAAAAGAATGCCATTAAATAGTGGAAAATTCTTTTTAGCTTCATCTAAACTTCGATATTGGATTACTTTTTCACCTATCGGGAGAAGCTCCTGCTGCAAGCGTCGATGGTACGGACTTGTTTCAATCATGATATATGTGATTTCCTGATATGTTTCTTTGTAGTTATTCTGTAATTCGTCCAATACAGCCTTTGCGAATCTCCCATTTCCTCCACCAACTTCACAGATAAACGGAGATATTTTTTCTTGCATGATTAGTTTATGGAACACCGAGGCAAATAGTTTCCCAAAAACATTGGAGATATTGCTAGTTGTGATGAAATCTCCTTTTTTACCTACCTTCTCTTCGTGTTTCATATAATACCCGTTTTCTTCATGATAAAGGACAGTACTCATATACTCTTCATATGTAATTTTGTTGTATGGAGATGATTTTATAAGTTCTTTTAGAATGCGCTGCATCTTCTCACCTTTTGCTAGTTTTCACCATTGACACAGTGTTTATATTATTATATTGTAAGTTTAGTAGCTTACAATATCCCTCCCATTATACGGATATATAAGTCTTGGCTCATGCCAAAATTTCAGGGCATTAAGAAGGTATTCTTAGTGCTAAACATCCCCAGGAAAAGGTCTGACTATTCGAGTCGGACCTTTTCTTTTTTAGTTAAAACCCGTTTAATCAAATACGCCTTGGCGTATTTGCGCCCAGATTTTTTAGGTCCACACGAGGTGGGTCACAAAGACGTTGCCACAGGACGTGGCGTTCTTAGTCTTTGATCTTAAGCTCGAAAAGATTCCCTTGAAAATCTGTGGCATCCGCCGGAGGCTTTTTAAATGGATTCAGCTTAGGTTGAATCCATTTAAAAATGGATTTGAGTCCATTTCAGCTTCGATGGTTGTTTCTGGTCCATGTCCTGAGAGGACGATAGTTTCTTCTGGTAATGTGAGTAATTTTTTATGGATGCTATCCAGTAATTGCTCATGACTACCACCGGGAAGGTCTGTTCTGCCGATGCTTCCTTGGAATAAGGCGTCGCCTGAAAATACAACTCCAAGCTCCTTACAATGATACGAAACACTTCCTGGCGAGTGCCCTGGAGTATAAAAAAGATCGAATGTAAAGTCACCAACAGAAAATTCTCCTTCTATCGGAAGAATGTCAGGATCTGCTTTTGACAGTATTTCTTGCCCTGGAATGAAATAAGCAGACCCATTTAAAGCAGAATCCTTTAGCCAGTTTTTCTCTTTTTCCTGGATATATACAGGAATTTTCCACTGGGCTAAACAATCATCGATGGCACCAATATGATCAAAATGAGCATGTGTTAAGAGAATTGCAGTTGGTGTTAGCCCTTGCTTTCGTAAAATGGCCGTTAATATTTGCCCATCACCACCTGGATCAAAGATGACACATTCCTTCTTGGTATTTGCAAGTATGTATGCATTTGTTTGTAATGGTCCTAGCGGTATCCTTTGCCATTTCATAATTTTTCCTCCATTGCTTTATAATCTACCATCTATTCTACACTAACGAACGAAAACGAAAAAGCGCTTAACTAATTGCTATCGTGCTTTTTCTAAGAAAACATTTGTCTCCAAAGTGTCACTTTTTCCTCCTCGACAAAACTGGATAAAACCATTAGAATATAAATTGAATCTATCTATTTCTTTACATAAAGGGTTTTCAGCCTTTTAAACAACATTTTACCTTTTTGTGATGTTGTAAATTTTCATGCTATGGGGAAAAATAGTATTGAATATGAAGTAAAGGCTCACTTTTAACTGAAACATTGATTATAGCAAGGGGGTAAGACACATGGGTCTAATGATTATCTTTTCTTTAATCGTTATTTTAGCTGCTTTTGGTATTATTCGTTCATTACGCGAAAAAAACCTTTTAGCCATACTTTTCTCAACAGGAATCTTTTTAGTATTAGGCTGGTTCACCATCATGACAATCTGGAAACATGGTTTCCCAACAGCTCACTAATATGAAAAGTTTTAAAAAGCCATCGGACACTCGATGGCTTTTTACTTTAATATACAATAAGATCTTCAACTGTTTTTGTTTTCAAATCAATGATCTTTTCGAATTGAAATCCGTATAAACATAGGAACCCATTTGGAGAAAAGTTAAGTGGTTGATCATCCACTTTCTCAAGTATAACCTCTTCCTTCCCAGTACTCATATCATAGGAAACAAGCTCGAATTTTTCTCCATATGTATCAAAGGCACCTGCCGAATATGGTTTAAACGAATAGAATTTCTTTTGCCCTACAACATAGTCTGAAGACGGAATGTACCACTTTGAATAGTCACTCAAAAGAGGCATTTTAAATTCATGTAACTGTTTATTTTTTTCAGGATCGAAAAAGCCAATTTTTGCAACCGAATCCTCACCTTTGCTTAGTTCATACGTAACTAACAAATCCTTATAGGCTGCAAAAGAAATAATGTTTTCAAATAAAAGTCCCTCTGTTTTCGTATTTAAATGATACGAATAAAGCGGGGCAAAGAAATCAAGCGCATTTTGATCCCATTTTAAATAGGAAATTGTGTTTGAATTTATCCATTGAATAAACGGTTGAAACACCTCATATTTCGTTGTCTGCTGAGCCTTTATATCTAGCAGATGGGTTTGAAATGACCAATCCTCTAAAAACGATGTAACAAATACCTGATGTATATTGTATGGATTCCAGCTATAAAACAAATCAAAAGAATTCATTTGCCATTCATATTGGATATTGCCTGATTTGTCGACGACTGTTAGCTTCACTTGGTTTTGGGAATCTGAAGTATGAATCAAAAACATGGAATGGTCATCATTTGCCTTCATGGTCAATACAGGAGCATTTGTTTTGAAAAATAACTCCCTTTCACCTGTAAATAGATGATACCTGTAAATGGTAGAAGTTCCGTTCTCATCGATCACATAAAGAATACTTTCATCATCATACCAATCTCCCACAATATTGAATTCTTCTCCTTGGAGGTCAAGCGGTTGTAATTGTTGATTTCCTCCTAAAAATTCAGATGGCAAAGGGCCCTTGGTAACATTCTTATTACTACTTTTTGGCACATCACTTATATCAAACGGTTGATGAGAGTTACAGCCAGCTAGTAGAAAAAGAACCATTAAAACGTATATCCAATTTCTCACCAACTCGATAATCACCTCTTTATAAAATATAAACATATACTGTCTCTTTATACAAAACTAAGTCTTCTATGTCATATTTTTCCCTTAACAGATAATACGATTATGCATGTTAAAAAGTTTCAAAGCAAGAAAAAAAGCCGAAGAAATATCGGCTTTTTTTACAACACTATCCCATATACAACGAAGCCAAAAATGCTCCGAGCGTTTCCTGATAAATTTCTTCAAATTGAGAAAGTGGCAATGGATTAACACCTTTACCTAATTCAAATGTAAACCCTGGGCGTCTCCACTCTTGAATAAACCAATCCTTAAAACCTGCATGGCTATCAACAAAGCGCACTGCCTCATATCCTGACACTCTTGAAAATTCCTTTACTAGCGTTTCAGCATTAGGTGGCTCCAGTCCCTCATATCCCCAATAAATGACCTCACCTTGCGTATGGAAGGCTAATACAGAGGAAAAATTGGAGGACCTTATTAATTGTTCAATCGCAATGACCTCAGGTTCGGTTAATGGAGCATCACCGGGATAGTCTCGTGGTGCAGGTGCCTTAGGTTCTTTTCGCTTTTTTTCAATTTCCCAATTAGCCGGAAATTGATTATTTAAATCGACTCCTCGAATATTCGCTTTCCAGTCTTTAAAATCGAGACTTCCTTTGTTTATATCAATTACTTGCTGTTTATATGGTTCCTGTTCAGAAGGACCATGTAGGACTAAATCGACTCCATCTGGGTTTACCATTGGGACAATCGAAAGGATTGCTTCTAAATAGAGTGGTTCTACATAAAACCCGCGTATTGACCGCATATTGGTTAGTGCTAGTAAATACTCATTTAGAAAGGTCATGATCACATTCGTGGTTATCCATTCATTCGCATGAAAAGATCCGTTCCAATGAACTCTTTTTGTGCCTCTTCCCAATCGTAACTCTACTAATTCTTTCCCTAATACAGATTTTCCAATTGAACGTGGTTGTAAAAAGGGATAGATCACTTGTAAATCTTGAACATCCCTCATTAGATCTTCAAAATCATATTTTCGGTTTCCTTTAACGATCGAATCCACAACTCTCTCTGGTAATTGGATGGTTTGACCAATTTGCAGATTTTCGGCTTCAATCTCTGGATTTACTAAAAATAACGCATCAGCCAAAAGTGTACGTGATTTAGCAAGCTTCCATAATGTATCACCAGCACTTATTGTATAAGGTTTTGTTACAAAACCTGGAATGCTCACAGTTTCTCCTACCTGCAAATTGGTACTGTTTACATGTAAATTGGAGTCGGTAAGTAAATGGGATGGGATTGCAAACAATTGACTATAATACCAGAGCGTGTCACCTGGACGGACTTTTACCTTCACCAAAAAACCTCCTTAGTTGCTTCTCCTACTATTCTATGAGTGAGAGGATGTACTTCATGTCATTTGAAAAACCTTGACCAATTGGCCAAGGCTACAGTTTCTTATTCCGCGTACACTTCTGGTACTGGTTCACGGTAGGATGTTCCATTATAAAAGCGGAGAAGGTCCCCATACACAATTTCATCAGAGTAATCTAATTCAAATCCAGCTTTTTCCATATATGGCTCACAAAAACTCATTTCAGACTCTTCACCTGTTGCTTTGTCATAACAGGCATTTTTTGTAAAAACATGATTTTCTGTGATAAAACTGCCATCTCTTAATACAATAAACGGTAGTTTTTCCTTTGAAAATAAATCACTTCCGAAATGGACATCGTTTTGTATATCCTTACCAAGAAGACTCAAGATGGTTGGTTTTAAGTCGATTTGGCCTGCTGCAGTTGAAATCACTTCTGGATTCTTATCTGTCACACCAGGGATGTGAATGATTAAAGGTACCCTTTGTAGTTGGATTGAATCAAATGGTGTAATTTCTTCTTTTTCTAAAAACTGTGCCATCGCTTTATTATGGTTTTCCGAAATTCCATAATGATCGCCGTATAGAACAAAGATTGTATTTTCATACATTCCCTCTTCTTTAAGTTGCTCGAAAAAGACTTTAATGGACTCATCCATATAGCGTACAGTTGGAAAATAACGATTCAACGTTCTAGAATTGGAATCGAATTCATTTACCATTCGATCTTCTTCCTCGAGTTCAAAAGGAAAGTGATTGGTTAATGTAATGAATTTCGAATAAAACGGCTGTGGCTGAGATTTCAAAAGATCAATCGATTGTTCAAAGAATTCCTTATCCTTTAAGCCCCAACCAATCGAGTTTTCCTCTGTTACATCATAGCTTTCAACATCAAAGAATTGGTCGTACCCTAAAGAATCATACATGATATCTCGGTTCCAGAAAGTTTTATTATTTGCATGAAAAACGGACGAAAAATATCCATAATCCTTAATAACCTCAGGTGTGGCTGTATATTCATTAGTTGCATGTGTAAAGAAAACCGCCCCACGACCAAGTGGATACAATGAATTTTCTAATAAAAACTCTGAATCAGATGTCTTACCTTGACCTGTTTGATGATAAAAATTTTCAAAGTAATAACTTTCATTTATTAAGTCATTTAAGAATGGTGTGATTTCTTGACCATCTATCGTTTCATTAATGACAAAATTTTGAAGGGATTCCATCGAAATAATGACGACATTTTTTCCTTTGGCAATGCCAAATTTATCGCTTGGGTCCTTGTGATTTGCCTTTAAGTAGTTTTCGATTTCGATAAATGAACTGCTATCGGCTAAAGCACGCTGTGCAGAAGACTTTGATTGAAGGACAATATCATAAATTTGATAGTTGTAAGTACCAATGTTTTTCACTAACATCTCACGATCAAATGTTCTTGTTAATAATTGTGGCCGTTGTGCTTCAGCTAATCCAAGATTAAAGAAAAACACGGCAGCAACTAGGATGAAATAAGATCTTCTTTCCTTCTTCGTGATTTCTTCAGCCAACGAAAAGCTTGGTTTATACTTGTTAATCAAGATCAGGATGACCACATCTACGAACATGAGTGGGTCTGTAAATTTCAAATTCCCCGTAATACTGGTTCCTAAATCCCCCATATTGCTGGTTTGGAAGAGAACAGGCAGAGTCAGAAAGTCATTGAAGAATCTGTAAAATACAACATTGGCGAACAGTACAAATGAAGATAGTAAACTAGCAAATATAATGAATTTGTTACGGTGTTTTTCCTTTATAAAAAAGGAAATACCAAAGAACAGCAATAAGAAACTTAATGGATTGATGAGTAAAATAAACTCTTGCATCAAGTTTTCTATCTTAATATCAAAGCTAGTTTTATATACGATATATGTTTTTATCCAAAGCATACATGCAGCTAAAAAGATAAACTTAGATTTGGATAATGTTGATGATTTAATCATCAAAATACCTCCTTGTTTTCAAGCCCGCAAAGCACAATTCCTATGTTTGTTAATTCCATTTTTAGGTAATTTCAAAAAACCTAATCCTAATCTTAATCTTTTTTTCACCAAAAATCAATCATCAAAATACCCTAATTTTGTAGAATAATATAATGTACATTATGTATATACATATAAGACGATTAGTTGACTAGAAAGTTTCATAGTAAATAAAAGTAACAATCTTTTAAATTTTCTAACACAAATGAAAAAAAAGAGATTTCATTGTGAAATCTCTTTTTACTAGTACTTTTGGATTAGTTAAGAAAGCTTTGTTTTTGCCAAATACGCAGCACCAATCACACCTGCATCATTACCTAAAGTGGCAATTGTAATCTCGGCACCATCCGCGACCCTTGAAAACGCAAAGCGTTTGAATTGCTTTTTTAATGGCAATAGTAAATGTTCGCCAGCTTTTGAGACACCACCGCCGACAACTATTTTTTCAGGGTTTAGCCCATTCGCAATATGACTTAAAGCCAAGCCAAGGTGATAGGTTACGTGGTCAATGATGTTCTTTGCGAGTTTATCCCCTTTAGCTGCAGCCTCAAAAACATCCTTCGAGGTTATTTCACCCGTTCTCTCAAATTGTTCACGGATTAGACTTGATTCATTTTTCGTTTGAATTGCCTCTTTAGCCAAACGTGCAATACCAGTTGCAGATGCAATTGTTTCGATACAGCCGGTCTTACCACATCCACATAAAGTACCACCTTCAGGTATGGAGGTGATATGGCCAATCTCACCGCCTGCACCATTTACTCCACGAACAACCTCGCCATTGGAAATGATTCCTCCGCCAACTCCAGTTCCTAACGTTACACAGATTAGATCCTTCGCTCCTTCACCGGCACCCTTCCACATTTCACCAATAGCCGCTACATTGGCGTCATTATCAACCGCTGCAGGTAACCCGATTATTTTTTCTAACTCTGCTTTTAAAGGGAACATTTCCTTCATGCCCAAGTTGGTCGCTTTATAAAAAACACCTTCTTCGAAATTGACAGGACCAGGCGCTCCCATTCCTACACCGACAAATTGTTCTTTCTTAAGTTGTAACTCATTCATTTTCGCTTCAATCGCATCAGAAATGTCTGGGATAATCTTATCTCCAGATTTATCCGTTGGAATTTCCCATTTAGTAATGATTTCACCTTCTTGGGTAATAAAAGCAAGCTTAATCGTTGTACCACCTAAATCAATACCAATTAATAAGTTTTCCATATGTATTCCATTCCCTTGTTTATTTGTTTTTAGCTCTTTTCTCAGTTTCCATCACGATTTCTTGACGGAGGAGAAAGATAGCTGATTGATAGTCTTTTGTTTCAATGAGCTGTGAATTGTATAGCTCGTGGATTTCAGATTCCATCAGTTCAAGATCAGCGACGCGGTCACCGACGTAAATGATGGTTCCAAATTTTTTAAGAAATTGTTGAATATCATAAATTGTTTTCACATTTTCACCTTCTGCATACCACAATATAATCTAGCTTATTCAAAAAAAGGGGAACACGCAAGTCTTTCGCCTAAATCTCCTTAAAATTGTAAAAGAGTGCTCTGCTTCGAGCACTCCTTAAATAGGTTATTTATCTGGATCTTGCGGATGCAAGATTTTTGGTCTGTTTCGTTTTAAAGGAATGGGTGCCCGGAATAAGACATCCTTAAATCCTTTATATGAAAATGGAATAAATGGCCATAAATACGGCACATTAAAGGACTTCATTCGAGCAAGGTAGAGAATCCAAAGTGTTATCCCTCCGACAAATCCAATTACCCCGAATATACTCGTTGTTACTAACAAAAACAATCGAGCCAAACGATTTGCAAGACTCATCTCATAACTAGGCGTTGAGAATGTCCCAATTGCGGCGATCGCTAAATACAAAATAACCTCATTCGTGAATAGTCCCACTTCAACAGCTACCTGTCCGATTAACATCGCGGCAACGAGTCCTAATGCTGTAGCTAAGGAGGTCGGCGTGTGAATCGCAGCCATTCGTAACATATCAATTCCTATTTCAATTAAAAAGAACTGTAATATTAATGGTAATCTGCCCTCATCATTTGGGCCAATATATCTTAGATTCTCTGGCAACAGTTCTGGATGAACGGCAAATAAATACCACAGTGGTAATAAAAAGAGAGATGCCCACACACCAAAATAACGAACTAAGCGAAGGTATAGCCCAGCA
The DNA here is from genome assembly GCF_004799755.1 of Bacillus timonensis. Classification (GTDB taxonomy): domain Bacteria; phylum Bacillota; class Bacilli; order Bacillales; family Bacillaceae_L; genus Ferdinandcohnia; species Ferdinandcohnia timonensis_A. Next base: position 212,845 of record NZ_SLUB01000001.1, on the reverse strand, counting down.
ACTGGACTATTCCGATATTCCTCAGCATGCTGCATATGGTGCCAAAATGTAGTTGGTGTGATCAGCACACTTGGCGAACCATCAACCATAATAATGATATGGCCTTCGTAAAGGTGGGCCGCTGCTGTATCAGGTCTCTCTGTATACCTAACAACAGGATAAGGATTATAGTGCCGACCTGAAATGTACTCCTCGACAGTCTTCTCACCCATTGGTAAACCATCGGTGTCAATTTTTGAGATGGCATCTTTTACTTCTTTGATATGTTCTGGATCAGCGATATCCTCAATATAACTTATAACAATATCTGTCTTTGAACGTCGCCCTACCTGCATATACTCCATTCGAAGTGATTTATCTCGAATTCTTCTTCTTGTTAAAGCAGTATTAAAAACGATCGTTTCAACATAACCGTCCCTTGCTCCTCTTACAACTCGTTCCGTATCAGGCTCTTCTGGTCCCCTAACTGGGTACGTTCTTGCATCAATTAAAATAACCTTTTCAAATCCATCAACGACAAGGGCAGTTGGACCTGCAAGCACGGTGTCAACCACCTTTTCAAGGTCATCTACACTTTCAACTTCAACATAAGGGATATACGTTTTAATCAGTTTTTCTAAACCATCTATTTTTAACGTTTTTTCATCCTGCTGTGCGAGAAATTTTTGTAGAAGGTGTAACATGTCATCTTTGACAAGTCCATCAATTAAAAACATCGACATTTCCTTGCCAGCATATTCCACGTCGATTTGAATGACATCAAAGCTTTTATCTACCCCAAGAGCCTCTTTTAAATAATTTCGGTTTTCCTCTAAACTTGTTGAGACCGGATGTTTTGGCTTTTCTTTTTCGTCATTTCCCATCTGTATCACTCCAATCACGTCCAATAGCAACTGTTCTAGGCTACTAATCCATGATTGACTTAAAACTGGAAAAACATACTTAATAAGGAAAAATAAACAAAAGCGCCTAACTAGACGCCTTTTTTACAATGAGCCACTTTCCATGGCATTAATTTCTTTTAACAAGTCTTTATAATTTTCATTGTCAGGATCTATTTTAATTGCTTGTTCCACAGCCTTTTTTGCATTCTCATATTCCTGTAGCTGGACATAGACTAAAGCAAGATTAAAATGTGCTTCAGATATATCGGGTGCTTTGTTCGTAACAATATCTAAATGTTCTCGTGCTTCCTCAAACTTCCCAAGTTTAATCTCGGTATACGATAAATAAAAATATACTTCAGGTGAGTCGGTTCCTTTTTCCTCGACCGTTTTTAGCATCTCATATGCTTTTTGAAACTCATTTGATTGAATATATTCCTGTGCCGTTTGCACGACAAATTGTGGATTATCAGAATGTGGCTGAACCACATAGCCGACATAAAAAAGGACACCAACTGTTACGATTGTCACCAGAAGTCCACTTAATCGCTTCACAAATTCTTTACGCTTTGGTAAGTGCACAATGCTCGCCGCTAAAAAGCCTCCAACCAAGCCTCCAATATGACCTGAGTTATCAATTCCAGGAATCATAAAACCTAGGACTAGATTGATGATAATAATGCCAATCACATTTGGTCCCATCGTTCTAAAAAATAATGATGGAAAGGCAGTTCCAAAAAATAATAGAGCCCCAAAACAACCAAAAATGGCACCAGAAGCCCCTGCAGAAATATTTGCATTGAACACAAAACTCGCTAGACTTCCTACGAATCCGGCAAATAGATATATTAATAAAAATCTTAGTTTTCCATATAAGCGTTCAACCTCAGCCCCTAAATAATAGAGCGCAAAGGTGTTCATAAGAAGATGAATGAATCCAATATGTAAAATCATCGGCGTGAAAAAACGCCACCATTCACCATTTAAAATTCGAAAGTTTTCCTTTGCTCCATATTTCAGCAAGGTTTCCGTATTTGTGCTACCTCCCTTTAATTCTAAAATAGCAAACATCACTAATTGAATGGCAATTAAAATGTATGTAAAAAACGGTTTTCCATTTTGGAAAATTAGTTTTTCATTAGAAATCCGTTTATTTGCTACCGTAATTACCTCTCGTTTGATGTTTTCAATCGTTTCAATGTCTATATAGATGGAATCATTTATCTCAAAATCAGTATCAACAAACTTTGACACTTCTTCTAGGCCTGTATTTATGCGTTCTGATTCAATTAAAACCGTATGTAAAGCAGTAAGCCCTTTTGCACCTGCCACGAGTGGGCTTTCCAATCGGTATCTCCAATCATCCACAGGTGGATATGTCGTAATATATATATTAAGAGCATCCAGTTTGCGAATAAATAGGCGTTTTCTTAGCTGCTCTAGTCGCTGTGCTGTTATTTCCATATCCCTCTGCATCCAATTACTCCAATCCAAATCGTGTCTTAGGATACGGATGATTCTTGGTTTATTTTTATGTGTCCCTTCTAACCAAACTTCATTAGTCGATTTTGATAATTGGAGAATTCGGTAGCCGCCCTCTAACTGAAGCCCCTTAATCAATTTCCAATAAAGATAATCCTGTTTAAACACCAAATCCCCCCTTATCAATAAAATGTGTGATTAAACATCCTTTAGAGTTTCTTTTATTATAAACGTTTTACTATAACTGTTACCAAATTTCTGTCTTAAAAAAGTGAAAAAACCTGTTGACAGGCAATCAACAGGTTTTCTTCTTCTATCGGAAGGCTTGGTGGATCATTCTGTTTCGAATAAATGGGATTTTCATTGACGAACTAATAAAAACTCGTCGAACCGCCGGACTACCGAAAACAGTATTAAAAATACGATAACGGTATCTGTAAACAGCATAAATCCCACCAAAAAGTAAAGCTAATCGGGTTAATAAGCTTAGCATTTTTATCCCTCCTAGATATACTTTTTGATTATCCCTTTCATTTTATCCTATATGCGAAAGGAAATATGTCCCAAGTCCAGACGCAAAGAGGATGGAGAAAAAATTCACAACATCATTATTGCAGAAGCGAAGCCCTTTTAAATATGTTGTTTCTTGTCCACAGTGGACCTTTTTTTCTGTTTCCAAGCTACAGACGGAGCATTTATAAACGACTTGGACGGTTGCTCCCATTATCGTATCAATTACATTTCCACTGAAACCCACCAAGGTAAGTCCAACTAAAAGTATGACTGAAAGTTCTGGCCAGACAAAAAATGAAACGACAGCAATAAGAAACGAACCTAAAAAACCAGCAATCGTTCCTAATAATGATACGGCCCCTGATGTCCCTGCATCCACCCGCCTCATTTTTGTAATAAGAAATGGCTTCTTTTTACTAAGTGTTCCAATCTCTGAAGCCCAGGTGTCAGCATTTGCTGCTGCGATGGAGCCAATAAAAAAGCGTAGCCAAATTAATGAATCAGTCCATATAAATAATAAACTTGCAACAGAGGCGACACCTCCATTAGCTAGGACTTGGATGATATCCCGTTGCTCCCCTTTTTCCACTTTATTTTGGAGGCTATCTTTATTTCCTGATTTGAATTTGCTCCATAAGCTCGAACTAGCAAAGAAGAGACCTAATAATAGCAAGCCCCGATAGCCAAAGCCGACCGACACAGCACTTCCTACAATAATAGTTCCAGCAGCCCCACTTATGGTTAACGATTTAAGACGATACCCCACTACCGCTACAATAACGGAAGCAAGGATTTGAATCAGAAGATTACTCATGGGCAATGATAACCTTTGTGTTTGTCACGATTTTCTGGACTGGAATATCAAATGCCTCAACAGGTAGTTCCTCTACTAGCTGTTCCGGAAACGCCAAGGAAACAGTATTTCCTTGATAATCTGTTAAATATCGGTCATAATAACCTCCGCCGTGGCCAAGTCGATATCCGCTTGTCATGAAGCTTAAGCCAGGGACGAATATAACATCTATTTCATTATGTACAACCTCTTCTGTTTGTTCCTCAATTGGTTCCTGTAATCCATAATAGACGACCTCTAGCTGTGAAAATGATGTAATTTCACGGAATGTCATTGTCTTTGTCTTTGGATGACATTTTGGAACAGCCACTCGTTTATTTAATTCCCATGCTTTTTCAATTAAATATGTTGTATTTACCTCATAATCCCCAGAGATGGTAATACCAATTGTCTTCGCATTCAACCACTCTGGCAATGAAAGGACATGTTTCGTGATTTCCTCTGAGTGTTGATTTAATGTACCTTTATCAATCGAACGTAAAGTCCCTTTCATTTCTTTTCTCAAGTCCTGTTTTGTCTTCATCGTAATCCCCTCCCTCTATATTACTTTGATTATATAATATAAAAAAAACAGCAGGAAATTGCTTTCCTACTGTTACTTTGTTTCGCGGTGTAGAGTAACCTTTTTAAGTCTTGGGCAATATTTCTTAAGTTCAAGACGGTCAGGGTTGTTACGCTTATTTTTAGTTGTAATATAATTACGATCACCAGTTTCAGTGCAAGCTAAAGTGATTTTTACACGCATCTTTATTTCCCTCCAAACATATAAAGCATTAATCAGACTTACCTATCATACCATTTTACTAATTAAAATTCCAGTCCTATTTTTTTGAGAATGCAATTTCTTAATTACTATATCAAAATACAATTTACTAGTGTACAAAATGTTGTCCACATTCATAAGTTACGTTAAGATTAGTATGGAATGGAGTGAAGATATGGAATACGCATTTATTATATTATTGGGTATCGCAATCCTTCTTCTTGTCATCTCCTTTTATGGAAAAGACCGAATTAAAATGATGCAAGAAGAAATTGATCAACTTTCTCTTTCTGTGGTTCAGGAAACCTATCTGTTAAAGAAAAAAATGAAGATCCTTGAGGAAGAACTTCTTACAAATGATATCGATTATGAGATGGGACCTCCTCAAGCAAGTGCCATGTCTTTATCGAATGCTTCCATTTTATCTTTGTATGATAAAGGCTTGAGCTATGAAGAAATCGGACATAAAACGAATTTACCAGTAGAAGAAGTTCGGCTGATCTTAGAACAGGCAAAGAAAATGGGGCTGCTTTGATGGATAAGAATTTATTACGCGGAATCGCAATCGGAATAATCATATCAACTATTGTTTACGGGACGATTTACTATTTGTTTACATAAAAAACTCAAGCCTTTTTGATGAGGCTTGAGTTTCTTTTTATGCATTTAAATCGACGTTTTTTCCTTTCACCATAAAAATGATATGCTCAGACATATTGGTAGTATGGTCTGCAATCCGTTCAAGATTACGGGCAACAAAGGATAGCTGAGAAATTTGATTAAATGAATCAGGTTTGCTTGGCACTAATTCAAGGAGTTCTTTAATAATTTTTCCGTATAAAGCATCAACCTCATCATCAGCCTTAGCTGTTGTAATCGCAAGTTCAATGTCTTTTTCGATATAGGCTTTAATTACATTATTCAACATGTCCAATGCCATATCCGCCATTCTAGGAATATCCACAATCGGCTTGATGAGTGGTCCTGCACCGATATGGATTACGGATTTGGCAATATTTACTGCAAGGTCGCCAATTCTCTCAATATCGTTTGAGATTTTCAAACCCGCAATAATGGTGCGCAGGTCAGATGCAACAGGCTGTTGTTGGGCGATTAATTGAATAATTAAGTTATTAATTTTTTCTTCGATGTCGTTAATCTTTTGGTCTTCTTCAATGTTTTGCTCTGCCATTTCAATATTTTGGTGCGCAAGTGACTGCACTGATTTTTCAACAGCCGTTTTTGATAAATTTACCATTTCAATGAGTAGATCTTTAAGGCGATCTAAATCTTTATCCAATGTCGTGCGTATAGCCATACTCTTCTCCCCTTATCTATTTTATTTACTCATATTATTTAACCAAAACGACCTGTGATGTAGTCTTCTGTGCGTTTATCGTATGGGTTTGAGAACATTTTATCCGTTTTTTCATATTCGATGACTTCTCCACTTAGGAAAAATGCTGTTCGATCAGAGATACGTGCTGCTTGCTGCATATTATGCGTAACGATGATAATGCTAAAGTCTTGCTTAAGTTCCTGAACGAGCTCTTCAATTTTCAAAGTTGAAATGGGATCAAGTGCTGAAGTTGGCTCATCCATTAGAATCACATCAGGTTCAATTGCTAGACATCTTGCAATACAAATTCTTTGTTGCTGACCACCAGAAAGGCCATATGCATTTTCATGAAGACGGTCTTTTACCTCATCCCAAATCGCCGCCCCACGTAGACTTTTTTCCACAATTTCATCTAATATCTTTTTATTTCGAATTCCATGAATTCGTGGTCCATAGGCAATATTGTCGTAAATAGATTTTGGAAACGGGTTTGGCTTTTGGAATACCATTCCCACTCGGGTTCTTAGTTCTTCTTCTTTATAAGATTTATCAAAAATATTTTTGCCTCTGTATAAAATCTCCCCTGAAATGCGTACGATTGGTACTAATTCTACCATACGGTTTAATGTTTTAATATAGGTTGATTTTCCACAGCCTGACGGTCCAATGATCGCCGTTACTTCGTTTTCATAGATTGGAAAGTTAATATTTTTTAATGCATGGTCTTCACCATACCATAGATTTAAATCCTTTGTATCATACACAATTTTTTTATCTGTTTGATCTTTTTTTTCATTATTATTTGTAATTACTTGGAATGTCATCTTTTGAGTTTCTCCCCTTTATTCAGATTAGAACCTTCTTTGGAACTTGTTTCGAATCATGATTGCAATTGAATTCATTAAGAATAAAATAAGTAGCAAAATCACAATTGTCGCTGCTGCTAGATTAGCATATTCAGCAACCAGTGCAGAATCAAGTGTCCAGTAATAAATTTGCATTGGCATTACGGTAAACTTATCAAAAATACTATCAGGAAACGGAATTAATAAGGCTGGAATTCCTAGAACAACAAGTGGAGCCGTTTCTCCGATTGCCCTTGACAGAGCCAAAATAGCTCCTGTTAAAATTCCTGGTAACGACGCTGGTAATACAACGTTTTTAATCGTTTGCCATTTTGTAGCGCCCATTCCGTATGAAGCTTCCCGTAAAAAGTTAGGCACAGCACGAATCGCTTCTTGACTTGCCACAACAACGATAGGAAGTACCAATAGTGACATTGTGAGTCCACCAGCTAATACAATATTTCCTAATCCTAATCCACGGACAAAAACAGTTAATCCTAAAATTCCAAATACAATAGAAGGAACACCTGCAAGGTTGGAAATATTTGTTTGAATAAAGCGTTGAAGGCGTCCTTTTGTAGCATACTCTTCAAGATAAATAGCCGTTCCAACACCAAGTATTAGTGTAATTGGAGCTACTACGATCATTAACCAAAGGGTTCCAAGAATTGCACCCATAATCCCGGCTTTTTCAGCAACAGTTGATAACTTATTCGTTAAAAATTGAATGTCGATCCAACCAAGACTTTGGGAAATGACACGATAAAAAAGTATGATTAAAACGACTAAGCTGAATAAAATTGAAATTAAAAATATCGTTTTTGCAATTTTATTAATGGCTAATCGTAAATTAAGTTTCTTTTGCACCTGTGCAGCATCTACATATTTCATTTTAATATTCCTCCTTAAACTTGCGAGAAATATATTGTGCAAGTAAGTTCATAACTAATGTAAATACGAATAGTGTAATCGCTACTGCATATAAACTATAATATAAAGTTGAGCCAGCAGGTGCATCACCACTATTAACTTCAACAATATAAGAAGTCATTGTTTGCATTGATTGAGTAATATCAAAAGTAAAGTTCTTGGTACTTCCACTAGCAAGAGTAACAATCATTGTTTCACCAATTGCTCGAGATATACCAAGAACAAAAGATGCAATAATTCCAGACATTGCAGCAGGAATAACAACCTTCCATGTCACTTCAAGTTTTGTAGAGCCAAGTCCTAGCGCGCCTTCCCTCATAGCATTTGGCACAGCGCTCATCGCATCCTCCGATAAAGATGCTACCATAGGAATAATCATTATTCCCATTACAATACCTGGACTAAGGATATTAGTAGGTTGAAGACCAGGAACAATATGTTGTAATAGAGGTGTCACGAACGTTAAAGCAAAGAAACCATAGACAATTGTCGGAATCCCAGCAAGAATTTCAAGAATTGGCTTTAAAATCCTTCTAACTCGGTCTGAAGCATACTCACTTAAATATATGGCAGACATCATACCGATCGGAATTGCAACCAACATTGCTATAGCCGATGAAATAACTGTCCCGGTTAATAGAGGTAAAACCCCAAACTGAGCATTATCACCGAGGGGTTTTAAAACTGTACCAGTAAAGAAATCAAGAAATGGTACACGTTTAAAAAACTCGAATGTTTCAAATAGAAGAGTAAAAACAATTCCAATTGTTGTTAAAATGGAGACAATCGCAATGATAAGCAAACCTTTTGGAATGGCTTTTTCAATGAATGTGTTCATACTTTTAGTGCTTTTATTTTGTGAAATCAGTTCACGCACATTTAAATCTTTAGAACCTTCCTTCATGATAAACTCCCTTCAATCCATTTCATCATTTATCAAGACCAAAATATTTTTTCTATCTATCATCAGGCTAAAGATGAGAAGCAAAGAATGCCCTCATCTTCAGTTTGAAACTATTATTTTAAACCTTCTAATTCTTCAACTGCTTTTTGTAATTCTGCATCTGGAAGTGGAGCAAATCCAGTTTCAGATGCTACACTAGCTGCATTTTTCATTGTGTAAATGGCATAGTCTAATACTTGGGCCTTTTCTTTAGCCATATTTACATTAAGGTACGTAAATACTGGTCTAGTAAATGGAGCATAGTCACCATCTTCACTGATTGTATCTAGGTTTGGTTCAACAGGACCGTTACCAAAATCAATTTTTACAATTTTAACTTTATCTGTGTTACTAGCTGCATATCCATATCCGAAGAATGCAATTGCATTTTTATCCTTAGAAACCAAGTCTACTAATGTAGAATATTCTTGTTGTAAATTTGCTTCAGCTACAAGATCTTGCTCATCTAGAATGTTTTCCCAGAAGAACTCATAAGTACCGTGGTTTTCGTTAGGACCATATGTTTTAATTGGCTCATTTGGGAAATCAGAGCGTACATCTGACCAGTTTTTCTTACCAGCACTTGCTAAGAAAATATCAATCACTTCTTGTTGTGTAAGTTCTTCTACCCAATCGTTTTCAGGGTTAACAACAAATGTTAAGCCGTCAAGTGCAACTTTTAATTCCTTAACCTCAATTCCAAGATCCTCAGCAGTCGCTGCTTCCTCGTCTTTCATTTTACGTGAAGCATCATTGAAATCTGTTCCGCCTTCTTCAACTAAAAACTTTTTGAAACCAGCACTTGTTCCAGCACGGCTAACCTCAACGGATACATCTTCTTGTTCATTTGTCATATAATTTTCAGCCATTTTAGACATAAAAGGAAATACAGTACCAGATCCATCGATCACAACGCTGCCCTCTAATTTTTCTTCAGCTGCACCACCATTACCTGTTTTTGACTCGTCACCTTCTGTGTTGCTTTCGTCATTACCACATGCAACTAAAACAAGCATCGCGATTGTAATCATTGCTAAACCTAAGAACTTTAAGTGTTTCATTCCTTAATTCCCCCTAAGATTGAGTTAGTCTTGCTATGTCTTACAAAAATAAGAATACTCGTATACTATTAATCTCATATGAACTGACTGTAAAGGTTTTGTAAATTTGAAGAAAATGATGAATATACCCTATTTTTGTCGATGAACTTGCATAGAAAAAAGCCTAGCGAATCCGCTAGGCTTTTCTTAATCATTATTCAGTTCCTTGTGCTTCACCGTCTTCAGTTGGTGTTTCTTGCTCTGTTTCTGTTGTTTCTGTTGCCTCTGTTTTTTGTTGTGGTTGTGTAGCTCTCTTTTCTTTTAGTTCAAAATATTTATCTAAAATTGCTTCCCCAACTTTAAGGTTCATATTATGAGATGTGTTTCCATAATATGCATACGGTATGACTACAGCAAAGGCTACCTCAGGGTTGTCAAATGGTGCATACCCAACAAGTGTACTATTTACAGCTTCTATCCCATTAATAAAGGATTGGGCTGTACCTGTTTTTCCAGCAGGATTATATGGTTTACCTGCAAATACACTACGAGCCGTACCATTTGATCCTTGGAACACGAGCTTAAATCCTTGTTGAACCCGATCGAAATACTTCTGGTCTATTTCAACTTTGTTTAAAACGGTTGTTTCAAATGGCTTTTGTATCGGTCCTAATTCATCTTCTTCCATCGTTGGCTGATGAATTTGCCTTACAATCTTCGGTTGCAATCTATATCCGTCATTGGCAATTGTTGACACATACTGTGCTAACTGTAAGGTTGTATACGTGTCATATTGTCCAATCGCCAAGTCCATTAATAAACCTGGTCCAAACAATGGACCAGTATATCCTGAAGCTTCACCTGGTAAATCAATTCCTGTCTTCACACCTAAGCCAAACTGACTAAAATAATTTCGAGCCGTACGAAATGCATCATAATCAATCGAAATCGCATTTTCAGGGACATAATGTCCACCTGCTAAATCAAGAAACGTCCTAAACATGTATACGTTGGATGACATTTCGAGTGCTTTAAGATCATTCGTCCAGCCTAAGTTTTTCCATGATGACTTTGTAGGCGTGCCTTTAATTCTTATTGGAGTATCATAGTACATCGAACCAATATCAATGACTCCAGTATCATAACCAGTTAACATGGTCGCACCTTTGACAGTGGACCCCATCTCATATGCGGCATTCATGGTCCCAAGAGCATAATCCTCGAACACCATCTTGCCATCTTTTCCTTTTGTATAACGCTTGCCGGCCATACTTAATATTTCACCTGTATTAGGATTCATCATGACAACAAATGCGTGGTCAAGATATTCTGTGTTACGAAATTGTTTATGAGCCAGCATCTGTTCTTCAATGATTTGTTCAACCGCTTGCTGTAGTTCCATGTCAATGGTAAGAACAAGGTCACTTCCCCTTTGTCCTTCAGATATTAAAATGGTTTCCTGCACGGCATTACCTTTAATGACATTTTCCACCTTAGTCTTTTGACCATGTAATACAGATTCATATTGTGCCTCCAGATAGCTTAAGCCAACACGGTCATTACGGTTATAGCCTCGTGCTAAATAATAATCAAGTTTTTCACCTGGGAGACCTTCATCCGTATTCGAGATTCTGCCAAGTATCGATTTTAACGTGAAATCATATTTATAATCTCGTACCCAATCGGTTGTGGTGTTGACGCCTGGCAAATGCTCAAGGTTCTCACTGACAATTGCATACTCCTCAGGGGTTACATTCTCATTTTTAACAATCTGTGGGACGAGTGCATAGCCCTTTGTCATTTCACGGAATACCGCCGCTACCTCTAACTCAGGCTCAGTTATCTCTTCAAGGTCTTCTTCCGTAATTCTCTCGATTTGGAGTTTATAAATTTCTTTATTTGAAAGTTCTATCTCTCCATTCTCTACTTTCTGTAATTCTTGCTGAACCTTTTCTTTTGCTTCGTCTGGATTTATTAGCATCCAGAAATCTTTTAAATCACGCTCTGTGACTTTTTCCGTATCCATATCAATAAACTTTGCTAGGGTTTCCGCAACTTTTAGGATATCCTCTTGTTTCGTGTCTCTTGCACGAGTGTATGTGATAGCATTTAAAGCTTTATTATCCACAATGATATTTCCATTTTTGTCATAAATCTTCCCCCGTGGAACAGGAAGATTGACAATTTCATTTTCTGTTTTTTCAACTTCCTTTTGAAACTTTTCACCGTGAACAATTTGAACAACCCCAAGTCGTAAAATCAGGGCTGAAAACAGTAAAAAGACAGCAAAAAATAACATATTTAAACGAAAAGGGACATGTGATTTTTTCTTTTTAATCATGAGCATCAACTACCTTTATTTTTTTGCCTACTACTAATTTTATCATTGCGCTACATTCTTATGAATGAAAAAACACCTAGCCAGGCTAGGTGCCTTTATCTTCTATTGTAAAAGAAATTCAATCTTTTTTCCATGAAAAAAACTAGTAAATTTGAGGCTTCCATCGAAAGACACTTACCTATAACAGGCATTCGCTGAATAAGGTTAGGCGGTTGATCCTCCTTCACCCTCAATTAATTTTCGATTTGCAGCCGATTTTGATTGAACTTTACCAGCAGCATCAGGTGTTTCAATTCGTCTGATAGGAAAATAAAGCAGTAAATGTCCTGCACCAATAATAGCTAATAGAATTGGAATACTTTGCTTTTCATCAAAAAAGGCGATTGTGATCAAAAACAATACGATCGACAGAATCCTTCCAATATTTAAGAAGACCTCCCTTACGACTACATATTCAATCCTCATCTCTTTTGCATTCCATCCTTTTCCAATCACATCATAAGTTAATGAGTTATAAGGAACAAGCATAATTGGATACGCAAGCCCAATAATAACACCATATAAAATCAGCCTTGCATAGGTTACCTCAAAAAGAATCACAAAAATAGCAAGATATACCAATAAGCCTCCAACAAGAATTGCCTTTTTGCGCATTTTCTTTTTGATTAACCTCGTTGCTAAAAAATAAACCAAAAAGGATACGGCTGAATTAATCAATCCAAATTTTCCTAAAGCCAATTCACTGCCAGTTGCCACGAATACAAACACCGAAATAACAAATACAAATGTGCCTTCACGAATTCCTTGAAAAAAGTGAGCATGCAAGATATGCTTCCAATTTGAATTATATTTTCGTTCTTCCAGAATTCGCCTAAAAACAAAATCCCCTTCAGCACTTCGTCTTTTTAAGAAAAAGCTTAGAACAACTGCTCCTGCAAACAAGCCTAAGGATATTCCAAATATGACGGTATATCCGGTAAAACTCTTCATTGAGGAAATGATGATTCCCGCTGCAATAGGACCAATCATTCCAGCAAAGGAACCAAGTAACCCTAAAAATCCATTAAAAAAGTCTCGTGTTTCAGGCTCTGTAATTTCAAAGGTTAAAACATTAAAGGCTAGCCAGTAAAAGCCATAGCCAATCCCAAGTAGGGCTCCTAAAAGTAACAAATAGTGTGAGGCGCTCTCACCAATCCATAAGACAGTGATATAAAAAATGGCTAAGAATGAAACTCCAAGCCTAAGTACGATCACTCTATCAATTTTTTTAGCCCATCTCCCAGCCAGAATAAAGGTTAATGGTTGCAAGACGACAACTGCCAAATTATATAAGCCTAAATCCTTAAATTCACCAGATTGCTTCCATAAATATACGTTAACGAACGTGTTTGATAAAGCGATACTTAGTGCATATAATCCACCAATGACAAGTAACAAAATCAAATCTCTGTGTATGGGTACATCACCTAGTACCTTTTTAAAACGAAACATTTGCTGACTCCCCTTTTCTATCTACACTCATTATTGTGTGATAAAAAAAAGGAGATATACAAAGAAAAGCTTTAGGCGCCTGCGAATCTGCGACAAGTACAAGACAAACTCTGACAAAAGTCCTTTTGGACCTTTAGAAGTGATGACTTATGACCTCGATCCGATGGTGCCTAAAGCTAGACATAAAAGTTTGAGTAAAAAATAAAAAGCCAGTGAACGAATCCACCGGCTTTACCAATATTATTTTGCAGCGTTATAACGATTTGCTACTTCTTCCCAATTAACTACATTGAAGAATGCAGCAATGTAATCAGGACGACGGTTTTGATAGTTTAGGTAGTAAGCGTGCTCCCAAACATCAAGACCTAGAACTGGAGTTTTACCTTCCATTAATGGAGAGTCTTGGTTAGGAGTACTTGTTACTTCTAGCTCACCATTGTTAACAACTAACCAAGCCCAACCAGAACCGAAACGAGTTGTTGCTGCTTTTGAAAACTCATCTTTGAATGCTTCAAAGCTGCCGAATTTGCTGTTAATAGCGTCAGCTAGCTCACCTGTTGGCTCGCCGCCACCGTTTGGAGAAAGAATTGTCCAGAATAAGCTGTGGTTTGCATGTCCACCACCATTGTTTCTTACTGCTGTACGAATATCTTCTGGAACAGCATCAAGATTAGAAACTAACTCTTCTACTGATTTGCTTTCTAAATCAGCTTTACCTGCAATTGCATTGTTTACATTAGTAATGTAAGTGTTGTGATGCTTAGTGTGGTGAATGTTCATTGTTTCCTTGTCAATATGTGGTTCTAGTGCATCATAAGCATAAGGTAATTGTGGTAATTCGTATGCCATGGTTAATTCCTCCTTAAAAAATATGTAATAATGAACCTTTTGAAAACGAATACGTCTTCAACAGCCCTCACTTGTTAGATTACCAAAATAAGTATAATCTTTCAAATAAAAAGCTTTGTAACGACACCAGATTTAAGATTCCTCTGGAGTTCTAATTTTATTCTTAAAGTACGACAAATAAAAAAAAAATAATCATGATCACTTGAATAAGACCTTTTGCAAGAACACCACTAAGAAAACCAATAAGTGAGCCTATCCCACTTTTAAAAGCATCCTTAAGATCCTTTTTATGTACAAGTAATTCTGCTAAAAAAGCTCCAAGGAACGGGCCAATGATAATACCCAATATCGGAATCACAAAAGGTCCAACAAGAAGCCCAATGGTACTTCCCCAAACAGCTGCCTTGCTTCCGCCGTACTTTTTAACTCCCAGTAAATTAGTTGCGTAATCTGCCCCTAATAAGAGAAGGAGAAACAACCCTTCTATAACCCAGAACCAAATACTCAACGAATCAAAGCCTTGAAAAAGTCCATAAATCAAAAAGCCTCCGGCGATAAAAAGTACACTTGGAATGATAGGATAGACAAGTCCAACAAAAGCGATAACGAACAATACAATAATAATTATCCACATCAAAATGCTCATAAGAAACCTCCTTTATAAAAAATACAAGGCATCCTTTAATGCCTTGTATTTCATGAAAGTTAAACTTTTAAAGATTTCTTTCTCCTAGAACGGCTTCGGCAATATTTACAGCGTGGTCACCGATACGTTCTAAATTACTAATGATGTCAACGAATACGATACCCGCTTGTCCTGAACATTTTCCTTCATTTAGACGAAGAATATGTTTCTTCCGTAAAGCCCGTTCCATTGAATCAATTTTTTCCTCTTGTTTCACGACATCAATTGCTAATGTACGATCATTATTTTGTAGACTTTGAACAGCCTCACTTACTGTATAAACCGTTAATTTAAACATTTCATTAAGATCTTCCATTGCATCTTCAGTCAACTTCACTTTATTAGAAATTTGATAGTCGACTAATTCCACAACATTTTCAAAATGGTCCCCGACTCTTTCGATATCACGGACTGTGTTTACAAGCATAGAGTGTAACGCAGATTCCTGTGCTGAAAGCGATCTAGAAGATATTTTTATTAAATAGTCTGTTATTTTTTTATCTAAATTATTTATTGCGTCCTCAATTTGCATAGCGGTATCCGCATATTTTTGGGATTTGTCATTTAAATAGGTATTTGATTCCTCTAGTCCTTTAACTGCAAATCCACCCATTCGAACGACTTCTTCCCTTGCTTGCCCCAAAGCAATTGCAGGAGATTGTTCAATAAAGACAGGGTCAAGATGTTTTGCCTTATATTCAATCAGCGAATCCTCGCCTGGAATAAGTTTCGTCACGATAAATGCTAAAACAGCAATAAACGGAAATTGAATAATTGTATTTGTAATGTTAAATGTTCCATGCGCAAATGCAATTGTCATTTCCGGATTTAAACTCCATACATCTTGTAAAAATCTAATGAATGTTGTAAATGGTATAAGGAGAATCAAGAAAATGCTAGTTCCAATAATATTGAATAATACATGTGTTAAAGCTGCCCTTTTTGCAGCGACCGAAGCACCGATTGATGCTAAGACTGCAGTAATTGTCGTCCCAATATTATCACCAAATAATACCGGAAGTGCTGCATTTAAGTCTAACAACCCTTCACCAAATAGGCCTTGCAGTATACCGATTGTTGCACTTGAACTTTGCACAATCACAGTAAATACTGTACCAATCACAACACCAAGTATTGGGCTCGAACTCATATTTACTGTTAAATCATGAAAGGCTTCGAGAGAACGGAGAGGTTTCATTCCATCTCCCATTAGTTCTAAACCTAAGAAAAGTGAACCAAATCCGAAAACAATTTGTCCAAAATTATGTACTCTCTTATTTTTAAAGAAGAAAAGTAAGACAGCCCCTACAGCAATTATCGGAAGTGCGTAATCAGATATTTTAATACCAATGATAAATGCAGTAATCGTTGTTCCGATATTTGCCCCCATGATAACACCAATCGCTTGTCGTAGCGTCATGAACCCTGCGCTTACAAGTCCTACGACGATTACCGTTGTTCCCGAACTACTTTGAATTAAACATGTAACAAATACCCCTGCGAGAACTCCCATAAATGGATTGGTTGTAAACTTATCTAAAATATCTCTCAGTTTATCCCCTGCAGACTTTTGTAGTCCATCTCCCATGTACTTGATACCAAAAAGGAAAATACCAAGACCGCCTATAAACTGGAATATCATACTTTGTACATCTAGTTCCACATTGCCAACTCCTATGTTTTTAGATATTTTTTAGCAAGCCCATAAAAGATAGTACCCTAGTCTTTTTTTTATGTAAAGGTAATATAAAGTAAATTTACAATCCTGTAACATTCGGATTCGTTCATCTCTCGTAACTCTATTTTTCACTCGATCCATCAAAAGTATGTGCTGTAAAGTTTTCTATTAAATTTTGTTTCTTTCTATTAATTTTTGGAATATCAAGAATTGAGGTGCATATTCTTTAATAAGTTGATCTATCGGAGGTTTTGGATATGAAGCGATTCTTCGCATTCCTAGCAATTGTATTTATTCTATTTATTATTTATTACGATGTAAGATTTGGAACTCTACAAATTGCAAAAAGTGAAACAATAGAGGTAACAGAGGTTATAGCGAAAACACCAAATCATCCATATAAGGAAATTAAGATAAATGCCGGTGATACGTTATTATCCATCGTCGAAAATTTAAATGAAGGGAAGCAGATCTCTTCTATTGATTCTGTAATTGAAGATTTTGAAGAACTTAATCCAAATAGCAAAGCCGATCTTCTCCAAATTGGAAAAACCTATAAATTCCCAATCTATACGGATGAATAAGGGTCTTTTCTTGTCAATTTTTTGATTCAACTGTAAAATAGGCAAGTAAATAATTCTTTAGACTAGATATTTTTCTTATAAAGGATTACTCTTATAGAAGTGATTATGATTAAATAGGTTTTAACTTAAAGGAGCGATATTCGTGAGTGAAATCATCCATCGTACAAAAACACGTCCTGTGAAGGTTGGTAATTTAACGATTGGTGGTAATAATGAAGTAGTTATTCAAAGTATGACCACTACTAAAACACATGATGTTGAGGCAACTGTTGCAGAGATCAAACGTCTTGAAGAAGCAGGATGTCAAATAGTTCGTGTGGCATGCCCAGATGAGCGTGCTGCAAATGCGATTCCAGAAATCAAGAAAAGAATTTCAATTCCTCTCGTAGTTGATATACATTTCGATTATAAATTAGCCTTAAAAGCAATTGAAGGAGGAGCCGATAAAATTCGGATTAACCCTGGTAATATCGGTCGTAAAGAAAAGGTTGAAGCTGTTGTTAAAGCAGCAAAGGAAAAAGGAATTCCAATTCGTATCGGGGTAAATGCAGGATCATTAGAAAAACGCATCCTTGATAAATATGGTTACCCTACTGCAGACGGTATGGTGGAAAGTGCATTACACCATATTAAAATCCTAGAAGACCTTGATTTCCATGACATTATCGTGTCAATGAAGGCGTCCAATGTACCACTCGCAATCGAAGCATATGAAAAAGCGGCGAAAGCATTCGATTATCCATTACACTTGGGTATTACTGAATCTGGAACTCTTTTCTCTGGTACTGTAAAAAGTGCGGCTGGCTTGGGTGCAATTTTAAGTAAGGGTATCGGAAATACATTACGTGTGTCACTAAGTGCAGACCCTGTTGAGGAAGTAAAAGTTGCGCGTGAATTGTTAAAATCATTTGGATTAGCTTCAAATGCGGCAACCTTAATCTCATGTCCAACATGTGGACGAATTGAAATTGACCTTATCAAAATTGCAAATGAGGTAGAAGAGTATATTTCAACGATTAAAGCACCTATTAAGGTGTCAGTTTTAGGCTGTGCGGTTAACGGTCCAGGTGAAGCTCGTGAAGCCGATATTGGGATTGCAGGAGCAAGAGGAGAAGGATTACTGTTCCGTCACGGCAAAACTGTTCGTAAAGTACCAGAGGAAACCATGGTAGAAGAATTGAAAAAAGAAATTGACAAGCTTGCTGAAGAATATTACGCAAAACAAGCTGCTGAACAAAAATAATAGAAATAAGCCCGACACAAAAGTGTCGGGCTTATTTTATTTACAGTTATTTGTTAAAAGAATGGGAGGATGAAGATGCCTACGATAATCGATACTGCACCGATCCCGATTGCCCATGCTCCTAAACCAGTTGCTCCACGTCGGCGTGCAATGAATCCAATAATAATACCTGCTGCTCCTAATAATACAGGCATTACAAATAAGGAAATAATAGATAAAGCAAGAGCTAACCAGCCTAAGCCCGCACCACCTGCTCTATCTTCTGTATGATCACGGTCCACTTCACGTCTCGTGGTTCCATAATTGATTGGGGCGGCAACCTCTGCTGCCGTTTCCTCATTATAGCTTGAGTCAGCATTTGCACCAATGTTTGGATCAACGTAGTAATCAAAATCATTATTGTCTTGATTGTTTCTTACGTTTTTGTCTTGTTCTGCCATGCTTATCCCTCGCTTTCCTTATGGGTGAGGAGCATTTATAGTATGAGTTAAGGAAGTTAGAAATATAATTGTTAATCATTGACTATATAGGGAATCATATTTGAGAAACTGTTATGCACGACATTCTGGACATGATCCGTAAATTTCAAATTTATGACCCGTTACATCATATCCTGATAAATTGTCGATGATCTTATCCATCGGACAGGATTCAATTTCCTTTGTTTTTCCACATTCCAAGCAGATAAAATGGTGGTGATGATGGCTTCCACCGCAGGTAAAGCGGAAGTGTTTCTCGCCAGATAGTTCGGTCGTTTCCAAAATGCCGAGATCAACAAATAAAGAGAGGTTTCGATAAATTGTGTCAAAGCTTAGTCCTGGATAGTTTCCTTTTAAGTTATCCAAAACATCCTTTGCGGTTAAATATTTATCAGAAACAGAAAACAGTTCAAGCATTTCCTGTCTTTTTCCAGTATGTTTAAATCCTTTTTCTTTCATTAATTCCATCGCTTCAGATACATTCATACCGCTCTTCCTTTCCACCATTTTTTCCAACCTATTGCACCTAAAAGAATCATGATTGATAGGACAACAATTGTTCCTCCAGGAGCCAAATCCAGGTAATAAGAAAGTACTAATCCAAAAACAACTGCTACTTCACCAAAAATGACTGAAAGAATAATCGTTTGTTTAAAGCCTTGGGCAATCCGAATCGCAGCCGCAACCGGTAATGTCATTAATGAAGATACTAATAAAATTCCGACAATTCTCATCGAGGCAGCAATCACTAACGCAACAGTCACAATAAAGATAAAGTGGATCGTTTTTGCATTAATCCCTGAAACGGCTGCATGTTCTTCATCAAATGATAAAAGAAATAATTCCTTATACAGAAAAATCACAATGAAAATTACAAGCATTGTTATCCCTAGAATGGTCCATAAATCGGAACGGCTAATTGCGCTCACACTACCAAATAAATAATTAAATAAATCGGTATTAAAACCATCTGCAAGTGAAATAAAAATTACACCCAAACCTATCCCACCAGATAAGATGATGGGAATTGCAAGCTCTTGATAGTGCTTGTATACCGTTCGTAATCGTTCAATAAAAAGTGAGCCAACAACTGAAAATGTCATTCCCATGTAAATAGGATTAACTGGTTGAGTAAGTCCCAACTTTTTTTCAAGTAAAAGACTTGCCGCAATTCCTGCTAATGTCACATGGCTTAAGGCATCTGCAATGAGAGAGAGCCGTCTTACCACAATAAAAACACCGAGCAATGGTGCAATCAACCCAATCAGTAAACCACTTAAGAATGCATTTTGTAAAAATTCATATTGAAATATGTCTGAAAGCATTGTTTCACCTTCCTCAGGTTTGTTCATGGGTAATTACATGAAGTGGATGGCCATAATAGTGGGATAAATCCTTGTCTTGAATATGTTCAAATTCCTTTGCACTTCCATGGAAATGAAGATGCTTATTTAAACATGCGACATGGGATACCTTTTCCGAAATTGTCCCTACATCATGAGTAACTAAAATCAATGTAATTCCCTTATTTTTATTAATATCTTCAAGCATATGATAAAATGCTTGAACTGTCTTAGCATCTACTCCGACCGTTGGCTCATCAAGGATGAGAAGCTCTGGTTCACTTACAAGAGCCCTTGCGATAAAGACACGCTGTTGTTGCCCTCCTGAAAGTTCGCCAATGTTTCGATTTATAAACTTCTCCATCCCGACCGATTGAAGAGCTTCCACAACCTTTTCCTTATGCTGCTGCTTGAAAAAATGAAACAAACCAAGCTTCGACGTCAATCCACTGGAAACAACTTCAAATACAGTTGCAGGAAAGCCGGAGTTAAAGCTGTTCGCTTTTTGGGAAACAAATCCGATTTTCGACCAGTCCTTAAATTTTGAAATCGGTGTTCCAAACAGTTCAATTGTCCCTTTTTGCAGCTTTACTAGCCCTAGAATACTTTTAAGTAACGTTGTTTTACCAGAACCATTTGGTCCGACAATTGCTAGGAATGAGCTTTTGGGGACAACTAAATTGATGTTTTCTAATACGGTTTGCTCCTCATATCTAAAAGAAAGATCATTAATTGTCAATACCGAATTTGAGTTTGTCAAATTATCACCTTTTTTTGTATATTTTGATCTTATTAAGAATCATTACGATTTATACTTTATGAAGTATACAGGATGAAATTTATAAAGTAAAGGTAATTGATAACCAAAAAAAGATTAACCCTTTTTAAAAAAATCTGTTTACAAACAGAACCTTTTGAAAAAGAGTTAATCTATTCCCTTTAGTGGACTGCAGATTTGAAGCGACCACCTCTTACTTCATGTGTATCCATGATGGTTATAAAAGCTGTAGGGTCAATTTCCTGAATAATAGTTTTTAATTTTGTAACCTCAAGTCTTGTCACAACAACATAAATAACTTCCTTTTCTTCATCCGTATATCCACCCCTGCCTTTTAACTTCGTCGTTCCACGACCAAGGCGATGTAAGATCGCATCAGATACCTCATTAAATTGCTCTGAAATAATAATCGCAGCCTTCGTTTCATCTAGCCCCTCTACAACTGCATCAATGGTTTTAAAGGCAATGTAATAGGCTAATACGGAATACATCGCAGATTCAAGACCGAAAACAAAACCTGCAAGTGCGAAAATAAAGATATTGATAAACATGACAAATTCTCCAACAGAGAATGGGAGCTTTTTCGTTAAGATAATCGATAAAATTTCAGTTCCGTCCATTGACCCACCATTACGGATGACAATCCCAACGCCTGTCCCAAGAAGAAGACCTCCAAATACAGCAGCAAGTATTGGTTCAATATCAAAAGGCTGCACATAGTGAAGTAAGGTTTCAATGATCGCCAATACGACAATTCCTAGAATGCTAGACCACATAAAGGTCTTCCCAATTTGACTATACCCTGAATACATAAATGGTAAATTAAAGACAACGACAAGAAAACCAAATGAAATATAGGTTGGTGTTAAATAATCTACAATTAACGAAATACCAATGATTCCGCCATCAATAATTTTATTTGGAATTAAGAAAAGTTCAATCGCAGCGGCAGCAAAGGCTGCACCAACAATAATCATAATCACCCTAAATATAATATGTGAAACGCTTTCCTTTTTATGCTCTCTGTTCATCCCATCACTCCAATTCGAAAAAGTATTAGCTTTTCTTGAATGATTTTATGCACACTCCTTTTCTTGTTGAAATAGACTAACGTGAGGAAGGTGAAGATTGTAAATATGAATATTTATCAGCAAATCATTAACCAAAAATTAAAGACCTTAACACCCGATGACTTAATAAAGTATGGAAAACAATATGATATACATGTCACCAAGTCACAAGCAACAAATGTGTTAAAATTGATTCGAAAAAAGAAACATATCAACATTTTTAATCCCGATGAAAAAAATCAACTACTAAAAGAAATTGCCCAGATGACAAGTCCAGAGGTTGCTAGAAAGTTAAACCAATTGTTTATCAAATTTACGAGTTGAAAAAAGCTGTCAACCAAAAGACAGCTTTTTTCATTTATTATTGATTCATAATTTTCTCTAATAAGCCTTCATCAAATGATTTTGACCGAATCATCTCAATTTCGAACTTATATGGAGCTTTCTTATTGTTTTTATCTTCACCAACATAAGGTGTTTCCAAAATTTTAGGGACATTCCCAAGGGTTGGATGATGGACAATATAATTAATTGCATCAAATCCAATTTTTCCAAATCCGATATTTTCGTGACGGTCTTTACTTGCACCTTTTTCATTTTTACTGTCATTAATATGAAGGACCTTAATGCGGTCAACACCAATTAGTTTATCAAATTGCTCTAGTACCCCATCAAAATCATTTACAATATCATAACCAGCATCATGGGTATGACACGTGTCGAAACAAACTGATAGCTTTTCATTATGTGTTACACCTTCAATAATCTGTGCGATTTCTTCAAAAGATCTGCCACACTCAGACCCTTTTCCAGCCATCGTTTCTAATGCAATTTGTACGTTTTGATCCTTTGTAATTACTTCATTAAGACCCTCAATAATTCTCTTAATTCCCGCTTCTGCACCAGCACCAACATGTGCTCCAGGATGAAGGACAATTTGTTTAGCCCCTAGCGCGTCTGTTCTCTCAATTTCGGAACGTAAGAAGTTTACACCTAATTCAAAGGTAGCCGGATTTGAGGTGTTGCCAATATTAATAATATAAGGAGCATGGACAACAATTTCATCAATCCCATTTTCCTTCATATGGGCAAGTCCAGCCTCGATATTTAAGTCTTCTATTTTTTTCCGTCTTGTATTTTGTGGCGCGCCAGTGTATATCATGAATGTATTTGCACCATAAGATACTGCTTCTTCACTCGCTGCTAGAAGCATCTTTTTACCACTCATTGAAACATGTGAGCCAATTTTAACCATACGTTACACTCCAATCTCCCATAAACAATTCATACTACTATTTTACCATATCCATCGCTTATTTTCTCTTTAATCGTTTTTGACGTTTTTTGAAATCTTCCATTTCCTTGTTCATTTTTTTCTTGTAGCCTGGCTTCACCTTTTTAGGCTTTTTTACTTTACTTTTTGCAAGGTTATCAATTTCATCTACTTGTTTTTTACGAGCTTTTCGTTTATTTCGCTCACCAATATTTATCCATTCATCCTGTTCGAGATCCATATTCTTAAACGTAATACCCATTTTCTCAAGCCTTACAATTGCATCCTCATCAGATGGATCATAAATGGTTGCAGCAATTCCAGAGTATCCGGCTCTTGCCGTTCTACCAACTCTATGGATATAAAAATCAAGATCACTTGGTAGTTCATAATTGATTACATGACTGACACCTTCAATATCAATTCCTCTTGCGGCTAGGTCTGTTGCCACGACATATTGAAATTCAAGTGAATTTATTTGTTTCATCACTTTTTTACGTTCACGAGGTGGAAGGTCACCGTGGATTCTTCCAACCTTCATCCCTTTTTCAATGAGCCCGTCAGCCACTTCATCAGCCATTTTTTTAGTATTAGTGAATATAATCGCTAAGTACGGATTATACGCCTCCAACATCGATTTTAATAGGCTCTTCTTATTTCGATGACGGAGTGGAACGAGAATATGTTCCACCTTTGTTGCTGTAGCCTGTTCTGGTGCAACATGAGTGTAACGCGGATTTTCCAAATATTTTTTTAAAAAGGGCTTTAATTTTTCTGGAATCGTTGCTGAAAATACCAAAATTTGAAGATCTTCCTGCATTCTAGCTGCAATTTGGTCAACATCTTCAATGAAGCCCATATCAAGCACTAGGTCTGCTTCATCAACAACGATTTGATTGGCCGTATATACCTGAAGGGCCTGTTCCTTGACTAAGTCATGAATTCTTCCAGGGGTTCCCACTACAATTTGTGGCTGCGTTTTTAGTTTTTCAATGGCACGTGCCTTATCAGTTCCACCCACAAATAATTTAGCTGTAATTGGATTCTCTTCGTTCCATTTAATAACCTTGCCAATCTCATGATAGATTTGCGTTGCAAGTTCTCTTGTTGGAGCTGTTATAACAGCTTGTACCTCTTGTCTTTCAGGATCAATCTTATTAATGATAGGTAACAGGTAAGCATGAGTTTTACCTGTTCCAGTTTGCGATTGACCAATAGCGCTTTCTCCTCGCTGAATGCTAGGTATTAGTCGCTCTTGAATTTCAGTTGGCTTTGTAAATTTTAACTCCTTTAATGCCTCAAGAATAAACGGCTGAAATTGAAAACGTTCAAAATCTTGTACTGTCATTACAATCCCTCATTTATATAAATATCAAATTTTTTTGTAAGGTTTAAAGTTCATTTAAATAGTAATCATCATAACCTAACAATTAATTATAAAGGAAACCATAAAAAAACACCAATCAAGCCTAATTGAGCGATTTGCTTAAACATTCATTTCCCTTTTCGCATATCCTAAAAACAAGGTATTATCACTATACTCTGTTCTTAGTCTCTGCAATGTGAAAGGAGGATAAGTAAATGTTTTTTCCAAGAAATCCAATGAGTCAGATGAGTCAAATGAGACCAATGAGGCCAATGAGGCCACCATCTATGTTTCCACAGCAAACCGGCTTCCGACCACCAGGAATGTTCGGTGGTATGCAAGGTATGCAAGGTATGCAAGGACAAGGAAGAGCGGGCTTAGGCGGTCTTTTGAGAAGATTAATCCCTGGTATGGGGCAGTCAAATCCAACACGTGGAATGGGCGGAATGACCGGCCTTTTTAATCCTTCACAAGCAATGAATGCTGGCACACTTCAAAATTTAACAAACCCTTCGAACCTAAGTTCAATGTTAGGAAATGTCCAAAAGACCTTGAAAATGGCCGAATCGGTCGTTCCAATGGTTCAGCAATATGGCCCATTAATGAAAAATATTCCCGCCATGATTAAAATGTACAGTGCACTTAAAAATTCTGGAAATGAAGAAGAAGCGAAAGAAGATAACGAAGAAAATGAAACAATTTCCCTTTCTGACGTGAACTCCGACGATGAGAATACTGCAAATGAAAAAGAAAAGCCGAAAGCAAAGGGATCTGGAGAATCTGTTCCAAAGCTTTACATTTAAAAGACTTTGTATTATCCTTCATACTCAGATATAATAAATACGAGATTACGAGAGTACCAACGTTAACACGCCAAGGCGTTTTTGATTGGTATAAAACTATCCGATTTATTAACTGAGGAGGAGAAGTGCATGGAAGTAATCAAAGTTGCACCGCGCGGTTATTGCTATGGTGTAGTGGATGCGATGGTAATTGCGAAAAATGCCGCTTTAGATAAAACATTACCTAGACCCATTTATATATTAGGAATGATTGTTCACAATAAACACGTAACAGATGCCTTCGAAGAAGAAGGAATTATTACACTTGATGGACCGAATCGTCTAGATATACTAAATCAGGTTAAAGAAGGTACTGTTATTTTCACAGCTCATGGTGTATCTCCTGAGGTGAAACGCTTAGCGAAGGAAAGAGGTCTTGTTACCCTTGATGCGACATGCCCTGACGTTACTAGAACGCACGATTTAATCAAGGAAAAAACAGCAGAAGGCTATCACATTATTTATATTGGTAAAAAAGGCCATCCTGAGCCAGAAGGAGCAATTGGTGAAGCGCCTGGTTTTGTTCATCTTGTTCAAACGGTTGAGGATGTTGAGAACCTTGAGCTAAGTAGTGAAAAGCTTGTGGTAACCAACCAAACAACGATGAGCCAATGGGATGTTCAGCATGTTATGGAAAAGGTTCAGGAAAAATTCCCACATACTGAAGTTCATAATGAAATTTGTCTAGCTACACAGGTACGTCAAGAAGCAGTTTCGGAACAAGCAAAAGAAGCTGATTTAACAATCGTAGTTGGAGATCCAATGAGCAATAACTCGAACCGTCTTGCACAGGTTTCCGAGGAAATTGCAGGCACTACAGCTTATCGTGTAGCAGATGTGAGCGACATCCAGCTTGATTGGCTTAAAGGAGTAGAGAAGGTAGCTGTAACAGCAGGTGCTTCCACTCCAACACCGATTACAAAAGAAGTCATTAATTTCTTAGAACAGTTTGACCCAGAAAACGAAGAAACATGGGAACGCGTTCGTAAAGTACCTCTTTATAAAGTGTTGCCAAAAGTGAAAGTCCCTAAAAAGTAAGTGGAAGGAAGGTACCCCTGATTCGGAGTACCTTTTTTTGTTTATAAAAATTGGAATGGATCGGTATTTAGCTCTGATGTGATAACTGAAACCTCTAACTTTTTTTCTTTAAAACGTTCAGTTAAGACATTTGCTACCCCTTTTTTTATCACTTTTTCCACATTATGACCAGGGTCTACAATATTAAGCCCCATCATCATGGCATCATGAGCTACATGATAATACATATCTCCGGTTACATACACATCTGCCCCAGCTCTTCTAGCATGTGAAATATATTTATTGCCATCGCCACCGAGTACAGCAACCTTTTTTACTCGATCTGTTAGTGAGCCAACAACCCGTATTCCATCTACCTCTAATTTGTCCTTCACATGATGTGCAAATTGTTCAAGCGTCATCTCATGTTGAAGATACCCAACTCGACCAAGCCCAAGTATATTTCCTTCATTCTCAAGAGGATAAATATCATAGGCAACCTCTTCATATGGATGTGCCTTCAGCATAGCCGTAACTACCTTTTTTTGAATACGGCTTGGAAAAACTGTTTCAATTTTGATTTCATCCACATTTTCTAATTGACCAACTGCCCCAATATGAGGGTTTGTTCCTTCGTGTGGCAAAAAGGTACCAGTACCCTCGGTATTAAAGGTACAGTGGCTGTAATCCCCAATAAAGCCTGCGCCTGCCGTTCCTAATGCTGTCCGAACCTCATCTGCACTTTCTCTAGGAACATACACTGCCAATTTTTTTAGTCTTTCCTCATAGGTAGGAGCAAGCAATTCAATATTTGTTAGCTCTAAGGCATTCGCTAATAAATCATTGACTCCACCAACTGCTACATCTAGATTTGTATGTGCTGCATAGACTGCTATATTATGTAAAATACATTTTTGAATGATTCTTCCTGCCGGCGTATCTGTTTGAATAGCTCTTAACGGACGGAAGATTGGAGGATGATGAGCGATTATCAAATCGACTTCACTTGATATGGCTTCATCTACAACTTCCTCTAACACATCAAGTACGACCATTATTTTCTTTACAGGTTTATGTAAAGTTCCTATTTGAAGGCCAATTTTATCTCTGTCACCTTCAACCGCTAAATATTTTGGGGAAAATCCCTCAAATACTTGGATGACTTCAAATCCGTTCGGTATTTTGCTCAAGTTAATGCCTCCATTACAATCTCAATCTTTTGCTCAAGCTCTTCTTTTCGTAAACGATTTTCAGTCGTTTCCTCTGCATCGTTAAGTTGGTTCAAAATTCTTTCCCAATGTTTCAGTTCGTGTGACCACTTTTTTATGAAGATTGGACTTTTTTCTTTAAGTAAAAAAGGTCCAAGCAATAATTCTTGATCGATGTTTTGATAGGGTTTTTGTGGACTTCCTTTTTCGGCGACTAAAACCTCATAAATCTTTTTATCTTCTTCCAAGATTTCCTCGGCAATTAGCTCCCAATCGTTTTCAATCAGCCATTCTCTAATTGTAGAAGCTCCGATATTTGGTTGGAGGATCAGTCGTTCTACACCTCGTAATTTGCTTTTACCCTTGTCTAAGATAGAACGAATCAGCGAGCCACCCATTCCAGCAATGGTGATGCATGTAACTTCATTCGGTTGGATGACTTCTAGGCCATCTCCTTTTCGTGCTTCTAATGCGTTAGTAAGTTGATTTTTGCTGATTTGTTTTTTGGCTGATTGCAGAGGACCTTCCGCTACTTCTCCGGCGATTCCTTTTGTGATCATGCCATTTAAATAGGCAAAGCAGGGTAAATAAGCATGGTCAGAGCCTATGTCTGCTAAAGTAGCCCCTTTGGGTATGTATGATGCAACTGTTTCAAGTCGCTTCGATAGCTTCTCTTCGTTCATAATAACACCACATTTTTTTGAAATTAGTTTTAATTATACAAGAAGTGCACGGAAACTTCCATCTAGTGTGTAAAAAGTACAGAAAAAAACCCCTTACATAAAATGCAAAGGGTTTTAATCTATTATTTATTTTTGTTCAACTAACCAATTTGCTATTTCTTGTACTTGCGCAGGGTCCTTAACTAAGCCACCTGGCATTGCACCTCTACCATTTGTGATGACATCTTGAATCTCTTCAGCTGATAAAGAAGTGCCTTTCAAAGCAGGAGCATTACCTTGACCTGCCAAGTCCTGTCCATGGCATGCTGCACATGTACCTTTGACAACCTCTTCTGGGGAAGCTGCAGCTGTTTCTGGTGCCTCTTCACCTTTGTTTGCCATTTCGTCCATGTTTCCAAGTCCAACAAAACCTAATAGGAACATAAGTCCAATACCGAAAACTGCAATTAAAGCAAATGGTATTAATGGATTCTTTTTCATTTTCTGACCTCCCTTACTTATGTACATCGTTTAAGAAGTTATTATATATATTCTATACAAACACTCTCTATTTTACTTGAAAAATGATAGAAGTGAAAGTCCTAATTGTACAAAGAACCCTAGTAACATATTATTGTAAAATTATTTTACACAAAAATGTCACAAATTTGTCATAAAGACAAATAAAAACTCCCCTCATGTAGAGAGGAGAGTCCCGTTCAGATACTTTTTTAACATCCAATTGCTCTGGCAATCACCATTCGTTGAATCTCAGATGTTCCTTCTCCAATTTCTAAAAGCTTTGCGTCTCGCATAAATCTTTCAACATGATATTCTTTCATATAGCCGTATCCACCGTGAATCTGAACAGCTTGGTTTGTAACTTCCATGCACATTTCAGACGCATATAACTTAGCCATTGAAGCTTCTTTCGAAAAGTGACGATTTTGATCTTTTAACCACGCTGCTTTGTACACCATATTTCGTGCCAGTTCAATTTTCATCGCCATGTCTGCTAATTTAAATTGAATCGCTTGAAAGTTTGAAAGCGATCTCCCAAATTGCTTTCGCTCTTTAGCATACAACAATGCCCTATCATAGGCTGCTTGTGCAATTCCAACTGCCATTGCTCCAATTCCAATTCTGCCACCATCTAGAGTGATTAAAAACTGCCTGAAGCCCTCACCCCGTTTGCCAAGTAAGTTTTCCTCAGGTACGCGAACATCCTCTAGAACGATTTCGGTCGTGTTTGAAGCATGAAGCCCCATTTTCTCATAATTGTCGATTACCTTAAACCCTTTTGCATCAGTTGGAACAATGATCGCACTGATTTCCTTTTCCGCACCATTTCGACTCGTTATCGCTGTAAGAGCGAGATGCTTCGCAAAGCTTGCGTTAGTTATAAAACATTTATTTCCGTTGATAATGAACTCATTATGATCAAGTACTGCCTCAGTTTGCGTTCCGCCAGCATCTGAACCGGCATTTGGCTCCGTAAGACCGAAAGCACCAAGCGACTCCCCCGTACAGATGGGAGTTAAGTATTTTTGCTTTTGTTCTTTCGTTCCAAATAAATGAAGGGGCGCACCACCAAGTGAGATATGGGCTGAATATGTAATTCCGGTAGACCCACAGGCTCGGCTAAGTTCTTCGACTACTATTGCAAAGCTAATCGTATCTGAATCGGCACCACCATATTCTTCAGGAAACGGTAGACCCATCATACCTAATTGACTAAGTTTTTGAAAAACTTCAATTGGGAAACGTTTGTCTTTGTCTCGTTGTTCAGCGCCTGGAGCAACTTCTGCTTCAGAAAATTCCCTAATGGTTTTTTGAATCATTTTTTGCTCTGTCGTTAAATCGAAATTCATAGTACCCCTCCCGTTGTATGCGTTTTCAATCTCTATTATAAGGGGTGATTAAGAATTTTTAAACAATTTAAAAATTAAATATAAGAATACCTGAAGTAATACTTCCTAGAATGCCCGCGATTAAAAAATATTTTTTCTTAGAAAGAATGCCAACAATGATCCAACAGACACAATTTAACAATATGATTCCAAACAAATAATATCCATGTCCTTTAAATATAAGATCACTTCCGTTTACTGTGAGGAGAAGAATAAAAAGTGCAAGGATGATGGAAGCAAAATGGACGAAAAATGGATTATTTCGATTTAATATTAAGCCTAAAGTACAGATAATTATAAAAATAAAGTTTATTAGCATTTGCAATGTAGGAGATATTTCAGTAAAATAAGTGACAAGAAACATAACTGGTAAAAGCAAACCAATTCCAAATATCCAAGATAGTGTATTTTTCTTAGAATGAGACGATGTTGGTTTGGATTCAACCCCTTCTCCTTCTGTATATAGGGAGAGAAGGAAGTTACAATATGCTTCTGGCAGTAATTTGTTTTTTCGCCAATACAGGATTTCGTTAATTACAATGTTTTTTCTATCTTGGTTCATGAAAGCGTTCACCTTTTTTAAAGTTAGTTGAAAGACTAAGAATGCCACTTCTGAGTGACAACGTCTTTGTGACCCACATCGTGTGGACATAAAAAAATAGTTTACTTCAATTTTATGAAGTAAACTACGAAATGTAAAGAACAGAATGCGCAAGCGCCTTGATCAGCCCCGACATGCATAAGAAAATCCGGCTAGAAGGATGCACTTTATCCTTCTCGACGGATTGGCTTATGACCTCGAGGGGCTAGGCGCTGGATCTGGACTTATGAAAATGTTTATTCTAAGAAATCTTTTAGTCTCTTGCTCCGGCTTGGGTGACGAAGCTTACGTAGTGCTTTTGCTTCAATTTGACGAATACGTTCACGTGTTACACCAAATACCTTACCTACTTCTTCAAGGGTACGAGTGCGTCCATCGTCTAGACCGAATCGGAGACGTAATACGTTTTCTTCCCTGTCTGTTAAGGTATCCAGAACATCTTCTAGCTGTTCTTTTAAAAGCTCATATGCAGCATGCTCTGAAGGAGATGTTGCATCCTGATCTTCGATAAAATCACCTAAATGTGAATCATCTTCTTCACCAATTGGTGTCTCTAATGATACAGGTTCTTGAGCAATCTTTAAGATTTCTCTAACCTTTTCAGGTGTTAAATCCATATCCTCGGCAATTTCCTCAGGAGTTGGTTCACGGCCAAGATCTTGGAGTAATTGACGTTGCACACGGATTAATTTGTTAATTGTCTCAACCATATGAACGGGAATACGGATGGTTCTCGCTTGGTCTGCAATCGCACGTGTAATGGCTTGACGGATCCACCAAGTGGCATACGTACTGAACTTGAAGCCTTTGCGATAATCAAACTTTTCGACAGCTTTTATAAGTCCCATATTTCCTTCTTGAATTAAGTCTAGGAACAACATCCCACGACCAACATAACGCTTTGCAATACTTACAACAAGTCGCAAATTGGCTTCAGCAAGTCTGCGTTTGGCCTCTTCATCACCTTGTTCGATTCTTTCAGCGAGTTGGATTTCATCATCAGCTGAAAGTAGGTCTACACGACCAATTTCTTTTAAGTACATACGTACTGGGTCATTAATCTTAACCCCTGGAGGAACACTGAGGTCATTTAAATCAAACTCTTCTTCCTTAGATAATTCTTGGATATTGGGATCATCTTCGGCATCAGCATCGGCATCATGGCCATCGCCTTCACCTATTAATTCAATCCCCTGCTCTCCAAGGAACTCATAGTATTCATCAAGATGATCTGATTCAACTTCAAAACCAGACATACGCTCAGCGATTTCCTCATAGGATAATACTCCGCGTTTTTTACCAAGTGCTGTTAATTTTTCTTTTACTTGCTCTAATGTTAATTCTGTATCAACTGCTTTAGACTTTTCAGCCATTTGTTCCCCTCCTTCCAAAACTAATATGACATAGAGGTTTAATAACCTATTTAATGTAATGCTTTTTTCAATTGAATAATCTCATTAGCAATCGTAGCGGCCTTCAAATAATCCTTACTACGTTCAGCCTCAAGTTGTTCAGTTTCTTTTTCTTTTATCATTGACATTTTTTTATGATTCAACACCTGTTTCACATAATCGGATAACACAGAATCGGATACTTCTTCTTCAACTGACATCATGGCAATATCAGTCACAATCCGTTTAAGATTATCATCATGTATTCTCGTTAAAAATGTGCTGATATCTGGTTCATGTCCTTCTTCATAATATGCATATAAATACGTTAAAATTGCTCGATGCTCTTCAATATTAAATCCGGCTTGAAGCTGATCTTGAACTTTATCCGCAATGTCCCGATCCCGCAGCATATAGGCTAGCAAAAAACGTTCAGCATTATGATAAGCTTTTAGTAAATGTTTGGATACGGGAGGTTTCGCTTTCGTATTATTTCTATTCCCAGCGAAATTATCCTTCTTTTTCCGTTCGGATTTATAATACTGAAGCTGTTGTTGCTTAAGCGCCTCAAGCGAAATTGAAAACTCATTAGAAAGTTGGCGCAAATAATGGTCTCTCTCAACAGCTTTTTCTAAAGAGGAAATCTCCTTAAGTACATCTTCTATATAACGGATGCGTTCTCCTTCATCCTGAAGATTTTTTCCTCTTCTTAAGTACTGCATTTTAAATGCCATTATTGTAAGACTTGCCCCTATTACATCAGTTTTAAACTTCTCCGCGCCATATTTATTAATGTAGTCATCAGGGTCCATGCCATTTGGCATGGTTGCAACTCTTACATAACAGCCTGCCTCGAGAAGCATAGACGAGGCTCGTAAAGCGGCATCTAGCCCAGCATTGTCAGAGTCATAACAGATGACGACAGATTCCACATTCCTTCTAATTATTTTTACATGCTCATCCGTTAAGGATGTACCCATTGTACCAATTGAGTTTGGAACATCTGCTCGATCAGCTGCAATCACATCTGCAAATCCTTCAAAAAGGACCGCTTGCTGTTGTTTCCGTATTTCAAGTCTAGCTTGATGGAAATTGTAAAGGGTTTTACTCTTGTTAAAAATAATTGTTTCTGGGCTATTTAAATATTTTGGTTCCTGGTCCTTCTCAAGAACCCTGCCAGAAAAAGCAATTGTTTTGCCTTGATGGTCCCAAATTGGGAACATAATTCGATTTCGAAATCTATCAAAGAACGTCCCGGTATCTTCCTTTTTTACAAGTAATCCGGCCCGTTCCATCAACTCAGGCTTGAAGCCTCTTTTTTGGAGAAATTTTGTAGCAAAGTTCCATGAATCAAGAGCATAGCCAATTTCAAACTTATCAATGATTTCTCTCGTAAAGCCTCTATTTGTTAAATAGTCGAGCGCTGGTTGACCTTCTTTTGTATTAAGTAATAGGTGATGATAGAATTTCTTTAGTAATTCGTGTGCTTCCTGCATTTTTGAAACATCGTTATTTTTATCAGAAACAGCTGTTTGGTGTTGGTAATCTGATAAGTCTATGTTCACTTTTTCAGCTAAATTTACTGCAGCTTCAGCAAAAGAATACCCTTCTAAGTCCATTAAAAAAGAAAATACATTTCCACCTGCTCCACACCCAAAACAATGAAAGATCTGTTTATCAGGCGATACAGAAAATGAAGGGGTATTTTCACCGTGAAATGGACATAAGCCAAAATAATTTCTACCTTGCTTCTTCAATTGAACATATTCACTAATAACATCAACAATGTCAACAGATAAACGAATTTTTTCGATTGTTTCTTCGGGAATTCGATACCCCATGTTTAACATCCCCAAGTACTAAAATATTCTATATTGAGATCTAAAATCCTGCAATATTCGACAAACTTTTTTTAAATATTTTAGTAAAATGTTGTTTGTCTTCCTCTGTAAAGGGTTTTGGTCCTTTCGAGTAGGTACCACTACGTCTTTCCTTTGCAGATAAAAAACGAAAATGGAGAATTTGGTCCATATCCTCTTCCTTAAATTCTTTGCCACGGGGCGATAATACAGTTACACCTCTATTAACTAAAATACTTGCTAAGCCAGTATCCTGGGTAATGACGATATCTTTTTTTATTGCATGGTTCATAATATAGAGATCTGCAGCTTCTTTATCAGCGTCCACGTACACCCATTTTCCACCTATGGGATTTGACATAACGTGGGCATATGAAGCAACAAATACAACATTGATATTATATGTACCCGCTATGCTAACTATTTCTTCTTTAACTGGACAGGCATCTGCATCAACAAATATTTTATTCTTTTTTTCGTCATATTTCTCTATTCTACATCACTCCAGAGAATCCTTCTTTTCCAGAAAAAGATTTAATAGGATGTTTAAAATCTGTGATTGTCTAATCTTTAGGTGAGTAAAAAGAAAGAATATTTAAAAGTATTTTTCGGAAGAAAAATCTTGAATCGAGAAAATAATGTCGAAAATTATTTAACCTATTTCCTAATCTTACCCTTGACATCCTTCAATACATAGTTTATTCTATCCAATCGAACTCTAAACCTAAAATTATGTATTTTTATCACAATTTTTTATTATAATATAAAATTTCTTCAAGCGCCATAAAAAAACATATCTTTTTAAGATATGTTTTCGCCCCATTAGCACTAAAAAAATTTATTAATACGTTTTGCGTTTATTGATTTTATTTAAAATAATATTCGCGGTTTCCTCAACTGCTTTATTTGAGACATCGATAACATCACAACCAATTTTAGTAATGATTGATTCAAAGTGATCGAGTTCTTCTTTAATGCGGTTAATATTTGCATATATCGCTTGGTCATCTAAGCCCAACGATTTTAATCGTTCGCGCCTAATATGATTTAGTTTTTCAGGACTTATTTTTAATCCAAAACACTTATTTTGGGACACTTTAAACAATTCTTCCGGTGGATCAACCTCGGGAACAATCGGAACGTTTGCAACCTTAAAGCGCTTATGTGCAAGATATTGAGATAAAGGCGTCTTTGAAGTTCTTGATACACCAATTAAGACGATATCCGCACGAAGGATGCCCCTAGGGTCACGACCATCATCATATTTTACCGCAAATTCAATTGCCTCGATCTTTTTGAAATAATCTTCGTCTAGTTTTCTGACAAGCCCCGCTTCATATCTTGGATTACTTTCATAAAGACCTGACATTTTGTCAATTAGCGGACCAATAATATCATTTACAATGACTCCTTCTCGTTCTGCTTCCTTCACAAGGAAATCTCTTAGTTCAGGAACCACGAGTGTAAAAGCGATTATGGCATTATTAAGTTTTGCGAGGGCTACCACCTCTGCCAATGTGGCAGTATCTTCAACATAAGGAATTCGTTTAATATCTGTATGTGAGCCATTAAACTGGCTTACTGCTGCTTTAACAACTAGTTCTGCCGTTTCCCCAACCGAATCGGATACTACATATACTACACGATTTCTCATTTGCTACCCCATCTCCTTACCAAAATATTAGAGGATTTCGTCCCCGGCGAGGGCCACTAAGGCTTTCGTCATATTTGTCTTTGTGATTCTTCCAATTACCTCTATACCACGTTCAGAATGCTTTACAACAGGTAATGCATCAATTTGCTTATCAATTAATTTATGAGCCACTTCAAGTAAAAGATCATCTTTTTCACACATGGTAATGTTCGGCATACGGGTCATAATAATTGTGACAGGGATGGATTTTAAATCCTGGTTGCCGAGACTTGCCCGCAATAAATCCTTCCTCGATAAGACGCCTACGAGAAGGGAGGATTTATCCACCACAAATAAAGTTCCTACATCTTCCAAAAACATCGTTACAATCGCATCATAAACAGATAAACTCTCATTTACAACAACTGGTATAGATTGATGATCCATCACTTTTATTTTTTTAATCTTATCAGCTAGCAACTGTTGTCCAGTTTTTCCCGTGTAAAAATAGCCGACCCGAGGTCTTGCTTCAAGATAACCAGCCATTGTTAAAATAGCGAGATCCGGACGAAGCGTTGCCCTCGTCAAACTTAATCGGTCTGCAATCGCTTCTCCTGTAATCGGTCCATTGTCTTTTACAATTTGTACAATTTGTTCTTGCCTCTTGCTCAGTTCTATTGTACTCACCACCAATCGTAAAATCTTTTAATTTATGTATATATGTTCAAAAAGGTTATACTAATTAGAATTATTATATACTAATTGTGTATTATCGTATAGGGTATGAAAAAAGACTAGGAGCAAACAAACATGCTCCTAGTTATTCGTTCTTATTTTACAATGATGGCATTCATATCTCCGATTAAATAAATCACGTGTGCCAATTGCACCATTTGTGCAAGACGATTTTTTCTAACCGCCTCGTCCTCTGCCATAACCATTGTATGTTCAAAATATTGGTCAATTAGTTCTCTCATTGATGCTAAAAGATGGAAAGCTTCTGCTACATTCTTTGCTTGAAGACTCTCGATTACTTTTGGTTTAACCTCTATAAACTTTTCAAAGAGATGTTTCTCCTCATCTGATTCAAAAAGGCTAGGATTAATTTCAGCGTCTTCACCTTTTTTCGCAATATTGAGCACTCGGCCCAATGATTCGATAGTTGCTTTAAAGTCTTGATGCTCTTTATATTTTTCAAGAATTTCTGCTTTTTGAACAAGAAGTCCAATATCGCCTAGCTTTGTACCAAGAACCGCATCAATAATGTCGTAGCGGATGCGTCGGTTGTTTAATTCATGCTTGATCCGTAATTTGAAGAACTGAACAAGTTCTTTCTCAATTTCTTGTTTTTCAAGCTTTGCGATATTTGCTTCAACAAATAAACTTAATACATACTCGAATAATTCTTCAAGACTTATATTCCAGCCTTTATCAAGTAAGATCTGAACAACACCTGATGCCATGCGACGTAAAGCATACGGATCCTGTGAACCTGTTGGAATGATGCCAATTGAGAAACACCCAACAATTGTATCCAACTTATCAGCAAGGCTGATCAAGGCACCAACGGTTGATGCAGGACTGGCGTCATCAGCGTGACGTGGCATATAGTGCTCATTAATAGCTACAGCAACTTCGCTTTCTTCCCCACTTAATCGTGCATAACGTTCACCCATGACCCCTTGAAGCTCAGGGAATTCATAAACCATATTTGTGACAAGGTCAAATTTACAAATCTCGGCAGCGCGATTTGCCTTATTTTGCGTTTCACTATCCAGCTCAAGAAGTTCTGATAGATGCTTTGTGATTTGTTGAATTCGTCTAACTTTGTCACCTATTGAGCCGATTTCTTCATGGTAAATGATTTTATCGAGCTTCTGAATTAAATCATCGATTTTTAATTTTTGATCTTCTTTATAAAAGAAGTCTGCATCTGATAAACGGGCACGAAGTACCTTTTCATTACCTCTAGCCACTGTTTCAAGATGCTTGTGGTCTCCATTTCGAACTGCTACAAAGTAAGGAAGAAGCGCACCATTTTTGTCTTTCACTGGGAAATAGCGTTGATGCTCTCTCATGCTTGTAACTAACACTTCTTCTGGTAAATTCAAAAATTCTTCTTCGAATTTCCCGAAAAAAGCAGTTGGATATTCTACAAGATTTGTTACTTCTTCTAGCAAATCGGCATCAATTGGAACTTCCCAATTGTTGTCTTCTTCTAAAATTTTTATTTGGTTTGTTATTGCTTCTTTACGTTCAAGATAATCAGCAATAACATATTGAGACATAAGTAGTTTTTCATAACCTCTTGGTGATGTAATTTCAACTTCATGACCTAAGAATCGATGTCCCCACGTTTTATTGCTTGCCTTAACATTTGTGATCGTAATAGGGATCAATTCTTCACCGAATAAAGCGACAATCCATTTTATTGGACGAACATAGCGAAGTTCTTGGTCACCCCATCGCATATTTTTAGGGAATGATAAATGTATAATCACATTTTCAAGATCACTTAGGATTTCTAGTGTGTCTTTTCCTTTAATAAACTTATTGATATGTGCGTATTCCACGCCATTGATTTCTTTAAAAAAGATATCTTCAACTGTCGCTCCTTGCCCTCTTGTAAAGCCCATTGCTGCTTTTGTCCAATTTCCATCCTGGTCTAAGGCAATTTTTTTCGCAGGGCCTTTCGCTTCCAGTTCAACATCCTGTTGTTTTTCAGCCACATCATGAACTAGAACTGCCAGTCTTCTAGGTGATGAAAAACGCTCGACCTGTTCAAATGAAACATTATGTTCAATCAACCAGTTTGTTACCTTGTCTGCAAGCTGATTCATAGCATCTGTTACAAACCTTGCCGGCATCTCCTCTAAGCCAATTTCAATTAATAAATCTCGATTACTCATGACGATCGTCTCCTTTTGCCTTCAGCATTGGGAAGCCTAATTTTTCCCGCTCCTCATAAAACGTTCTTGCAACCTTACGAGCCAAATTACGCACTCTGCCAATATACCCTGTTCTTTCCGTAACAGAGATTGCTCCCCTTGCATCAAGCTGGTTAAACGTATGTGAGCATTTTAATACATAGTCATAGGCCGGATGAACGAGACCTTCGTCCATTTGACGATGTGCTTCCTTTTCATAAATGCTAAATAAGTTAAATAACATGTCTATATCAGATGTTTCAAATGTATATTTTGAATGCTCGTATTCAGGCTGGTGGAAAATATCACGAACCGTAAATCCATTCGTCCATTCAAGGTCAAAAACATTTTCTTTATCTTGAATATAAGAGGCTAAACGTTCAATTCCGTATGTGATTTCGACTGAGACAGGTTTACATTCAATACCTCCCACTTGTTGGAAATAGGTAAATTGAGTGACTTCCATTCCGTCAAGCCAGACCTCCCAGCCAAGGCCCGCCGCTCCAAGTGTTGGTGCTTCCCAGTTGTCTTCAACAAAGCGGATGTCATGCTCTAATGGGTCAATTCCTAATTTGCGTAAGGAGTCAAGGTAAAGCTCTTGAATATTATCAGGTGATGGCTTCATGATGACTTGGAATTGATGGTGTTGGTACAGACGGTTTGGGTTCTCACCGTAACGACCATCGACTGGACGTCTTGACGGTTCAACATAGGCAACATTCCAAGGCTCTGGCCCCAGACTTCTTAGGAATGTATAGGGACTCATTGTTCCTGCACCCTTTTCTACGTCATAGGCTTGCATGAGAATACAGCCTTGATCTGACCAATGCTTTTGTAACGTTAATATCATTTCTTGTATATTCATTATTGCACCTCCGGTTTAATTGCCTAATAAATCGTTTCTCATAATATATCTTTTACAAAAATAAAAAACTCCCCTCCTCTATGCCTAACAGTAGACATAGGGACGAGAGTTTACCCGCGGTTCCACCCTATTTGCAACAACATAAAGAAGTTATTGCCTCTTTCAATCGATACACTCTGGAACGCCTTCCTTATTTGTTCATACCCTAGCTTCCACCGTCCTAGGTTCGCTTTTATGAACGACCATAAGTACTACTTTCCTTCACCGTGTAATATTTTTAATTGAACTATATTCCATAATTCCAGTCATGTCAAGTAGTCCACTTTACGGTAGTCGAAAATTATCAAGTTGATCTAAGAATCGTTTTGATTTTAAATACAAACCTGAATATTCTTCATAATACATATCTATAACTTGTTTTATTTCTTTCTTCGTCTCATCCTTTACGGCAATACTGCCTAATCGACTTAAATCAAAATAATAGAACAAGCGAAGTAAACGAATAGTTGCTTGTGATACTTTTAGATGATACGGTTCTTTTTCATAGCAACGATGACAAAGAAGCCCACCTTCTTTGATCGAAAAAGCAAATTCGCCTTCTGTACTTTTACATATCGAACATTCGTTAAGTTGAGGATACAATCCAAGTAAAGGGAGCATTTTAAGTTCATAAATATACAGAAGAATTTCAGGATCATATCCTTCATCTAAGTAATTTATCGTTTGATATAGCATCTCGAATAAAAACGGGTTCGTTTTCCTATCTTCCGTACACTTATCAGTTAATTCCACTACATAAGATGCATATGCGGTTAAGAAAATATCTTCCCGTATCGAACGAAAAGTTGCTATGGTTTCACCTTGTTGTAAAACGCCTAAACCAGACGTTTTTTGAACTAAAAACTGCCCATATGTAAAAACCTGGGTAATAGCAGCAAGACGACTACTAGGTTTTTTTGCGCCTCTTGCCATTACCCCAATTTTCCCCCATTCACGGGTATACAACGTTACAATTTTATTTGTTTCTCCATAATCATTTGTTCTTATGATGATACCTTCGCATTTTTGTAGCACTTCTGTCACCATCCATTGGCAACAAGGCAACCAATTACCATTGTTACTAAAATAGCGCGTCCTTTAAATAAGTCAAAGACGCTAAAGTAGGATGGTCAAGTAATTGGAAAATCTATTTCTGCTAGCTCCTCATTCTGTGTTTCGGGTCTGTCAGTCTTCTCTTGTTCCAATTCCTTAAAAAGAAGATACGTATCAACATTACCTGTTTGACTAAACACCTTCCAGGTAAAATCTAACATAGTAACCCCACCTTTCTGTTATTAAGACTAGCAAAGACTACTCCAATTTCATTCACTTGTAGTAGATGTTCAAATCGCACATTGCAAATAGTTAACCTTTGACGAAGTACATTTGAACATTTACTTGTAAGAATATCTTGACCGAAAATCCTAAAAAACATGTTACATAAAT
This sequence comes from Bacillus timonensis, assembly GCF_004799755.1. Classification (GTDB taxonomy): domain Bacteria; phylum Bacillota; class Bacilli; order Bacillales; family Bacillaceae_L; genus Ferdinandcohnia; species Ferdinandcohnia timonensis_A. Next base: position 171,673 of record NZ_SLUB01000001.1, on the reverse strand, counting down.
TTTGCTAATCCGTGTATTTTTTCACCAAATGCAAATACTGTAACGTTCACATTCTAATATTCATCTTCCCTAAATCCATAGTCACGAAGCTGGGACATTTTGTTACGCCAGTCCTTTTGAACCTTTACCCAAAGCTCTAAAAACACCTTCGATCCAAGCAATGCTTCAATATCTGCCCTTGCTCGCTTTCCAACCTCTTTTAGCATGCTGCCTTGTTTTCCAATCACAATTCCTTTTTGCGAATTACGTTCAACAATGATAGTTGCGCCGACATAGACGGTATTGCCACCTTCTCTTCGTTCAAGTGAGTCCATGACAACTGCAATGGAATGCGGCACTTCCTCTCTTGTAAGGTGCAGCACTTTTTCACGTATTAATTCAGTAATAATAAATCGTTCCGGATGGTCCGTTACCTGATCAGCAGGATAGTATTGAGGTCCCTCTGGTAAGTAATTTTTGATTTGTTCAACTAATCTCGGGGTATTCGTACCCTGTAGTGCTGAAATCGGAACAATTTCCTTAAATGGATAGAGTCCTTTATACTTTTCGATTAATTCTAATAATTGATCAGGGTGTATTTGGTCTATCTTATTAACAACAAGAAAAACTGGTGTCTGAATATTTTTAAGGCGTTCAATGATGAACTCATCACCCCGACCATAGCCTTCTTCTGCATTTATCATAAATAAGACTAGATCGACTTCCTTAAGTGTATTCTGGGCTACCTTCATCATAAAATCGCCCAGCTTATGCTTTGGTTTATGAATTCCGGGCGTGTCAATAAAAATAATTTGAGAGTTTTCTTCTGTATAAACCCCCTGCACCTTATTTCGTGTAGTTTGAGGTTTATCACTCATGATCGCAATTTTTTGTCCGATAACATGATTTAAAAAAGTAGACTTTCCTACATTTGGCCGTCCAATTATCGAAACAAAACCTGATTTATAGCCATTCTTATTTTCCATGTAAATCCTCCGGTGTAAAAGCTCCTGGTAGTAACTCATTAATTGTTATCTCTTGTATGTCACCTTTTAAATTCGATAAGAATACCTTTGTATCAGGTTGACATAGCTCCGAAATAACTTGCCGACAGGCGCCACATGGAGGCACTGGTCGGTCTGTATCTGCAACTACAGCAATTGCTGCAAACTTCTTATCACCTTCAGATACTGCCTTAAATAAGGCTGTTCGCTCTGCACAATTGGTTACGCTATATGCAGCATTTTCAATATTACAGCCATGGTACACTTTGCCGTCCTCCGTTAGTAGGGCAGCCCCCACTTTAAACTTGGAATATGGAACATATGCTAGTTCTCTTGCTTTTTTTGCTTGGTTGATTAGTTCTTCTGTCTTCACTTCTATCTTCCTTTCTACATATCTTGGTACGGAAGTGTATTTTTATTTTACATAAAAATCTTGATTTATGCATGGGTTTAAATTATTTGTTACATAATTGTAAGAATTTTCTCTAAATTAATCTTTTTAAATAAGGTAGGAATATGATTAATCCTATCATCACAGAAATGATCGCATAAATGAGAACAGATCCAGCTGCAATATCTTTCGCTTTCTTAGCCAAGGGGTGAAATTCACTTGTAACTAAATCCACCACTTTTTCAACTGCTGTATTCATCAATTCAATTGAAAACATTCCACCAATTAATAGTAGAATAACCATCCATTCCACCCTTGTGATTTGGAAAAGAAAACCACAAATCACAACAATGATTGAACACAATAAATGTACTTGTAAATTACGTTCCGAAAAAAATGCTTCACGCAAGCCTTGAAGAGCAAACGAAAAGCTTTTGATAAAACGAATCCATTTACTTTTACCGTTCAAGTCCATACGCCTCTAGGATTTCCTTTTGTCTTGAAAACATTTTACTCTCATCCTCTTTTGTCATATGGTCGTAGCCAAGTAAATGCAAGAAACCATGAACTGCAAGGAAACCTAATTCCCGTGCAAAGGAATGTCCATAATCCTCGGCCTGCTCCCTTGTTCTTGGAATTGAAATGATGATATCTCCTAATAGCTTTGGTATGTCATCACCGATGATCGCAATTTCTCCTTCACCCATCTCTTCCATGGCAAAGGAAATAACATCTGTTGGTTGATCCTTGTCGCGATATTCTCGATTAATTTCTTGAATCCGATCATTGTCCACAAATGTAATTGAAACCTCTGTTCCTTCTTTAACTCCTTCTTTTTCAGCAGCTAAAAAAAGGAGTTCCCTCACTAATGTACATTCTTCTTCTTTTACTTCTCCTATTTCATCATTAAAATCGATTTCTAATCTCATGCTTCTTTCACCTTCTGTTTTGTAGCCTCCGCAGGGTATTCTATCCTTGAGTGGAAAATCCCCTTAAGTGATTCACAAAGTGTTTTTGCAACAATATCAAGCTCTTTAAGCGTGATGTTACATTCATCAAATTGCCCATCCTGTAATCGATCGGCGATAATATTATTTACTAACGATTCGATTTTTTGCGGGGTTGGATTTGATAGTGAACGAACTGCTGCTTCAACGCTATCTGCAATACCAATTACGGAAGCCTCTTTTGTTTGTGCTTTAGGTCCCTCATATCTAAAATCTGATTCAAGAATTTCTCGATCACTTTGTTGCTTTGCTTTATGATAAAAATATTTTAACAATGTTGTCCCATGATGCTGCTCCGCAATGTCGACAATTTCTTTCGGCATTTTAAATTTCCTTAGTGTCTCTGCTCCATCTGTGGCATGTGCTGTAATAATTGTTTTACTAAGCTGTGGTGCAATCTTATCATGTGGGTTTTCAATATTCATCTGATTTTCAATAAAAAAATGGGGTCGTTTCGTTTTACCAATATCATGATAATACGATGCAACTCTTGCTAATAATCCATTCGCTCCAATTGCTTCACAGGCAGACTCAGATAAATTCGCGACCATGACACTATGATGATAAGTTCCTGGTGCTTCCGTCAAAATTTTTCGCAGTAACGGATGATTCGGGTTAGATAATTCGATTAATTTCATCGTTGAAAGAATATTAAAGCCAGCTTCAAAGAACGGCAATAGACCTATTGTTAATACAGCAGCTATTACACCAGATAAAACTGCCATAATGATGGATGAACCATAATCCAAGCTTGAGTAACTACCATTTTGTAATAACATGATCGAAAAGATCACAACGATATTAATCAAAGCAACAAAAAGCCCCGCTTGGAGAATTTTCCCTCTCCGATTATGCTTACTTAAAAACAACACGCCAGCTAAACAACCAAACAAGAAATAGATCCCTGCTGTGAAATTGAGTGTGCCTGTAACACCCTGGTTAAAGATAATACTTCCACAAACAGCAAAAATCATGCTTGAAAGGATTGCGACTTTTTCATTTATCAATAGTTTTATTAGCATTGCCCCCATAGCCACTGGAACAATATAACCTATATCCGAATAATCAATTTGTTGGAATAAACTTATACCCTTCATTAATAAAATGGTTATAGTAAAGATAATCGCAAATATTAATAAATAAATATTGCGATGCCTGTCGGTCGGTATTTCATTATAAAAATGATAAACAAGTGCCCCAATAACTAATACAAGAATTAACGCCAAGCCAATAAATGGTTGAATGGGGTTATTTGTGTTGGTCATACCTAAAAGCTCTAGTTGTCGATAAATATCCCTTGTAATTAATTGACCTTCTTCTACGATGATTTGACCTTGAAGAATTTTTACTGGCTCCACAGCTTCTATTGCTTGTTGGCGTTTTTCTTCTGTAGCTTCAACGTCATAATAGACGTTTTGAACGACTGCAAAACGAGCCATTTCACGCATCGGTTCCCGTAGTGCTGTATCGACACTGGAATACCGTAATTCCTCCACAACTTTATTTTTTGCGTTTTCTACCTCAGATGAAGGAATACGAGTATTCATTACATTATTTACAGCTGTGATAACCGCATCTTTTGTACGAGACAATTGCTCAGGAGAAGCTGTTAATAACGCTGTAAAAACATCGTCCGGGATTCGATTTGTTAAATCCTGTGGAAGCTTGGTTTTTAACATCTGTAATTTCTCTGAAGCTGACAATGGTTTAGGTTCTTCCCCTCGATCTTCCTCGGTGAGACTTTCCCATTCCTTCACTTTAGATTTATACACATCTGATGCTTCACTATTCGTTTCATCAATTGAGTCAAAAATAGAAATGGCAAGATCCACTTGATTATCTGCATATTCGGATTTAAGAGTGAAAACATCGTCAACTTCTTTTACTGCTGCATCCTGTTTTGCCTTAGTGGCAATTTTATCTTCAATTGTTAGTGGAGAACGAATGGTCTGTTCAGATGGATGCAGAATCTCTAAATGCAAAACTTCCGGTTTAACATTACTATACATGACTAAAAACATGATTCCTGCAAGGAGGATATAAATCAAAATATGTAGGTATTGAATACTATTAATTACAGCCAACTTATTTTTAAGTTTTGTTGTTTTCCCCATTTCTTGAACCTCCTTTTCTAAGGCTTATTTTACCAGTTCCTTTAATGATAAAAAAGACCCATTCCATGTGGGTCTTTTACTTCTGATCAGCTTCAACCTTTTCATACGCTTCAATAATACGTGCCACAAGAGGGTGACGAACAACATCTGACTGTTCCAAGTAGATAAATGCAGAACCATATACATCCTTCAGGATATTCATTGCTTCACGTAAGCCAGATTTTACCCCTTTAGGTAAATCAATTTGCGAAATATCGCCAGTTATGACCATTTTAGAGCCAAAACCTAACCTTGTCAAAAACATCTTCATTTGGGCTATTGTTGTATTTTGTGCTTCATCTAAGATGACGAAAGCATCATCAAGTGTACGCCCTCTCATATAGGCTAATGGGGCAATTTCAATGATACCTCGTTCCATTAAACGTTCGGTATGCTCTGCACCAAGCACATCATGTAGTCCATCATATAGAGGTCGTAAATATGGATCAACCTTTTCTTTTAAATCTCCTGGTAAAAATCCTAGGCTCTCACCGGCTTCAACAGCTGGACGCGTTAAAATAATTCGTTTAACCTGTCCATTTTTCAGGGCATTAACTGCCATAACTACTGCCAAATAAGTCTTTCCAGTACCCGCTGGACCAATACCAAATACCAAATCATGCTGTTTAATGGCAGCCACATATTGACGTTGTCCATGTGTTTTCACACGAATGGATTTTCCTTTTGCCGTTTTTGTTATTTCCTCATCATATAATTCTTCAAACGAATCCACTTTCCCGCTTTTCGCCATTTGAATACAGTAAATGACATCACGTTCACTTACACGTATTCCTTTTCGTATCACAGCAAGAAGCTTTTCAATGATTTCCTCAACAAGCTGTACATTTGTTGGGTCACCTGAGACATGAAGTGCCTCACCTCGTGTGATAATTGAAACATTTAATTCTTCTTCAATTCTTTTAAGATGAAGATCATTATTTCCAAATAAAACAAGTGCCTCATTTGGATTTTCTAGTTGATGTTTACTCATTACTAAATCTTCTGACATCCTTTAGTCTCCTTGAACTAATGGTATCGTAGTGACGATATTCTCAATTACATTATATTTTATTTCCAATTTTACTTTACCATTGTTAATGGTTTGACGCAAAACTTTTTCCTCTTTAATTTCAGCATCACTATCTAGTTGTTGCTCTAATTTATTTCTCCCAATTTCTTTTGCGACCTCTATAGCCTCATTCGTTTTATAGGTTCTAGTGATTTTTTCACTCTCTCTAATTGTTTCTTTCGCATATGCAACTGGAAGTTCCCAATTAAAGAATTTGATATGTCTTTTATCCAATTCTGTTTGATAATCCTTATATTCAATCTTTCCAAATCCCCAAATTGGAATACGCAGATTTCCTAAAGAGAGAAAATGTTTTATTTTATTATTCCCAGTTAGCACTTCAAATTTCGTTGTAATATCTACCGTAACTTCAGACTTGTACCAAGTTTCGCCAAAAATTTTCCCGCGTGCAGGTACGTAAACTTCATTGCCCTCTTTACCAATTTTGCCGCTAACTAGTAGATCCCCTTTTTTGACAAAATCATTTTCAGCAACAACAGGCTTCCCTTCTTCTACAATTAGTTTCTTGATGATTGCTTTTTTATTGGCAACAAGATTCCTTGGACTATATTGTTCAGGTGGCTCTGGTTGATTCTTTTCAACCACTTCAAAATGATAGGTCGTCCCATTTAATTCCACACCTATCCATGTAATATCATTAATGGCATCTTCTAAATGGCGTTGCAATGATTCATTATCTTCAATGAAAAATTGCAGTTTACCTCTTTCTACTCCAAGTTTTTTTAGTTCTTGAATAATGCGATGCTCTGTTTCAGGTTTAGCCCCTTTCACCTCTATACCCCAAACCATATTTGATAAAATCGTTACAATGATAAAAAAGGAAATAGCTCCGATTAAAAATCCACTATTGTGTATAGCTTTTTGAATGAGAAATGGTAAGCCTTTTTTTCCAATGAATCGAAGTTTACAATCATTTTTACGAACAACTCGTCTAATTTTTTTTATATCTTTTAAATACATAGAGAAGCTCAGGCTATGGGTGCCTGGCTTCTTCACATCCCATACTACAATCCCTTGTCTAACACATTCATTTACAAAACGCTCTGTCCCTTTTCCTGTAATAACAGCCTTGACACTCCCACTAAAAAAGTGCAACCAATGGTTTTTCATGCTAATCCCCCTAGTGTTTCATGTTCATTTCTCGATATATTGCACATGTTCGATCTTTCCTTCAAGCATTATTTCCTCGGGTAATATGGTTTTAATAACAAATGCTTTACCTTTGATTAGAAGTTGTCCTTGTTTCAGTAATAACCGTACTTCTTTATCTGAAAAGGTTAATAATCCACGATGATTTTCTATGTAAATATGTAATTGGCCAATCATAGTTATTCTTGGAAGATCCATCATGACGTCAGCAGGAAGTTCCATCTTGTTTGTGATCCATCTTTTCATGCGTTGTCCTATGTTTTTAGGCATAACAAAGAACCCCCTTTCAACTCATGTTTATGAGTAAAAGGGGGTTCATAGAACATTTTTTATATAGGAGTTCTACCCGCAAAATATTTTAAGGACGGGATTGGTAGGGTTTTTTTGCTCTTGGCGAACCAAGAATTTCGGACCAAATAATCCCTTCGACGACCTTATTTTTTGAAAAGCTTTTGAAAGCTTTATGTTCTGAAGAAACTTCTAACGGTTTAATAACCGTTTGGATTGGTTCTTCATCCTGTATTGTTGTTTCATGATAAGTTCCCTTTTCTTGGAGCTCTTGATAACGTTCATAAAACGTGTTTGGAACATGTGAATCAGAAACCAACTCAGGAACAGGTTCTATATAATCATACTTTGTCTCAGCCTGATAATCTTCTTTTTCAGGTTTTGGTTCTTGGTCAAATGGATTAAACTGCTTCGGCAGTGGAATTTGAGTCGTTGGCTCTTTTTTACCACTCGCAAAACGTTTAAACGCATTAATAAAAAATCCAAATAGGACAATCAAAATTAAGGGATTTGACAAAATAAAGTCAATAAACTCTTTTATAGGTGAATCCAAAGTGTAAACCTCCTTTCAAGTTTTGAGGTTTATTCATGATTATTATTTTTGATCTTCATCATCGGTAAGTGTGCTTTTACCAATAGAATTTCTCATATCAGTATCAGCCATGATATTTTTTAGATTTGTATAATCAAGTACACCAAGATTACCAGAACGTAATGCTTCTGCCATTGCTAAAGGTACTTCAGCCTCCGCTTCAACAACCTTCGCTTTCATTTCTTCTACACGGGCGCGCATTTCTTGTTCACTAGCAACCGCCATTGCACGACGTTCTTCCGCTTTCGCTTGCGCAATTTTCTTGTCAGCTTCTGCTTGGTCTGTTTGAAGTACGGCACCTATATTTCTACCGATATCAATATCTGCAATATCAATAGATAGGATTTCAAATGCAGTACCTGCATCTAGCCCTTTTGCTAAAACCGTTTGAGAAATCATATCAGGATTTTCAAGAACCTTTTTGTGGTCCGTTTGAGAACCGATTGTACTTACAATACCCTCACCTACACGGGCAATAACAGTTTCTTCCCCTGCCCCCCCGACTAAACGGTCAATATTGGCTCGAACGGTGATACGAGTTTTTGCTTTTACTTCAATTCCATCCATGGCAACACCTGAAATAAACGGCGTTTCGATGACCTTAGGGTTAACACTCATTTGCACAGCTTCTAACACGTCACGCCCAGCTAAGTCGATTGCAGCTGCTCTTTCAAAGGTTAAATCAATGTTTGCACGTTGTGCTGCGATTAACGCGTTTACAACTCGGTCAACATTACCACCTGCTAAATAATGACTCTCCAACTGGTTTGTATGAAGTTGTAATCCTGCTTTTTGAGCCTTAATTAACGGAATAATGACACGGTTCGGGATAACCCGACGTAACCTCATCCCGATTAATGTAAAGATACTTACACGGACACCAGCTGCCAGTGCTGAAATCCATAGTGCAACTGGCACAAATGTAAATAGTACAGCCAATAAAATAATAGCGAGTGCAATCAATATTAAAATGGTGATCATACCTGTTGGCATATTTTCTTCCTCCTAATTGTTATTTATTAATATCAGGAACTTCTCGAACAACAATTCGAGAACCTTCTGTTTTAATAACTTCAATTTTTGTATTTTTCTCAATGTAGTTACCTTGTGTGACAACATCTAGTCTTTCATCATTGATAATAGCTGTGCCAGAAGGTCTTAATGTTGTAAGGGCTATGCCTTGTTTACCGATTAAATCCATACGGTTCTTATTTGAAACATACCCACTCTCTGAATTGGTGGAATCGAAAAGAATAATCTTTTTAAATACATGTAGTTTCTTTCCAAATATCTTTACTAAAATAATCGATACAACAATTGTAGCTACTAAGGCTACTAAAAGTGAAATACTTATTACCATCATACTACTTCCAGCTAAGAAAAAGCTCGTTAATATTGCCCCTAATCCAATCAACCCTATAATCCCCCCAGGCAAAACAAACTCCAGTAAAATTAAAACAATTCCTACCACAAAAAGAATAATGGATTCTAAACCTGCTAGTCCGGCTACTAAATGCCCATAGAAAAAGAGCAATAGCGCTGATATCCCCATTATACCAGGAATACCGAAACCAGGAGAGTATAATTCAACAACTAATCCTAAACTTCCAATGGTTAATAAGATTGATACAACAATTGGATTTGTAATAAAGCGTGCGATTTTTTCTGCAAGGCTCAATTCAGCTTGTTCAACAGCAGCTTTTTCGTATCCTAACGTCTGTAATAAATCGGTCCTATCCTTCACAACCCCTTCAGCATAACCCACTTGAAGAGCCTGTTTAGATGTTAAGGTAAGGAACTTCCCTTTTTCTGCACCTAATTCTGGAAGGTCAATCTCTTTATCTGCCATTGCTAATGCATATATTGGATCACGACCATTGTTTTCTGCAGCACCTTTCATGGCTGACAACCAGTAGGAAACAGCTTTTTCATCTGCGGTATTCCCTGCTTGGTCAATAATCCCAGCTGCGCCCATTCGACCATTATGAGACATATAGATTTTATCAGCATTTAATGCGATAAAAGCACCTGCCGAGATGGCATCGTTATTAACAAATGCTACTGTAGGAATGGTTGAGTCTTGGATTCGTTTGCCAATCTGTGTTGCAGCATCAACTGCCCCACCCGGAGTATTTATTTCAAAAATGATGATGTCTGCTCCTTTATTCTCAGCGTCTGTAATGGAACGATCGATAAAAGCACTTAGCCCTTTTTCGACTGTTTCTTCTAACGGTATAATATACACCACTTGATCTGCTGCACTAAAGCTCTTATCAGGCGTTAGTGTGAGTATGAATGGCAAGAGAATAACGGAAAGGAATAAAAGGATTCTCCACTTTTTCAAGGCATTCCCCCCTCTCAATTCTTTTCGTCATGATAGTATGTAATACGTTTGAAATGTGAATTAGGTTTCATAATTTCATGTTTCCATGCAAACTTTTCATTGGTAATATTTACCTTCTTCTTGGATGTAAGAATGTGGAGTCTATTTAAATCGTACAGCCTTACCACCTATTATTTTCTTTAAAAAGAAAAAACACCTTACGCGATGTAAGGTGTTTTTTGTTAAGATAATTGCTGTTGAACAAGTTTGTTTACGAGACCACCGTCTGCCTTCCCTTTTACCTTAGGCATAATAGCGGCCATCACTTTGCCCATGTCAGCCTTTGAAGAAGCATTGACCTCATGTACTGTTTCTTTAACAATCTCAACAAGATCCTCTTCAGACAATTGTTCTGGAAGGTATACCTCTAATATCTCAATTTCAGTTTGAATTTTATTAACAAGATCTTCACGACCAGCGTTACTAAATTCGCGGAGGGAATCTTTTCGTTGTTTTAGTTCACGAGTAAGAACTGTTAACTCTGCTTCCTCTGTAAGTTCACTGGTACCAAGCTTAATTCCTTCATTTTGAAGAGCAGCCTTTACCATTCGAATAACAGATAGCCTATCTTTTTCTTTATTCTTCATCGCTGTTTTCATATCATTATTCAAACGCTCGAGAAGACTCATAAAACTACACCCTCTTTTAGTATTTGCGCTTTCTAGCAGCTTCAGATTTCTTCTTACGCTTTACGCTAGGCTTTTCATAGAATTCGCGCTTTCTAGCTTCTTGAATCGTACCTGATTTAGATACAGTTCTTTTGAAGCGGCGAAGAGCATCTTCAAGCGATTCGTTTTTACGAACGACCGTTTTTGACATTCTAATTCCCTCCCTCCGAAAACAACCACTAACTCTAATTAAGACACATGTTCTATTTCATATTCTAAGTATCGATCGAAAAAAATCGTCGAAAAAATAAACATGTACTTTGCAATTATAATATATGCATGATTTTTGGTCAACTGTAATTCACAATCGTATCACTAGAAATCATGCCTTCACTACTAGTTTTGATAAACTTTTTTGCTGTTATTCCTGTTAATTCCTCTCTTTTGGCTAACTGATTACCTTTACCATTATTTTTTCTTAATACGATAAAAAAATGGAAGTAGTCATTTTCACGTATCCTTGTCCATACAATGAGATAGGGGTGAGAATGCATGATTGAACTTATATCGTTATTTGCTGTATTTATTGCGATCTTTTTATTTGGTATGACCGTGATGAGGACAGGCCTTTATAATCTTACCGGAGATAACCTAAAAGTTTGGCTGATTCGTTTTACTGATACCCCTTTTAAGGGATTATTAACTGGAACGATCATTACAGCCATTATCCACAGTAGCTCAGCTGTTATGGTGCTTGTTGTTGGATTAATTGCGACAGGATATTTAACTTTTAAGCAATCCATTGGAATCATTCTTGGGACCAATATTGGAACAACCTTTACAGCGGAAATGATAACCTTTGATATTTTCGACTGGATTGTTCCGATTTTAATATTAGGTTTTTTATGTTTGCTTATTAGTAATCAACAAGTGTTTAGCTTTGGTGCTTTTTTATTTGGGTTAGGATGCATGTTTGTGGCGATGAATGGATTTGAGCAGCTAGCAAGACCGATCTCACAATTCCCATCTATTCATACATTTTTTCAGCATACCAATGAAAGCAGTATTTTCGGGGTTGGGGTAGGGACTATTTTAACTTCTATCATACAATCTAGTACTGCGACAACCGGCATCATTATGGGTTTCATGAATGAACAGTTACTTAACTTAAATGCGGGGATTGCTGTTTTACTTGGAGCGAATATTGGAACATGTATTACTGCTTATATTGCGAGTCTAGGAAGTAAACATGAAGCAAAATTAGCTGCATATGCTCATATCTGGGTCAATGTGCTCGGTGTCATGTTATTTTTTCCATTCATACATGTACTTGGTCAAGTCGCAATGCTGCTCACAACACATCCTGATGTTCAAATTGCCCATGTTAGCTTAATATTTAATGTTCTTACGTCCCTACTGTTTTTACCTTTTGCTGGGGTATTAACGAAGTTTATAATGAAGATCCACCGAGCTGTATAAAAAAAGCTGGCCAGTTAAGCCAGCTTGTTAATCAAATATGCCAAGGCATATTTGCCGCCCAGATTTTTTAGGCCCACACGAGGTGGGTCACAAAGACGTTGCCACAGGAAGTGGCGTTCTTAGTCTTTGTTCTAGTGCTCGAAAACTTCCTTTGAAAATCTGTGGCATCCGCCGGAGGCATTATTCAGCTTCAGCCGAATAATATTAATAGTCAGAGGATCCTGTTAGTCCGTTAACAATGGCTACTCCTGAACTAGCGCCAATTCTTGTTGCCCCTGCGTCAATCATATCTTGAGTGCCTTTAGCATCACGAACTCCACCAGATGCTTTAACACCTATATCTGGTCCAACAGTTTTACGCATTAAACGAATGTCTTCCACTGTTGCTCCACCAGTCGAGAAGCCCGTTGATGTTTTCACAAAATCAGCCCCGGCTTTAACGGCAAGCTCACATGCCCTTACTTTTTCCTCATCTGTTAGTAAACATGTTTCAATTATAACCTTTGTAAGTGCTTTGCCTTTAGCAGCTTCTACAACAGTGCGGATGTCTGTTTCAACTAATTCATCATTTTTATCCTTAAGTGCCCCGATATTAATGACCATATCTACTTCTGTTGCGCCTTTTTCTATAGCATTCTTTGTTTCAAATGCTTTCGTTTCTGACGTACTCGCTCCTAATGGAAATCCAATAACAGTACAAACCTTCACTTCAGAATCCTTTAACAGGTTTGCTGCTGTTTCTACCCATGTTGGGTTTACACAAACAGACATGAACCCATATTCCTTCGCCTCTGCACAAAGTTTTTCAATCTGTGCTTTCGTTGTATCCGCTTTTAATGCTGTATGATCAATCATCTTAGCAATGTTCGTCATTATGTAAGTCTCCTTTTACCTTATTAGTTGTACGTACCTCTAACATCATACCATTTGTTTCAATGGGTGACTAGCACCTAAACAGTTTTATTATGCGATAAAAAAAAGAAGCTAATCAATGATTAACTTCTTTTCATCTGTTTTATATTACGCTGTCGTTCTTGCTTCTTCTGATTGAATCGTAAGATCTTCCGCAACCTTGACAAATTGACCCTCATTATAAGGGTAGCCAGCCTTGGTAATTTTTACTTTAACAATTTTACCAATCATATCTTCAGTTGCATCGAATTTCACTTTTAAATAATTGTCGGTATAACCGATATATAAACCACTTGTTGGATCATCCTTATCTAGCTCCTCAGGAATAACTTCTAATACTTCTCCTTCGTAATGAGATGCATATTCCTTAGCTAATTGGTCTGATAGTGAAATTAGACGGTGTACACGCTCATTTTTCACTTCTTCATCAATTTGGTCTTCCATTCGTGCCGCTGGTGTACCTGTACGCTTAGAGTACGGGAAAACGTGTAATTCAGAGAATTTATGTTCCTTAACAAAATTATAAGTTTCCATAAACTCTTCTTCTGTCTCACCAGGGAAACCGACAATAACATCAGATGTTAACGCTAAGCCGGGTAATGCTTGACGTAGTTTTGTTAAACGCTCAGCAAAGAATTCCATCGTATATTTACGTCTCATACGTTTTAACACAGTATTTGAACCTGATTGCAATGGAACGTGTAAATGTCTTACTACTTTTGTTGATTGATCAAGAACCTCGATGATCTCGTCTGTAATTTGGCTAGCCTCGATGGAAGAAATACGAATTCTCTTCAGACCGATTACCTTAGTTTCTAAGTCACGTAAAAGAGCAGCTAGATTATAGTCCTTCATATCCTCACCATATCCACCAGTATGGATACCAGTTAAGACAATCTCTTTATACCCTGCATTTACAAGCTGTTGTGCTTGTTTAATTACCTCTTCCGGATCACGAGAACGCATTAAACCACGAGCCCATGGAATGATACAGAAGGTGCAGAAATTATTACAGCCTTCTTGAATTTTCAATGAAGCACGTGTACGGTCTGTAAATGAAGGCACGTCAAGTTCTTCATATACACGCGTTTTCATGATATTACCTACTCCATTAATCGGGGTACGTTCTTGCTTGTATTGCTCAATATATTCAAGCATTTTCTTTCTATCCTGTGTCCCTACAACAATATCAACGCCGGGGATTGCCATGATTTCTGCTGGTGATGTTTGCGCATAGCAACCGGTAACACAAATAACAGCATCAGGATTTTTACGTATTGCTCGACGTATAACCTGTCTACTCTTTTTATCCCCTGTATTTGTAACCGTACAAGTATTGATCACATATACATCAGCAGTACTTTCAAACTCAGTACGCTCATAGCCGTTTTCTTTAAAAAGCTGCCAAATTGCTTCTGTTTCATAATGATTTACTTTACATCCTAATGTATGGAATGCAACTAATGACATTATTGTCACCTCGCTAATTCAAAATAGTATGATACAGCTGATAAAACGTATAACGGTGCTGTCTCAGTTCGTAAAATTCTAGGACCCAAACTACAGGAAATGAATTCATTCTCTATTAGAGATTCTACCTCTTTTTCGGTTAAACCGCCTTCTGGTCCAATCACAACAAAAAGAGATTCCCCGTGTTTTAATTGCGATAAAACCCGTGAAAGATTTGAACTCTCACCACGCTTTGCATCCTCTTCATAAGCAACTACTTTATAAGTATAGGACCCGCTAAAAGACAATAATTCCTTAAAAGATAAAGGTTTAGTTACATTAGGAATCATGGCACGATGTGATTGCTCTGCTGCTTCCTTTGCAATTTTCTCCCAACGCTCTACCTTTTTTTGCCCCTTTTTTTCATCCCATTTGACAATTGAACGAGCCGCAACAAAAGGGACAAACTCAGATGCCCCAAGCTCTGTCCCTTTTTGGATTACATATTCAAGCTTGTCCCCTTTCGGCAATCCGCTTGCAATACAAACCTTAATGGGTAGCTCATTCGAGTTCTTTACCCATTCTACAACATCGGCTAAAACCATATCATTGGTAATTTCAGTAATTGCACAAAGTGCTACTCTTCCATTATAGCAACAAAAAATGGTGTCTCCAACTGACATTCTCATGACTCGTGTTATATGGTGAACATCCTCACCGAAAATTTTAGCTTGGGTTTCACTCATTTGGTCGACGAAATACCGTTGCATCTATTTTTCCACCACCTGCAAGAATCCTTTACACACTTTTCTTTCTAGCTATCATAGATACCCAATCTTCCATAACAAGTACTTCCTCAATAATGAATCCAGATGCTAAAAGACGATCCTTTACTTCCTGTTTTTTCGTATTAATAATACCAGATACAATGAAAGTTCCATTTGGTTTTAGAATTTTTGCTGCGTCGTCAGTAAAACGAACAATGATTTCAGCAAGAATATTCGCCACAATGAGATCTACTGGACCTTCTATATCATCAAGCAGATTGTTTTGTGATACCGTAACAACTTCATGTACTTTGTTTAATTTAATATTGATTTTTGCACTTTCTACCGCAACAGAATCTAAATCTAAAGCTTTGATGGAACCTGCGCCAAGCATGGCAGCAGCTATGCTTAACACACCTGATCCGGTTCCAACATCGATAATTGCATCTCCCTTTTGTACAGTACGCTCAAGCGCCTGAATACTCATGACAGTTGTAGGATGTGTACCTGTTCCAAAAGCCATTCCAGGATCTAACTCGATGATCAATTCATCACTATGAACAGGCTCATACATTTCCCATGTAGGTACAATCGTAAATTTTTCTGAGATTTTTACAGGGTGATAATATTTTTTCCATGCTGTAGCCCACTCTTCCTCATGAACCTCACTAATGGTGATTTTATTATGACCCAAATCAATATCAAAAAGCAAAAGATTGTTAATCGCTTCTTTTATTTCATCTACCGTTTCACCTAAGAAGCTATTGATGGGAAGGTACGCTTTTACAATAACACCTTCTTCAGGATAATCTTCAGGATTAAGTTGATAGATCTCACCAAATACATTTTCGCGTTCCTTAGTAAGGTCAAATGGATCTTCAATCACAACTCCACTGGCACCTGCCTCATGAAGAATATTCGATACTGGCTCCACCGCCTCCTGTGTTGTGTGAATGCTAATTTCAGACCATTTCAATTCTACCAACTCCAATCCTATTGTTTCGATCTACTCGCCCTTAAATGCTCGTTTTACTTTCGAAAAAAAATTATCATGCTGCTCATCCGGAGATTCATTACCGCCTATTTCTGTGAATTCACGAAGCAATTGTTTTTGCTTTTCTGTAAGCTTTGTTGGGGTAATAACACGAACGCGAATGTGTTGATCTCCTTGTCCATATCCACGTACATTTGGTACACCCTTGCCACGAAGACGGAAATTCGTTCCCGTTTGTGTACCCGCTGGAATTTTAAGCTTTACCTTTCCATGTAGAGTAGGTACTTCAATTTCATCACCCAACGCGGCTTGTGCAAAGGTTAATGGCATTTCACAGTAGATATCGTCTCCATCCCGCTCGAAAAATTCATGGGAACGCACATGGAACACAACATATAAATCACCTGGAGGTCCTCCATTTACACCTGGCTCACCCTGACCTGCAACACGTAGCTGTTGACCATCATCAATACCAGCTGGAATCTTAACATGAATTTTTTTACGCTTTTTCACTTTGCCTGCGCCACCACATGTTGAACATTTATTTTTAATAAATTTTCCTGTTCCACTACAATGATGGCAGACACGTCTATTCACGATTCTACCAAACGCGGTGTTTTGTTCAACATTGATTTGACCCGAACCACCACAGTGTGAACAAGTTTCTGGTTTTGTACCAGGTTTTGCACCAGACCCATGACATGTCGAACATTCTTCTTCTCTTGGAATTTCAATGTCTGTTTCTTTCCCAAAAACAGCCTCTTCAAACTGTAGATTCATCGTGTATTGTAAATCTGCCCCTTGACGAGGTGCATTTGGGTCTCTTCTTCTTGTTCCGCCACCAAAAATAGAACTGAAGATGTCTTCGAAACCAAAACCTCCGCCAAAATCAGCACCTCCCCCAAAACCACCAAAGCCTTGGTTTGGATCTGTATGACCAAATTGGTCATAGTGGGCACGTTTGTTATCATCTGTTAAGTTATCATACGCTTCTGTAATTTCTTTAAACTTATCAGCAGCATCTGCTTCTTTATTGATATCGGGGTGATATTTTTTAGATAATTTTCGATATGCCTTTTTTATTTCATCTTTACTTGCATCTTTCGAAACCCCGAGTACCTCATAATAATCTCTTTTACTCATAAAATCCACTCCCGCATCATTCACATAAAGAATATTGTATCATTTCCCTTTACAATATGGCAATGATTCATATTTTACGCAAAAAAAGCCAAAGCCAAGACAGGCCTGACTTCGACTTTTTAAACTTTGATTCTTCGTTTTTTATTATTTATCGTCGTTTACTTCTTCGTATTCAGCATCTACTACATTATCGTCTTTATCTTGGTTCGCACCTTCTGCTCCTTGCGCACCCTGAGCACCTTGTGCTTGTTGCTGAGCTTGCTCATAAAGTTTCACAGAAAGCTGTTGAACGATTTCTTGTAGAGCGTCTTTTTTCGCTTTAATTTCGTCAAGATCATTTTTCTCAATTGCTTGTTTCAATGCATCTTTAGCTTCGTTTGCTTTATCAACTTCAGCAGCATCTACTTTACCTTCTAAATCTTTAAGTGTTTTTTCAGTTGTGAACACTAATTGATCTGCCTCGTTACGTAGTTCAACTTCTTCTTTACGCTTCTTGTCGGCTTCCGCATTTTCTTCAGCCTCGCGAACCATACGTTCCACTTCATCGTCAGATAAGCCTGAAGATGATTGAATGGTAATAGCTTGTTCTTTGTTTGTACCAAGATCTTTAGCACGAACATTCACAATTCCATTCTTATCGATATCAAATGTTACTTCGATTTGTGGTACACCACGTGGTGCTGGTGGAATATCTGTTAATTGGAAGCGACCTAATGTTTTGTTGTCGGCTGCCATTTGACGTTCTCCTTGTAGCACGTGGATATCAACAGCTGTTTGGTTATCTGCAGCAGTTGAGAAAACTTGAGACTTACTTGTTGGAATCGTTGTATTACGGTCGATTAAACGAGTAAATACGCCACCCATTGTTTCGATTCCAAGTGATAATGGTGTTACGTCTAAAAGTACAACGTCTTTAACATCACCAGTCAATACTCCACCTTGAATAGCGGCACCTAATGCGACAACTTCGTCTGGGTTAACCCCTTTATGTGGTTCCTTACCAGTTTCTTTCTTAATCGCTTCTTGAACAGCTGGAATACGAGTTGAACCACCAACAAGGATTACTTTATCAATTTCACTTGCTGAAAGACCAGCATCTTGAAGGGCACGGCGAGTTGGTCCCATTGTACGCTCAACAAGTCCTGCGGAAAGCTCTTCAAATTTTGCACGAGTTAAGTTTACTTCTAAGTGAAGTGGTCCTGCTTCTCCTGCTGTGATAAATGGAAGTGAAATTTGTGTTGAAGTAACACCAGATAAGTCTTTCTTCGCTTTTTCAGCAGCATCTTTTAATCGTTGTAATGCCATTTTATCTTTAGATAGATCAATACCATTTTCTTTTTTGAATTGGTCTACTAAATAATCGATGATTACTTGGTCAAAGTCATCTCCACCTAGACGATTGTCACCAGCAGTTGACTTAACTTCGAATACTCCGTCACCGAGTTCAAGGATCGAAACGTCGAATGTTCCACCACCAAGGTCATACACAAGGATTGTTTGATCTTCCTCTGTTTTATCTAAACCATATGCAAGAGCAGCTGCAGTTGGTTCGTTGATAATACGTTCAACTTCAAGACCAGCAATACGGCCTGCATCTTTTGTTGCTTGACGTTCAGCGTCATTAAAATATGCCGGAACTGTGATAACAGCTTTCGTTACTTTTTCCCCAAGATATTCTTCAGCATAAGATTTGAAGTATTGAAGAAGAATAGCAGATACCTCTTGAGGAGTATATTGCTTACCTTCGATTTCAGCCTTGTAATCTGTTCCCATGTGGCGTTTGATAGACATAATTGTGTTTGGGTTTGTGATAGCTTGACGCTTTGCTACCTCTCCAATTTGTCTTTCTCCATTTTTAAACGAAACAACAGATGGAGTTGTGCGGTTACCTTCTGGATTTGGAATAACTTTTGCTTCTCCACCTTCCATAACAGCAACACATGAGTTTGTTGTACCTAAATCTATACCAATGATTTTACTCATGGAAATTCCTCCTTAATTTGAACAGAACTTTGATTTTACTCATTTACTTTAACCATTGAAGGACGTAAAACTCGATCTTTAAGTTTATATCCTTTTTGGAATTCTTCTAAGACCACATTGGATTCGGCATCCGGTTCACTTACCTGCATAACTGCTTGATGCACATTAGGGTCAAATTGTTTTCCAACTGATTCGATAGTTTCAACCCCTTCTTTTTTCAGGGCATCGATAATGCTACGGTATACCATTTCCACGCCTTGCATAATGGATTTTGCTTGTTCATTTGTTGCTTCTACTTCAAGTGCCCTCTCAAAATTATCAAGAGCCGGCAGCAAATCACTTACAAGACTTTGAGCTCTATATGTAGCAGCTGTTTCTTGATCTAAGCGAGCACGTCTCTTAAAGTTTTCAAAGTCGGCAACCTGACGCAAAATGCGATTTTCTGCCTCTTCTAGCTTAGCCTCAAGTTCTGCGATTTTATCATTGGCTTTCGAAAGTTCGGCATTCACATCATTATCTTGTTCTTCTACTAACTCTGCTTCAGCCTGTTCAATCGTTTCTACCACATCATGTTCTACGTTTGCTTCTTCTACCTCAATTTCTTCTTTCACTACTTTATTCTCGTTAGCCAATACACTCACCTCCCTTAAAGTGAATTCTCACTTCACATAGTACTTAGTATATGTATTAGAGGGAATATATCTCCCCCTATAAATATGACCACTGCTATTCAATTTGATACAGTTTCGTTAGGACCTTTGAGAAATCTTGACTTATATGCTGCAACAAAGTGATAACACGTGAATACTCCATTCTTGTAGGTCCTAAAATGGCAATTGACCCAAGATGTTCATTACCAATGGAATAAGTTGCCGTTATTAGGCTACAATCATTCATTGCGATATTGTTGTTTTCGTGACCGATCTTAATATTAATTCCAGCTTTATCTGAACGTAACAGTCTCGAAAATTCATGCTCACTTTCGATCATAGTTAATAGTGATCGTACTTTGTCAATGTCATGGAACTCTGGTTGACTTAACATATTTGTTTTTCCACCAATAAACATTTTTTCTTCCGTTTTAAGGGAAAGTGTTTTGTCCAAAACATTTATGACTGCATCATAGTTTCGAATATTCGTTTTTAAAAGGTACGCAACCTCTTTATAGATTTTGTTTTTTAGATCGGTTAGCGGAACACCAATAAGTCGCTCATTTAGAATGTTGACTATTTTTTCAATATCGCTCGGGTCAATAGAGTCAGGAAATGAAATTGTACGATTTTCCACATGTCCATTATCCGTAACGATAATTGCAACAGCTGTTTCATTGTTAATCGGAACAATTTGCAGTCTTTTGACTTTATTTTCTTTAAAGGCTGGACCTAAGACGATTGCAGTATAGTTGGTTAAATCAGATAAAATCTGTGCAGATTTTTGCACAATTTTTTCTAGCTCATAAATTCTCTCTGCAAAAATTGACCTTAATTCGTGCTTTTCCTTTAAGGTTAACTGGCTTGGAGATAATAAATGATCCACATAGTATCGATAACCTTGTTCGGATGGAACTCTACCAGATGAGCTGTGCGTTTTTTCAATAAATCCTAGTTCTTCCAGATCTGCCATCTCATTGCGAATAGTTGCTGAGCTAAACACAATCCCATCCTTTTTCGACAATGTTCTTGACCCCACTGGCTGTGCAGATCTAATAAAGTCATCAATTATAACTTGAAGAATCAATAGTTGACGATCTGTTAGCAAGGAACATCACCTCTGTTAGCACTCTGATTTAGCGAGTGCTAATTCTATAATTAAATTACCAAATACATGTGCCATTGTCAATGTTAAAACATATTCATTTTAAATCAAAAATGCTTGAAACACTTCATTTCCAAGAAATTTCCCTTTATGAGTTAGGCGAATAAAATCATCCTTTTCCTCAAGCAACCCTTTTTCCTTTTGTTCTTTAATTTGGCTTGCAAAAACATCAAAAATACTAACAGAAAACTTTTCATGAAAATGGGAGATGGAAACTCCAGTTGTTTTACGTAAACCTAAAAAGAGTTCTTCTTCCATTTTTTCTTTTACAGTTACTGTATGTTTTTCGACATAAGGAAAACCATGTTCGTCAATTGCTGACATGTATTTTTTTATTGGACCAGCATTTGATATTCTCTTTTCTGCCACATAGCTATGCGCACCAGCCCCAATCCCGTAATATTCTTCATTATTCCAATATGTTAGATTATGGCGACTTTCAAAACCTTCTTTTGAAAAATTACTGATTTCATATTGGTGGAATCCGTGTTTCTCCATTTCACTCATTAAAATTTCATACATTTTAGCCTCATTTTCTTGACTGGGTAAATGGAGTTTACCCTTTCTCATCAAGTTATAGAATACAGTTTTTGGTTCAACAATGAGGGAGTAAGCAGAAACATGTTCTACATCAAGGGAGAAAGCAAGATTAAGTGATTCTTGAAAGCTTTCGATGGTTTGATGTGGAAGAGCATACATTAAATCAATGCTAATGTTTTTAAAACCAACATGCTTCGCCATTTCAATCGTATGAAAAACATCGTCACGGCGATGTGTTCTACCAATTGCTTTAAGGAGCTCATCATTGAAGGTTTGGACACCAAAACTAATTCGATTGACTCCCGAGTCTAACATTAGTTTTAATTTATCCTCAGTAAGATCCCCTGGATTCGCTTCAAAGGTAAATTCGAATGTCTTGCTTCGTGGTTTTAAATAATGGTTAATACTAGATAGGAATAGTTCTAATTGGTTAACATTAAGGACAGTAGGCGTTCCCCCACCAACAAATATGGATTTAAGCGATGAAGGTGGGTACGCTTCGATTGTATGTTTCATTTCAGTATCCATGTATTGAAGATATTCATCAACCGGTTGTCCTTTTAGAAATACTTTATTGAAGTCACAATAGTGACAGATCTGTTCACAAAAAGGAATGTGAAGGTATGCTGCTTGTACCAAAAAAATCACTCTTTTCTAAATAGAGAAAACCGCAGAAAGTTCTGCGGTATCTTTCATTTATTTGTCGTCCATTTTTAATACGGCCATGAATGCTTCTTGAGGTACTTCGACTGAGCCAACTTGCTTCATTCGTTTCTTACCTTCTTTTTGTTTTTCAAGAAGCTTACGCTTACGGGAGATGTCACCACCGTAACATTTAGCTAACACGTTTTTACGCATTGCTTTAATGGTTGAACGTGCAATAATCTTTTGTCCAACAGCCGCCTGGACAGGCACCTCGAATTGCTGTCTTGGAATAAGTTCCTTTAATTTTTCAACAATTATTTTTCCACGTTCATATGCGGTATCTCTATGAACGATGAAGGAAAGCGCATCTACTTTTTCAGCATTTAAAAGGATATCCATCTTTACAAGCTTAGATGGCTTATAGCCAATTAACTCGTAGTCAAATGAAGCATAGCCCTTTGTGCTTGATTTTAATTGGTCAAAGAAATCATATACAATTTCCGCAAGCGGAATTTCATAAATGATACTAACGCGTTTTTCATCAAGGTATTGCATATCAATAAAAATACCACGTTTACCTTGGCAAAGCTCCATTACAGCACCAACATAATCATTTGGAACCATCATTGTCGCTTTTACGTAAGGCTCTTCAATTCGATCAATTTTTTGTGGGTCAGGCATATCAGATGGGTTATCGATTTTCAAATCTGTTCCATCGGTTAGAAATACATCATAAATAACGCTTGGCGCTGTTGTAATTAAATCGATTTTAAATTCTCTTTCAATTCTTTCCTGAATGATTTCCATATGCAATAATCCTAAGAATCCGCAACGGAAACCAAATCCAAGAGCCTGTGATGTTTCTGGTTCGAATTGAAGGGCAGCATCGTTTAACTCAAGCTTTTCTAATGCTTCACGCAAGTCATTGTATTTCGCTGTATCGATTGGATATAATCCGCAGTAGACCATTGGATTTAGGCGACGATAACCCGGTAGTGGTGTGGTTACACCATTTTTAGCATTCGTAATTGTATCACCAACACGAGTATCGCCAACATGCTTAATTGAAGCTGTTAAAAATCCAACATCTCCAACTGTTAGTTCATCCTGTAAAGTTGCACGTGGTGTGAATACACCTACTTCGATTACTTCAAATTCTTTACCAGTTGCCATCATTTTAATTTTGTCTCCAGGCTTAACAGTCCCTTCAACAATTCGAATATAAGCAACTACACCGCGATATGGGTCATATAAAGAGTCAAAAATAAGTGCCTGTAGTGGCGCTTCTGGGTCACCTTGTGGTGCAGGTACCTTTTCGACTACCTGCTCTAAGATATCTTCTATCCCAATCCCAGCTTTTGCAGATGCAAGAACTGCTTCTGAAGCATCCAATCCAATCACATCTTCAATTTCTTGTCTTACTCTCTCTGGATCCGCACTAGGTAGGTCGATTTTATTAATAACCGGTAAAATTTCCAGATCATTATCTAAAGCTAAGTACACATTTGCTAACGTTTGTGCTTCTATCCCCTGTGCTGCGTCGACTACAAGTACTGCGCCTTCACATGCCGCTAAACTACGAGAAACCTCATATGTAAAGTCAACATGTCCCGGGGTATCAATCAGGTGAAAAACATACTCTTCTCCATCTTTCGCCTTATATTTTAATTGTACTGCATTTAGTTTAATGGTAATGCCACGTTCTCTTTCTAGATCCATGGAGTCTAGCAATTGCTCTTTCATTTCACGATGGGTTAACGCATTTGTTTTTTCAAGTATACGGTCAGCCAATGTTGATTTTCCGTGGTCTATGTGAGCAATAATTGAAAAATTCCGGATTCTAGATTGTCTGTTACGTCTCTCTTCTTGGTTCATTCAAAATCCTCCTGATACGAAAAGCGCAAGCGCCTAAATATTGATCGTCTACTAAGTACTGCCACGTCCTGTGGCAAACGTAGACGTCAGCACATCCTGTGCAAGCCCGAAAAGCGCTGGAACCTCGACGAGGAGGCTGTTGCCGCCGCAGGAGGGGTGAAGCGACCTCGAGGGGCTAGGCGCTGGAGCTGGACAATATAACTTAATCGTACATGTTATCTTACTATAAATTTATAGAATTCACTAGATTAGATTATACAGAACTCTTTTCCCACATTCAATTAAGAAAAAAAGACCCTAAAAAGAAAAAAGAGCTTGCTTTTATATTTCAGCAAGCTCCCCCTATATTTTATCAAGTAAACTCCCGATTCCGTTTCCTATGGCAATCATGATTTTTTCAAATAAAGCACTAATCCCATTTCCAAGCTTTTCACCTATGCTTGAAAAAAGGTTAAAAGCTTCTACATCCTCTAGTTGTTTTTGTTTTTGTTCTAAATCGTGACTGGTTACTTTCCGCCCTAGGACGGATGCTTCGACTTCTCCGTTTTCATCAGTAATATGGAAGGCACCTTGAAGGGAGGGGTCATTATACCCCCTCATTTTCTGCATCCCTTCATTCGCTTGCTGCATGCCGATCAATACACCTAGAAGAAGAACTGTCACAATCAAGAAACATTTCATCATGAATTTAACCATTGGAATTGCTCCCTCTTACCTATTCTTTATTTGTTTCATTTGCATTTACTTTTTCGGCCTGCCAGTAATATTCTGCAAGGACATCGGCGATAGCTGCTGCCGTTCGGCGCAATTCTTCGAAATTATTATCGACTCCACCAAATTCAATTAACATGGCATTTCCTGATTTGTCTTGGTTATATACCCCATTATTGCCAGGACCACCCTGCTGTATAACCCCACGGCTTAGACCGGGGTATTTTTTCTTCAGCATTTCATGTAAATCTGAAGCGATTTTAATATTTTCTTGAAGCTTTTTGTTTTCAGTCCCTACTATGAAGGCGACTTTCGCGTAAGATTTCCCATTAATTGTAACCGTCGTTGTTTCCTTTCGATGTGCATCCCGATGGATATCTATTAAGTAGGTTAAATCTTTGTTTCTTGCCATTGCACTTGTTACCAATTCTCCGGATGCCTTATAAGATTGATACCAATTGTACCCCTTCTGTTTGATATATTGGTCCATATTCCTTTGATCAACCTCTGTACCAATTCCCCTTGCCTCTAACTCCTGACTCAACATTTCACCTACTTTTGTAACATTTACATCAGGATGTCGGGCATTATCTGCATTAGCTGTATTCACTCCTTTTAAATGTGGAAAATAGCTTTCCGAGGAGTGAGTGTGATAAATATAGGCAACTTTTTTATCTCCTGTCGTCATCGTTGGCGGAGGTACAGGTTGAGTAGGCTTCTCTGCTTGTTCTACATTTTGTGTGGCTATTTGCCTTTCATCTAATAACACATCTAAAGGCGGGGGAGATTCTATAGGCATATTCGTATAGTTCGTTCCTTCACCCGCTACTAGAATCTTGCCATCAAATATAGAGAACCCCGGAAGTTCTCTACCTAAAAAGCTTCGGGGGTCATCTAGTGTTAGGTTGGTAGCTGCTTTGAATACGGCGCCTAGGTAGTCAGGCTTCGTTGTAGATTCCGGTAAACCTTGAACAAAATAATGATTTTCATACCCTAACAAGTGAACAAGGGCTTCTCCTGAAAGATTGGTTGCTACATTATTAATGGATGAAGAACTGATTCTATACTCTGGTTTAAGAGAGACAATCGCTCCCGTTATTGTAAATAGTAGAATAAAACTAAAAATGAGGAATAGAATTCCTTTCACTATGCTAGTTCCTTGAATTGAGATCATCATTCCTTGAGCTCGAAAACTTTTCATATTCTACCTCCTCAATGTTTGTCTATCATATTGATATGTACAAAACTGAGTTAGTAGAACTTATTTGATAGATTTCACAATCTTTTTTTAATGCGTGTAAGCCCCTGAGTTATCCTGTTCGATTTCGCCGTGTAATGCTGTGTTTAGTCCCCCCGCAATTACATTTGCCATATCCTCAATAAAGACATCGACCTCTTTTGGGGTGACCATCAAATTATGACCAAGTGGTGCCAACACTTCATGAATAAGCTTTCTTTTTTCATCATCTGGTAGTGTTCCGACAATGCCTAAGAATGTATTTCGTTCTTGTTCACCTGGAAGGTCGTCATCTGTTAAAACCTTTTTTTCACCAAAGCTCATTCCAGCGGGAATTAGAGCACGTGAAGGCTTGTCTCCTTCTTTCAGCTCTCTACCAAAATGCTTTAAAATAAAATCTATCGCATCACTAGTAATGGAAACCGCATCCACTACTGTTGGTATTCCAATGGCGATTACGGGAATGCCTAGAGTATCTTTACTCAGTTCCTTTCGTTTGTTTCCAACACCCGAACCTGGATGGATCCCAGTATCTGATATTTGAATGGTTGAATTCACACGTTCTACCGAACGAGCTGCAAGTGCATCGATCGCTATAACAAAATCAGGTTTTGATTTTTCTATCACACCAAAAATAATGTCACTTGTTTCAATTCCGGTTAATCCCATCACGCCAGGGGCAATTGCACTTACAGAACGAAATCCATCCTGGACATTTTCCGGCTGAAGTTGAAAGAGATGCCTTGTAATGACTAAATTTTCAACCGCCATTGGTCCAAGTGCATCTGGTGTCACATTCCAATTCCCTAACCCAACGACAAGGCAGCTAGCATCCTTTGCGATATCTAGATTTGAGAGGAAATGACTAAATTCTTTTGCAAATACTGCTTGTACCTTTTCTTGGAGCTCTGAATCTTTTTGACGAATCCCCTGAACTTCTAATGTTAAGTAGTTTCCTTTTTTCTTTCCGATTGCATTTGCACCTTCATCGGTAATTTCAACAGTTGAAATGGTAATGCCATCCTCTTGTCTTTCTTTAATAATGACACCCTCAATTTCTGATACTTGCGGTTGGTCTTCTGTTAAAGATTTATTACGTTCCTCGACTGCCATTGCACTTGCTTCAATAGCTAAATCAGTACGAACTGAATATTTGGTTAAATCTAGTTGTTCTCCCAATCCTATTACCTCCAATTTTTTACATAGTATGTATAGCTTTACCCCCAAAAGTGCGGTTCATGCAATTTTTATCATGTGGCAAGAGATTGGTATTGCATTATCACAGCCAATTTGATAGAATAACTTTTGTTGTAACATCAGAGTATCAAAGACTGTATTCTGTTCATTTAGCGCAGGAAAGAGGATTTCCAGTATCGTAAATGATTGAACGTGTAGATCATCTTGATATTCGCAGGAGGTGAAAGTATGCCAAATATTAAATCAGCTATCAAACGTGTAAAAACAAATGATGAAAGCCGTGCTCATAACGCAACTGTTAAGTCTGCAATGCGTACATCTATTAAAAACTTTGAAGCTTTAGTTGCTAACAACGATGCAGACAATGCAAAAGCAGCATTCCTTACTGCTTCAAGCAAACTTGACAAAGCGGCTCGTAAAGGTCTTATCCATAAAAATGTTGCTGACCGTCAAAAATCTCGTCTAGCTAAAAAACTTAACGAGGTTAACGCATAATACTGAAAAGCGCAGACGCCTTGTTCAGCCCCGACAAGCAAATGTTCTGCGGCAAAAAAAGTTGTTCTTTGACTTTTCTTGACGCAGGTTATTTGACCTCGAGGGGCTAGGCGTCGGAGCCAGACAATAAATAAACGACTCGAATTGAGTCGTTTTTTTTATTATCATTGTCTAGCTCCAGGCACCTTGAACTTTCCTTTTTATTTAGCTAATTTCATAATAAATAACTCCAGTATTAACTTTTTATCCATTTTGCCGTTTTTTATTTCATAATCTGCTTCAGCAAGCTGGTTCATAATGTGTAAAAGCTCTTCTTGTGTAAATAAATTGGATTGACCACCTGCAAGCTTGACACGAAATGGATGAACCTTCAAATTTCCCGCAATTTGCTGTTGTCCGTACCCTTGCCTAGAAAGCTCCTTCACCTGAAATATCAATCTAAACTGAGTAGCCAGTAAAGATAGAATTTTAATTGGCTCTTCATTATTTTGTAAAAGGTCATAAAAGATACGTAATGCCTCATCCAGTTTACGATTTACTACCTTATCAATAAGCGAAAAAATATTTTGCTCCAAGGAGCGTGGTACAAGTAATTGAACAGTTTCCTCCGTAATTTCACCATTTACTCCTAGGTATAAACACATTTTATCTATTTCCTGTGTAATGTTCATGAGATTTGTGCCGGCTACATGCAGTAACTCTTGTATCGCTGCAGGACGGATGGTGACCTCATGCTGAATTACGCGATCGGTAATCCAGGTATGTAAATCCTTTTCAGATAAAGTATTTACGGTTAAGACTTCCGCATTCGTTTTTAGTAGTTTAACGATTTTTTTTCGTTCATCCAACTTTTCGTAGGGTGCGGTGAACACAAGAATTGTAAATGGGGCAGGGCTTTTTAAATAGTGCTCAAGGACTGAGATATTATGCTCCACCTTATCCTTATTTTTCTCAGACGTTAGGAATGAAGGATTTTGTAAAATAACAACTCGTCTTTCTCCCATAAAAGGAAGTGTCTCCGCATCAGCTAAAGCAATTTCAACTGGTGTCTCCTCTAAATCAAACACCGATAAATTAAAGTCCTTTTCTTCCTCTTCAATACTATATTTAATCAGTAATTCCTTTGTTTCCTGGATTAAAAAGTTTTCAGATCCATGCAATAAATAGATAGGGGCAAATTGTTTTTTCTTAATTTTTTTCCAAAGCTCTAGATTCATTCATATTCCTCTCCACAGTAAGCCATCAACTAACTATTTAATCGTATCGGGAAATCGTTTATTTTTCAACAGGTTTATAAAACAGGTATATAAAAGTAAAAAGGGAATTGGTCTTTGCCAATTCCCAATCTATATGAAACATTACCAAACAAGCCCCGGGAAACTTGTCGAGTAATGATAATCTTTTTTTAGAATCATTACAGAGACGTTTGCTTATGTACTATTAGGATACGCGTTCGTTTTTGAACTATTTGTGACAAGTGTTGTTAATAAAGGAAGAGTATCGGATAATAGGGGAAAAAGGGTTTTCATTTTCTTTAGGTTTTGTTTTTGTAAAACAGAACCAATTTTTCAAAGGAAATCTAGATTTTTTTGGGTAGTTAGGCTATACTATAACTGTTTAGGAGGGGTTAGGCGTGAACGAATTTGAAAAGAATATTAAAAACACACGAAATGACGTTGTAGATGCTGGAGTAGCATTCGTTGTATCCTTTGGCTTCTTCGCTACAATTTTCATTATCGCAACTTTAATTAAGGTTATCGGAGCTTAATACCGACAGAATACATACTGTCAAATAGAGACTGCCCTTTTTGTTGGCAGTCTCTTTTTCGTTCCTTGCTCTACTGTATCTTATGGAATTGTTTGCATAAAGGTTCCTGTTTTTTCACGAAAACGATATTGAATTGCACCATCTTTATCCGTTCGATAAACCTTAATTTTCTCTTTTTGTAAAAGATCAATAACATCTGGATGCGGGTGGTTAAAGCGATTATTAACGCCGACCGGGATTAATGCAATTTCAGGATTTAGAAACTGGACAAACTCCTTCGTTGAAGATGTTTTGCTTCCATGATGTCCTACTTTCAATACATCCACCGGTAAATTTTTATAAGTTTTAATGAGATCTAGCTCGACATCTTTTTCAATATCCCCTGTAAATAACCAGTTTAGCCCTCCAAGTTTCGTATAAATGACAATGGAATTATTATTTTCCTCCACCTCATTTCCGTTTGGGGCAAGAATATAAAATAGGTGTTTACCTTCCTTCCACTTTTGTCCCCGTTCAACAATATGAACGGGAATCTTTTTTTTAGCGGCTATTTTCTTCAACTCTTCTTCTTGGCTAGTATTGTTTTTGTTTTTTCCTATGACGATTTCCTTAATATTCATATTTTTCACAAGACCTTGCGCACCTCCAATATGATCTTGGTCACCATGTGTAATGATTAACCTATCTATACTTGTTACGCCTTTAGATTTTAAAAAAGGAATGATAATGCCTTGTGCAGTCGAAAATTCATTCCTTCTTTTTTCCCATGGTTCTTGTTCAAATTGAATCGTTCCACCAGTATCAATTAAATAAACGGCTTTTCGATATGGGAGTTCAATATAGATACTATCTCCTTGCCCGACATCAATCATCGTGACTTCGCCATATGGATTCAAGTATGGCATGATTAAATGAATCAATAAAATCCCTATTGGTGCAAGAAGTGCACGTTGTAAAAGTACTTTCCTTTTTTCCCAACAAATTAAAAAGTAAAAGATTGAACCACAATACAAGATCATAAGAACTAGGCCCGGTTTTCCTAATGTTAGTACGGGGAAAGAAAATTGCGAAAACCAAACAGTGGCTTGATTTAAGATTTCGAGGAGCCACGTTAGAACAATCGCAAACATTTCACCGACAGGTTCAATTATTCCGAGCACAATTACTGTGAATAATGCAAAGGGCAAAATAATCATCGAATATAATGGAACATACAGCATATTTAGCGGTAAGCTTAATAATGAAAACTCGAAAAAATGAAATAGTAAAATGGGCAACGAGGCTATTTGTGATAAAAATGAAACCGCGAATAAAGAAGAAAAAGGATTGAGATAGTGTTTAAAAATGGCTCTTGATGACAAGATTAAAGCTGCACTAACCATGAATGATAATTGAAAACCGATGTTTACCAAAAAATACGGATTCAATGCAAGCATACACATGCACACAAAACTTATTACATCCAGCATACTACCCTTTTTCCACCACATGATTGTCGAAAGTAGGAGCATACACATTAGCACAGAGCGAATAACAGAAGGTGACCCCCCTGCAATAATGATATAAACCGGCAATAAACATAAGAGGAGAATCGAGGTAGACTCACGTGTTATTCCAAATCGGATACATAAAAAGTAAAACATCCCTGTCATAAGGCTTACATGAAGCCCTGATATAGCTAAAAGATGAATCAAACCTAATGACTGATAGGAATTTACAATTTCATTCTCAATATTCGTTCTTTCTCCATAAATTAAAGCTTGGATTATCCCTGCAGTCGACCCATCAAAATGAGAATCGATTTGCTGGATTCCAGCTTCACGGATATTTAGTAACCATCGAGAGAACGACCATTTTTCCTGTGGAAAACACTCTTCAGGAGTTAGCGTGTTAGCCTCAAAAATCCAATGAATTTTTTGCGCATATAAATACTTTTGATAGTCAAATGAATATGGATTTCTTGATACCTGTGGTTCTTTGAGAGTTCCGCTAAAGGTACACACTAACCCGATTCGTACTGATTCGCTTAGTTGAATTTTTTCTAACTCTGTTTGGATGTAGTAAACCATAAGGAGCTTTTCATGTTGTGGGGTATTTACAATGACAGTAAGTTTATCACCATTGATATCAGGTGTATCAACTATTTCGCCATAGATTGTTTTTGTCGTAGCAGTTAGTGTTGTTTGATTATTAGAATCAATAAGAATGAACAAACACATGAAGAAAAATAGAGCGAAAAGACTGAGGACTGCAAGTGCGAAATGGTGGCGGAAAATGATAAAACCGAATAAGAGTAGTAAGAGGAGGATACTAAACCAAGAAAAAGATGTATAGGGGACCAGTATTCCCAAAACTGAAAAGAAAGCCAGATAGACAAGCTTTCCTCTCACATAATCCCCATACTTCTTAATTATTTTTACCAATATTTGAAAAGAGTGTAGCAGCCTGCTCATGCAATGCCTTTATTTCTTTATCGTCCGCACCTGATTCTGTTACTTTCTCAATTAATTCATTAACAAACTCTAATTTTTCTTTTGATTTTAGGTCAATCACCATTTCTTGAAGTGGAACCTTTTGTACTTTTACATTTGAATTCTCCAACATTTCAATTGCGTATGGATGGTTTTTATAATCCACTGCATAATAAACAACTTTGATTCCTGCTTGAATAATAGCTTTTGTGCATTGGAGACAAGGAAAATGCGTCACGTAGATTTCAGCATTTTCTGTGGGAACTCCAAACTTCGAACATTGTAATAACGCATTCATCTCAGCATGTACAGTCCGTATGCAATGATTATCTACAACATAGCAGCCCTCATCAATACAATGGGTGCCGCCTGAAACGGACCCGTTATAACCCCCTGCAATAATTCGCTTATCACGAACAATGGTGGCTCCTACCGTTAATCGTGTACATGTACTTCTTAAAGCAAGCAGATGGCTTTGCGCCATAAAATACTGATCCCATTTAATTCGATTCAAATCTTCCCCATCCCTTCAACAAAATCTTACAATTATTTTATCGGTATCTCCCATACGTCGTCAATTTAATTTAAGTTCGTCTTTAATTTTTTCAAACGATTTTTCGCCTATCCCACTCACTTGAAGAAGATCCTCAAGTTGTTTAAAAGGTCCATTTTCTTCCCGAAATGCTATAATCGCTGCTGCTTTCGATGGCCCGATGCCAGATAATGTTTCAAGTTCTGCTTGAGTTCCACCATTTAGTGATATTTTACCGTCATTTTTTTGTGATTGACTGCTTATCTCCAATTCGGTGTTTTCACCCATACGCGGAACATAGATGACCATTTCATCCTCCACTCGCTGTGCTAAATTAACTTGCGTTTTGTTGGCATCTTCCGTAAAACCTCCAGCCATATCGACGACATCTTTGATCCTCATTCCCTCTTGGGCCTCAAATACCCCCTCATTAAACACAGCACCCTTAATATCTACTAGAATGACTGTGACTTCCTCTTCTACAACATTTTTTTCTTCAACAACTGGTTCAAGTAGTAACTCCTCTTCTTCAATGTTTGGCTCTGCTTTGGTTTCTTGTCCATAAATACGGTAGAACGCAATAAAAGTAACAAGACAAATTCCACAAACGATAATCATTAATTTCATTTTTTTATTTTTAAAATTCATGATATACCTTCCTTCTTTTTAGCTTAGGAAAATTGCATTCATATTTTGGTATGGAATCACATATGGTGTTAGGAGAATAGTCTGTAAAGGAGGGACGAACTTGAATATAGGGTTTATTGGTACAGGAAATATGGGGAAAATTTTAATAGAGTCCTTTGTAGAATCTCTTGCTGTTCCGCCTTCAAAATTAACCATTACAAATCGTACAATTGAAAAAGCAATAGCTATTAAGAACTCCTTACCAGATATTACGGTAGCAGCAACAAATGAAGAAGTTGTAAAAGGCTCTGATTTAATTTTTATTTGTGTGAAGCCTTTAGAGATTCACCCCCTTTTACACCAATTATCTTCTTCCTTAACGAGTAATAAATGTATTGTTTCAATTACAAGTCCGATTTCTGTTGAACAGCTTGAATCACTTGTGAACTGTCAGGTCGCTAGGATCATTCCGAGTATTACCAACCGTGCACTAACGGGTGTATCCTTATTCACTTTTGGCAGGAGCATTAGCAGCAGGTTTAAGGAGTATTTAGAATTCCTTTTCGAACAAATTTCCACTCCGGTTCACATAAATCATGAAATTACAAGAGTTGCTTCGGATATTGTAAGTTGCGGTCCGGCGTTTTTTACTTATTTGCTGAGAAGGTTTGTAGATGCAGCGGTGAGGGAAACGAAAATCACTGAGGAACAAGCAACAAAATTAGCAAGTGAAATGATTATCGGTATGGGTAAGCTACTTGAAAAAGAAATGTATACATTACCCACACTCCAGTCAAAGGTATGTGTAAAAGGTGGTGTCACTGGAGAAGGAATTAATGCAATGGAAGAACATATTGGTGAATTATTTGAAGAGTTGTTTAGGAGTACTCATAGAAAATATGATGAGGATATTTCCGAGGTAGCTAGACAATTTAACGAGACTCCATCTCGCTAAATATACCACTTCAATTATAAAAGCACAAGCCAAATAGAAGGCGTTTTTTTGCCTTTTAAAAGTGTTTGGCTTGCAACCTGAGCTAATGCCGGCATTGTCATTTGATTCAAAAAAAGGGCAGGGACTTTATCCTAACTGGCTCCGATTCAGGGTGCAAAATAGTAAATCACAATACGTTTTTAGCGTGAATTCACACACGAATTCACGCTTTAATTTTCTTGTTATAGTAACGTTTGATGCAGTTTATATTAAAAAGTAATTATAACTCACATCCGTTTTTGGGAGTGTGACAATACTTATTATACAGTGAGAATGTGCTTGTGAAAATAGGTGTGCTATTGTTGGTAAATTGCTTTTCGGGCCAAAGTTGAAGATGCAACAGCGAATTTGCTGAGTGAAGTAATTTCTAATATTAAAGGAGTTACTCGACTTCGGACATAACCGCGATGTTTTGGCTTTCCTTTGTCTGAAGATGACTCGACTTCGGACACAACCGCGATGTTTTGGCTTTCCCTTGTCTGAAGATGACTCGACTTCGGACACAACCGCGATGTTTTGGCACTCCTTTGTCTGAAGATGACTCAACTTCGGACACAACCGCAATGTTTTGGCTTTCCCTTGTCTGAATATTTACCGATTTTATTTCTCTAAAGCGTTTGACTATGATTTTCACTGTGATTTGACCTTAGAAACCCTATTCGTTTTAAATATGATAATTAGTCTATTTGCACCTCAAAACGAAAAACCGATAATTTCATCCTCTGGCCCTCTATTTCTTTGCAGTGATTAAAATTCGTTCTGAAGTCTCTTGAACATGTTCTGTAAAATCAGCACAAATGTCTTGTACACGAAAACCTGTTTGTACAAGCCAATTTTGATACATTTCAATCGGAAAGGTACGCTGTTCGTGAAACTCGTCAAACCTTGCGTAATCCTCATTATGTTCATTTTTCACAAAAAAGGAAAGCTCATGCTCGACACTGTGAGGATGCTCCCCACTATAGCAATTCCAAATAAAACTAACCTGATCTTCAGCACTTACAAACGGTCCGTTCATAAAAATGGAATCCATTTTATAAACGGAATGGACATCAAACAGAAATAGACCATCTTCTTTCAAAAGCTGGTAAATATTTGCAAAGGTTTTCTGCACCTCTTGTTCGGAATGCAAATAATTTAGGGAATCACAGAAAATCACAATAAGATCAAATGGCTCAAACCCTGAGATATCCAACATGTTCTGTTGGTAAAACTCAACTTTCACTCCTGCCTCCACTGCCTTGTGATTCGCAACCGTCAGCATATCTTCTGAAAGATCGACCCCAATAACCTCAAAACCTTCTTTGGCAAGTCTTATTGTAATTTCTCCTGTTCCACAGCCAATATCTAGAACCCTTAGACCACTCTTTTTATGAAGATGTGCTACTTTTTCCTTTACAAATGAAACCCATTGCTCATAATCTACATCACGCATCAGTTCATCATAGATATAGGCAAATTCACCATAGCTCATAAACTTAGCACATCTTCAATGTTTTCCGTAGGTGCATCTCCCCAAAGACGTTCTAAATTATAATAGCTACGTTCGTCTTTATGGAAAACATGGACAATGACATCTCCGAGGTCAACAAGAACCCATCTTGCTTCATCAAATCCCTCAAGACGCTTAATATGAATACCATTTTCATCAGCTTTGTCTTTTATTTCACGAGCAATTGCTTGCACCTGTTTTTCAGAATTTCCGTGGCAAATAAGAAAATAATCGGCTACCAGTGATAACCCCTTCATATTCAAGGCAATGATATTTTCTGCTCGTTTATCATCAGCTGCTTGGACTGCAAATGTTAAAATATCTCTTTCATTCACCCTAGGATTCCCCCTTTTTTCTCAAAAATTAGTGAGTTATATGTTCGCAATGTATCTGGATAGATTGCTTGACTTTTTTTGGCTAAAAACATAATTGTGTTTTTTAATGCATAGATAAGTGCATCGTCTAAATCCTGTTTTGCGAGTTTTCTACCTTCTTCTACACCCGGAAAATGTCTTCCTGGCTCAATATAATCTGCCACAAAAATAATCTTTTCAAGAAGGGTCATTTTTTCGCGTCCAGATGTATGGAAACGAATTGCATCTAGAATTTCCTCATCCTCAATGCCTACCTCGGTCTTTACAAGGAATGCTCCAACTGGTGCATGCCAAAGCTCTGTATTATGAATCAATAAATCGGATGGCATCTGTTGGTTGATGATGATTTGTTTCATTTCATCTTTAGGTCTAAACTTTGCATAATCATGAAAAATGGCAGCAATTTCGGCTTTTTTTACATCTGCATGATAGCGTTTTGATAGTTCAATTGCCGTCTCCATCACACCAAGTGTATGCTGATAACGGTGCTCTGTTAACTGTTCTTTGACTATCCCTAGTGCCTTTTCACGTTCCATATAAATGCTTCTCCTCTATATAGTTTCGTACTTTTTCAGGAAGTAAATACATTGTATTTCCCTTTTCTGATAACCTTTTCCGAATCATCGATGAAGAGATATCAAATTGCGGGATATCCACTTCTGTAATTGGATATTCCGCCGGAAATGTATAACCTGGTCTTTTAACTCCAACGAATGTAACCATATCAACAAGTTCGTCAATTTTATGCCAATGTGGCAGATATTCGACCATATCTCCCCCAATGATAAAGTAAAACTTTGTATCTTCATATTTTTCACGTAATAATTTAATGGTGTCGTATGTATATGAGGGACCTTCTCTTTCCAGTTCAATCAACTGCAATTTAAATTTTGGCTGATCGGAAATGGCAAGAGAAAGCATTTCAACCCGCTCTTCATCGGTCACATAACTTTTACGTTCTTTATGTGGAGGAATATGGTTAGGCATGAACCACACTTCAGAAAGATTTAACCTTGTCAATACCTCCGATGCGATGAATAGATGACCAATATGAGGCGGATCAAATGTACCACCTATGATTCCAATATGGTTCATTTATTTCCCTCCAACAATACCTATTTTGATTTTGGAAGCTCTAATTTCTTTTTTTCTTTGGATTCTTTGTAAAGTACAATTGTATTTCCAATGATCTGAACGATTTCTGCCTTTGCACCCTTACTGAGCTCTTCGGCTACCGTATCACGGTCATCCTCACAGTTTTGCAGAACACTGATTTTTAATAACTCACGTGCTTCAAGTGCGTCACTAATTTGTTTAATCATATTATCATTTACCCCACCTTTTCCAACCTGAAAAATTGGGTCTAAATGATGGGCTTTAGAGCGCAAGAATCGTTTTTGTTTTCCTGTTAGCATGTTTTTCCTCCTAATAGCCTTGTTACAAGCCTTTCCATTCTATCTGTATCCGGAAATATTCCTGTCCATTTTTCAAATGCTAGGGCACCTTGATAAACAAACATTCCAATTCCATTTTGCGTAATTGCTCCACGTCTAGTCGCTTCCTGTAGAAGCTTCGTTTCAAATGGATTATAAATAATATCACTAACAATCGTTTTTGGCGTGATATTTTCAAGTGAAAGAGGCATCTCATCGACATTGGGATGCATTCCAACAGAAGTCGTATTGACAATCACTTGATATTTTCCTAAATCCGCTTCTGCCTCTGCAAATCCCAATCCATGTGAATCAACTGGGAACTTACAATCATCTATAATTGAATGTGCACGCTCCATCGTACGATTTACAATATCGATGTTTTTTACACCCATTGCAGCTAACGAAATAAAGATTCCTCTTGCTGCACCACCAGCTCCGATTATTAATACCTTAGCTGAACATAATTCCTCATTACTAATCACTTGATTCAACGAACGGATAAATCCATTTCCATCTGTATTATATCCAATTAATTTCCCATTCTCGTTGACAATCGTATTAACCGCGCCAATATTTGCCGCAACCTCTTCAACTTCATCTAAATATTCAATGACATCAATCTTATGCGGAATTGTGACATTAATACCCGCTATTCCAAGTGCTTTTATCCCTTCAATTGCGGCATTTACCCCTTCCTGTGGAACATGGAAAGCATGGTATCTTGCCTTAAGCTTATAATGTTCAAAAAGATCATTATGCATCATTGGTGACATTGAATGTGAGATTGGACTCCCAATTACCCCATAAACCTTTTCCATTTCCTCACCCGTAAACATATTTTTTCTAATTCGTCATACTAGATTAGCGACTTTCGCACAATCACTCCAACACCCTTTGGAACATGAGCGACAACTTTCGTATTAGGTACGTTAATGGTTACCCAGCCCAAGCCAGAGAAAACAACATCTGTCTTTGCTTCTTTGATCATAAATT
The DNA here is from genome assembly GCF_004799755.1 of Bacillus timonensis. Lineage (GTDB taxonomy): Bacteria > Bacillota > Bacilli > Bacillales > Bacillaceae_L > Ferdinandcohnia > Ferdinandcohnia timonensis_A. The sequence goes on along the minus strand of NZ_SLUB01000001.1, from coordinate 133,100 downwards.
CATGAGCAACGAGAGGCGGGAATTCATCTAGTTCATTTTTTCCTGGTGGCTGTAACATCTCGCCTTTATGGTTATCATATAATTCATCTGCATTTTCAAGCTTGGTCCGATGGATATTCAATAAATTAGAGAAATGACAAACGAATGACTGCCTGTCTCCACTTACAAAATCAAATCGGGCTAATCCACCAAAAAACAAGGTTTGTCGTTCATTTAATTGAAAAACTTTTGGTTTAATTTCTTTTTTCGGCGTGATCACCTTCAAGTCTTGTTTTGAAACAAAATGTGCCATTTGATGGTGATTAATAATTCCTGGAGTATCAAATAAGGAATGTTTATCATCAAGTGGGATATCAATGATATCTAATGTTGTTCCAGGAAAGTGTGAAGTCGTAATGATGTCATCCTTCTCCCCACTAAATTCTTTAATTAAGCGGTTAATGAATGTTGATTTCCCAACATTTGTACAACCAACTACATATACATCTTTTCCCTGGCGATAATGCTCGATGGCATCTGCTACCTCTTTGATGCCTGTGCCTTTTTCTGCACTAATTAAAGAGACATCAATAGGTTTCAGTCCTAGGTCCCTGGATGATTCTTTCATCCAATTAATGAGTTTCTTAGGCTTCACCGATTTTGGCAGCAAATCTACTTTATTACCAATTAATAAGATATTGTTATTGCCCACAAAACGATGAAGACCAGGTAACCAACTGCCATTAAAATCAAATATGTCTACAATTTTTACGATTAATGCATCGGTAGATCCAATTCCGTGTAGGATTTTTAAAAAGTCATCATCCGTTAACGAAACATCTTGAACTTCATTATAGTGCTTTAATTTAAAACATCGTTGACATATGACTTTATCCTTTTCTAATGCCGAATGTGGTGCATATCCTAATTTTGTTTCATCCGCCGTTTGGATTTCAACCCCACAGCCAATACAGCTAATCTTTTCTTGTTCCACTTCTATTAATCCTCCCAATAAAGCATTCCGCGACGCTTCATCCAAGTTAGTATTCTTCTTTCGACAAAGCGATTAAACTTTGTAAAAAATCCATCGGTTTGCGCAACAGGAACAACAAGAATGGTATGTAGACCACAGCGGTTACCACCTAATACATCAGTAAGGAGCTGGTCACCTATTACAACAACCTCATCTTTTTGTAAATTCATTTCCCTTATTGCACGGTTAAAAGCTCGTATCAAAGGTTTTCTGGCCTCATAAATAAACGGAATACCTAACGGATCTGCAAATTCTTTTACTCTTGGCTCTTGATTATTTGAGACAATGGTAACAGTTATCCCATTTTTTTTAATATCAGCAAACCATTCCACAAGCTCTGGTGTTGCACTTGGACGATCCCATTCAACCAATGTATTATCTAAATCGGTTATAACACCTTTTATTCCTAATTCCTTAAGCTTACTTGGTGAAATCTCAAAAACGGATTTCACATGTTCATTTGGTAAAAATTTCTTTAACAATATGCTTACACCTCACCGGACTTCTTCCTGTTCTATACCTATCCTATCATAACGGAATAAAGCTATTTTCACAAAAACTAATCTGTCAAATTTCGTCACAAATATTGCAGTTTTACAAAAAAGAAAAAAAGTTTTCGACAAAAGTCAGTAAATTTCAACAGTTGTGGATAAACTTATACACATTTTACACATTGATATACATAGATTTCCAAAAATTATAAACAAAATACTCACAAGTTATCCACTAACTCCTGTGGATAACAGAACGGTTGTTCTATTATTTTTTTCGTGATAGAGTTAACTTACCAACTAAGAATAACGTATTAGTATATGACAACAGCAGATAAAATAGAACGAATTACGCAATAAATCTTTAGGAGGTGAATAGCCAACTTTTGGCTCAATGCTATGAAAAAATTATCAGATGACTTGTTAATTGAATCTTATTTTAAAGCTATAAAATTAAACCTCAGTCCTGATTTTATTCACCTTATGGAAACTGAAATTAACCGCAGATCATTAGGACATAGGATTAGAAATATATCATAATGAATGATTTTTGTAAAAGAGCCACTAGAGGCTCTTTTTTTCATGACTAACTCCAGGCGCCATTCACCTTTCTTTGTTAAGTGTACCTAAGACTTCACCCATTTTTATATTAGTAGACGGACTTATTTCAGGGCTAAACGTAAAACGATCTTTTTCAAATAAAAGAACAACCGTTGAACCGAATGAGAAATACGCAATTTCCTCCCCTTTTTTCACAAAATCACTTGTATGGGTTGTTTCTATACTATTGATAAACATTGCCCCCACCTTGACGACAGCAACATATGTGTCATTAACACGTATTTCTGTTATTTTTCGATAATTTTTGGATAAAGGATCTTTTCCATATTTTAACCCGAGTCGATTGACCGGATACGATTTCCATCCCAAATCCCATTGCTTTGTGATAACTCCAGAAATTGGACTATGAATTCGATGATAATGGCTTGGACTTAAATATAGAATAACGAAGGTACCACCTATGTATTTAGCGAGTGAGTTTTCATCTCCAAGCATCTCTTGGATCGAATAATGTTTATTTTTTACAATCATTTCCTTATTCGCGGTAATCATACCAGTCTCTTCAATAACAGCATCAACAGGGCTAATGACAGTATTTTCGTTTGAATCTATATGCCTGCTGTTTAGTTTCAGTTGTCTAACGAAAAGGTCATGAAGGGTAGCAAAATCGGTTAAGCTTTTTTCCATTTCTGCTTGGTTAATATTGTATATTTTCGCATAACTCGGAATAAGTATAGCACTAACTCTTGATTGTGAAAATTTTTTTAAAAGCATCGAAGAAAGACGATGGTTCGTTAATTCTATAAAAAAACGGTATACCCATTTCTGCAAATCGAATTCCCCCTAAAATTACAATTTCTCTTTGACTATATACTTTTCAACGAATAAAATAAGATTATTAAAGCAATACTATCTTATTTTATTGATTTTTAATATCCATTACAAAGACTTTTTTGTAAATCCTCTATAGAAAGGAGTGAAGAAATGTTTTTATTAGACTATTTAGATTCTACTTTAAAAAAGCTAAAAGCACATACTGCCAACATACTTACCTTAATCAACCTTAGTTTAGGTGGTTTTTCTATATTATTTGTTTTAAAGAACGAATTAAATTTAAGCTTATTACTTATCTTTTTAGCTGCACTTGCTGATCGTTTTGATGGAATGGTGGCTAGAAAATTTCAGATTGAATCAGAGCTCGGAAAACAACTTGACTCAATGTGTGATATTATATCATTCGGCGTTGCACCTGCGCTTCTTTTATACCAAGGGATCATCTATGAATTCGGTGCCCCAGGGATGTTTTTTACCGTTTTCTATATTGGATGTGGAGCTTTTCGTTTAGCTAAATTCAATATTAGTGACAATAAAGGCTTCTTTGTAGGCTTACCGATAACGGCTGCTGGCTGTCTATTGACATTAAGCTTCTTAGCAATCCCTTATGTATCTCCACAATTTTTCATTTACCTCATCATCATTCTTTCTTTCCTTATGGTTGGTACATTTAAATTAAAGAAAGTATAAAAAAACCTATCCACTATTTTTGATGTGGATAGGTTTTTTCTCATTTCGTTAACTCTATAAATTCTTCTACATCTTTAACTGAAAGCTTTACAGCCTTTTCCCAAAAATCACGTTTGGTTAAATCAACGCCTAAGTGTTTAGCAGCAAGGTCTTCCACCTTCATGCTTGCTGTATCCTTTAGCAGTGCGATGTACTTCTCTTCATAGTCTGTACCCTCTTCTAACGCCTTTGCATAAATTCCGAGAGAGAATAAATATCCAAACGTATAAGGGAAGTTATAAAAAGGTACACCTGTAATATAGAAATGCATCTTCGATGCCCAAAATTGTGGATGATATTCCTTTAATGCCCCACAGTATGCTTCCTTCTGCGCTTCTAGCATTAGTTCATTAAGGCGTTCTGCACTCACAATGCCTTGCTTGCGCTCCTCATAAAATCTCGTCTCAAATAGGAAGCGAGCGTGAATATTCATATAAAAAGCAACACTTCTTTGGATTTTATCCTCTATTAAGGCAATTTTTTCATCTTTGGACTTTGCATTTTTTACAGAAGCATCTGCGACAATCATTTCCGCAAAAGTAGATGCAGTTTCTGCGACGTTCATAGCATAGCTACGGTTTAACGTATGAACACCAGCCATTGCATGCTGATGGAATGCATGACCAAGTTCATGAGCAAGAGTTGACACATTTGAAGGTGTTCCTGAGAAGGTCATAAAGATTCTTGATTGATCACTTTCAGGAAAGCTTGTGCAAAAACCGCCAGGACGTTTTCCAGGTCGATCTTCGGCTTCAATCCAGCTATCTTCAAACGCTTTTTGTGTAAACTTAGTAAGCTTAGGACCAAACTTACTAAATTGGTCTAAAATAAATTCAGCACCTTCTTGATAAGTTACCTTGCTTTCCGTTTGACCTACTGGTGCATCAAGGTCGTACCAACTTAGCCCTTCAAGACCTAATAGTTCTGCTTTTCGGTTTAAATAGTCCACGAATGGAGCTTTGTTTTCAGTAATAACCGACCACATTGTATCGAGTGTTTCTTTAGACATTCTGTTAATATCTAGTGGTTCCCCAAGAACGCTTTCCCAACCACGTGCTTTATAGACGTTTAATCGGAAACCTCCAAGGTGATTTAAGGCTTCACCAATATAATCCGAATGATTCTCCCATGTTTTTTCCCACTGCTCAAACATTGATTTACGGACATTGCGATCAGTACTTGAAAACTTGTTAAATGCTTGGCCGACTGAAAGTTGTTTTGTTTCACCATTTTCTTCAAATGGAATCTGGATGTTGCCAACGACCATATTATAGAGTTGTCCCCATGAATGGTATCCATCAACACCTAGAGCATTAATTAAGCTTTCCTGTTCTAGAGATAGTTTTTCTTTTGCTCTTGTTCTTCTTTCCTCCAAAACATAGGAAAGCTCATTGAATGGCGCTTCAGATAAAAGTTCATCCCATACCGGTTGCTCAATCGCAATGAGCTTTTGATCAAACGCGGTTAAAATGGATTGAAGCTCGCTACTCAGCTGCGTTGTTTTTCCTTGTAATAAGCTTGCTCCACGGTCAGTTGTATCCTGGGCTGTCAAGCAACTCACAAAAGCACCTGCCTGACGAAGCTTTTTAAAAGAGGATTGAAATGCTTCTAAAATGTGTTCTAATCCTTCTTTATCCTTTACATTTGAAGGTACTTGAAATCCATCTACTAATGCACTAAACTCAGTTAGTTCCTTTTGTAGCGCCTCTAAAAAGGCATGAAAAGCTGGTGAACTGCTTCCACCTTCAAAAAATACATCTAAATCCCATTTTTGCTCATATGTACGTGTGCTCACATTCATTTCCCCCTTCTTAATTATTTAGACTCACTAAATAATTCACACCATTCATTATAAAGGGATTTTATAAAAACTTCTATCATTTTAGACATTTCAAAACAAATTCCTGTCTTTTATCATTATTTGTATTAAATTCCAGTTTTGGTGGCAAACTTAGGAAAAAGCTCGGAGCTGTTTGTTATGAAAAAGCATCCTATTCAAAAGTATCTGGACAAATTTACAAGTTCTAAATTAGATCCCGAACAATATCCTGAAAAATCAGCTGCAGAGGATATCAAAATAAAAAATCAAGAAATGAACCAAAATCTTCAAATAAACATATCAACATTAGAGAAGCTTTATTCATTACCTGAAAACAGCGATGTTAAGTTCCACAATTTTACGATAAACGGAATAAATAAAAAAGCGGCAATCTTGTTTATTTCAACAATCACCGATGTTTCCATGATTAGTGAGCATATTCTTGAACCATTGTTACGTAATGAAGATCCAGAAAAAGAAGTTCAAGATATCATTCAAGTTCAATCATTTACTCGTGTACAACTTATGAAAGATATTGTGAATGGTGCTAATCAAGGAAACACAATATTACTAGTCGATGGTGAAACTAAAGCATTAGCAATAGGAACGGCTAAGTTCCAAAGCAGATCCGTTGAAAAAGCAGAAAATGAGGTTGTCGTTAAAGGTCCAAAAGAAGCTTTTAACGAAAAAGCGGATACTAATATTTCATTAATTCGAAAGAAGATAAGAAGCGAAAATTTAATAGTCGAAAGTACAACGGTTTCAAAGCGCTCAAATAATGAACTTTTTATCCTTTATATAAAGGATCTTACCAATGATAAAATGATACAAAATATTAAAGAAAGGGTTAGTTCATTAGATGTAGACGCCATCCAAAACCTTTCTCTTCTAGAACAATACATAGAAGAAAGACCGAAATCAATCTTTCCTAGTACTTTATATACGGAAAGACCTGATCGAGCTTCTTCATTTTTAGAGGATGGATATGTCGTTTTACTTATGAATAATTCACCAGCTGCTTTAATCCTACCCGCAACTTTTTGGTCCTTTATCCATAACCCGGAGGATCACTATTTGCGTTTTATATATGGAAATTTTATTCGAATCCTACGAGTATGCGCTTTGTTTATAACCGTATTTGGATCTGCGATTTATGTTTCCATTACCAACTACCATTCTGAAATGGTTCCGACTGATCTCTTATTAGCCATTTCTGCAACCCGTGAAAAAGTTCCTTTCCCTTCCCTTATTGAAATATTAATGATGGAAATTGCTTTTGAGTTAATACGGGAAGCAGGACTCCGAGTTCCTAATCCAATTGGACCAACAATTGGGATTGTCGGAGCATTAATTTTAGGACAAGCAGCGGTGCAGGCAAATGTTGTTAGTCCAATTGTGGTCATCGTCGTGGCATTAGGGGGACTTTGTTCATTTACTCTAAGTGATGTGAGCATGAATTATGCAATTAGGATTATTCGATTTGCTTTTATACTAGCGGCTGGTCTATTTGGTATTTATGGCATGACAGCTTTGTTTACAGCAGGAATCACTTATATGGTATCACTAAAATCTTTTGGCGTTCCTTACTTGTCACCAATGTCACCTAAGTATATTTCTTCTAACGATACAATTATCCGAAAAATGATCAAAAGTGAAAGAATTCGTCCGGGTTATTTAAAACCGAAGGACGTCATAAAAAAGGCAGAGGAGTAGCTATGGAGCAATTAAGAGGAAAAATTGGGATAAGGGAATACGTAGCTCTCTTAATATTAGTGGTTGGTGTCAAATTATCTGATGACACACCGTCTATTTTAGTTGACTACCTAGATAACGCGTATTGGATGGCTCCTCTGCTTATAGGAATAAAGTCGATTATTCCAATCTATTTGACAATCAAAGTCATCACAGCTTATAAGAATAAAAATTTGCATGACGTCATCCGTCACTTATTTGGTAAATATCTTGGCACAGTCTTTTCAAGTTTTTTATTACTTACTTCTTTTCTCAGTTTTACTTATGATTCAGCCATTTATGTGGATATCATTGGTACCATGTATTTTACACAAACCCCTTATATAATGATTTATACTGTGTTGATGTTTGTTTGTGCATATGGCGCCAAAAAAGGAATTGAACATATAGGCACTGTTTCGTGGTTAGTGCTGTTCTATGTAAAGTTTTCATTGGTCATCGCCCTCCTTTTAGCACTAAGAGACAGTAGCCTTGCCTTTATTTTCCCAATTTTAGGTCCAGGCTCTTTAGAAGTAATAAAAACGAGCACTACACATGTTTCCCTGTTTGCCGAGTTTTTTTTTATGGGATTAATTGCCCCCTACCTTGTATCCGCTAAGGCTTATAAAAAAGGGACCTGGATTGCATTTGTTATAGTCGTAATTGAATTAACATTAGCTTTTCTTATCTATTTATTTGTATTTGATTATGAAGGTTTAAAAATGCTTGATTATCCTTACCAAGAGTTAATACGATTGATACGGTTGGGATTTCTAACAAATATTGAAACCTTCTTCTTTCCATTTTGGATTATAGCTGCATTTATTCGGTTTACTGTTTACTTATATTTGATTTGCGTATTTTTAGGAGGGATTTGTAATATCAAAAACTTTGAATATTTAACCCCTACAATCGCAACGATTATCGTTATTTTTGGATTAGGTCCTGAAGCCCCTACATTTACAGTCTTTAAAATCCGAGAAGTGTTATTACATATCCTGAGTCCAATGTTTCTTGTTTTTCCTTGCCTTATGTGGTTAATAGCAAAAATCAGAGGGGATTTAAAACATGAAGAAACAAGCCACAATAATTAAAATTTTCTTCCTTTTTTCTATTTTATTGATTTTGGCCGGTTGTTGGGATAAAGAGGAAATTGATGAGAGAGCGTATGTGCTAGGTATAGGCCTAGATAAATCCGATATTAGAGGCTTTTTAAAAATTACGTATTTAATTTCAAATCCAGAGGCCGGATCAACTCAACAAGGTGGTGGAAGTAATGAACCTACACATGAGATTATCACACTTAATGCCTCAAGTTTTATTCAATCCGAAAACTTAGCAAATGCCGTCATTGCGAAGGCGATTACCTATGATATATTGGACTTCTTTGTAGTCTCAGAAGAGCTTGCAAGGGATAAGGATTTTATTCGATATATCTATGATGGAACGAAGGACCGTGATGTTAGACGTGATACAAAACTAATTGTTTCAAAGGAAGAGGCTAGTACATTTATTGAACGAAATCAACCAAAGCTTGAAACGAGAAGACATGAATATTTTGAATTACTTTTTGATAATGCAACAAAAATTGGCTTTATTCCAAATTCCGAAATCCACAACTTCTTTAGAGTAACAGAAGCGGATGCTGATCTATTTATTTCTGCTTTCGCAACAACCGAGCAGGATAAGAATACAGCAAAGAGAAACGAAGATGATGAATTAATCGCTGGTAAAATGAAGGTAACTGGAAAAACAAACCCTGCTCAGTTTCTTGGTTCTGCGGTCTTTAAAGAGGGACAAATGATTGGGATTCTTTCAGTACAAGAAACACGGATTACCCAAATGCTAAATAAATGGATTTTAAAACCGAGCTTTTTAGTTACTCTTCCTGATCCATTTATGGAAAATTACTGGATAACCGCACGCTTCACCCAAATAATACCTCCTGAGATCACTGTGGATGTTTCAAAACCTGCACCAAAAATCAAAGTGGCACTTCCTATTCAAGCTGCGATTTTAACGGACCATAGCATGGTCAATTATGCAGATGATGAGGATAAGAGAGAAGAATTAAAGAAGCATATTTCCAGTGGCTTTGAAAGAAGAATAAATGATTTAATTAAACGAACACAAGAAGAATTCAAAGCAGATCTCTTTGCCTTTTCTCTTTTTGCAAGGAAGCATTTCTTAACTATTCCACAGTGGGAAAGCTATGATTGGATGAAAGCATATCCCAATGCAGATATTAGCGTTACAGTCGATATTAGATTTGACGAATTTGGGCGACAATCGAAATTACCTGGTTATGAAAGGATAAGAGATTAAGCGATGAAATTATTTATTTACCTGATCATGACAATCATTTTTGCCTATACGACCGGGTTCTCCATTTCCCTTTGGAAGGATAAAAACAAACCTGGTTCAATTGTTGTTTTTGGATTAGCGTTGGTTGTAGCTATTGCACCCTTTTTTACGATTATCAAGTAGATAAAAATTCAAATTAAGGCTGATGGTGTAGTGGAAAATGGACTTTTTTACTATCATCAGCTTTTTTCTATCGGACAGACACAAGCAAGCACACTCGCTCATAACATTAAGTAATGGGCAAATGCCTAGACAATGTAGTGTTACATTACATACACTACGATTTATGTGGAGGTGAGCGAATGTCTGGACTGTTAGCAGCATTAGGCTATTTTGTAAAAGAATTATTATTTTTAGTATCCTATGTAAAAAATAATGCTTTTCCTCAACCGTTATCATCTTCTGACGAGAAGAAATACTTACAATTATTGGCCGAGGGGAATGAACACGCTCGGAATGTGTTGATTGAACATAATTTAAGGTTGGTCGCTCATATAGTTAAAAAATTTGAAAACACTGGTGAGGACACAGAAGATCTTATTTCAATTGGAACCATAGGATTAATCAAAGCAATTGAAAGCTATTCACAAGGTAAAGGAACAAAATTAGCTACGTACGCTGCACGCTGTATCGAAAATGAGATCCTGATGCACTTAAGAGCTTTAAAGAAGACGAAAAAGGATGTTTCTCTGCATGATCCGATTGGCCAGGATAAAGAAGGTAATGAAATTAGTTTAATTGATGTTTTGAAATCAGAAACAGAAGATGTGATTGAAACAATCCAATTAAATATGGAACTTGAGAAAATCAAAGAATATATTGATGTCCTTGATGACAGAGAAAAAGAAGTCATTGTGGGTAGGTTTGGACTTGATTTATCAAAGGAAAAAACACAGCGTGAGATTGCAAAAGAGTTGGGTATCTCAAGAAGCTATGTATCACGCATTGAAAAGCGTGCCTTGATGAAAATGTTCCATGAATTTTATCGGGCCGAAAAAGATAAAAGAAGATCATAAAAAAACGTGGATTGCACATTTATATGCAATCCACCTTTTGTTTTATAATTCAACACTGACTTCAGTTCCAATAATAATTGCAATAACAGACGTAATCACAATCCCCATAACGATCATAAACATCATTATCATCCTCCATCAAAGAGATGTACTTCTTACTTTTACTTTATCACTTACATACTGTGTAAACGTTATCCACATTTGAACATTGTGTTAAAGAAATTTGACAAAATGAAGGCATTCATACAAACCAAAAGGAGCGCCATTGTTGGCACTCCCCATTACAATACTAATTATTTTTCTTTGAAAATAAAATGGTAAAAATCAGTACATGAACCGATAGCATTCGTAACTCCTCCTATCATTTTCATTCGTTAGGTGGAATCCTTCTCCACAGATAACCAAGCTACAATCGGACACAATTTCATAAACATTTCCATTCCCCTTTCTTCCTTTTATTTTTTGTTGATTAGAATAAGCGCATCATTGAATATTGACGTTCCTTCATTTCTTCCATAAGCTTATTGACTCTTTCTTCACGTTGATACTCTTCAATTGATTTTTCACGTTTTGATATTGAGATCGTTAAAAAGAATAAATTGATGGTCATTATGTTTCACCTCCTTGATTAAAAAAATGTTAAATCCGAGTAGGAAAAAAGACATAAAAAGGCCACAGGCATACTAGTCCTGTGGCGTTAAATGGCATAATAAAGCCACAGGCGAACTATTCCACCTGTGGCATGATTAACGTATTCTTTAAAATGAAAAATTAATCACCGGTATGGTCGAATAGATTGTTTCATATGAAGTTTTTGTGTTTGTCATGTCAATAGATACTTTCATCATTTTATTCGACCTCCTTTTAGATTTATTTTTTTCCTACTGTGGTAATTATAACCAATATAACTACTGATGTAAACACTTTAATTGTAAAAAAAATCCTTCACCTTAAAATTAGGTGAAGGACTATTGTTCTTCGCATTGTTTTTTATATTTAGTAACTAATAAGAAAAAGGTAAACGACAAGCATAATAGAATGAATGTTGAACCCATCATTACATAAATTTGAAACGGAGAACGTTCCTCCGGTATGATGACACCGATATATAAAAATACACTTAGCACAAGAAGGATGTAACCGTAGTTGGTGAAATCTTTGATTTTATTTCGCTGGTTTTTCACTTGTTTATTTTGATCCATCTTGAATCACACCTACCTAACTAGTAAACTTCCATCCTATGATAACATACATTGAAAGTGCGAGTAGAATGTAAATTTTAGCAGTCCATTGCAACAAAAAAACCTCCAACCTAGATTTAGGCTAGAGGAAATTTTATTATTGTATGCTTTGTTCAAGATCTTCAATTAGGTCCTCGGCATCTTCTAAACCTACTGATATACGAACTAGTCCATCACCTATACCTAGCTCTTCACGACGTTCTTTTGGAATAGATGCATGAGTCATTTTTGCTGGAACAGATATTAAGCTTTCTACAGCCCCAAGACTCTCTGCTAAAGTGAAGTATTTAACCTTACTTAGCAACTTATCCGCATTCTCAGCACTTCCAACATCAAAGGAAACCATTCCCCCAAACCCTTTTGCTTGAGCCTTAGCGATTGCATGGTTTGGATGTGTCTCTATACCAGGATAGAACACCTTTTTTACCGCGGGATGGTTTTGTAGAAACTCCACAATTTTTCGTGTATTTTCTTCATGCTCCTCCATCCGAACTCCAAGAGTACGTATCCCACGAATCAATAACCAAGAATCCTGAGGACCAAGTACCCCACCTGTTGAGTTTTGAACAAAATGTAAGTCTTCACCTAATTTTGCTGAATTTACAACAACAAGGCCTGCGACTACATCACTATGTCCTCCAATATATTTGGTTGCACTGTGTAGAACGATATCAGCACCAAGTGCAATTGGATTTTGCCAATATGGAGTGCTGAAGGTGTTATCTACAATCGTTAACAGGTTATGCTTTTTGGCAATTTCAGCAGCACCTTTAATATCTGTAATTTTTAATAAGGGATTGGTTGGTGATTCGATGTAAATCGCTCTTGTATTTTCGCGAATTTCACCTTCAATATTTTCAAGATTGCTTGTATCAACAAAAGTTGAATCAATGCCTAAGCGGTTAAGAACTTTTGTCATCACTCGATATGTTCCGCCGTATACATCATCCGTTAAAATAACATGGTCTCCGCTGTTAAACAGCATCATGACAGCGGTGATTGCAGCCATACCGGAACCAAACGCAAATCCTCTTTCTCCACCTTCTATATCCTTAATTAATTCTTCCAAGGCATGTCTGGTTGGATTTCCTGTTCGTGAGTATTCAAAGCCCTTATGACCGCCGATTCCTTCTTGTTTATACGTACTAACTTGATATATTGGTGTATTAACTGCACCAGTCTGTGGATCCTCGCCAACTCCACCGTGGATAAGTAACGTTTTACGTTTCATTCCTATATCCCACCTTCATATATTTTTTTGCTTAAATAGCGCTCACTGCTATCCGGAAAGATCACAAGGATGTGAGATCCAGGTTTTGCTTGTTCCGCTTCTATTAATGCCGCTTGAAGGGCAGCTCCGGATGAACTACCAACAAGCAATCCTTCCATACGTGCAATTTCCTTCACCCGGTTAAATGCATCCTCATCGGAAATCGTATGAATGGAATCGAAATAGGACGTATCCATATAACCAGGAAGAAATTCCATGCCAATCCCTTCTGTTTTATGGGGTCCAGATTCACCACCATTTAAAATGGATCCAATTGGCTCAACAATTACCGTTTTTATGGAGTGATTCATTTCTTTTAAATACTTTGCTGTCCCCATAAATGTCCCACCTGTCCCAGCACCAGCTACAAAAATATCAATTTGCCCCTCAAGTTGCTGCCAAATTTCAGGTCCAATCGTTTTATAATAAGTATCTGGATTAGCCGGGTTTGCAAATTGCTGTGGACAATAGGAATTTGGTATTTCATTAAGAAGCTCGTTTGCCTTTTCAATCGCACCCGTCATCCCGGCCTCTGTTGGCGTATTGATGACGGTTGCACCTAATGCCTTCATCAATTCTTGTTTTTCAGTAGAAAACTTCTCTGGTACACAAAGAATTACTTTAACATTGCGGTTGATTGCCGCAAGTGCAAGTCCAATCCCAGTATTCCCAGCAGTAGGTTCAATGACTGTTCCTCCTTCTGTTAATTGACCTGTTGCAAAGGCATGTTGAAGAAGTTCGACTCCTAATCGATCCTTGATACTTCCGCCGGGATTAAAGAATTCAAGCTTTGCAAAAAGACGAACCCCATTTCGTAAGGGAAATTTCGTAATTTCTACTATCGGAGTATTTCCGATGAGCTCATGGACATTTCGATACACTTGCATGACAAATAATCCTCCGTTACTTTGATCTATTTATTTCCTCTACCATTCGTTCTACGACTTTAGAGGAGTTGACTGCAGCGGTTTGCAGGAACTGTTCAAACGACACATCCGATTCTTTACCAGCGATATCAGATAAGGCACGAATGACAACAAATGGAACTTCAAATTGATGACAAACTTGCGCCACTGCAGCTGCTTCCATTTCTACTGCATATAAATCTCCAAACTTTCGACTGACAAATGAAACTCGTTCTGGGTCATTCATAAAGGAATCACCCGTTGCAATTAACCCAGTTACAACTTGAACATCTGTGATTCCTTCTCCACTTTTTTCGGCCAACTCAATTAGTTTTTCATCCGCTTTAAAGGCGGCAGGCAACCCTGGTACCTGCCCATATTCATAATCAAAAGCAGTAACATCTACATCATGATGTCTAACCTCAGATGAAATAACAATGTCACCTACATTAAGAGACTTTAAGTGTCCACCTGCTGAACCAGTATTCACGACATAATCAGGTTTGAATTGCAGTAATAAAATCGTTGTTGAAATTGCGGCATTCACTTTACCTATTCCTGACTTAAGTAAAATCACATCATAGCCATTGAGTGTTCCAGTATAAAACACACTTCCAGCAACTGTTGTTTCCTGTCTATTTTCAATTTTCTCCCGTAAAATGGTTACTTCTTCATCCATTGCTCCGATAATTGCTACCTTCATAAGTACGTATCACCCTTCATTTTACTGTTTCGTCGCCTCCATCACCCATACAAAATGATTAAAACGTGTGAATTCAACGGTAAAACCATTTTGCTTTGCAATTTCTTTTAAAACAGGAATGGTTGTGTAATATTCTGTTTTTAAATCATTCGCAAGATTCAAGAAGCCTTTTTGTGTTGCGGACTCAATCGTCATTGTATATTCTTGTTTATTTTCAAACATCGTATCCGCAAACACTATTTTACCACCTTTTTCAAGAATGTTTCTATACTGGGAAAAAGCTTGATTTTTCTCACTATCATTTAAGTGGTGGAAGGCATACGTACTAACGATTGTATCAATTTTGCCCATAGGCTTTTTAAAATCGATAAAATCCCCATCTTCAATTGTTAGAGAATAGTTTTGAAGCTTTTTCTTTGCAATTTCTCGCATCGGTACGGAAGGTTCAACACCATATACTTTCTTATTTTCGTCAAGTAGTTTTTGAGTAAGGTTACCTGTTCCCACTCCAAACTCCAAAACGGTGAGGCCAGATTTTTGTACAACATCATTTAGAATATCTTCATATCGTAAAAACACTTCCTGATATTCCACATCATTTCCTGTTACTGTGTGGTCATAAGAGTTTGCCCAACCTTCAAAAACCTCTAAAAACTCTCGCCCCATTTTCTCACTCTCCACTATTATATATTATTCCTATAAGTATACTATGAATTAAAAAAAGAACTGTTCTTAACTTACCATATTCCCCTTATTTTTTCAATTCATCATCGTCAAAAAATAGACAAAAAAAACGCAGGATTACCTGCGCCTTATTTAATCATTATCTTCGGTTTCATCTTGTTCGTTTTCGTTTTCATCTGGTTCTGAAGAATTCTTATAGTCTTTGTATGTTTGACTATCATTTTCTTTTAATTCTTCGATTTTTGTTGGTTTCCAACCTTCATTTGGAATCCAATCTAAGTACACTTTTTGAACTTGTTTTGTTGTCTTTGAAGAAACAGTTGCAATAACGGAATTTTCTCCGTTTCTTGCCAACCACCAAACGATCATATCTGAACGATCAAAACCAGTTGCATAACTTGCGGCCATCTCCATTTCATTTCGGTCAACAGAGCCTTCCGTATAAACGATACTATGTGGTTCGGCTTGTGAAGTACCAATTGGCTTCCATGCCGGATTCTCAATCGTTTTTAAAATATTTGATTCAGGATCACCCTCTGTAACAACAGCGGAATCATCAGATTCTAATTCTTTTTGCTCATCGTTCGTATCTTCAGTTTGTTTCTCCTTTGATGTTTGATCATCCGGTTTATCAGTAGTTTCTTCTTTTTCTTGCTCTTTGTCCTGTGAATCATCATCTGTGGTTGCTTTTCCCTGATTGTCTGCGGGTTGATTCGTTTGATTCGAAGAAACAGATTCGTCTACATTTTTGTCTCCAAAAATGAGCTTTCCACCAAAAAAGACAATCAAAACAACAACTAGAACAATTAAAATATTTAAGATTCGATTTACCTTTTTTCGTTTCGCTCTTCTTTCAGATCGAGGCCCTTCATATAGTTTGTCTAAATCATACCCCATTTTACAGTACCTCCTAAAAACGACTTTCTCATTCAACTATCTTCTTATTCTAGCATGTGTGACCAAAAGGTTGAAGTGATTTCTTTATTGGTCGTTCGTTTTGGTACCTTTTTCCTGTTCGATTTGATATATTCCTTGAACCATTTCATAAAAGATGGTGTTTGCTACAGATTGAGAGCCTTGCTGTTCCAAATCAACTACTACAAGTGCGTATTTTGGACTTTCGAATGGAAAATACCCCGCAAACCAACTGTTAACAAGTCCTACCTCACCTTGTTTTTTTCCTGTTTGGGCAGTTCCAGATTTACCAGCCACATGATAAGGAAGGTCAGCAAACCGCTGTCCAGTTCCAGATGTCACAACACCTCGTAGCAATTCTTGGAGTCTGCTAGCTGTATAGGGTGCAATCTTAGGTCCGTCCATATCTTGTTTTGAAAAAGAAAATAAGGTTGTGCCGTTCTTATATAACACATCACTAACTGATCGAACTTCTTTTTTTGACCCTCCACGTGCAATGGTTGCCATCATATTCACTACACCTAATGGGGTCACTCTAACATCCTTTTGCCCAATCGCAGTCTGAGCAATGGCTTTCGGAACATTTTTATCCTTTTCATCCGTCCAAATGCGACCATTATATTCATTTGGAAGTTGTTTGAAGTTTTGAAAGCGAAATACGTCGCCATTCCAGCCTACAGGTCCAAGTAAACCAAGCATTTCAGAATACTGTTCAATTACATCAGGGTCCTTTTGTAACATCTCCTGTGCCAAGCTAGCAAATGTGTAATTACAGCTTTTTGCAAAACTGTCATGGAAATTAAGCATACCGTGCGGATATTCCGCTTGCCCTTCCCCATACAAATCTTTATCGCAATTGAACATTCTGTCATTTGAAATTTGCTGTTGTTCGATTGCAGCTGCGGCAATCACCGTCTTAAAAACAGAACCGGGAAATTGTGGCATGATCATTTGATTTTGAGCACTGCCATCTTCAAATGGATTAGACGAATTAATGTTCGGTTTACTAACCATGGCAAGTAAGTCATTGGATTCAACATCAAGTAGGACAATTCCGCCTTTTTTTAATCCATTCTTATCAAGAATTTTTTCCGCCAAGAGCTGTAGGTCTTTATCTAATGTCGTTTGAATGGCGACCGGGTAGTATGGATTTGCTGGTGCAGTGTATTTAACATCAATCCCAAATAAAGGTCCCCCATCCCCTGCCACATGATATAGAAGCTTCGCCTCACCTTCAGGTAATAGGAATTCATCAAAGGTAGATTGCAGACCAGTAATTCCTAGTTTTGTATTCTGGGGTAGATAGGATTTCTCAGGATAACGCTTCTGGAATAAATCCTTATTTTCTCTTATTAGCCCGATTAAGTGTTCTGCAATATCATGATCAAGCTCATATTGACGATGGACCGCAAAAACTCCTGGAATTTGAAGATTATTAATTTTGTTCATCTGATTTTCAGTTAATTCGATGGGTCTGTCTCCACCAACAATTACGGGTTTTTTAGCATCTTGAATTTCATTTTTCAAGGTAGTTGCTGGTATCTTTACGATTTCAGCTACTTCCTCGACTGGCCATTCAATGTTTTTTAAAAAAGGAAACAATACAAGTGTTGGATAATATTCATGGGTTAATGCTTTTTTATTACGGTCGATAAATCGCCCACGCCCTTGGTCTATTACAAGTTCCTGTGTTCGTTGGGAAACACTTGCTTCAATTAAATTTATATTATGATTCGTAAATGATTCGGTACTTACGAGCTGCAATTGCATAAGTCTGCCGATTAACCCTGTTAATAGTAATAGGATTACGATTAAGATAATAAATGCACGGTTTTTAATTACCATAGAAAAACACCTCGTCTACAGTTTCGACGAGGTGTCATACTATTTATACCTAAAGAGGTTGTTCAAAATCCCTGTAAAACTGACAATATTAGTCAATTTTTGTAATTTCAACAAGCATATCTCCACCTGGAGTTTGAACCGTTACTCTATCTCCAACAAGTTTTCCAAGTAGGCTTTTTGCAATTGGTGAGTCATTTGAAATTTTTCCTTCAAACGGATCCGCTTCGGCACTACCTACAATCGTATACGTTTCTTCTTCACCATCTGGAAGCTCAATAAAAGTCACTGTTTTACCTAATGAAACCTTACCAGCGCTGTTAGCATCCTCTTCAATAATTTTTGCGTTTCGAATCATATTTTCAATTGTTGTAATACGTCCTTCAACAAATGCTTGTTCATCCTTTGCTGAATCATACTCTGAGTTCTCAGAAAGATCTCCAAAACTTCTAGCGATTTTAATACGTTCTACAACTTCTTTACGCTTTACTGTCTTTAAATGTTCTAGTTCTTGCTCTAATTTTTGCTTTCCTTCTACTGTCATTGGAAATACTTTCTCTACCATAATCCCTTCACTCCTTGTAGTCGTTACAATCCCCCTGTGATTGCTTTACATATGTAGTACGAATTGTTTTCTTTTTTTGTATAGTAAGGAAAGGAATGATAGGGAATTTCTACCATTCCTTTCCTTATAATTTGTACTAACATAACTTCTTTATCTCTGTTATGTTATTACAAAATGACATTTTGTTCAAGAATTGTTTGAATTTTTGTTACCATTAAGTCAATTGCAACGTGATTTTGTCCACCTTCAGGGATAATGATGTCCGCATATCGCTTTGTTGGTTCACAGAATTGATTATGCATTGGACGGACCACTGTTTCATATTGCTCAATAACGGATTCCGGTGTACGCCCCCGGTCTTTAATGTCCCGCAGCATTCTTCGGATAATTCGGATATCTGCATCAGTATCAACAAATAGCTTAATATCCATTAAATCGCGTAGTCGTTCATCTTCAAGAACAAGAATTCCCTCTAAAATAATGACATCCTTTGGTTCAACAGGAATTACTTCAGAAGACCTTGTATGAAATTTATAGTCATAAACCGGCTTACTTATACCTTTGTAATCAAGAAGATTTTTAATGTGCTCAATGAGTAAATCATTATCAAAAGCTAACGGATGGTCATAATTTGTATTTAACCGTTCTTGAAAAGGCATATGGCTTTGATCCTTATAATATGAATCTTGCTCGATCATTAAGATTGAGTGACCCTTAAAATGCTCAAATATAGCTTTTGATACACTTGTTTTACCAGATCCTGAGCCTCCAGCAATGCCAATGACAATTGGCTTCTTGCTCATCTTACTTCCCCTTTCGCATCATGTTGTTCGGATATACAGGCTTGTCTACTTTAAACGAAACAATTTGCAATGGATGTTTTGCAGCATCTATCTCGTTTCCGTTCTCATCCCAAATCGTTTCAACTGTTTGTGTAAAGTTGTCAATTTCAGGGCCGAAAAACTCAACCTGGTCTCCTTTTTTAAAGTAATTTCGCTGTTGCAACGTTACAATCCCTGATTCCTTATCATAGTCTAACACCAGACCAGCAAAATCATAAGTTGTTTTTTTACTATGAGTACCATACATTTGTTCTTTTACGCCAGGAACTCCTTCAAAGAAGGCAGGCGCAGTATCACGATTTGCACATTTATCAAGCTCTTTAAGCCACTCTTCATCGATGACAAAATTGTCGGGGTCGGCACTATATGCATCGATCACTTTACGATAAACACTTACTACTGTTGCGATATAGTGAATCGATTTCATTCGTCCTTCAATTTTTAAGCTGTCGATTCCTAATTCAATCATTCGTGGAATCGATTCGATAAGCTTTAAGTCTTTAGGACTCATCGCAAATGGGGCGTCCTTCTCTCCAAATAGGGCTACTTCATTTTCATTATCATCTAATTTAAATAAATCGTAATCCCATCTGCATGATTGGCAGCAGCCACCACGGTTCGAATCACGTGCTGTCATATGATTACTTAATGTACAACGACCAGAATAAGCAATACACATAGCACCATGTACAAATGTTTCGATTTCAATATCGACTTTTTCCTTCATTTCTTTAATCTCTTCAGCACTCGTTTCACGTGCTAGTACGACACGTTCTAACCCTTCTTCCTTCCAAAATTGAACAGCCTTCCAGTTGGATAGGGATTGCTGGGTGCTTAGATGTACTTCCATTTTTGGAGCGACTCGTTTGCATGTTTCAATAATCAGAGGGTCTGCTACGATGATTCCTGATACTCCAGCTTTTTCAAGCCCCATTAGATATTCATCTATTCCATCCATGTTTTCGTTATGGGCATATATATTTGTAGTAACATAGATTTGGGCTCCATATTTGTTTGCGAATTCTACACCTTCTGCGATTTCTTCTAGAGTAAAATTATCAGCGTTAGAACGTAGTCCATATTCTTGACCACCAATAAAAACAGCATCTGCCCCATAATGAACAGCAATTTTTAATTTTTCCAGGTTGCCTGCAGGTGCAAGTAATTCCGGCTTTTTGATAATTACACGCTTGCCGTCTACTATTTTTGAAATCGGTTCTCTCTCAACTGCTGTTGACATGCTTTTTCCTCCTCTTTTGTCTGATTAGTAGACTGTTTCTTTAAAGTAAAAACCTGTGTCTAGTGGGCGATTGATTGGTTGAAGTTCTTCAAGGTGCGCTAATAGTTCATCTTTGATGTCTTCATATTCATCACGATTTTCTACACATAAGTCAATTGCTTTTCGATACATATTTGTTACTTCAAGGAGATATTCAGACGATTTTAAAATCCCTTCGATCTTAAAACTGTCGACACCAGCATCAATCATCTCTTCCAATTCGTCGATAATACAAACATCATTTGGGCTCATGATATGAGTGCCATTTTCATCTTCAAAAATCGGGTATTTATTATTGCGTTCTTTATCAAATAAGAACATATCTTTTTCTTTTTTGCGGTTTTCGATTTCCATTACATTGCCTTGATATTCGAAATAGTTTCCAACTAGTGATCGCTTTGACTGGAACATACACATCATGCCATGTACTTGAACCTCAATTTCAACCTCGGCATTTTCTTTTATTTCAACGATTGAATCCATATTTAATTCTCGAGCAAGTACTGCGCGTTTTGCACCTTTTCTTCCCCAGTAATTACATGTATACCAGTTCGTAGCAGTCGTTTCTGTATTCCAGTGCAGCTTCATTTCTGGAGCAACCTCACGGACAGTCATCAAGACGGCTGGGTCTCCGAACACAATGGCATCTACATGACTATCCTTTAAAAATGTCACATAGTCTGCTAACTCGTCCACTTTTTCATTATGGTAAATAGCATTCATTGCGACATAAATTTTTGCATCATGGGCATGGGCAATTTCAACAGCTTGAACTATTTTCTCTCGATTAAATTCCCCTGCAAGACGTAATCCATATCGTTGTTCACCTATAATAAATGCTGTTGCCCCTGCCTTAATCAGTGGTTCAATATCTTCTACACATATAGGCGTGACCAGAAGTTCTGGTTTCTTCATTCCTTAACACCTCTTCTTTTACTTAATGCAACCCCATCCCCTACTGGTAAGATGGTCGTTTGGTAATCTGGGTGCTTGATGAGCCACTCGTTATACGATTTAATTTTTGCTACGAGATTTCGGATTCTTTTATTCTCGATTTCTTCCTCCGCTACAAGCCCTTTAAATAGTACATTATCAGTCACAATTAAGCCATCCTTTGAAAGACATTTTTCATAGATGTCAAAAAAATGTCGATATTGGCCTTTTGCTGCATCAATAAAAATACAGTCAAATTCACCATGCTCTTTCACTTCATCCGCAGATTCAAGAGCATCTCCAAAGATCACTTCGATTTGAGAGTTTGTCCCAGTCTTATCAATGTTTTCGAGGGCTTTTTCGTATCGTTCTGCGTCCCTCTCAAGAGATACAATTTTTGTACCAGGAAGTGCCTGGGCCATACGAATCGCAGAGTAACCGATTGCAGTACCAATTTCAAGAATTTGCTTTGGTTGAGAAATTCGTAGTATTTGAAGCATCGTTTCAATACCAACTAGTTCCATAATTGGTACATTATTTTCTTTAGCATAATGTTCAATTTCTTCAATAATTTCATTTCTTTTTGGAAGCAAACCTTCTAAATATTGGGTTATTTTACTTGATAACAAGAAAAAAACCTCCATTTCAATATGGTGGTGTAGGTAAAAAATGCCATTTTTTTATTTTCGTATGATAATAAATTTGCACATTTATTCTATCATAAAAGAAAAGGGAACGCCATATAGCGTTCCCTGGAAAATTCAAATGCGCAAACTTATTCAAGCATTGCTGAATAACATTACTCTTGCTGATTTGTAATATATTGTGCCTTTTTAGCATTATGTTCTTCCAATGTTTTCGAGTAATATACTTCTCCTGTTGGAGCTGCTAGGAAGTATAGATAATCTGTTTCAGCAGGGTTTAGTGCAGCTGATAACGAGGATTCCCCGGCATTGGCAATCGGTCCTGGTGTTAAACCTTTTATTTTATACGTGTTATACGGTGAATTCACCGCAAGATGATCATATAATACACGCTTCTTATGCTCTCCTAATGCATATAGGACAGTCGGGTCTGTTTGAAGTGGCATATCAGAATCTAACCGATTATAAAACACGCTTGAAATTGTCTCGCGATCTGTTTGAGCTGTCGCTTCTTCCTCTATTAAAGAAGCCATGGTTAATAGTTTATGGGTTGAATCTATATATTTATTTCCTTCCATAAGCCCTGTATATTTTACTAGAATTTTTTCCGATTGATCTAGCATTGTTTCAACAATTGATTCAATGGAAGGCTTTATCTCGTAAAATGGATAGGTAGCAGGGAATAAATACCCTTCAAGTGGATGTTTAATATCCTCGTTTAATATTTCTTCCGTTAAGATGCTTGGATATTTACTGATTAAACCACGAACATACTCAGTATCATCCATTTTATTTATGACTTCTTCTTGTGTATAGCCAGTTTGTTCTGCAATAATTGTCGCAATTTCCTCAAGCTGTTTTCCTTCTGGGATTACCATTTTAAAGACCGGTTCCCCCATAAAAATTCCTGATTTCAAACTTTCAATAATCTCATCAAAGTTCATAGACTGATTAAGCGTATATTCCCCAGCCTGAAAACCAGATTCATTTTTAAATTTCGTATAGTAACGAAAGACCTTTGCATTTTTTACAACTTCATGTTCCTCAAGAATACGGGCGATTGCTGTTGGTGACGAACCGATTGGGATTGTAACTTCGATTGGTTCTTTATTTGTAGGGTCTACTGGCTCAAGTGCTGATTTTATATATAAATAGCCTCCGCCTATGATTCCAGATATAGCTAATAGTAATATGATGAAAATGATAAATACTATCTTACGGATTGTTTTGGCTTCACTATGCCGTTCTTGTAGATTCTTTTTAAATAGCTCTTTTTTCGAATCGTTATCTGACATGTATGGTAAATCCTCCCCTCACTCGAATTATTATACTACATTTTTTTATCTAATTCGTCAATTTTAGGAAAGAATTCACTAGAATTTTGCAGTTTTTTCTAAAAAATCTAGTTGGTTTATAGTCAATGGGGGTATTTGGGGAAAGTTGTTGGGAAAAAGAAAAAAACAGCACGCGGCTGTTTTATTCTTCTCCTTCTTCATCAAGGAATGTATTTAACATTTCTTCGACAAGGTCCCATTCTTCTTCTGTTTCAATTGGTTTTAGTTCTCCATCTTCTCCGTCCTCAGATGGGCTAAAGCTTGATGCGTGAATCTCGATGTCTTCTTCATCCTCATTCTCATCACTAACTGGATAATAAAGGACATAAGATTTTCCAAATTCTTCTGACTCGAATGTAAATAATACTTCACAAAGAATTTCATTTCCTTGTTCATCAATTACCGTTATTTGCTTTTCACCATGTTCCATGTAAATCCACCTCATTAATTTTTACTATCTAGATACCCCTGAAGGATCATGACAGCGGCCATTTTATCGATTACTTGCTTTCGCTTTTTTCGACTTACATCTGCAGATAATAAGACTCGTTCGGCTGCTACTGTTGAAAGGCGCTCGTCCCATAAAACAACCGGCAATCCAAATTTCTCATTAACCAGATTAGCAAAATGCTGACTAGCCTCGCCACGTGGTCCAATTGTCCCATTCATATTTTTCGGTAAACCAATAACTACCGATTCTACCTCATAATCCCTGATAATTTCACCAAGGCGTTCTAAACCAAACTGCTGACGTTCTTCATTAATCTTAATGGTTTCAATGCCTTGAGCAGTCCAGCCCATTTCATCACTAACGGCGACACCGACTGTTTTTGAGCCGACGTCTAAACCGAGAATCCTCATTCATTTTACCCCTCACGATGGATCTTTAAATAAGATTTCACAAGCTCCTCAATTATTTCATCGCGTTCCAGCTTGCGGATAATATTCCTTGCATCATTATGACGTGGAATATATGCAGGATCTCCAGATAATAGATATCCAACAATTTGATTGATTGGATTATATCCTTTTTCTTGAAGAGCATCGTAGACATTGAATAATACTTCATTTACATTTGTTTCAACCGGTTCCTCTGGAAAGTTGAATTTCATTGTTTTATCAAATGAGCTCAAGTTCTGCACCTCACTCTTTAGATTCTGATGTTTGAATCCGCGCATGTAAATCTTACCATTCATTGTACACTAATCACAACTAAATAGAAACAAGAAGTGACAATTTGTATCATCCTAAAGCCTAGGATGATACAAATTTGGTGATTTTTAGATATTTTTTACCCATTCTTCTACAAACTGCAAAGCGGATTCAAGTTGGTCCGGATTTTTACCACCTGCTTGTGCCATATCCGGGCGGCCACCACCACCGCCGCCACATCGGGTTGCCACTTCTTTAATGAGTTTTCCAGCATGGAAGCCTTTTTCAATCAAGTCCTTTGTTACTCCCGCCGTTAAGTTTACCTTATCATCGTTTACAGAACCCAAAACAATGACTGCTGAACCTAGCTTTTGTTTTAAATCATCAACCATTGCACGAAGATTATTCATATCTTGAGCATTTACTTTACTATATAAAACCGTCGCACCGTTAATTTCTTTGGCTTTGTCGACAAGGCTACCTGCTTCAATATTGCCAAGCTTTGCTGAAAGTGACTCATTTTCACGTTGTAAATTACGAATTTCATGCTGTAATGCTTCAATTCTGCTTGAAACTTCAACCGGCTTTGTTTTTAGAAGATTTGCCGCTTCGTGAAGCATTTTAACTTGGTCATTGATAGCATGATATGCAGCTTTACCCGTTACAGCTTCGATACGGCGTGTTCCTGCCCCAATACCTGATTCAGAGACAATCTTGAATAACCCAATAGTTGAAGTGTTCGGTACATGGCATCCACCACAAAGTTCTAAGCTATAGTCGCCAACCTGAACTACACGTACAATCTCACCATATTTCTCACCAAATAGTGCCATAGCTCCCATCGCTTTTGCTTCCGTTAATGATTTGTAATCAATATTTACTGGGATACTACTCCAAATTTTCTCATTCACAATCGACTCAATTTGCTCAAGCTCTTCAGGCTGAATTTGACCGAAATGTGAGAAATCAAAGCGTAAACGATTGGAAGTTACGAGTGAACCCGCTTGGTTTACATGGACTCCAAGTACATCCTTTAATGCTTGGTGTAAAAGATGTGTCGCTGTATGGTTTTTAATAACACCACCACGGTTTTCTTGGTCAACCTTGGAATGCAGTTGGTCACCTTTAGCTAGACTTCCTTTTTCAATCACAACACGGTGAAGGTTTTGACCATTTGGTGCTTTCTGAACGTCTTTCACAATCAGTTTTGTTTTTTCATTTTCAATGGTACCTTCATCCGCGATTTGTCCACCACTCTCAGCATAGAAAGGTGTTTTGTCTAAAATAAGTTGAATCTCCTCACCCGCTGTTGCCTTCTCAACAACTTCTCCATCTTTTACGATTGCAAGAACGGTTGATTGTGCTTCAAGTTCATCATAACCAACAAACGTACTTTCTACTTTTATTTCTCCAAGAACACCACTTTGAACTTGCATAGAATCGACATCTTGACGAGCAGATCTAGCTCTTTCACGTTGGTTTTCCATTTCGCGTTCGAATCCTTCGTGATCTACCTTCATGCCTTCTTCTTCAGCATATTCCTCTGTAAGTTCTACAGGGAAACCATACGTATCATATAAACGGAAAACATCAACACCATCAATTGTGTCACTGTCTTTTGCTTTTTCCTTTTGAATAACAGTGGATAAAATAGCTAGTCCATCATGTAATGTTTCATGGAAGCGTTCCTCTTCAGTTTTCACAACTTTTTGGATAAATTCGGTTTTTTCTTTCACTTCCGGATAAAAATCAACCATAATTTCGCCTACAACCGGAACAAGTTCATACATGAACGGACGATTAATAGATATCTTCTTTGCGTAACGAACGGCACGTCGTAATAATCTTCGGATAACATAGCCTCTTCCTTCATTGGATGGAAGTGCTCCGTCACCTACTGCAAATGTAACTGTTCGGATGTGGTCAGCAATCACCTTAAATGCCTCATCCTTTTCGTTTTCCTTTCCGTATTTTTCACCGGAAATGGACTCTGTTGCCTCAATAATTGGCATGAATAGGTCTGTGTCAAAATTGGTTGGCACATTTTGAATAACAGAGCACATTCTTTCTAGACCCATACCCGTATCAATGTTTTTCTTAGGTAGTGGGGTATATGTACCGTCTGGGTTATGGTTGAATTGTGAAAACACAAGATTCCAGATTTCTAAATAACGTTCATTTTCTCCACCTGGATATAATTCAGGATCATTTGGGTCATTCCCAAACTCTTCACCACGGTCAAAGAATATTTCTGTGTTCGGACCACTTGGACCTTCACCAATATCCCAGAAGTTTCCTTCTAGACGAATAATGCGCTCTTCAGGAATTCCAATTTTTTCATTCCAAATTTTATGAGCCTCATCATCTTCTGGATGAATTGTTACAGAAAGCTTTTCAGGATCAAACCCAATCCAGTCCTTGCTTGTTAAGAATTCCCATGCCCACTCAATTGCTTCTTCTTTGAAATAATCACCAATTGAGAAGTTCCCAAGCATCTCAAAGAAAGTGTGGTGTCTTGCAGTTTTCCCTACATTTTCAATATCATTTGTACGAATGGATTTCTGTGCATTACAAATCCTTGGGTTTTCAGGAATGACACGTCCATCAAAGTATTTTTTTAAGGTAGCAACACCACTATTAATCCAAAGTAATGATGGATCTTCATGTGGGACTAAAGAAGCACTAGGCTCAATAGCATGCCCCTTTGACTGGAAAAAATCTAAAAACATTTGTCGTACTTGTGCTGATGTTAATTGTTTCATATCATAACCTCCACTATCATTTTAGACATAAAAAAAATACTCTAATCCCTAAAAAACAGGGACGAGAGTATGCTCGCGGTACCACCCTGATTATGGACGTAAAAAATAAAACACGTCCATCACCTTCGTATATTGATAACGGTATTCACCGGTAGGTTTGCCTACACTCAGGAGTAGCGTTCTGTTACCCTTCATCCGGAATCTCTCTCAGCCATGGAAATCCCTCTCTGGTTTGATGGTTCTGTAACATACTTGTTCCTTCATAGTTTTCGTTTGTAATACATCATTTCTTGTCAATTATATTCAAGTCAAAAATGTTTGTCAATCCTAGCGTTATTCCTTACGAATAACTGTAAAATGCTGCTTAGCATGGATGATAAATACCTTAAGAATAGCAACAACCGGTACAGCGATGATGAGTCCTACAACCCCGCCTACTTCTCCTCCTAATAAAAGTGCTGCAATAATGACAATCGGATGTAGCCGCAGGCTTTTTCCGACAATAATCGGTGATAGCAGGTTTCCTTCAATAAATTGAAGTCCGAAAACGACAATGATCACAATGATCACCATTTTCATTGATATAGTGGCAGCAATAATGACCGCCGGAATGGCACCAATAATCGGTCCAAAGTAAGGGATGATGTTTGTAACTCCAACAATACTACCAAATAACAATGGATACTTCATACCAGATATCCAAAATGCCACGGACGCTGTTGCGCCGACTAAAAGACATACGATGAGTTGCCCTCTGATGTAATTTCCCAGCGACTCGTCAACATCTCGAAAAAAAAGCTGTCCCGTTTTTCTAAGCTTTCTCGGGGTCATGTACCAAAGTGCTTTTATCATTTGGTCATGGTCCTTTAACATATAAAAAACAATGAACGGAATGATTGCAATGATAAAGATTGAATTGAGCAGACCTTTCAAAAATGAAATAGTCCTCGAAAGCAGGTAATCCACATAACTTTCAACTGAATTAAGCAAATCATCAAGCTGTCCGTGAACGAAAGCTGGAAGCTGTGATGTACCTGATTCGATTTCTTTTAGCCAAACCCTGTACGTTTTACTGAATTCCGGGAAGCTATCGGCGAGATCCTTAAGTTGAGAAAGAATAACTGGGATTCCTTTATATATTGCAATCCCAATTCCCCCGAAAAAGAGGAAATAGATAAGTAAGATGGCAAGTGATTTGGGAAACCCGCGATGGCTAAGCTTTTCAATAATTGGATGAAGCAAATAGGTGATAAAAACAGAAATGATAAAAGGTATTAAAAATGTTTTTAAGAGTGAGACAATCGGGAGCCAGATCGGAGCCAATTTTAGAAAAATATAGATTGTCAAAAATGCTAGTAGTAAAAACGATAATCTAAAAATCCATTTGACTCTATTTTCGTTCATCTGTTCTCACTCCTCCCCTAGTAGTTTTTGGAATATTAGTGGTTTTATACAGACGAGCGTTTGTAGATTTCATTGTAAAAATACTGATTATTTTGTAAAATAGTGTTGAAAGGATGTGGTCATTTGATTTTTAAAACACGTGGTGAAAATGATGAATTAGAGCTATTTCAATTTTTACGGGTTCGCAAGAAATTAGAAATTGAGGAAGAAAACAATTTTACCTATCTCGAAAAGGGCTGGCTCGGTGAAAAACAATTTGACAATATGCTTCTAGATCTTCCAAATGAATGCCTCATTTTGAACAACCTTCTCCTAAAAGTAAACAACACCTTTTTCCAAATTGACTCTCTGCTTCTCACACAAAAGAAAATAAACATTTTTGAAGTAAAAAATTACGAGGGAGATTATTTCTTCAAAAATGACCGCTTACACATGATTTCTGGTAAAGAGATCAAAAATCCGCACATCCAAATAACCCGCAGTGAATCGTTATTTAGACAACTTCTCCAAGAGTTGAGATTTAATATCGCAGTTGAGTCTCAAGTTATATTCATAAACCCTGAGTTTTATCTATACGAGGCTCCAGTAAACGCACCATTTGTCTTTCATGCACAACTCGGTCGATTTTTGAAAAATTTAAATGAGACCGTTTCAGCATCTACGATTTCTGGGAGTCATATGCGATTTGCGGAAAAGTTGGCTTCGTTGCATATCACCCAAAATCCGTATTCCCGGCTGCCAGCTTATACATATGAAGAGTTGGAGAAAGGGATTGTGTGTCGGGGTGGGTGTGGATGTCTTGACCTTGAAGATTCAAATAGACATACTTTGATTTGTAAAAAATGTGGGTTTGTTGAGGGCAAAGAGTCAGCAATTTTAAGGAGTATAGAGGAGTTTAGGTTTCTTTTTCCTGAAAAGCGAATAACTGTGGATGTTATTTATAATTGGTGTAAGGTAATAAAATCTAAGAAAATCATACAAAAATTACTATCTAAGAATTTTGATTTGGTTTTGTTTGGTAGAGGTTCTTATTACGTAGATAAGATGAAAAAATAAGTTTGTGTTTTTCTTGAATGGGGGCGGCTGAAGTATTAAAAGCAAGCCCTCCCGCTTTACGTGGTTCGCTGCCTCCTAATTTTATCCAAATGATTGCTTCTTTCTGGCCTTACCTGGTTCAGCACCTCCTAATTTTACCCAATCCCATACCTCTTTCTCGCCTTACCTGGTTCGCTATCTCCAATTTTATCCAAGCTCATACCTCTTTCTTGCCTTACCTGGTTCGTCATCTCCTAATTTTATCCAAGTACATACCTCTTTCTGGTCTTACCTGGTTCACTATCTCCTAATTTTATCCAAGTACATACCTCTTTCTTGCCTTATCTGGTTCGATATCTCCTAATTTTATCCAAGCACGTACCTCTTTCTTGCCTTACCTGGTTCGTTATCTCCTAATTTTATCCAAGACCACACCTCTTTCTTGCCTTACCTAGTTCGTCATCTCCTAATTTTATCCAACCCCATACCTCTTTCTCGTCTTACCCGGTTCATTATTTCCTAGTTTTATCCAAGACCACACCTCTTTCTTGCCTTACCTGTTTCGTCATCTCCTAATCTTATCTACCCCCATACCTCTTTCTCGTCTTACCCGGTTCACTATCTCCTAATTTTACCCAAATACATACCTCTTTCTCGCCTTACCCGGTTCAGCACCTCCTAATTTTATCCAAACTCATACCTCTTTCCTGTTCTATTTACCTTAGACACCAAAAAACCCCACAACCGTGGGGTTTTTCTTTTCTTTTCCCTTACATATTAGAACATTTTCGCAATCCGTTTGCGCATTTTTTTCATGTTGCGGGCCGACATGACATCGTTTCTTTGCATAATTCCGTATGCCGCAGCACCTAGACCCATCGTGATTAGAGAAGTCATAGCTTTATTCATAACCTCTTCACTCCTTGTTTAGGATTACATACTGATCCTTCTATCGTCGTCAGCAAACAGATCATCCAACGAACTGAGTGTGCCATCTTCCTCTACCTGATGCGTGAATATTTGTCCTTTATTTACAGATAACTCAATAAAACATCCCCAGCAGTAATATTGGTTTACACCAATTTTACCGATATCCTTACTTTTACAATTTGGGCACTTCACAGGGTACACCTCACATCATGGAATTCCTAAGTTACACATCAACGACGATGACATCTTCGCCAATTTTTAAAGGCTTCTCAGTTTTAACCACTTTTTTTCCTTCAGTAATATCAGCAAAAAAGCCATCCGTTACTTCATACCCTATAATCGTGCCCAATTCCTCAGTAAAATATACGTCTTCAAGTAAGCCTAATTTTTGTCCTTCAGCAGACAATAAAGGCTTTCGGAATAATCCATGATGGGTGTGTAAAAAATATGTTGGTGTATCAGCTTCGTGATCTAGATGCTCAAGCATCTGCACATTCGAAACCATAACACCGTCATCTCCTATGGCAGAGATGCTTTGGATGGGGACTACTCGATCACGTTCAAATAGTCCTTTTCCTTTCATAATTAAAGCATTTACCTTACCATCTGATGTGATACAAAGATCAGCAACTCGGCCGATTACCTCGGCAGAATGTTCATCATAAATCGGTAAATTCTTGAGTAGTGAGAATGTCCGCAAAGATAATCGCCACCTTTCCGAACATTACTTATCATTTACTTTCAGGCAACTTGGCATACTGCACAAGAGTTTCCAAAACAAAAAAGCCGGGGTCCCGACTTTTATTCAGCCTCCAAAAAATCATATGGAGATATGCCCGCCATCCCGATATTCGGATCCGTTTGAAAAAGCATATCATAATAAGTCAACCCCTCTTTATGCTCCGTTACAGAGACAGTGCCATCTTCCATGACATTAAAGGTTGCTTTTAATTTTTCGCATAAGGTGGTTTGACGGTTTGTATCATTCGCACGGTGAACACCTTGTCGTAATGCATCTTCCTCACCACAAAGGATTAAAAAGTTTTTCGCTCTTGTAATCGCTGTGTAGATTAAATTTCGGCGTAACATCCGATAATACCCTTTAACAATCGGTAAGATCACAATCGGAAATTCACTTCCTTGTGATTTATGAATCGAACAACAATAGGCATGTGTAATTTGATTTAAATCTTGTTTTGTATAGGTCACTTCATTACCTTCAAAATTGATCACAACCATGTCCTGTTTTTCTGTATTTTCTTTTGCATAAAAGATTGATTCAATTTCACCGATATCTCCATTAAACACATTGTTTTCAGGCTGGTTTACTAATTGGAGTACCTTATCGCCTCTGCGGTATGTGATATCCCCATATTTTAATTCTCGCTTCCCATGCACTGGTGGATTAAAAAGCTCTTGGAGCATAACATTCAAACTGTCGATTCCTGCTGCACCGCGATACATAGGTGCTAACACTTGAATGTCCCTGACAGAGTAACCCTTCTTTTTCGCATTATCTGAAACCTGTCTGACAACCTCAAGGACCTGGTTTTGATAGCATCTTAAAAAGGACCTGTCTTTTTTAGGAGTTGTGATGTCTGATGGCAGGTTGCCTTTTTTAATGTCATGAGCTAATTCGATAATCGATGAACCTTCTGATTGTCGATAGATATCGGTCAATCGCACTGTTGGTAAAACGTCTGAAGCCAATAAATCCTTAAGAACTTGTCCAGGACCGACCGATGGCAGCTGGTCTTCATCCCCTACTAAAATCACTTGAACATGCTCTGGTAGAGATTTAAAAAGCTGATTCGCTAACCAAATATCCACCATCGAAACTTCATCAACAATCAACAATTTACCACTGATCGGGTTGTCTTCATCATGACTAAACCCTTCAACACCATTCCATCCTAACAACCTGTGAATGGTGACAGCCGGAAGTCCGGTTGATTCACTCATTCTCTTTGCCGCACGTCCAGTTGGAGCGACTAACACAACCGGGAATGGATTTTCCGAATTATAATCCTTTGGGTTCAATGAGCATCCATGTAACTCTCCGTACAATTCAACAATCCCTTTGATGACGGTTGTTTTTCCTGTTCCTGGTCCACCTGTTAGAAGTAGCATTGGCGACATTAAGGCTTTTTGGATCGCATCTTTTTGCGAAGGTGCATATTGGACTTTAATTCTTTCTTCAAGTGCACCTAGAGCTAATAAAAATTCTGATTCCGGAAAAATATCTTCGTATTCGGTCTGTTCCATAATGCGTTTAATATTTGTGACAAGGCCTTTTTCAGAAAAATAAAGGGACGGCAGATAAACTTTGTCCTCTTCTATGACAAGCTTGCTTTCTTCAGTTAAACTAATCATTTCCTTTGAAATATCAGTCGCCATGATTTCTTCTTGTGTATTTTGCTCCAATAACTGTTGGACTCGGGTGATTAAATCTTCCACAGTCAGATAGACGTGTCCATCCTGCAATGAATCTTGTTCAAGTATGTATAAACACCCCGCTTTGATTCGATCCGGATGATTTCCGGAAATTCCTAATTGACGTCCTAATTCATCGGCTCTTCCAAACCCGACTCCTTCTATATCCTCAACTAATTTATATGGACTATGTTGAAGAATTTCGAGTGTTTGCTCTTTATACATTTGATAAATTTTCATTGAAAGCTGAGGTCCAAATCCATATTGTGAAAGACCAATCATAATTTGTTCGAGACCTTGGTGTTCTTGAAGGGTATCGTATATCTCCTTCGCTTTGTCTGCTGAGAGCTTATCCACTTCCTGCAAGATGGCTGGATTCGCAATAATTTTTGATATGGCACCTTCTCCAAGCGTTTCGACTATTTTTTCAGCCGTCTTTTTCCCGATTCCTTTAAAAAGGTCACTTGAAAGATACTGGACGATACCTTGTTTTGTGTGGGGGATTTCTTTTTGAAATTGATCGACGTGAAACTGGATCCCAAATCGTGGATGCTCTTTTAAGCGGCCGAAAAAGATGTAGGTTTCATTTTCATGAATGCGAGGGAAATACCCCGTTACAACTGCTTCTTTTTCGTTATAGTCTTCGTTTGTCTCCTGAAGCCTGATCCGAACAACAGAATATAAATTTTGCTCATTATGAAATATGGTAACTAAATGAGTGCCCTTCATGTATTTACGTTGTTCACTAAATAAATCTAAAGATTCCTGTTGTTCCACAAGTATTCCCTCCCTATCATTTATTCGCTTAAAGCTTCACTAACAATTTTCTTTCCATTTGCAGCTAACATATGGTCTGGTTGAATTTCCAACGCTTTTTCAAACATGTCCAGTGCTTTTTCATAATCATTTTTAAAGCCAGCATAAGCTACCCCTAAATTATAATAAGCATCTGAATGTTCAGGTTCTAGTTCGATGACACGATTAAATGTTTTAATGGCTTCATCTATAACAGACTCTCCCGCTAAGCAAAGTCCGTATTGAAATAAAGCATCCACATCATTATCGTTTAGCTCAACGGCACGTTTCATATAAGGCAATGCAAGCTTCGGCTGTCCTAACTGATTCAATGTCATTCCTAGCATAAAATAGGTATCACTATTGTCGACTCCAGCTTTTAGAGCTTTTTCGAACATATCCTTTGCTTTGAAAAAATCCTCCTGATTGTAAAGAAGGCTTCCAATTCCGTAATATGCAGTTCCCATTCCCTCATCCAGCTCTAGTGCTTTATTAAAAAAAGCAATTGCTCTTTCGGGATCACCTACAGCTGATAAAAGATTACCAAAATTAATATAGTAAATAGGGTCTTTCGGATTTTCCTCGATTGCTTGTGAAAAGCATTTTGCCGCTTCCTCGTATTTTCCCTGTTGCATATATTCAATACCTTGTTTATTTAAATCCAATCATACTCAACTCCATTAACATTTATGCAGTTCATATTATATCACAGGAAAACCCCAACCCTAAATAGAGTTGAGGTTTCTTTACCCAACATACGTTAGGCGTTCGCCATTTTTAAAGACTTTATCAATTGTAGCCCCACCAAGGCATTCTTCTCCATTATAGAAGACAACAGCTTGTCCAGGTGTAACCGCACGAATTGGCTCGTCGAAAATCACTTTAACTGTATTTTCGTCAACCTTTTGTACTGTTACAGCATTATCCTGTTGGCGATAACGGAATTTCGCTGTACATTTAATATCTTGCTCTGGTTTATTGTCTGACACCCAGCTTACATTTGTAGCTAAGATGGAATCTGAATAGAGGTATTCATTATGGAAGCCTTGGTCAACGTAAAGAATATTCTTCTTCAGGTCTTTACCAATTGCAAACCATGGTTCGCCACTTCCGCCAATGCCTAAGCCATGACGTTGTCCAATTGTATAATACATTAAACCATCATGCTTCCCCTTAACTTCTCCTGAAAAAGTCACCATATCACCTGGTTGAGCGGGCAAGTAATTGCCTAGGAATTCTTTAAAATTACGTTCACCGATAAAGCAAATTCCCGTACTATCTTTTTTAGTAGCAGTCGCAAGATTTGCTTCTTTCGCAAGCTCTCTTACTCTTGGTTTTTCAATATTACCGATTGGAAACATTACTTTTGAAAGTTGTTCCTGGGTTAGTTGGTTTAGAAAATAGGTTTGATCCTTATTTTCATCAACTCCGCGGAGCATTTTATATTCTCCGTCTCTATATTCAACACGGGCATAATGCCCAGTCGCTAAATAATCTGCACCCAGTGTTAAGGCATGTTCTAAAAAGGCTTTGAATTTGATTTCTTTGTTACACATGACGTCCGGATTTGGCGTTCTGCCTGCTTTATATTCGTCTAAAAAGTAGGTAAACACTTTATCCCAATATTGCTTTTCAAAATTGACCGCATAATAGGGAATGCCGATTTGGTTGCAGACACGGATCACATCCTCATAGTCTTCGGTTGCTGTACATACGCCATTTTCATCGGTATCATCCCAATTTTTCATAAAAATTCCGATGACATCATAGCCTTGTTCCTTTAGCAAAAGTGCCGCAACAGATGAGTCTACCCCACCAGACATCCCAACTACTACACGGGTATCTTTTGGATCTTTCATGGCCCCACCTCCTAATTCGTTAATCGTTTAACAATTTTTGCCGTTTCTAATGCAGCCGCTCTTATATCTTCAATGGTATTTCCAAGACCGAAGCTAAAGCGGATTGATGAAGCGATACGGTCAGAATCCTTTCCATACATGGCTACTAGCACATGTGAGGGGTCTATCGAACCTGCTGTACATGCTGATCCGCTTGATGCCGCAATACCAGCTAAATCAAGGTTGACCAACATGGACTCCACATTTGTTCCTGGAAAATAGATATTTAATACATGTGGCAATGACTTTGATAAATCGCCATTCACTGCAAAACTAACATCATGTTCATTTAAAACAGAAACAAATGTCTGTTTAAACTCCTGATATAAGGAATTCTTTTCGCTTATTGTTCGTTTGGCTAACTGAGCAGCTGCTTGTAAGCCGACAATGCCTGCAACATTTTCCGTTCCGGCACGGCGTTTCTTTTCTTGTTCGCCCCCAAATAGAAGTGGCGCCACCTTATTACCTTCCCTCATAAATAAAAATCCGGTTCCTTTTGGACCATTGATTTTATGAGCTGAAACCGAGAGAAGGTCAACTTTGTACTCATTTACGTCTATATCAACCAGTCCATATGCTTGGACGGCATCTGTATGAAATACTGCCTGATGATCTTGCAGGAGTTCTCCAATTTCCTTAATGGGTTGAAGTGCACCGACTTCATTGTTACCAAACATAATCGTGACAAGAATGGTTTCTGGCGTGAGGGCTGCTTCAACATCACTAACAGAAATAAGTCCATCCTCATTAACCGGCAAATACGTGACAGTATAGCCTTGTTTTTCGAGATGTTCACAGGTATGAAGTACAGCATGATGTTCAATAGCAGACGTAATAATATGTTTGCCTTTTCCTTGCATTGCAAAGGCAGTTCCCATTATCGCTAAATTATCGGCTTCGGTACCACCGCTTGTAAAAACAATCTCATTTGGCTTTGCATGGATGCTATCGGCAATGGATTGTCTTGCCTCATCGACAGCATGTCGACTTTTTCGTCCGAAATAATGAATGCTTGATGGATTGCCAAAAATCTCCGTCATGTATGGGAGCATCCTTTCCACAACATCAGGGTGCATGGGCGATGTAGCTGCATGATCTAAATAAATATGTTGCATCAATGCGCCCTCCTTTTTTAAAAAGTAACTATGATTATGCCATGTTTTTTTTAAATATAAAACATATATGCATCGTTGCCGTCGCTATAGCTTGCGAGGTCTTCAAGTGTTGTACTGTCTAATACTTCTTTAACCGCGTCTCTTATTCTTATCCATAATTCCCTTTTAGCTGGCTCTTCATCCTCTAAAACCTCTACAGGGCTAATGGGTCCCTCTAGAACGAGGATAACATCACCCGCTGTAATTTTTGTAGGTTCGTCCCCAAGGACATAGCCTCCATAAGCTCCGCGAATGCTTTTCACTAATCCTGCATTGCGTAAAGGTGAAATTAATTGTTCCAGATAGTGTTCAGAGAGCTCATGTTTTGCGGCAATTGATTTTAATGAGATTGGTCCTTTTCCATGATTCTTTGCAAGTTCAATCATGATTGTCAAACCATATCTACCTTTAGTTGATATTTTCATTCACGTCACACCCCTAATTACTAAAATGATTCACTTCAATCACTGGTGTTCTATCCAGTTTATGTTTTAATCCATCATACAATTTCTGACATTGTGGCAAAGCAAAACCTGCTATATACCCAATTCCTATACAATAAACCAAAGTCCCTACGAAAACAGGACCACCTAACAACCAACCAATCGTTAATACAATAATTTCCATTCCTGAACGAATATATTGCACTTTCCACTTAGAAATTTCGGTTAGTGCTAACATCAAACTATCTCTTGGGCCAGCACCCACCTTTGCCGAAATGTAAATTCCCATTCCGTATCCATTAATTATGAGCCCTAACAGCATCATCATCAACTTTCCGATAAAGGTTTCAGGTGTTACGAGGAACGGAACCATCATGAACATATCTATAAAAATCCCTACCGAAATCATATTTAAAAAAGCACCGATTTGTGGCAGTCGCTTTAATAAAAATGAGGAAAGAAACAAAATAAAAAAGCCGACAATGATCGACCAGGTGCCAATGGTAAGACCAATTTGTTTATAAAGGCCAATATGCAAAACATCCCAAGGTGATGCCCCGAGGTCTGCTTTGATTATTAGAACGAGCCCCAATGACATAATTAACAAGCCGATAAAAAAAGTTGACCATTTCAACATTTGGTGACTCAAGCTAGACTGTACTCGCATTCTCCCACTCCGTCTCTACTTGCTGTATACATCTCTTTATTTACTCTAAACTCACGACATTATATCATAAATTGCATTGTATTTGAATTTATCCATCGCAAAACGTATGATAAAGTTGGAGTATCAACTCTGACTGTTTAGATAAGGGGATGAATCATTTGCTTTTTGAATCACTTATCGAAGCACCTTTATCATATCGAATGCGGCCGAGACATATTGAAGAGATTCTTGGACAACAGCATATTATTGGTAAAGATACGGCTTTATATAAAATGATTATGAATGGACATGTTCCCTCGATCTTACTCTACGGGGAACCAGGAATTGGAAAAACATCGATTGCAACGGCAATTGCCGGTACTGTCGATATGCCCTTTATCTCAATTAACGCTACAACTGCAGGAAAAAAGGATATCGAAGATGCTGTTTCGACTGCCAAGGCTGAAGGGAAGTTAATCCTGTTTATTGATGAGGTGCATCGTTTTAACAAAGCACAACAGGATTATTTACTACCACATGTGGAGCGAGGTCTCGTTTCATTAATTGGGGCGACGACAGAAAATCCATTCCATGATGTTAATCCAGCAATTCGCAGTAGATGCGGACAAATAAAAGAGCTTCGTCCTTTAACAAAAGAAGATATTAAGGAATTAATTCTGCGTGCA
Organism: Bacillus timonensis; assembly: GCF_004799755.1. Lineage (GTDB taxonomy): Bacteria > Bacillota > Bacilli > Bacillales > Bacillaceae_L > Ferdinandcohnia > Ferdinandcohnia timonensis_A. Next base: position 94,048 of record NZ_SLUB01000001.1, on the reverse strand, counting down.
TTATCGGATTCAGAACGTGGTCTTGGGCATTTGCAAATTTCAATTACCGAGGAAGCAATCGACCTAATCTCATCTTCTACAAAAGGTGATGCACGGTCTGCGATGAATGTGTTAGAGGATGTTGTGTTGGCTTCAAAAACCAGAGATAGTGACGTGGTTGAGGTAGACATAGAGCTAGTTAAGGAATGTGTAGAAAATAAGGGCTTCTCCCATGATAAAGATGGGGATCTTCACTATTCTTTATTATCCTGCCTTCAAAAGAGCATTCGGGGTAGTGATGTTAACGCTGCTCTACATTATTTAGCAAGATTGATTGAAGGTGGAGATTTAGTTTCGATTTGTAGAAGACTAACCGTTATCGCCTATGAAGATATTTCAATTGCCGCCCCTGAAGTTGGCGTTCATACGGTAGCGGCTTGTCAGGCGGTAGAACGACTAGGGCTGCCTGAAGCACGAATTCCACTGGCGAATGTCGTGATTGAACAGTGCTTATCACCAAAAACAAACAGTGCGTATAAGTCTCTTGATAAAGCGATTGAGGATATTCGAAAAGGAAATATCGGGGAGATTCCCGACCACCTCCGTGATGCGCATTATAGTGGGGCGAAAGTGCTTGGACATGGCGTAGGGTATCAGTATCCACACGATTACCCGAATGGCTGGGTAAATCAGCAATACTTGCCAGACCTATTGAAAAACAGAAAATACTTCAAACCGAAACAAAATGGACAAGAAAAATATTTTTCAAAAGTATACGATCGGCTTGAGCAATTACAAAAAGAGGGGGAGAAATAGACTTTACTATTTCTTCCCCCTTTGTTTTATGCAGCTACATCGCGTTTCGTAAAGACGAACCATGTCAGTGCATTAAAGATAACAAAATAAATAATTAACATGATAATTGAAAATGGCATGGTCATTCCATCGATTAATATATTTCCTGTGAGATACTGAGATAAATCTGTATTCGCAAACAGGATATATTTTGCCCAATCGAAATTTGAAGCTAAAATGAGTGTCACATTTAGACCTGCAAACATTAGGAATATAGCTAAACCAATTGCAAGGCCGCTATTTCTAAAGATTGTGGAAATCATAAAGGCAAATGTTGACATCATGATTAAATTAATTGATTTTAATCCAAAGACCCCTAAAATATAGGAAACCATGTTAACCTCTTGTACTGCACCATCTCGATAAACTAAGTGTGCTGTGGGGTCTCCTCCACCAAAGAAAATAATTCCTACTAAGAATGAAACAACAAAAAGCAGGACTAGGGAAAATAATGCAAATAGGATCGTTGCTAAATATTTGGATAATAGAATCTTCGCTCTTGATACTGGTCGAATTAACAATAATTTAATTGTACCCCACGTAAATTCAGATGCGACACTACTTGCACCGACAACTACTGTAAACAAAGTAATTAACGAAACAATTTCAGCTGCAATAATCATAAAATTCCAAGAAGATCTTGTTTCCAAAGGTGCAATATCGTGTTCAAGGCGGTATTCATTAATAGCCAGTTCCTTTTCAAAGGTATCCCTTGCCAACTTTGGATAATCTTCATTCTCAAGATTTGCTTTCAACATTTCATTTTCTTGTTGTACATTCTTTTTCCAATTTTCATCAATAGACTCTGGAGCTGTTGCGTTCATGACGATTCCAACTACTAGTGCCACTGCGATCAGAAGGACAAGCATTATCCATGTTGAAACACGACGGTAAATTTTCATATTTTCATTTTGAATAAGTTTGAAGATATTACCCAATTCCACTACCCCCTGTTACTTCTAAGAATCGATCTTCTAGTGATTTTGAAAGCTGCATAATTCCATAGACCTGAATCTCATTTTTTACAAGACTAGTATTTATTCTTGGAATCGTTTCGTGATCCGTTAGTATCTCGATTCCTTTTTCTGTTCGTAATACTTCAAGCGCTGGGTATTTAGTTGATAGTATTGATAACGACTTTTCTACATCATCCACTAGAAATTGAACCCGAATGCTAGCTTCTTCGCTCACGAATTCCGTCACCTTCTGGACACCCACTAAGCTACCATTTTGAATGATCCCAATCCGGTCACACATCATTTCCATTTCAGAAAGTAAGTGACTGGATACAATAACAGCAAGACCCTCTTCTCTGGCAAGCTTCCTGACATAATCACGAACTTCGCGAATACCTGCTGGGTCCAACCCATTGGTTGGTTCATCCAAAATCAAAATGGAAGGGCTATGCAAGAGCGCTTGCGCAACTCCTAAGCGCTGTCTCATTCCTAGTGAATATGTTTTCACCTTATCATTAATTCTTTTTTCAAGCCCAACTAGCTTTGTAACTTCAAGAATTCTTTCTTTTGTTACCCCTTTTACCATCCGAGCATAATGAACAAGGTTTTGATAGCCTGTTAAAAACTTATACATTTCCGGGTTTTCAACAATGCCTCCGATATGCTGAACAGCTTGTTCAAAATTCTTTGCAATATTTGTCCCTTTTATGATAACTTCGCCATCTGTGATGGACATGAGTCCAACTAGCATCCGAATAGTAGTGGTTTTTCCTGCACCATTTGGTCCTAAAAAGCCAAAAACTTCGCCTGGATATACATCAAAGGTGATTCCCTTAATAATTTCTTTTCTACCAATTGTCTTTTTCACATTTTTCAATTGTAAAACTGGTTGCACATTTTCTCCTCCTTACAGTTTGTGAGATTTAAGTCTGCAGATTCTCGTTTACATCTCCTAGATTATGCGCTATTACTACTTACGTATTATAAATGAAAAAGTTCCCATTTTTTTAGGTTATGAGAAAACTTCACATACTCTTTACATTCTCAAATTACATTCATGGTATGTCTTTAGCTATATTTTCTTTTTCTCAAAACTATTAATGTATAAAACAAATTTAACGTGGTCATGCTAGATATAAAGAAAAAATCTATCAATAAAATTAATAGGGAGTTGGTTTTATGAAAGTGAGACAAGATGCATGGTCACATGAGGATGATCTCTTATTAGCAGAAACAGTTTTACGCTACATTCGTGAAGGTGGAACACAATTAGCCGCATTCGATGAAGTTGGTGATAAATTAAATCGTACATCAGCAGCGTGTGGTTTCCGATGGAATGCAGAAGTTCGCAATAATTATGAGCAGGCAATTGCCATTGCGAAAAAGCAAAGAAAGGAAAGAAAACGAGCACTTGAGAGAATGAACAAAGAAAATGAACAAGCAATTGAAAAACCAGTACTAAAGGAAACATTTAAAGAAGAAATCCCTGCACCACAGTATGTGGAGGAGGTTTCAGCCGAGTTAATCCCATCATCAAATTCCATTACACTTGAAGATTGTATTTCTTTCTTGTCATCTTTACGACGTCATGATCTTCTTTCAAATCAATTGGAGATGGAGAATAATCGTCTACGCCGAGAAAATGAATCTTTAAAGCAGCAAACTAAAGAACTTGAGAAGAAACTCGAAAAATTAACTGACCAACAGACTATCATTCAAGAAGACTACCAAGCACTTGTACAAATTATGGATCGTGCAAGACGCCTCGTAATGTTCGAAGATTCAGATGATCGAAATTCCCCTGCTTTTCGTATGGACAAAAACGGGAACCTTGAACAATTGGCAAAATAAAAAACGCGGCCGTATGGCCCCGTTTTTTATTCGTCCTTTACTCTTTTGATCTTAATGTCTTTTAGCAATTCACGTACAACATAACTTGCCATAATTAGTCCGCATGCAGATGGAACAAATGCGTTTGAAGATGGCGGCATTTTTGCCTTTCGAATTTTAGCATTTTCATCTGTGATTTCCTGACGGATATCTTCACGAATCACAATTGGGCTTTCATCAGAGAACACGACAGGGATTCCTTTGCGAATTCCCTCTTTTCGTAATTTCGTACGAATCACCTTTGCGATTGGGTCCGTATGTGTCTTTGAAATATCCGCAATCATAAAACGTGTTGGATCCATCTTATTTGCTGCACCCATACTTGAAATGATTGGAATATCTCGTTTAAGACATTCCTTCATTAAGTGAATTTTATAGATAATGGTGTCAGATGCATCGATGACAAAGTCTAAGTCATAGCTAAAAAATTCCTCAAATGTTTCTTCTGTATAGAACATTTTAAGCGCAATTACTTCACATTCGGGGTTTATGTCAGCAATTCGTTCTTTCATAATGTCTACTTTGGACTGACCAACCGTTGAAAGTAAAGCAGGCAGTTGCCGATTAATATTTGTGATATCAACATTGTCCTTATCAACGAGGATTAAGCGTCCGACTCCTGATCGGGCTAGCGCCTCGACTGAGAATGAACCAACGCCACCTACTCCAAGGATAGCTACTGTACTATTTTTTAAGATTTCAACGCCATTTTTTCCTATTGCTAATTCATTTCGTGAAAATTGGTGTAACATGTCTTCAACTCCATCGGGTATCAAAAAATTAAAGTTTCCTGTATTTTAACCAGAATAAGAATATAACATACTCGGACTAAATTCAAGAATTTCTATATGAATTATGTATTTTATCCATGAATTTTGTTGGATAACGCAAAAAAACTCTGTTTACACAAAAGTAAACAGAGTTTCGGTCATTTTTGTGGTAAAACGGTAGAAGTCCCAATCGTGCCGTCGATGCCTTAGTTTTGAACCCGCTCACCGCAGGTGGGCACCCTGTTTCGACTTTTGTAAGTCCTCTTTTAGCGAAAGATGAGGCATTTACGCACGTACGAAAACTCCGGGATCCCGTATAAACTATTGTTCGGTCAAAACAATAGGTTATACGACAAACACATCAGGACTTCTAACTTTATGTCACAATATTAACACACGAGAATCGTGTTTACAAGTTGACCAAAAAGGGTTTTGTTCGCTATTTTCGAACATTTAACGACAAATACAAGTCGTTCAATTGTGCTTTACTAACTTCACTTGGCGCATCTGTTAAGAGATCACTTGCACTTGCTGTTTTAGGGAAAGCAATCGTGTCACGAAGATTTGTTCTGCCTGCTAAGAGCATAACCATTCTGTCTAGACCTAAGGCAATACCACCATGTGGTGGAGTTCCATATTCAAAAGCTTCTAATAAGAATCCAAATTGATCTTTGGCTTCCTCTTCTGTGAACCCTAAAACTTTGAACATCTTCTCTTGGATGTCGCGTTCAAAAATACGAAGTGAACCTCCGCCTAACTCATAGCCATTCAATACAAGGTCATATGCCTGCGCCTTTACTTCCCACGGTTTGCTCTCGAGTTGCTCGATATCTTCTCTAGCTGGCATTGTAAATGGATGGTGTGCTGCATAATAACGACCATCTTCCTCATCAAACTCAAATAGTGGCCAATCCGTTACCCAAAGGAAATTAAACTTAGACTCATCAATTAACTCAAGTTCTTTTCCAAGTTTTAATCTGAGTGCACCTAATGCATCTGCTACTACTTTTGGTTTATCTGCTACAAATAAGAGCAGGTCTCCCGTGGAAGCTTCTAAAACAGCTCTTAACGCCTTTTGCTCTTCAACATCAAAGAACTTAGCGATTGGACCTTTTAATTCATTTTCTTCAACCTTTAACCATGCAAGACCTTTAGCACCATATCGATTCACGTATTCTGTAAGACCGTCGATGTCTTTACGCGTATATTTACCAGCTGCACCCTTTGCATTGATTGCTTTTACTTGTCCACCAGTTGCCACTGCATTGCTGAAAACTTTAAATCCACTGTCCTTGACGACTTCGGAAAGGTTGATTAATTCCATCTCAAAACGAGTATCAGGTTTGTCAGAACCATAACGGTTTATTGCATCTTCATATGATAAACGTGGTAATGGAAGTTCAATGTCCAATCCCTTTACATCCTTCATAAGCTTTTTCATCATTTGTTCTGCCATAGCCATGATGTCTTCTTGACTCATAAAGGACGTTTCAATATCGATTTGTGTAAATTCCGGTTGTCTGTCAGCACGGAGGTCCTCATCTCTGAAACAGCGAGCAATTTGATAATAACGGTCAAATCCACCCACCATCAAAAGCTGTTTAAAAATTTGTGGTGATTGTGGTAATGCGTAAAACTCACCTGGGTGTACACGACTAGGTACAAGATAGTCACGAGCACCCTCGGGAGTACTTTTTGTTAAAATAGGTGTTTCAATATCAAGGAACCCTTCACCATCAAGATATGCACGAATTGATTTTGTAACATTATGGCGCATCTTAAAGGTTTCAAACAAAGCTGGTCTACGAAGATCTAAATAACGATACTTCAAACGTAAATCTTCAGAAACCTCTGTGCGGTCTTCAATCATAAATGGAGGTGTTTTTGCTTCATTTATGATTTTGACATCATTCGCTTTGATTTCAATTTTTCCAGTAATAATATTGTTGTTTATTGTTGCTTCATCACGTGCAACTACAATTCCTTCAACATCCAAGACATATTCACTTCTTACAGTCTCAGCGATTTCTAAAGCTTCTTTCGATTCTTCAGGATTAAATACAATTTGGACAATTCCAGTTCTGTCTCGGAGGTCAATAAAAATGAGCCCACCTAGGTCTCTTCTTCGTTGAACCCAACCTTTTAATGATACTTTTTCGCCGATGGCTTGCTCGGTGACTTCACCGCAATAATAGGTTCTACCAAACATATTTCCCACTCCTAGTGACTTTTTTCAAGTATATATGATATAAATTGTTCAATTTGGACTTCTTCTTGATTACCAGTTTCCATGTTTTTTACATTAATTACATTTCTTTCTAATTCTTCATCGCCTAAAATAGCAACAAATTTTGCCTGTAATCTGTCAGCTGCTTTAAATTGACCTTTTACTTTTTTATTTAAATAGTCTTTCTCTGCAACTAAGCCAGCTTTTCTAAGTTCATTTACTAATAAAACAGATTTTGAAGACGCAGCATCCCCAATTGCAGCTACATAGCAGTCGACTCGCTCTTCAACTGGAAGTTCGATACCCTCTGCTTGTAAGGCTGCTAAAAGTCTTTCAATACTTAGAGCAAATCCAATACCTGGCGTTTCAGGCCCTCCAAGACCTTCTACTAATCCATTGTAGCGTCCTCCGCCACATAGAGTTGTAATTGCTCCAAAGCCTTCTGCATCGCTCATAATTTCAAATGCTGTATGATTATAGTAATCCAATCCTCTTACAAGACCTGAATCCACTTCGAAATCAATCTGTAAATCTGTTAAGTAGGATTTTACTTTATCGAAATACACACTTGAGTCCTCGTTTAAGTATTCGAGAATAGATGGTGCTGACTGCATTAATTCGTGGTCACGGTCCTTTTTGCAATCAAGGATTCGCATTGGGTTTTTCTCAAGTCTTGATTTACAGTCTGAACAAAATTCATTGATTCTAGGCGAAAAGTGTGCGATTAGGGCATCCCGATGAGCCTTTCTGCTTGATACATCTCCTAGGCTGTTTATTACAAGTTTTAGTTTTTTCAATCCAAGTGATTTGTATATTTCCATTGCGAGTGCGATGACTTCCGCATCAATAGCAGGGTCATTGCTGCCTAATGCCTCGACTCCAAATTGAACGAATTGACGGAAACGTCCAGCTTGTGGTCGTTCATAACGGAACATTGGTCCACAATAATATAGCTTTGTTGGCTGTGTTGGATTCCCATACATTTTATTTTCCACATATGAACGAACAACAGCAGCTGTGCCCTCTGGTCGAAGTGTTAAGCTACGTTCTCCACGATCTTCAAAGGTATACATTTCTTTTGTAACGATATCTGTTGTTTCACCAACACTTCGTAAAAATAGTTCTGTATGTTCAAAGATTGGTGTCCGGATTTCTTTGTAATTAAATCTTTTGCAAATATCACGCGCTTTTTCTTCGATATATTGCCATTTCTCCACATAACCTGGAAGAATATCCTGCGTTCCTCTAGGAATATTAACCATTTATAACTCCTCCTTACTCTTAACAAAATCAAATACGCCTTAGCGTATTTGCGCCCAGATTTTATCGAGCGCGCTCGATAATTTCCTTTGAAAATCTGTGGCATCCGCCGGAGGCTTTTTATTTTATTCAGTTATAACTGAATAAAATAAAAAAAGCTCCCATCCCTACAATTTCTTGTAGGGACGAGAGCTTGAATTCCCGTGGTGCCACCCTAGTTAAGACTAATTTCCCTCGACTTTATTGGTCGTTTAGAGACAATTGCTTTAGTCTTCACTCAATCAGTTAACGCCTGAAACGTTCAACTCCTACTAGAGACATTTGCTTTTTCAGAGAGAAACCTACGAGGTGTTCATTCAATAAGTCATCATGTAGGAATGCTCTCAGCCTATGACATTCCCTCTCTATTCATGTGTACTCTTATCTACTTTTCCCCATCACTGGTTCAATATATAAATTTTGTAGAATTTTATATAATCATACGTATGAACTTAGTTCATGTCAAGTTTTCGCGTCAATTTTTTAAAAATAAAAGTTTATATCAAGAACGATGTAATTGCTTTTTTAAGTTTCGAACATCTCTAACGGAAACCCCAAATTCACTCGCTAATTCAACATACGTTGAAGACTGCTCTTTTTGGATAAAATCGTGAAAATCTACTCCAAATACGTTTCCACCGGTATTTTGAACATTATTGCTTTTTTCGCTAAATCTCATCCTACTCGCCCCTTTTTCTTAATAAACTATAGCTTTCCCTTTTTTTAGATTTTCTTTCTAAAAAAACAGGAATTTTTTTATTTGTGGCGAATTGTTATAAAGCTATGTTTTTTTACTCAAGGAGGCTTTTAAGTGTTACACAAGATTTTAAAATTGGGACTAGCGTTCCTACTCGCGATTATTTTTTCAGTTACAACATCCCCTGGCAAACACACAATGGCTGAAACAATCGCAGTCATCAATACTCCTGTGTTGAATGTAAGAGAAGGTCCGGGACTTTCCTACGGAAGATCAGCACAAGTCAAACAAGGAGAAAAGTATACGATCATTGATAGGAAAAATGACTGGGTTAAACTGCAACTTTCTTCTGGAAAAACAGGCTGGGTTGCATCTTGGCTTATAAAAGAGAACCAATCTGCCTCATCACCAACGACATCATCATCAACTGTTATCTCAACAGTAGATGGACTTAGATTTCGAAGTGGTCCGGGAACAAGTTTCCAAGTAATCGGCTCGTTAAATAAAGGAAACGAAGCCAAGTTTCTTGAGGCAAATGAGAATTGGACTAAGATTTCATTTAATGGACATAATGGTTGGGTTTCCTCACAGTTCATCAAAGCAAAGCAGACATCCAGTTCATCGAATTCGAATTCAAGTTCAAATTCAAGTACCACTAAAAAAACTGGAACAATTACAGCTTCTATCTTAAATGTGCGGGATCAACCTAATTTGCAAGGTAGAATCATTGGAAAGCTAAAGCAGAATGCTACTGTTACAATTACAAATGAGAGAGAAAAATGGATAGAAATTGTGTTCGGAGGAAGCTCTGCTTGGATACATAGGGATTTCGTTGCAGGTATTTCTTCAACAGAGGACAAACCCTCTCAACCTTCAGCGCCACAAGCTCCAACTAACCAGGGGAAAGTTGGAGTTGTTACAGCATCAAGTTTAAATGTTCGAGATAGTGGCTCCCTTTCTGGCAAAATCATCGGAAGCCTAAAGCAAGGAAATAAGGTAACAATTGAAGAGGAAGTAAATAATTGGAGCCACATCACGTTATCAAATGGAACAAAGGGCTGGGTGGCTAGCTGGTATTTAGACATACAGTTGGATACACCGACTGCCGAAGAACCTAGCTCCGGAAAATCCGCTGTAAAAATCCTTTATAATGGCACAAATATTCGTTCTGGTTCATCTACCACACATTCAGTAGTTGCGCGGGCGAACGAAGGGGATTCTTTTACAATGGTTGCTAAGGAAGGGGACTGGTATAAAATAAACCTTCCTGGAAATAAAACTGGCTATGTTGCTGGGTGGCTAGTTTCAGTTAATGGAACAGAAAACATTGTAGAACGACCGGGAGTGAATCAATATTTAAAAGGAAAAACGATCGTTATCGATCCTGGTCATGGTGGTAATGACAGTGGCGCAATTGGAGTAAGTGGAACTTATGAGAAAACGTTAAACTTGCGTACTGCTAGAATGGTTGTTGATAAACTAAATGCGTCTGGTGCAAATGTCGTAATGACACGTAACAGTGATAATTATATTAGCTTACGTTCAAGGGTCAGTATTTCCCATTATCGAAATGCAGACGCATTTGTGAGCATCCACTATGATAGTATTTATGACCGTAATGTACGCGGAGTAACATCCTATTATTATAAAAATATTGATGTTGGACTTGCTTCGACACTCCAATCAGAGCTAGTTAAGAATACTGGCTTCAAGAATAGACAGCATCGTCAGGGCAATTATCAAGTTTTACGGGAAAATCGAAACCCATCTGTCTTGTTGGAATTAGGATTTATTAGTAATCCGACAGAAGAATATACGGTAAGTACAAATACTTTCCAAGAAAATGTTTCAAATGGAATTTATTATGGACTTGCTCAATACTTTAAAGGAAAGTAGATTTCCACAGAGAAAAACGCTTCAAAAGCCATAGCTTTTGAAGCGTTTTTTTATTTAGCAAAAGCACATTGCGCAAAATTTTTATTTACTCTCGAGAATTAATGTGACGGGTCCCACATTTGTAAATTGGACATCCATCATTGCTCCGAATGAACCCGTCTCGACATTTATTCCTTTTTCCCGGAGTTCTGCATTAAAAAGATTGTACATGTGTTCTGCGTATTCAGGTTTTGCCGCAGCCATAAAGTTAGGGCGTCTTCCTTTGCGGCAATCCCCGTATAATGTAAATTGTGATACAGATAGAATATCTCCTTTGACATCTAATAGTGATAAATTCATTTTCCCTTCATTATCCTCAAAGATGCGGAGATTGACGACCTTGTCTGCGATATATTGAATATCCTCGATTGTATCTGTATGTGTGATTCCAACCAAAAGCATTACCCCATTTTTAATGGAACCCACTTCTTCATTTTGAACGATTACACGTGCATCCCTTGCACGCTGTACGATGACTTTCATGACAATTCCCTTTCTTAACTCATTACACGACGAACAGAATATATATCCCGAATTTGTTTAATCCGTTCCACAACTTTATGAAGATGGCTGACATTTTGAATCGAAATGGACATATTGATCGTTGCCATTTTATTACGGTCTGATCTCCCCGAAACAGCCGAAATATTTGTCTTTGTCTCATTTACTGCTTGAAGCACTTCATTCAATAAACCTCGACGATCAAAGCCATTTATTTCAATTTCCACATTAAACTCTTTACGATCATTTAAATTACTTTCCCATTCAACTTCAATTAATCGCTGTTGAGCATCCTGTGTATGAACATTTTGGCAATCAGCGCGATGAACGGAAACACCTCTGCCTTTAGTAATAAAACCGACAATTTCATCCCCTGGAACTGGGTTACAGCATTTCGATAAGCGAATCAGTAAATTGTCAATTCCTTGAACTTGTACACCAGAATCACGTCTTTTTGGCCGATTTGGTACTTGCTTTACCTCTGATATTGTTTCAGCCACTTGTTCAAGGTCTCGTTGCTTACGAAGTTTATCGGTTAAACGATTGGCGATTTGAGCTGCGGTAATTCCGTTATATCCGATCGCAGCATACATATCATCTTCGTTTGAAAAGTTGAATTTTTCAGCAACCCGTTTGATATTTTCAGGGGTTAAAATTTCCTTCACTTCAAATTCAAGATTCCGTATCTCTTTTTCAACAAGTTCTTTTCCTTTTTCAATGTTTTCTTCACGGCGTTGCTTTTTAAAGAACTGACGAATTTTGTTTTTGGCCTGTGATGTTTGAGCAAGCTTAATCCAATCCTGACTTGGACCATAGGAATGCTTCGAAGTTAAGATTTCTATGATATCCCCTGTTTTTAACTTGTAATCCAAGGTTACCATTTTCCCATTTACTTTAGCACCAATTGTTTTATTTCCAATTTCAGAGTGTATTCGGTATGCAAAATCAATAGGAACAGATCCAGATGGCAACTCCATAACGTCACCCTTTGGTGTGAAAACGAAGACCATATCGGAAAACAAATCAATTTTTAAGGACTCCATGAATTCTTCTGCATTTGATGCATCGTTTTGCCATTCTAAAATTTCACGGAACCACGTTAATTTTTCTTCAAAAGAGGATTGCTGATTCACTTGTTTGCCTTCTTTGTATGCCCAATGGGCTGCAATCCCATATTCTGCAATCTGATGCATTTCAACTGTTCGGATTTGAACCTCAAGGGGGTCGCCCTTCGGACCAATCACAGTTGTATGAAGAGACTGATACATATTTGGCTTCGGCATTGCAATATAGTCTTTGAATCGCCCTGGCATTGGCTTCCAGCAAGTATGAATGATACCTAGAACCGCATAACAATCCTTTATACTATTTACGACAATTCGAACTGCAAGGAGGTCATAGATTTCATTAAATTGCTTGTTTTGAAGGACCATTTTACGATAGATGCTGTAAATATGCTTAGGTCGTCCTGAGATTTCCGCTTTGATCGAAACCTCATCAACATGTTGTTTAACCTCTTTAATGACTTCCTCAAGATATTCCTCACGTTCAGCACGTTTCTTTTTCATCAGGTTGACGATTCGATAATATTGCTGTGGATTTAAATAACGTAAGGCCGTATCCTCAAGTTCCCATTTAATCTTTGAAATACCAAGTCGGTGCGCCAGTGGAGCAAAAATTTCAAGTGTCTCATTCGAAATACGGCGTTGTTTTTCTGGTGGTAGATGTTTAAGGGTTCGCATGTTGTGCAAACGGTCTGCTAGCTTGATTAAAATAACGCGAATATCTTGGGCCATTGCTACAAACATTTTCCGATGATTTTCAGCCTGTTGTTCTTCCTGAGATTTGTATTTAATTTTCCCCAATTTTGTGACACCATCAACAAGCATTGCTACTTCAGGAGTAAACACATCGCTAATTTCTTGAAGAGTAATTTTTGTATCCTCCACAACATCGTGTAAAAAGCCACCCGCAATTGTATAAGGGTCCATTTCAAGATCAACTAAAATACCCGCTACCTGTACTGGATGGATGATGTAGGGTTCACCTGATTTACGAAATTGCTCCTTATGAGCTTCTTCTGCAAATTTATATGCATGTTTAATAAACTCGATATCGTTATCGTTTAAATATACTTTTGCCTTTTCTATCACTTGCTCAGGAGTTAACACCTGTTCGTTTGCCATAGATTTTATCACCTTTTTAGAAATTAAAGATTCAAAGAAAGAATTCTTTGAATCTTTTTTTATATATAAAATTAGGTTATTGTTACTATTATCTTGAAAATCTCGAAAGTTGTAAAGGGAAATAACAGAAATATTGCATATAGTGATGAAAAATTCTATTTTTAAGAGTAAAAACGAAACTTTACTAAAAAAAGCACTCAGAATTAATCTGAGCGCTTTTTTATAGAGAACTTAAAACTGCATGAGTGTTAGTACATCATAACCATCTAATTTTTTACGGCCATCTAGGTAAGTTAGTTCGATTAGGAATGCAATCCCCGCTACAATACCACCAAGTTGTTCAACAAGATTGATGGTGGCTTCTATTGTACCTCCAGTTGCTAATAAATCATCTGTGATTAATACACGTTGACCTGGTTTAATTGCATCTTTATGAATGGTTAGAACATCTTTTCCATACTCAAGCCCATATTCTACTTTAATGACGTCTCTAGGCAGCTTTCCTTCTTTTCTAACAGGAGCAAAGCCAACACCATGTGAGTATGCGACAGGACAACCAATAATGAAGCCGCGAGCCTCTGGTCCAACGACAAGATCAATTTCTTTTTCTCTAGCATATTTCACGATCTGGTCTGTAGCATATTTATATGCCTCACCGTCATTCATTAATGGTGTAATATCTTTAAATTTGATTCCTGGCTTTGGATAGTCATCCACAATTTCGATAAATTTTTCTAAATCCATTATTTAATTGCCTCCTCAAGCGAATGCGAACCTTTATTTATGGCATCAAACCAATGCTTTAATTGTTGATATGATGAATACAATAATTGCTTTTCCAATTCAATTCTACTAGCTTTCAATTGATATGTTCTTGATTCAGTCAAATCCCTTTTCTTAGCTTGATTTGATAAAGAAATAAATCCATTGTTTATTTTAACAAAATCTAAGTCAAAAAACACCTGTGACATAAAATCAATTGTTTCTGTTGACCATCCTCTATATTTTGCTAACTCATGGGCATAGCGATTCATATCAAACGGACCTTTTTTTGCAAGAAATGCATAAAACCATTTAAAATGCTCTCGCGTTGGGATTGTGCTGAAAAAATGATCCTGCTCATGGAAAAATAAGGTATAAATGCGATTTGGAAAGCTTGTCTCAAATAGAGCCTCAATCCATTCAGCTTCCTCAGGTAAATCAAGAAGAACAACATGCTTTGAATCTAATTGAAGGTTAGATGCTTCTTCAAGGGATGAGACAATACTAAATTCAAGATTTGATAGTTGTAGTTTATCTATTGTCAATTTCGAAAATGCAATTAAATGGAGATTGTCATCCCTAATTTTTTTTAGATATGAAGAAAAATCACGCATACCCCGAATATCAAATAATTGCCATTCATTAACAGCTATATCCTGAAGCATCATTTGTGGCTTTCGGCTATTGTTCCATTCATTAATAGATAGCTCACCAATTACTGACACCTTTGATAATGGTGAAATTCCATCACATGTATATCCAAGCCCAAAACCAATTCCATCTAATGTATGTGGTTCATCCTGAAGAACAACTTTTAAATGGCTCTGATCGGCACCAATACGTCGGAGTGTATTGACCCCAACATCATTAATTTGCACGATTGGTTTTGGATTTCCCATTCCATATGGTGCTAATTTGTTCATTTCATTAATAGATTCAAGCGAAATATCTTGAATACTGCAAATTGCATCAACGGTTGTAACTGGTTGAAAGTCTTCTGGTGATAATACTTCATTCGCAATCACATTCAGACGATTCCTGAGGTCATTTACATCATCCACTTTTAGAGTCATTCCAGCAGCCATTGGATGTCCGCCAAAATGCGGTAAAATATCGCGACATGTCGATAGACTTTCATAAAGATTAAAGCCTGCAATACTTCTTGCAGAGCCCTTTGCCAATCCTTTTTCAGAATCAATGCTTAAAACAATCGTTGGCCGATAGAAACGATCAACTAATCTGGAAGCAACAATTCCAATAACACCAGAGTTCCACCCTTCTCTTGCGATGACTAATACAGAATTTGAAGCAGGCGGATAATTTTCTTCAACCTCCCGAATAGCTTCTTGTGTCATTTGATTAACCAATTGTTGTCTTTCTTTATTTAGTTCATCAATTTCATCGGCAATATATAAGGCTTCCTCAGGATCATTTGTCATTAATAAATCAACTGCAGGATCAGCTGATTGCAGACGACCAACTGCATTTATCCTTGGTCCAATTGCAAATCCAACTGTTTCCTCAGATATATCATTGTTTTCGATTTTTGCTTTTTTTAATAATGCCTTTAATCCTGGTCTCTCGGTATTTTGTAAAGCTCTTATGCCCTTTTTTGCGAGGAGACGATTTTCTCCATGTAAGGGAACTAAGTCAGCAATTGTCCCAATTACTGCGACATCCAATAAATCGATAGGGACTTCACCCCGTAAAGCATGTGCCACTTTAAAAGCAACCCCGACCCCTGCCAATTCTTTAAACGGATACTGACTATTTGGTTTTTTCGGGTGAATAATGGCTGTCGCAACTGGTAGTTCAGGACCAACTTCATGGTGATCTGTAATAATTAAATCAATTCCTATTTCTTTAGCAACCTCGGCTTCATGGATGGCTGAAATTCCCGTATCTACGGTAATAATTAGCGAAAATCCTTCTGATTTTGCCCATCGAAAAGCCGCTTCATTCGGTCCATAGCCTTCAGTGAAACGATTTGGTATATAAAAATCAACAAGCGCACCTTTTTCTTTTAAAGAAGTAACCATAACGGTCGTACTGCTAACACCATCGGCATCATAATCACCAAACACTAGGATTCGTTCCCCATTTTCAATGGCTTTCATCATTCTCTCAATTGCAATATCCATTTGATCTAGTAAAAATGGGTCATGGAAATCAAGTTGTTCTGGTTCTAAAAATTCACGAGCTGATTCGATGGTTGTGAGCCCTCTATTCACAAGCAGGGATGCTACTAGAGGTGTAACCTGCAGTTCTTTAACTAGTAGATTTGTGTCTATCTGGTTGTATTCATTTACTTTCCAACGAGTTTTAGATTGTAACAAAAGCTTCACCCCTTAACCACACTATTATACAGGAGCTTAATGTGCGTTACAATGATTGACATTTACCTAAAGTTGCGTTAATCATCGTCGGAGTATGGATTAATATGGACAAACACATTTTGTACTTGCGCATATTCCATTAGCTTTGCTTTTACTTTTTTACCGACTTTATGACCTTCTTCCACCGTCATATACGGGTCAACAGAAATTTTCAAATCAACAATTACATAATGCCCATGTTCACGCGCATGAAGTTCTGTAATTTTTTTCACTTCTGGAACAGACATGACAAGCTTTCTAAATTCTTTCGTATCTTCATCATTTAGTACATGGTCCAATGTATTATGTATGGCTTCCGTTCCGAATTCCCATGCCATTTTCACGATAAGAACCGCCACAACCAGGCCCGCAACAGGATCAGCATACACAAGCCAATCCAGCCCTAGATATCCACCTAGGATAGCTCCTACGATTCCCACAAGGGTTGCAATCGATGCAAATACATCGGAACGATCATCATAGGCATTAATAATAAGTGCATCACTCTTAATCTTTTTTCCAAGATTGTATTTATACCGAAACATGATTTCTTTAATAATGATTGAAAATAGGACCGCGTAAATAGCCATCGTTTTAGGTACCTCAATCGGCTTAAAAAATGCCTCGATAGAAGCTTTCCCGATTTCAAAACCAACGAGTGCGAGCAGTACCGCCACAATGATAGCGGAAACTGATTCAGCTTTCCCATGCCCATACGGATGATCTTCATCTGGTGGTCTTTTAGCAGCTCTCACTCCGATGTATACTGCCACTGAACCTGCTACATCGGATGCTGAGTGAACAGCGTCAGCAATAAGCGCCCGGCTATTGGATTGAACCCCAATGACCCATTTAATAATAGCTAGTATAATATTCCCCACTACACCGATGATAATGGCTTTTTCTGCTTGTTTAAAGCGATCTTTCTCCTTCAATAAACCCTCAGCCTCCCCACATCATTTACCCATTTAGAAATTCTACACATGTTTTTTAGTCTAACCAAAACTAAAATAACTCATCATGTATAAAAAAATTAAAAAGCCGTGAATATTCACGGCTTTACTCAATTACACCTGTGGTTCTGTCTCGGTTTTCACAGGACGTTTTTTTGTGATTTGCTTTGTTTTCCAAACTAACCAAAGCTGTGCTGCAATAAAAATAGATGAATACATACCAGCCACTAAACCAACTGTTAACGCAAACGAGAAGTTTGTGATTGCTTGTCCACCTAAAAGTAATAACGCAACACTTGTAAAGATGACCGTAATTGCGGTATTAACCGAGCGTCCTAATGTTTGTCTTAATCCACTATTCACAACACTTGCTAAATCTTCATAGGTTTTAACACGTTTTTTCTTCTTCAATAGTTCACGAATTCTATCAAAGGTTACAATGGTATCGTTAATTGAGTAACCAATAATCGTTAAGATTGCTGCGATAAAGGTAACGTCTACCTCAAGTCTTGTGACACTAAAGATGACAATCATAAATAATGCATCATGGAATAATGCCACAATCGCAGCAAGCCCCATTAGCCATTCGAAGCGGAATGCCACATAGATGATAATACCAGCCATCGCGATTAAGCTTGCTAAAAAGGCGTTACGTGCCAATTCTTTTCCAACTGTAGGAGAGACTGTACTTACATTAGGGTCTGCTCCATAGAGGTCATGGAAATGCGCTTTAACTTTGTTGACTTCATCTTTTGAAAGTTCGTCTGCAAATCGAGCAACCCCAATGTCTTTATTATCCCCAGAAATAACGATTTCTTTAGCTTCTAGATTTAGCTTACTTAGCTCATCTTTAAATTCCTCTTGGGAGATCGGATGGTCACTAAGTACCTCCATACGAGTACCAGCAACAAAATCAATTCCAAGGTTTAGCCTAAAGATTGCTAATACTGCTATTCCCGCAATGACCATAATGCCGGATGCAATAAAAAATTTATTCTTATGCTTTGCAAAATCAAAGCGATCAAATTTAGTTGGGTAATTTCCTTCTTCATCGGCATCTGCAAGATTTCGAATCTGACTTTGCTTAACACCAAACCAACTTGGTTTTTTATTTAAAAATTTACTATTAACCCAAAGACCTAACAAAAGTCTACTACCATATACCGCTGTTAAGAAGCTTAATAAAATACTCACGATTAACATTGTAGCAAAGCCTTTTACGGCACTGTTACCAAAAACAAATAAAACCACGCCAGCTAATATAGTTGTAATGTTTGCATCAAAGATAGTTAAAAATGAGTTTTTATTACCAGTACGATATGCCGACAAGATGGACTTCCCGGACCTTATCTCTTCCTTGATTCTTTCATAGGTAATAATGTTGGCATCGACTGCCATACCTACCCCTAGGATTAGGGCTGCTATACCTGGTAATGTAAGAACTGCATTCATCCAGTCAAACACCAATAAGTTTAAATAAACAAAAATACTTAAAGTAATGGCAGCAATTAAACCAGGGAAGCGGTAAAATACAAGCATGAATAATAGCACTAAGAAAATACCAATTGCTCCTGCGAAAACGGTTTTATCTAACGCCTGCTCACCAAATTTTGCTCCTACTGAAGTTGAATAAATTTCTTCCAAATCAACAGGAAGTGCTCCTGCGTTTAACAAGGAAGCGAGTTCTTTTGCAGATTCAACTGTAAAGTTACCACCTTCGATTGATACCGTTTTCGTGTTGAATACTTGGTCAACGCCGGCAGCTGAAAGATACTTTGGATTTGTTTTTTTACTCTCAGCTTCAAAGGAATCTACACCTTCTTCAAAGTCTAACCAAATGACCATTAAATTGTTCGGAGCCAAGTCCAGAACTTTTTGTGTAGCGTTTTTTAGATCATCTGAGTTTTTAACTGTTAAAGAAACAGCTGGACTACCCATTTCATCAAATGATTGTTTAGCACCATTTTGGGCTAGTTGAGAACCGTCCAATAAGACGTTATCGTTCACATCTCGAAATGTAAGTTTAGCTTGGGTTGATAGAATTTCACGAACCTTTTCCTGGTCTTCTACACCCGCTAATTGCACACGAACGCGATCTTTACCTTCAATTTGAATATTAGGCTCATTTACCCCTAGCACGTTAACACGGTTATTTAATGCATTTACCGTACTTACTAGGGCTTCTCTGTCAATGACATCGCCTTCCTTCGCTGGCTTTACCTCATAAAGAATTTCAAAACCACCTTGAAGATCGAGTCCCAATTTGATGTTTTTTGCGGTATCTGTACCAGTAACTCCGATTAAGGCACCAAAGAGAAGTACCAATACAAAGAACACCACGATGCGGCCTTTTTTAACCATAAGTATGTAGATCCTCCTTTATAACAGCTTAAAAAACATAACTTGTCCTTTAAGCCCTCCATCACAATTATGAAACAATGCGATTTTCATGTCAATTGCAGCTTTTCTTATTTGATGAGCCACATCAATAATATTTTATATTTACTAAAATTAGAGTAATTTTTCTAGTACGTCTTTTCCTTCACCTTCAAACCAATTTGGCCCTTTAAAAGCTTCTACAGTTGCATAATTCATATATTCTCCAACTTTAACAGATAAAATATCACTCGCAATTTGATATAAAAGCTTCTCTTCTTTTTCTTTTCTCCATTTTTTGTTTTTTAAGAACTCCCAAAGTTCTTCCTCTTTCACACTGTCATATCCGTACAGTTCGAATTCCTCTAACTTACTTTTTAAAAATGGACGAACTGTTTCACGAAACCTGTCATACATGTGAGTCTCTGCTTGGTTCACTCGTCATCTCTCCCAATTTACGAATACTTGTCATGCTTGGCCACATACCTTGCATATAGTTAATTGTAAATGATATCACCTTTTTTGAGAAGGTAGGGAAAATGAATTGTCAAAGCAAACATTCCTTAAAGGAACATTAATTTTAATTATCGCAGGACTCATCACAAGAATATTAGGATTTATAAATAGAATTGTTGTTGCCAGGCTCATTGGCGAAGAAGGTGTGGGGCTTTATATGATGGCAATCCCCACGTTTGTCCTTACCATTACCTTAACCCAGATGGGACTGCCAGTAGCCATTTCAAAGTTGGTAGCTGAAGCCGAGGCACAGGGTGATAAAAGAAGAATCAAAAAAATTCTAGTGGTCTCTCTTTCAATAACAGGTACATTAAGTATTATTTTTACACCATTGATGATTTTTCTTGCACCGCTTTTATCAGAGACTTTACTTACTGATCAAAGGACCTACTATCCATTATTAGCCATTTCACCAATTGTTCCAATTGTGGCCATTTCGTCTGTTCTTCGTGGCTATTTCCAGGGGCGTCAAAATATGAAGCCGCCTGCCTATTCACAAGTCATTGAACAAGTTGTCAGAATTACACTAGTGTATGTATTCACGAAAGCATTTCTTCCAATGGGAATTGAATATGCCGCAGCAGGTGCAATGCTTTCAGCTGTTATTGGAGAATTAATGTCATTAATCTATTTATTTTTTATGTTTAAAATAAAAAAACGGATTCGAATTCGAAAAAACTTTTTCAAATCGGCTAAACACGGGAAAGAAACCTTTCATGACTTAACACGGATCGCAGTACCGACATTGGGAAGCAGATTAATTGGATCCATCTCGTGGTTTTTTGAACCGATTGTTGTGGCACAAAGTTTAGCAATAGCTGGTGTGGTCACTCATCTAGCAACAAGGCAATATGGAGAGTTAACGGGTTTTGCTTTACCATTGCTCATGCTTCCATCTTTTATCACAACTTCCTTGTCAACAGCTCTTGTTCCTTCAATTAGTGAAGCCGCAGCTAAAAAACAAACATTATTAATAGAATACCGTCTTAAACAGGCGTTACGTTTATCACTAGTGTCAGGTGGGTTAGCCATCGTCGTTTTATATGTGTTCGCTTCACCTGTTATGGAACTAATGTATGGAAATAGCAATTCAGCTATCTATATTCAGGTAATGGCACCGTTTTTTATCTTTTATTATTTTCAAGGTCCTCTTCAAGCAACACTGCAGGCACTTGATTTAGCAAAGGCTGCGATGATTAACAGTTTTATTGGTAATATCATTAAAACTGCTGCTATCTTTGTTCTTGCTACAAGACCTTCTCTTGGGATCATGGGGGCTGCGCTTGCCATTGTCATCGGGATGATGCTCGTTACCTTGCTTCATTTTTCCACGATCGTGAAAGTGATTTCCTATAGCTTCTATATTCGAGATTATCTTAAAAGTGGTATTACAATGGTCTTGGCTGGGGTTGGTGGTCACTATTTTTATCAACTATTTCTTACAGATAGCTCCATTGCTACCCGAACACTCGTAGCAATCACCGTAACATCATTCATTTATATCGTATTCCTGTTTGTATTTAAGCTGTTAACAAAGGAGGAAGTGAAGAGAATACCATTCATTGGTCCAAAACTTGCATTGCTGTTATAAGAGACGAAAAGGTAGCCGATTTGGTTACCTTTTTTCGTCCTTGATATCTACATGTAGTTTCCCATGATGATAGCTACAATAGGAGATTTTCTTAATATCGGCATGCCCAAGCTTCTTCATTTCAGAGCGCAGCCAACGTTCCGATTTATTGATTTGATTTAAATGTCCATTCTGAATTTGGCCATCAAGGATGAGGGGTAAATCAATTGAATAATCAGTTGTTCGGGATCGGTTTTGACTTTTAGTTAAAACAGACAAATCACCTGAAGATTCTAATATGGCAAACTCCACATCTGCTAAGTTTTTTACATCTTTTTCTCGTAGCTGCATCAATAAGTCATCTAGATTATATCGTTGCTTTCTCATGGCATATTCATCGATTTTTCCCTTATTAATAATCACAGTAGGTTTACCATCAATGATTTCTCTTATTTTTTTACTTTTTAATGAAAGGAGCGCGAGTGTGTATTGGACCACCATTAATAATGCCATCGGTATCACGGAATGCAGTATTGGATCTTTTGGGGATTCAATGGCAATAACAGCCATTTCCGCAATCATCATCGATACAATTAAATCCAATAGACTAAGTTCACCTATTTCACGCTTACCCATCAATCGAAAAATCAAAAGAATAATCACATAAAGTATGACAGTCCTCCCCATAATGACGAGGTATTCCTCCAAGTGAAACCCTCCTCTCCTATGAGAAATGATTAAAAAGCATGGTATATTTTAGTTTGCACAACTTGAAGAAAAAGTTTTTTCATAAGTTTTTCCATTGCTGCATTGGTGGACAAGAAAAGTTTGTACTTTTTATTCTAATTTATTATGGACACGAATATGCTCGTACTAAGGGAATCCTGTAGGAAAAAGAGGGGGAGAGAAACGGAATGAGAAAAATGAGTGTTGCAATGGTTTATGGAGTAGTGGCAATTTTTGTAATTGTTATTGTATCTAGTTTACTTATTTCACTATTACTGCGATTTACTTCACTTCAAGAATCATCCATGTCTTGGGTGATTTTAGGTGCTTCCTTCCTTGCGCTTTTTATTGGAGGTTTTGTATCAGGGGGAAAAGGAAAGGAAAAAGGTTGGCTAATTGGTGGAGGAACAGGGGTTTTATATTCCATTATTGTGTTTATCGTACAATTCTTAGGCTATGATACTACTTTCACAGTAGAGCAAACGATGTACCATGCTGGCTTTTTAGCGGCAGCTGCCATCGGTGGTATTTTTGGGGTAAATATGACCTCCCCATCGAGAAGAGATGCTTAATAGGTGAAACTAAAAAAAGAGCGCCATTGACGCTCTTTTTTCATTTCAATTAGTCCCTAATGACATCACGAACTGCTTGCTTATCGTATGTAAGATTCGCATTACCTGATTTAATGACTACCTTATTTTCATCGATTGAATCAATAATTCCATGTAAACCACCAACGGTAACTACTTTATCACCTTTTGCAAGGTTAGACTGCATTTGGACAGTAGCTTTTTGACGTTTTTGCTGTGGACGAATTAACAAGAAATAGAAAATCGCAAACATTAGAATTAAAGGACCAACTGTTCCTAAAATACCTTCCATTCTTTTCACCTCCCATGTATTTCTTTATTATTGTATTTTTTTAGAAGTTTTTCGCGTTCGGTTTATTGAAACCATATCGCTCAAAAAATTCTTCACGGAAGTCACCAAGACGATCTTCACGAATCGCTTGTCTGACTTGCTCCATTAATTTTAACAGAAAATGAAGATTATGATAAGTAGTAAGTCGAATTCCAAATGTTTCACTTGTCTTAATTAAATGACGAATATAAGCACGACTATAATTTTTACATGTATAGCAATCGCAATTTTCATCTAATGGCCTAAAATCACGCGCATATTCTGCATTTTTCACAACTAATCGACCTTCACTCGTCATAAGTGTTCCATTACGTGCGATTCTAGTTGGCAGAACACAGTCAAACATATCAATGCCACGGATTGCTCCATCAATTAGGGAATCTGGTGAACCAACCCCCATTAAATATCTTGGTTTATTAGTTGGTAAAAGTGGTGTTGTAAATTCAAGAACTCTGTTCATTACATCTTTAGGTTCACCAACTGATAATCCACCGACTGCATAACCAGGAAAATCTAAGGAAACCAAATCCCTTGCACTTTGCTTACGAAGTTCTTCATATTCACCACCCTGGACAATCCCAAAAAGTCCTTGGTCTTGTGGGCGATTATGAGCTTTTAAACATCTTTCTGCCCAACGACTCGTACGTTCAACAGATTTTTGCATGTATTCAAAGCTAGCAGGATATGGTGGGCATTCGTCAAATGCCATCATAATATCTGAGCCGAGTGCATTTTGAATTTCCATCGATTTTTCAGGAGATAAAAATAATTTATCACCATTTAAGTGATTTCGGAAATGGACACCTTCTTCCTTAATTTCACGAAATTGACTCAAACTAAATACTTGGAAGCCTCCGGAATCGGTTAGGATCGCTCTATCCCAATTCATGAATTTATGCAAGCCACCCGCTTCCTTAATGATGTCATGGCCTGGTCTTAACCATAAATGATAGGTATTACTTAAAATAATGCCAGAGCCCATCTCTTTTAGGTCTTCAGGTGACATTGTTTTTACCGTTGCAAGAGTTCCCACTGGCATGAAGGCAGGTGTTTCAAAAGAACCATGTGGTGTATGCACAATTCCAAGCCTTGCACCGGTTTGCTTACAGGTCTTAATATGTTCATATCTTATTGCTGTCACTGATAACTGTCTCCTTTATCAAAGGTAGTGGTAAGACACCACCCGATATTACAATTTATTTTATAAGCATTGCGTCACCGAAACTAAAGAATCGGTAGCGTTCTTTTACTGCTTCGTTATAGGCATGAAGGATATTCTCGCGCCCTGCTAACGCGCTAACGAGCATGATAAGTGTAGACTTTGGAAGATGGAAGTTTGTGATAAGTCCATTAATCGCCTCATATTGATATCCAGGATAAATGAATATACTTGTCCAACCACTTGATTCTACAAATTTCCCATGTTTTTTCACAATGGTTTCAAGTGTTCTTGTAGAGGTAGTTCCGACAGAAATAATTTTTCCTCCACTTTTCTTCACATCATTTAATAATTTAGCGGTTTCGTCTGTCATCTGGTAAAATTCCGAATGCATGTCATGATCTTCAATCGTATCCGAGCTTACCGGACGAAAGGTTCCTAAACCAACATGCAAGGTTATAAATGCCGTATGTACGCCCTTGTCACGAATTTCTTGGAGAAGTTCTTCTGTAAAATGAAGTCCAGCTGTTGGTGCAGCAGCAGAGCCCCGATGCTTTGCATATACGGTTTGATATCTTTCTTTATCATCTAATTGTTCATGAATATAGGGTGGCAAAGGCATTTCTCCTAATGCATCCAAAACTTCATAAAAAATTCCCTCATAGTGGAATTCCAACATCCTACCACCATGATCCCCGATGTCTGTGCAAGTTGCTTTTAATCGACCATCACCAAAAGTTAACACCGTTCCTTCCTTCACCCGTTTTGCAGGCTTCACAAGTGTCTCCCATGTATCTCCATCTTTTTGTTTTAATAATAGGACCTCAACTTTTGCGCCTGTATCCTCTTTCACGCCATAAAGTCTTGCTGGTAATACACGTGTATCGTTTAAGACCAAGCAATCCCCTTTATTGAGGTATGAAAGGATGGAACGAAAATGAGTATGAGTAATTTCACCTGTTTCCTTATCAACTACCATTAGGCGCGAAGCCTCTCGGTTTTCTAATGGTGTTTGGGCAATTAATTCCTCTGGTAAATCAAAGTCAAATAAATCTACTTTCATGTTTTCACCTTATTTCTAATAGCTTTTAACGAAATCGACTAAATACGTAAAAAATTAATGATAATATGATGCTAATTACAATCGATGTAACAATGGGAAAGTAAAAAGTTGTGTTCCCTTTTTTTACGACAATATCGCCTGGCAACTTTCCAATAAAGTGCATGACAAACCCAACCACTAAAAGTAAAATCCCCATTATCATAAGCATTTTGCCCATTTTAACTTTATTCACTCCTTATGTAGTAGTGATGGTACAAAGATATCCATAGCACCCATTTTTAATTGATGAAACTTAACTGAATAAAGTTAAAAAGCCTCCGGCGGATGCCACGATTTTTCAAAGGAAATTTTCCAGCATTAACTGGCACTAAACCCTCGCTGAGGGTAATTGCCAGTAAAAGCCTGATTGGTTCAACTAACAATCTGCGGAAAAATACATCCACAGATTGAAGTTTCACTGTATCTCGCGTAGGATCAAAGACTAAGAACGCCACTTCCTGTGGCAACGTCTTTGTGACCCACCTCGTGTGGGCCTAAAAAATCGGGCACAAATACGCCAAGGCGCATTTGATTAAAGTTTACTCCTTTGGAACCTCAATTTGAAAATGTCGATAAACAAGCTCTGTTACGGCTCGACCACGTGGTGTTCGTTGCAAGAAGCCAATTTGAAGAAGGTAAGGCTCGTAAACATCTTCTATAGTATGAGCCTCTTCTCCAATTGTAGCTGAAATAGTCTCCAACCCAACCGGACCACCACGAAACTTTTCAATGATTCCTTTAAGTAATTTATGGTCAATATGGTCAAGTCCTAAACGGTCAACCTGAAGTAATTCTAAAGCTGTATCCGCCATTTTTGTCGTGATTGTACCGTCACCACGTACCTGTGCAAAATCTCTGACCCGCCTTAGCAAGCGGTTGGCAATCCTTGGTGTTCCTCTTGACCTTCTGGCAATTTCATGTGAGGCCTGTGCTTCGATTTCCACCTCTAATAATTCTGCTGTCCTAGTGACGATATTAGCAAGCTGATTTTCATTGTAATATTCGAGCCGACTGAGCACACCGAATCGATCCCGGAGTGGTGCGGATAAAGAACCAGCTCTTGTGGTTGCTCCTACTAGCGTAAAGGGTGGCAAATCAAGCCGAACAGAACGTGCCCCCGCTCCCTTTCCAATCACAATATCTAAACAAAAATCCTCCATTGCTGGATATAAAACTTCCTCGATTGAGCGCTGTAAGCGATGAATCTCATCAATAAAAAGAACATCACCTGGTTCAAGTGCTGTTAATATGGCTGCTAAATCACCCGGTCTTTCAATCGCTGGACCTGAGGTTGTACGAATATTCACGCCCATTTCGTTTGCAATAATGGTAGCGAGGGTTGTTTTCCCCAGTCCTGGAGGTCCATATAATAATACATGGTCCAAGGTTTCTTGCCTCATTTTTGCTGCTTCAATAAAAATCGATAAATTTGATTTTACCTTTTCTTGTCCAATGTATTGGGATAATGTTTGGGGTCTAAGGCTTTGCTCGATTGCTGACTCTTCGTAATTCGTACTACCTGAAACGATTCGGTCCTCCATTCAAGCAACCTCCTTATTTTAATAGCTTTTGTAAAGCCTTTTTAATGTATAGATCTGTTGTTAGTTTTTCTTTTCTTAATTCTGGCAAGACTTTATTGATTTCTCTCTCTGCATAGCCTAATACTTTTAAAGCCTCTACAGCTTCATCAAGTTCTGTATGACTCATATCTGCCACAAGTTCATGCTCATCAGAAAATAAATCAGGATGTAAGGAAGGCATCAGGTCATGAAGTTTTCCTTTTAAATCTAAAATGATTTGGCGAGCTGTCTTTTTCCCGACACCTGGGAACTTTACTAGGTATTTTTCATCTTCATTTTCAATCGCTCGAATGACCTGTTCCGGTTCACCAGATGCAAGAATTGCTAGCCCACCTTTTGGACCTATCCCTGTCACATTTAATAACTTCAAAAATAAAGCACGTTCCTCACGTGTCTTAAAGCCATAGAGAGCTAATATATCCTCTCTAACATGCTGATATGTATAAACGGTTTCCTGACTTTCCCTTTTAAAAACAAATGGATTGGGTGTATAAATGAGATATCCAACTCCGTTGTTTTCAATTACGATATATTCAGGATTGATAGAATCAACCGTCCCTTTAATAAATTCAATCAAACGTCTTCTCTCCCCTACTTTGCTGTACATCATTTTATCATATTCATCAAAAAAAGACTAAAATAAAAGAGAGACTAGAAGCTTTCCTAGTCTCTCAAGTGTCTTTTTATTAAGGGGAAGATGTATATGTTTTATACGTTTCAATTACGTTTATATATTCATCCTTAGAACCAATCTTGATGCCTTTTTTTAATAAATCATGTTGGTAACTTTCAAGCTTTTCTACATCAATTTGAAAGAATGATTGTATGACCTTATCCGATTCAGCGGGTTTCCCATTAAAAATAGATAAAATCCCATCTTCAGTTAAACCAAAATAGCCATTTGTTTTAAGTAATGGCGAAATATCATCTATACGCTGTTGGAAGACAACCTGTTCTTCATCTTGGTGAACTAAGTTCCAATCCTCGTATTGAGCCCAAAAATCTTCCATCGATAGGATTGTTTCTTTCAAAATTTCTTCGCTTACCTCACCGTCCACATAAACGCGTTCAAGAATGACCGTGACTTCTAATGGGCCATTCACCTCTTGAACTGTATCTTTATTTTTCTCGTTTAATTCTGCACCATTCCCTGAAAAGCTTGGCAATATGAATACAACTGCTAGACAAACGATCACTTTTGCTATCGTTCTCATTTTGGCATCACCTCATACAATTAGTTGCCAACAACTTTACTATTTTGAATACAATGACCGCCCTACACTCATTAGTGTGACCAAAATTAACAGGTTTATCCAATATTTTCACCAATTTCTTTTTCATTAAAAAAGGAATGCCCCAAAGGACATCCCAGATACTGCTTATGATTAACCTCTATTATCATTTGTAAATGGTGCTTTAATCGTATTGCCAATGTTGTTAAAAAGGTCTTTTATATCTGCATCGATGGTTTCGCGTCTGTTTCCATTGCGAATGTCATTATCGATGTCACGAACTCGGGTAAAAGTACCTTCATCTGTCACAACATTGATATTTCGATTACCTGCTAATGGTGCAACAGCTTTTTCCACCGCATTTTGGACATTATTGCGGTTGTTATTATCATTTGTATCCACTGCAACTAATACATTATCGTCTGTTACGATTACACGAGCATCTTTGACATTTTTAACCTTGGCAGCACGGTCGGAAATTTTACGAACTAAATTTCCTTTGTCGCTGTAATATCCATAGGTTTGTACCTTATGGTTAGTGTCATTGAGATGGCTGTGGTAATTGCGGTCAGCATATCCATGTTTATTATAACCTATTGTATTTGGGTTACCGTCATTAAAAGGGTTTATTGTACGTCCGTCACGATGATTCATAATGCCGTTTCGGCGCTGTTCATCGCGATAGTTCATAATTCCAGGACGGTTTTTCATTGTTTTATCGTTGTTGTAAACACCCATTCCGTTATTTCCGTCTGTTCGGTTGTTCATGATACCGGTTCTCTTATTTCTATCGTTTCTGTTGTTCATTACACCGGTTCTCTTATTTCTGTCGTTTCTGTTGTTCATTACACCGGTGCGATCGTTCCTGTTGAAATTGTTGCCATTACGGTCCATTATCTCTGTTAATGGACCATCGTTGTCGCGAAGACGATATCCATTTCCGTTGCGGTCATTTCGGTCACGATCATTTTCGTTTGAGTAATACCCAATTGGTCTTGCGTTATCATTATAATCCTTATTCGGCGCTGCCCCTTGATCAGTATTACAAGCCGTCAGACCCCCAAGCAATAATGCTGCAGTTGAAACTGAATAGAGTATTTTCCTCAATACAATAACCCCCTTTGACCTTTTGAACATTTTTTTATGTTCATCTTTTAGCTTGGCTAATTAGAGGGGGATTATTTCTGTTACTTATTTGCAGGGTATAAAGATTCTGGGCACTTATTTTTGATGTTTTTCTATTTTTTCTCAAACATTTTTTGATATCCACAACAAAAAATAAAAGGACGAATTTTTTATTCGCCCTTACAAATTATTTAATTGATTAATCTTCTAAGTCATCATCGACATCAGGCATGTTAAACATTGGGTTGAATGCCGATTGTTGGTTTGGATTCATGCCATAAGGCGCGCCTTGATATCCAGGGAATCCACCTTGCAACGGTGGTTGGAACGGTCCTTGAAATCCTGGTTGCCCCATTGGGAAGCCTTGTTGTGGAAATTGCCCTTGAAAACCAGGTTGCCCCATTGGGAAGCCTTGTTGTGGAAACGGTCCTACGAACGGCTGCTTCGGTCCACCACAACCACAATCTCTTTGATTATATTGTGATGGCATCATTTGTGGATTCATTGGACCAGCAAAACCGGGTGCTGGGTATGGATAATTACTCATTGCTGGACTTACTGCTTGAGGTGCAGCTTGCATTGGCATTCCAGGTCCGTACGGCATTGCTCCCACGCCTGGGAATCCTCCATTAAAACCAGAACCTGGCATTACAGGTGTAACTGGTACGCAAGGACCCATTGGGAACGGCGGTGCTTGCATTGGTGCCATTTGTGGCATCATCTGCGGCATTTCAGGTAATTCTTCCATTTCCTCTTCTACCCCTCCAATCATTTGGGGCATTTGCGCTTGCATGATATTAAAGTTATTAATATCAATTTCGAATGGATGTTGTACTGGCATTTGAACAGGTGGCATTGGTACAGGTGCCATTTCTTCTTTTACTTCCTCTTTTACACCCTCTGTTCGCGGGAATCCACCCATTGGGTTAAATGGTCCCTGTGGCGGCGGAAAGCCTCCCTGAAACCCGGGATAATAGTTAAAACCAGAACCTGGCATTACCGGTGTCATGGGCACACAATTATTGAACATTGCAGGCTGTTGTACCGGCATTTGTTGCATTTGTGGCATTACTGGCATCTGTGGCATTTGAGCTTCGAAATCCTCCTCTAATTCTTCTTCAGGTGCAAACATCCCTGGTAAAACATTCTGTGGTGCCGTTGTCATTTGTTGCATCAAATTATAATTATTGATATCAATTTCTAGTGGCTGATATTGCGGCATCTGTGGCATAACAGGTTGTGGTGGCGGTGCTACTGGCATCTGTGGCATTACGGGCATCTGTGGCATTTGAGGAATATACGGTCCAGTTTCCACTCCTTTTACCTCCTCTTCTTCTTCCTCTATTTCCATCACTGGAAATGGTTGGGGAGTAATATTAGCAAATGGGTGCTGAATTTGGGCTTCTTTTTTAGGTGCTACATGAATTTGAGCTTCCTTTTCTTTAACTCCACCAATTTGTGCTTCTTTTTTTACATGTACAGTTCCTGTAGGTACTTTAATTTTCATGCCTGG
This sequence comes from Bacillus timonensis, assembly GCF_004799755.1. Classification (GTDB taxonomy): domain Bacteria; phylum Bacillota; class Bacilli; order Bacillales; family Bacillaceae_L; genus Ferdinandcohnia; species Ferdinandcohnia timonensis_A. The sequence goes on along the minus strand of NZ_SLUB01000001.1, from coordinate 62,843 downwards.
CATAATCATATCCGGATTGCTTAACTGGGTATTAACAGCTTTTAGTTCATTAAAGTCGACTCCATATTTTTTTGCAATTTCCCATAAAGTGTCGCCTTTTTGAACGATATGGATCTTCACGCGATTTTCCCCTCCTATACATAAGTCAATACATACTATGACAAAATAGGCAAATTGCCACTATTTCTCATCACAACTTATGCGTAGGCTTCAAAAATTATGTGCAGCAATGATACTTCCCTTGCTGTAAAAAAATTAAGACTCAACCAATGGTCAAGTCTTAAATTCGATAATATGGGTAGCTTCCTAACACGGTGACACCACTTCCCAGAGCCTCTAATTCAGCAATGGCACTTGGGATTAAAATATCATCCATTTTTTGTTCAATGTCGATTAAAAAGAAGTAATTACCAAGTCCTGTTTTCATAGGTCTTGATTCAATTTTTGATAAATTTAATTTTCTCCATGCAAATACGGATAATACTTGATGCAAGGCTCCAGCCTGGTCTGATGGTAATGTAACCATTAAGGTGGTTTTATTTCCTGTATTGTCTCTTTTAATATCTAGGTCTAGCATCTCTTTATGAAGGACAACAAATCGAGTATGGTTGTTGTTAAAATCATGGATATCATGTCTAACAATCGTTAACCCATATTCCTCGGCTGCAAATGAGTTAGCGATCGCTGCTAATTTTTGATTTGGATGTTCTCCAACAAATTTTGCTGCTGCACCTGTCGAACTAGCTTCAATAGGCTGTATATTCGGAAAGCTATTATATAAAAATTTATGGCATTGTGCGATCGCATGTGGATGTGAATATATCCCATCGATTCTTTCCCAATCGTTTGAATTCTCAGGGTGGACCATTAAATGTTGCTTGATCGGGATGATCACTTCACCCACAATTTTCAATTGTTTTTCATGAATTAAATAGTCTATTGTTAAATTTACAGTTCCTTCAATTGTATTTTCAATTGGAACAACGGCTACATCGACTTCTCCATTTTCCACTGCATCAATACATGCAGGAATTGTACGGTACGGTTTGTTATCTCGACTTGGAAATAGTGCCGAAACCGCTTGTGCTGTGAATGTTGCATTTGGACCTAAAAATCCCACATTCGTAATTGTCATCTTGAGTCTCCCCCTATGCTCCCGTTCCAAGAATTTCAACTTTATCAACGAATTCGAGTTTTCGAAGTTTAGCAAGGAGGTCAGTTACTTCACCATGCATGCCTGATGTATTTAACGAGAGTGTTACATTCGCCTTTCCTCTTAGCGGAATTGTTTGGTGGATTGTTAATACATTACACCCGGTGTCTGCTACCGTTCTTAGCAGTTGTGAAAGTGTACCAGATCGGTCTTCAAGATGAAAAAACAATGAAATAATTTTTTCTTTAACCGTTGTGTGAAAAGGAAAGACAGTGTCTTTATATTTATAATAAGCACTTCTGCTCAAGTCTACTTTTTGTGTAGCTTCTGCAATTGACTGTGCTTGCCCACTGTCTAATAGCTCCTTCGCGTCTAAGGTTTTTCGAACCGCTTCTGGAAGAACATCCTCACGAACAAGATAGAATTTGCCATCCATGTAAGCTTCTCCCCCTACTACCTTCTATTTATTCTATAAATTCAAATTCATATTCGAGTAATTTTACGATATCCCCGTGTTTTGCACCTTTTTCACGTAGTGCATCGTCGATTCCCATTCCCCTTAATTGGCGGGCAAATCGTTTTACTGACTCATCCCTTGTAAAATCTGTCATTTTAAAGAGTTTTTCAATTCGTTCCCCAGTAATGACAAATGAGCCATCACTTTCACGTGAAATGACAAAATCCACTTCTTCTTTCTCATGACGATACATTACACGATGCGTACCTGTATCTTCCTCCACCTCAAGCGGAAATTCTGGAGTATTTTCAAGTAAGTCAGCAATGGTAAATAGAAGATCACGAAGACCTTGTCTCGTAACCGCAGAAATCGGAAAAATTTTCACATCTTCCTGAAGTTTCTCTTTAAATACTTTTAAATTCTCTTCCGCCTCAGGGATATCCATTTTATTCGCAACAATAATTTGCGGACGTTCAGTTAAACGAAGATTGTATTCCTTTAATTCCTGATTGATTGTGCAATAGTCATCGTAGGGATCTCGACCTTTCATTGCAGACATATCAATGACATGAACGATGACTCTTGTTCGTTCAATATGCCGTAAGAACTGATGCCCAAGGCCAACACCTTGGTGTGCACCTTCAATTAGACCTGGAAGATCAGCCATCACAAAGCTACGACCATCTTCTGTTTCTACCACTCCAAGATTTGGCACAATCGTAGTAAAATGGTATTCAGCAATTTTTGGTTTAGCTGCTGACACAACAGATAACAGGGTTGACTTCCCAACACTTGGAAATCCAACTAGACCAACATCGGCCAACACTTTTAGTTCAAGTCTTACATATCGCTCCTGTCCAGGCTCACCATTCTCAGCTATTTCTGGCGCTGGGTTGGCAGGCGTCGCAAATCGAGAGTTCCCTCTTCCGCCGCGACCACCTTTCGCAATGACTGCTCTTTGACCATGTTGAGTTAAATCCGCAATGACCACACCTGTATCATCATCTGTTACGACGGTTCCAGGTGGAACCTTTACAATCATCGGATCTGCATTTTTTCCGTGCTGGTTTTTAGACATTCCGTGTTCGCCACGTTTTGCCTTAAAATGCCGTTGATAACGGAAATCCATCAAGGTTCTAAGTCCTTCTTCTACCTCGAAAATGACGTCAGCACCTTTTCCGCCGTCTCCACCTGCTGGTCCTCCCATTGGAACATACTTTTCACGACGGTATGCAACCATTCCATTGCCACCGTCACCACCTTTTACATACACTTTGACTTGATCAACAAACATGTCTTACCTCCGGTTATTATGCACTTTAAATTTTATGCAATATGTATTGTTAGACTTACTTCGTTATTATGTACTTTGTATTCCATTAGTTTCGGGAATTGTTCAGATTGGCTCACTGTTGTTAGCCAATTTGTTAGATTATCCTTGTTTTTTAGTATTCCACTAAAATCGAAAAAGAATCGAGTTTCCTCTGTTGAACAGTCTATTGTGAGCGATAAATGATTTTCTCCTCGCTCGTCTACTGCTTCTTCAAGCATGGTAAAAAATTGTGTGGTCCATTCAGCTAAATTTTTATCGTGGTTCGATAGGTTTCGAATATCACCGATCAGATCATAGTCTAATTGATATTTATGAGGTTCCCAATTAAAAGTCATGATAAGTGCAGCAAAGGTTGGAATTTGTAAATTTGTAAGATGCGTTTCATTTTGAGCATCTATTACAATCTCTTCGATAATGGTCTTAACCCGTTCAAGTTTGTTAAGTGAGATATTCCCTTTAATCAATTGAATTTTATTTAACCAATCGTGACGTGTATGTTTTAAAACATCAATTGTATTCCAATTTTTATTCATGTCATTTCCCCTAAAATTCAAATGTCATTCAAACAACATTTGTGATTTCGAATCTTGTCTAAAAATTATACCAAACCTTGAAAAATAACACTACATTCTAAACGTACGATTGTTCATAAAAATAAAAACTCTAACCATGTGGTTAGAGTTTTATGTGCAACGATTACGCTTCTTGCGCATCTGGGTATACACTTACTTGTTTGCGGTCACGGCCTAAACGCTCAAATTTAACAACTCCGTCAACTTTTGCGAATAGAGTGTCGTCACCACCACGGCCAACGTTTACTCCTGGGTAAATTTTAGTACCGCGTTGACGGTATAAAATAGATCCACCAGTAACGAATTGACCATCAGCACGTTTTGCACCAAGACGTTTCGCGATTGAATCACGACCGTTCTTTGTACTACCTACCCCTTTTTTAGAAGCGAAGAATTGAAGGTCTAATCTTACGAACATTTGTTCCACCTCCTATAGATGAAGTTTTTATGATTGAATTTTCATATATTGTCCATAATCAAGTTCAATCGTTTGTAAGGATACAAGCATTCCTTCTAGAAGAAGCTGTACTTTTTCCTCAATTGTCTCATCCTTAAGTGGAGGAATCTGACAGCGGAGGAAACCATTTTTTTCTTGCTCCAATACAGGCTCTACTTTACATAGAGCATATATGGAATTAATGGTACCGAAAGCAACCGCTGAGGCACCTGCACAAACGATATCCTTACCAGGAACATCATATTCGGCATGTCCACTCATTGTGAATGAGTCTATTCTACCAGTACTATTACGATTAATAGTTACCTTTATCATGATAGAAAGCCTTATGCGTTGATTTTTTCGATTACAACTTTAGTGTAAGGTTGACGATGACCTTGTTTTTTACGGTAGTTCTTTTTAGCCTTATATTTGAAAACAATGATCTTCTTAGCGCGACCTTGCTTTTCAACTTTAGCTGTAACAGTTGCACCTTCAACAGTTGGGCTACCAACTTTCACGTTTTCGCCACCTACGAATAATACCTTGTCAAATGTTACTGTTCCACCTTGTTCTATGTCAAGCTTTTCAACATAGATTTCTTGGCCTTCTTGAACTTTGATTTGCTTACCGCCAGTTTCAATAATTGCGTACATACTTGCACCTCCTAATAGTTTGGACTAAGACTCGCCACTACACAGGCGCTCCATCTAAGGAAACTTAAATACCTGGAATGTGCGGTTGTAGCAATGGGTGCTACAAACAATAACATGAAAATATTATCACAAAGCCAAAGTAGAGTCAATATTAAATATCAATATCGAATCAGGTTAACTGATTTATCCTTGCCTTTATTTCGTCATTGCTACCTATTTGTCTAATCTTGTAATCATGTCGTGATGAAACAAGTTCGGTTATGTACATCTTAATAGACAATGCTTCTTCTAATCGTTTCTTATGTTCATGATGTTCTCCAAGAAACACATGTTTCACTTCTTCCGTCGCTTCAATCCAGACAGCATCATGGTCCATTCCTTGATGTTCCCATAGTTCTCTCTCAAGCTTAAAGACAACCGTTTCAGGAGAATCAATCCGACCGGTACCAGTACAAGTTGGACAATTCGTCTGTAAAATAGCAGAAAGATCATTTCTTGTTTTCTTTCGAGTGATTTCTAAAATACCAAGTGATGTAAAGCCATGAACTGTCACTCGATTTCGGTCTTTCTTTGATACAGAGCGTAAAGCTTGGATTACTTTTTGACGGTCATCATTTATCTTCATATCAATAAAGTCAATTAAGATAATCCCGCTAATATCACGTAGCATTAATTGATAGGCAATTTCTTTTGCTGCAGCAAAATTTGCTTTTAGCACGGTATCTCGCAAATTTTCTTTTCCTTGAAATTTACCGGTGTTTACGTCAATAATTGTTAAAGCTTCAGTTTGCTCAATTAACAAATAAGCTCCATTGTCAAGCCACACAATAGATTTTAGACCTCGTTCAATTTCTTTCTCGATCCCATAGTAAGAAAAAATATTTTCTTTCCCACGATAATAAGAGACTTTTTCTTCACCTAGCTGTTCCTTTAACTGTCGAAACGTTTGTGTATCATCAATCACTATTTCTTTAATCGTTTCAAGCCGATACTCCAGTATAATTTTATCAACAAGATTATTCGCATCAAATAATAGGCCTGGCGCTTTCAATTGTTTTTGTTGTTTTTGCAATGATTGATAACGACTTCGCCCAAATTCGAGCTCTTTCAAAATTTTTACTTCATCTTGATTTTCACATGCTGTTCGAACAATGAGCCCCTCTTCGTTCTGAAGATTTGCTTGTCCAAATCTCCGCCATCTATCCCTTTCTTCCTCCTCTTTCATTTTCCTAGAGACAGCCACATAATTTCCAAACGGTAAATAGACAAGGGAAGCTCCAGGAAATTCAATTAGACTAGTTAATTTAGGTCCTTTCCTGTCTCCCCCTTCTTTCGTTACCTGGACAATGATTTCCTCACCTTGTCTAACAAAATGGGATATGTTCTTTTCCTTTTGACTCGGTGGTGATCGATGGTAGGATACAAGCTGATCTCTCCCAATATAACCGTTTCGACCTATACCAATATCAACAAAAGCAGCCTGCATTCCTGGAAGAACATCAATCACTCGCCCCTTATAAATATTCCCGACAATTTCTTTATGTTTCGGTTGCTGGATATTTAGTTCTAAAACTTTATTTTCCTCAAGCACTGCGACACGCTTTTCACTTGTTTTTGCATTTATAATAATTGTTTTCAAACCTTTATTCCTCGCTTTAACGTTACACTTTCTTTTTTAATGTAACCTAACTAGTAACGTCAATACAAGTAGAGAAGCTCACCAACCGGTTGAGTAATCTTTTTATCATTAAAATAAGCATGTAAAAGCTCATTTTCATCAAGGGGGCTTTGGTTTTCTCCATCCTTTTGGATCACAATCGGATGCTTGCATCCCCGTTGAAACATGGATAGAACTGTATAAACCATCTCTGATTCATCTACTACCAATGGCTTTAATTTTGTAAAAGTATCCTGCTTTCCATAATAACGCTCCAGCAAGAATCTCATAAACACGTAGTGCCGCTTCCTCCACTCCATTACTATCGAAAAGAAAAGAAAGGAAAGGATGACCCAGAAATTAAGATTGGTAGGACTATAGACGACCATCCCCATTAAAATGATCAACGCAACTATGCTTGATACAAAAAGCATTCGTTTATGGGCTTCAAAAAAGGAATGTCTATATGAGAAAAACAAATATAAAAGTTTCCCTCCATCTAGTGGCCATATTGGAAGGAGGTTAAAGAAAAAGAGGACCACATTATGATATAAAAAGAGGTCAAAGGTTTTTTCAGAAATAACAGAACCAAGTGTTAAAAAATAGGCAAGTGCCACCATCCAAATATTCTGAATAGGTCCTGCTACTATAACAAGGAGTTCCTCCCTCAAGGGACGATTTCCGTGCTCATCCATCTCCGCCACACCCCCAAATGGGAGGAGCTGTATCTTTTTAATTCTCCATGAAAAAAAATGGGCACAAGCAGCATGTCCCATTTCATGGACCAATATGATAAAAAATAACATCAATAACTCTCTGAAATGTGCGGTAATGACTGCCACTCCAACGATGAGCCAAAGCAATGGATGTATTTCAATTTTTCTAAGGAGTTTTACATATTTATTCAAATTTTATCACCTGTATCGGATCAATAAATGTTTCACCTTGCTTTATTGCAAAATAATAGGATCCTTTTTTGTCACCCTCTGGTTCTTCAACCTTTCCAACTTCCTGCCCTTTTTCCACATAATCATAAAGTTTGACATCAACTGAACCTAAATTTCCATACCAGGTTTCGGACCCATCACTATGCTTGATGACTACTGTTTTTCCGAGTTCTCCCTTAACAGAAACCTCTTTTACATAACCTGAATTCATAGATTCTACAACCTTGCTATCTGTTTCAACAATAACTCCTTGACCGTTCGCTTCAAAGGTTTCGGTCACTTTTCCGGCCGCGGGAATAGCATATTTACCTTTAGTTGCAGTGTTACTTTCCTCTTTATTTTGATTGACTGGGATCAATGCAAGCGGACTACCAAAAGTATCTTTATACCATTCAGTGACAGCAGCAAATTGAAATTCTGTCTCCATCGTACTTGATACAAAATGCCTCACATTCTCGAATTTCGGGGACTGGTTTTTAAATATAATGCCGATTGATAATACAAGTATTGCAGAAAGCAATATTTTAAAAAGGAAAACTTCCTTACGAAACAGTGGATGCCCTCCTTCTCCTGGTCCACCATCATAAGATGAGTATGTACTTCCTCCATATCGTTCCTCATCACTTGCTAAAAAGGGAGGTGTAGCTTTTCGGGGAGTAACAGAGGTGGAGTATCTCGCACGCTTTCTTTTTTCAATCCGCCTTCTAATTTCGTTTGCTCGATTACTCATATTTTCACATCATTCCTTGTCCATATTATTTGTACAAGTTTATGACTGAAGGACTTTAGATATGACAGCATGAAGCTTTTTATCTATTAAATTCGATGATTGTTATTGAGAACATCTGCTTAAATTAACTATAAAAAAGAAGGATGTGGATAAAAACCACATCCTTCTTTCTACTATTTATTCTTATTTATTCTTACCTGGTTTATCCGGCTTACCAGGTTTGCCTGGTTTGCCTGGTTTGCCTTTTCCAGGTTTTCCATCATCTTCTTGAACATTAATAATTAGCTTACCTGTAGCTAGTTGTCGAGCTTCGTTACCAAACTCATCTCTCACGATTACCTCGATTTCAGCACCATCTGCGACTACACTAGAAACTGCTGTCCAGTATCCCTCATAGACACCAGGCGAGACCTCTTGGAGAGGAAGTTCCGTAACATTACTAAGACCAGCTGTATTTGTTAACGGTAAACGAATTGCGTAGGATGCAGTAAGTCCTGGTTCACTAGTGAATTCAATCTTCACACTCTCACCAGATTGTAATTTCACATCCTCTGCAGGTTTTAGATCTGCGATCGTTAATTCGCCAAATTTAGCAAATACAGTAACTTGATTTTGAGTTGTATTACCCGCTTTGTCAGATGCCACTACTTCAATGTTATTTTCACCATTATCCACTAGGATACGCTTTGAAAAGCTTCCATCTTTAATTGTCGCACTCTCACCATTCACTGTGACTGTATCAATATTCTCATCTTGAACAGTACCTGTAACCGTTACAGCTTCTTTATTTGTCTTTAAGCCATCTTCTGGACTAATGATGGCTAACTCAGGCGCTGTTTGATCAAGGACTACAACAACAGCTTCTGATGCGTCCGTTGTGCCCGTATCAGTTGATGCCTTGGCCGTTAATGAATTTTCACCAACTTGTAATTCAACATCTACAGTGAACGTACCTTCATCAGTTGTATTGGTTGTCGCAACCTCTTCACCATTATTAAATACATGGATAGTTGTTGTAGGAGCAGCCTTTCCTTCAACTGTCACGTTCGGATTATTTGTAAATGATCCTGTTACTGGTGAAGTAATAGTTGGCGCTGTTACTTCATAATTGACTGTAGCTCGAATCATATAGTTACCTTCATCTTCTGGTGCTAATGACCATCCACCTCCAACAAACTGCCAGCTTCGACCTGAATACTCACCACCTTCATCAGTTGCAAGTCCAGGAGCATTAGGATTTGGGTTTGTCTGGATGTATACCATATAGAAGTCTCCTTCTACAATGATTCCTTCGGCTGCTAGGTCAACATTTGTCCATTCGCCCGTACGAAGCGCTGTTGCATCGATTGGTCCAGCTAGTTTTTTACCTGGAGCACCATCTGTTCCAGTTGCATCCCAAACCTCTACTTTGAAATCAGTACCTCCTGGTGTTGGCCATGAAGTATCCCAGAAACGGAAAAGTCCTCCTGTTACGAGTGCAGTATCATGACCTTCTCCTAAAGACATTTTCACAGCCCAGCCATTTCCTGCATCATAGAACGCACGAGCATTTTCCGCAGTACCATCATCATAACCAATTTCCCCAGGATAACCGATGAATGGTCTCAACTCCACATTTTGTTCTAACGATCCATCTCCTTCAAGAACAACTTCAAATGAATCACTGTAGTAAGAAGGCGCCATTACCCGAACAGTATACGTACCTTCATAAGCTGTAAGTGCATATTGACCATTTTCATTTGTCTCAACAGGGGTTATATTTGCATCTTCTACAAGTAATAAAGTAGCACCTGAAACTGGTTCACCTGTTGCTGCATTTGTTACAGTACCAGAGACTGTTCCTTTTGCTTTTTCTTCTAACACAAAGTTTGCTACAGCTTCACCATCAGCCTCAACGGTTACAGTTTGTTGTGCTGAATGGTATCCATAGCTTTCCGCAACAACTGTAAAGTCTCCTGTACCGTGAATTAATTCAAATGCTCCAGTAGCAGGATTAGTTGTAACAGAACGCCCTGATTCAAGAACACTCACTTGGGCATATAATGGTAATGCCTGTGGGCTAGCTTGATCTACATCAACTTCCTTCATGTCAATGTAAGAACCTTCAGGCTTAATTTTTGCAGGGTCCACTTTCTCCCCTTCTTTTTGATCTACAGAGGTTTCACCTTTAGTAGGCTGAACTCCTAATTGAACCACACTTCCTTCTGTTAGTGGCTCATTTGAAAGACGCACATCATCAATGTACCATCCATCACGAACAACACTTCCATCTGTTGTTACGTTAAAGCCAATGTAAATTCTTTGACCTGCATAGTCGGATAAATCAACTTCTGCAGACTCCCATCCCGAAGATATATTTGTGATACGTTGCAGCTGTGTCCAGCTTTCCATATCAGTTGAAACAAATACATGCCCGAAATCCCAGTTACGTTCAAGATTGTACCAGCTCATGTATTGTAGGTATGCCGGGCCTTCTGCTGGTAAGTCTATTGGAGGCATGACAAGAGTCATATTAGCACGACTAGCATACGTTCCAGATAGATTTGTAGCATACACCTTCTCACCTGAGTACGCACCATTAGGTCCACTCGCTGGGGTTCCCCATTGCCAAGAATTTTCAGCACCATACGAGAACCATCCTACCGGATTTGTTTCAAAATCTTGGGAATATCCAACTGAAATTCCTGGTTTTACGGAGACTTCATAAACGTCTGTTGTTACATCATTTTGACCAAAGTCAACCACCTGCCAACGATATGAAACAGAAGGCACTGAAATTTCTTCCCCTGGAATAACTGCCTCGTAAGTTCCTTCGTTATAAGAACCTGTCGTTTGACTAGCGGTTACATTCGCCCATTCACCAGCTTGATTTAGGTATTGAAGAACAACAGAAGTAATACTTATATTGTCTTGTACAAAAATAGAAAGTGGTAACTCCATACCTGCATACGTTTCGCTCGGTGCTGTATGCTCAAAAGTTGGAGCCTCTTCATCTACACCGTCTTTTGCAACTTGGCCTTTAATTTTTCCTAGCCCACTAGCAACAGAGGATACAGCTAAATATGCATTAACCAATCCATAACCGTAACCAAAGTTTGGAGATTCTGGGAAAGTACCGTCCGTTAATGGAGTTGCAGTTGTTGTGATAATTTCTTCTATTTGTTCAATTGTTAATGAAGCATTTGCTTGTTTTAATAAAGCGACTACTGCAGAAATATGAGGTCCTGCCATTGATGTTCCGTTCCATCCGCCTTCATAACCACTTCCAGGTACTGAAGAGCGAATGTTTACACCTGGAGCTGAAATATCAGGCTTCATATCACCTGGATATGGTGATGGACCTTGTAAGGAGAAGCTTGCTAAACGATTATTGATATCTGTAGCCCCTGTTGCAAAGGATTCAGGATAGTTTGCTGGAGTTGCTATCGATCCCGGCCCTCCCGGATTAGTTAATGTTGTATTACCTGCAGAAAACTCAGGGAAAATATCAGCTTCTCTCCAATTTTGAACCATCGGACGATACCATTCATCCAGTCCAGGTCCTCCCCCCCACGAGTTGTTCACAACATCTGGAGCCATATCCGGATTGCCCCCTGGAGCAATAATCCAATCCCCAGCTTCTAAAAGGTCAATATCTGTTCCACCAGCAGATGTAAATGCCTTTACAGCAATCCACTTTGCACCTGGAGCAACCCCAATTTGATTTGTACCATCTGGGTCAGCTCCAACCATTGTACCTGTAACATGTGTTCCATGCCCGATATCATCATAAGGAGTAGACTGGCCAGACGTAGCATCAAACCAGCTAAATTGATGGTTTGGATTGTTTGGATTAGCAGGATCATAACCGCGATACTGCTCCATTAGTGCCGGATGGTTCCATTGAACACCGGTATCAATACTTGCAACAACGGTACCTGATCCATCAATGCCCATTTCCCAAACTTGTGGAGCACCTACACGATCAATATTCCACTCAATGTTTTGCGGTGTTGCTTTTGAATCAACAGCAATCGATGTCTCCACTTTAGCTGGAGCATGTAGTTGACGTGTTTCATTTGGTAGCACCTTCTCAACTTCAGGGAATGATGCGATTTTTTCCATCACTTCCTTAGTAGCAGTAACCCCCATACCGTTTACAATGAAGAAGGATTTAATATCTTTTGCATTGCCATTAGCCTCTTCTTTTTTCAGAAACGCCTTTACATTTCCTTGTGTTTCAATTGCAGTTGATCGAAGTTCCGAAACAATAGCATTTCTCTTTATAGACTTCGTTTGAGCGACAGTGGCTTTTTGTAAACTTGCTTTTTTAGTAGCCTCGTTTGCTACTTTCTTAGAATCCACCTGTTCTTTGAACTTGATAAGAAATGTAACCATTTTGTCGTTAGCAAATTGATCTTGTAAGCTCTTTGAAATTTTACTGGAAGTTACTTCTTTTTTACTTTCTAGATAGGAAATTGAAGAATCTTTTGTTTGAGCAGATGCTTGTGATGTCACACTTGGCACAAGTAAAAGCGCGCACATTAACATAGTTGCAACCTTCGTTAACCTACGTTTCCCATTCCTCCTCATTAAACTTCCTCCCTTTTAAATGTTTTAGAGATTGAATAATGTCCCTCCTTCATTTGAATTCCTGTACTCCAAATGCTTCGGGAATCTCTCCATTTCTCTCTGATGGAATCGCGATTTTCAGTTAAAACCGCATTATGTAGAAGTACAGGTATACGTTAACTGTAGCCTGTTATAATGGGAAAAAGTGTCGAATTACGTTGCAATATTTTGAATATTGGGAAATTGGTATTTTTTACTTATTATGTGATAGACATATTAGGAGTTTTGAACGAAGTAATATTCTTTCGAAAGAAATGTATTTTTATAGGGGGTATTACCAATAAAATGTGTTTTTACAAGATATTTACAATTGTTTTACCCATAACTCACCTGATAGGTAAAATGGCATAATTATTACAAAACGATGATTTATGATTAAAAAATGATTATTTTTTCCTTACTTTATTATTAAAAATAAGTAGAGATGGCATTAGTTGGTAAATTATCCTCTCTTTTTTTGGTTCCATAATAGGTAATGAAAACTAGCAATTAAGGTCATTTTGAGAAGCTCGGGACTTAATCCTTATGTATGTTTTCTTGTATTCTTATTTCCTACTCATAAAAAAACCACCCTTTGCTAAAGGTGGTTTAACGTACACCAAAAAATTTTTTAATCTTTGAGAACATTCCCTTTTGGTCGTTTTCAAGAGACTGTAGTGGTATCGATTCCCCTAAAATTCTTCGTGCGATATTCCGGTATGCGATTGCCGTTTTACTGTTTGTATTTAATGCGATGGGTTCACCGCTATTGGACGCTTTAATGACTTCATCATCATCTGAAACAATTCCAATCAAATCAATCGAAAGATGTGTAACAATTTCATCAAGATCAAGCATTTCGCCTGTTTTCATCATATGATTTCGAATACGGTTTACGATGAGGCGTGGTGGCTCCACTTCCTCTTTTTCTAGTAATCCTATAATCCGGTCAGCATCGCGAACTGCTGATATTTCAGGTGTTGTTACAACAATAGCTTTGTCTGCCCCAGCAACAGCATTTTGAAAACCTTGTTCAATACCTGCAGGACAATCGATAATTATATAATCAAAATCTTGCTTTAACTCTTCGACCAAAGTCTTCATTTGGCTAGGCTCTACTGCAGTTTTATCACTGGTTTGGGCAGCAGGCAGTAAATAGAGATGGTCATCGAATCGTTTATCTTTTACTAACGCTTGTTTCAGCTTACAACGACCTTGTACAACATCAACTAAATCATAGATGATACGATTCTCTAGTCCCATGACTACATCTAGATTTCGCAGACCAATATCTGTATCTATTAAACACACACGTTTCCCTAGCACAGCCAAGGAAGTGCCTACATTAGCAGACGTAGTCGTCTTACCGACTCCACCTTTTCCTGATGTAATAACTATAGCCTCTCCCACAGCTAGATTCCCCCTTCTAACCTTGTTAAGTTAGGTCTTAAATGAGTTAACTGTTGCAATCTATCTACTACAATTGTCTCATTATCGTCCACATATGCACATTCCATTATATTTGTTTCTGTTTGAATAGAGTCTGGTGCTCTATTCATTATATCACCAATTCGAAGTTGGGTAGGTTTCATTACTGATGCTGCAATGATTGCATCCTGGCTACCATAGAAACCAGCATGAGCAATTCCACGTAACGAGCCTAAAACAAAAATATTACCACCTGCAATTACAGTTGCTCCAGGATTTACATCTCCGATAAGTAAAAGGTCACCATCTACTTTGAGGACTTGTCCAGAACGAACAACCTTTGTAACAGAGACAATCTCGTGCTTTTTTTTCATCTCTTCGGCTTCTTGCTTTGTAATTACATTACTGTCGATTACATCTACAACTAAATGTTTTTTATTTCGAATAATAGAACGTATTTCTTCTTCTTGATCTTGAGTTAAAAAACGATTACCAATTTTCACTTTAACAGGAACAAACGGAACATCATCATTCCGTTTCTGATTCAACGAAAGCTTAATCTCTAAGTCAGAGATCAGTTCTTTAAATGAACAAGAATCATCGAGATGTAACGTTAGTCCGTCTTTTGTTCCTTTTATAGTAACATACTGTTGTTTTTGTCCTTTCACGCCGTTCACCTCAACGATAATATACTTCAACAAAAGACTCCTTTTTTCCTGTTAATTCTTTAAAATTTTTAACTTTATTTACTCTTCTATATGTAACTTTCCTAGTAATTTCTTAAATGGATAAGCGAATACTAGTAAAAATAGACTATTTAAAAGAAGGGTTGGAACAATTCGGATTTGAAGAAATTGTTCTATTGAAAGAGAAGCTGTTCCGATTGCAATGTTTATTCCAAACACACAAAATTCCAGAGCTATAATCCCAATAAGACTTAAAAATGAGATAACGATGAGATTTGTCTGTAGAATCCGACTTGCCCAGGAAATAAGGTAGGCAATAAGTGTGTAGAGGAATAAATAAACTCCTAGTATTTCTGTGTAAACAATATCGTATAGAAGACCGAAAATGGCACCATAAACAAGCCCCATCGGTTTATTAAAATAAACAGTAATAAATGCAATTAAGACAAACAAAAACCGGGGTACATACACATTCTCCTTATGAAAAATGTCTGCCGGTACTAAATCCACAAAGCTGCTTTCAAATAAAAAAATGAAGGACAAAATAAAGGGAAGAACGAAACGCTTCACGATTCTTCCTCCTCTTCATTTGGAACAATCATCGTTCTTTCAACAATTATAACATGATCAATTTCATAAAAATCAGCTGCAGGCTTAATATAGGCTGTTTTTGTTAAACCATAATCATCAGGAACAACGTCCATGACTTCCCCAATATACAGCTCACTTGGGAAAATACCGC
The DNA here is from genome assembly GCF_004799755.1 of Bacillus timonensis. Lineage (GTDB taxonomy): Bacteria > Bacillota > Bacilli > Bacillales > Bacillaceae_L > Ferdinandcohnia > Ferdinandcohnia timonensis_A. Next base: position 47,456 of record NZ_SLUB01000001.1, on the reverse strand, counting down.
CAAGTCCGGAAGTAAGTACTTTTTGGTCCTTTTCAATTTTTGAGTCTGGTGTATTGATTTTAAATAAAAGTGCTTCTTTTTCTTCGTCATACCCCTCGATTAGTCCCATAATCTTGGTATCCCCTTGAATATATGCTGAAATTCGATTGATTCGATTTGGGGAGCTCAATAACTGGATGGTAGATGTAAATGAATTTGCATGTTTTACTTTACCAATTAGGCCTTTTGAGGTGATTACAGCCATGTCAACCTTCACCCCATGCCTGGTCCCTCTATTAACCGTGATAATTTCATGCCACTGATCAGGGTTACGTCCAATAACCGTTGCCTGTATCTTATTAAAATGATCGAGTGATTCCGTTTTCTTCAAAACATCACGTAATTTTTCATTTTCTTTTTCTAATTCTTGTACGGTTGCTTCTAATTTCCCATAGGAATCTAGCTTTTCCTTTAAGAGTTTGTTCTCTTCAAATGTGTTTTGAATATGATTGACATTATCAAAAAATCCAGCAATCGCCTGAGATGGTTGATGAAAGATACTTTGAACCCAACCAACCGAATCTTTTAAAAACTGTTCCGGCCATGATAATTTTTCACGCTCTTTTAAGGAAAATCCAATCAATGCCACTAGAACGATGATACAAACAAGTAAAATAATTAATCGCTTATTAAGAAAAAATTGTGGCATGTGTTACACCCTCTAACTAAACTTTAAATTTCAACACCTATAGTGGGGAAACGAAATTCCCCACTCGATTAGGTTCATTATCCTATCCTTTGGTCTATCTTAAATCCTTTGATTTCCCTTTAAATAAATGAATATGGTCAAGGGCCTTACCTGTACCAATCGCAACACAATCTAATGGATTTTCAGCAATAAGAACTGGCATGCTCGTCTCTTCACTTATAACTTTATCCAAATTGCGTAATAAAGCTCCTCCACCAGCTAAAACAATCCCACGATCCATAATATCTGCTGCTAGTTCAGGTGGTGTCTTTTCAAGAGTATTTTTAACTGCATCGACAATCGCATACACAGTGTCATGAAGGGCGCGAGAAATTTCTTCAGCAGTGATTTCAATTGTTTTTGGTAATCCCGTTAGTAAATCTCTTCCGCGAATTTCCATATTTTCTACTCCCTCAGGAGCACCGGCAGAGCCAATCTCTACCTTGATTGCTTCAGCTGTACGATCACCAATCATGAGGTTATAGGTTTTACGAATATATTGAATAATTGCATCATCCATTTCGTCTCCAGCGATCCGAATGGACTGGCTCGTAACAATGCCACCTAAAGAGATAATGGCAACTTCTGTTGTCCCACCACCGATATCCACGATCATACTACCAGTTGGTTCCCAAACAGGTAGATTTGCTCCAATAGCAGCTGCAAAAGGTTCTTCAATTGGATAAGCATCTCTTGCACCAGCCTGCCTAGTAGCATCAATCACCGCACGTTGTTCTACAGCTGTAATACCCGATGGGACACAAACCATAATATATGGTTTTCTTGAGAAAAAGCTCTTCGTTTTAACTGCTTGATTAATGTAATATTTCATCATCGTTGCAGTAGTTTCGTAGTCAGCAATAACACCGTCTTTCATCGGACGAAGTGCAACAACATTACCTGGTGTACGCCCGATCATGTTTTTAGCGTCATTCCCTACTGCAACTATCTGTTTTGTGTCTGTTTGCATTGCAACAACAGATGGCTCTCTTACTGCGATGCCTTTTCCTTTAATAAAAACAAGTGTATTTGCTGTACCTAAATCTATACCAAGGTCTCTTGTACCTATTCCAAACATAATATGTATCTTCCTTTCTGATACGCGAATAAGGGTAGTTATTTGTTAATATCGAGCAAAAACTCATAACCATTATTATATCGTACTAAATTAAAAAATAATAGTCACACATAACCTTTTTCTTTGAGACTGACGTATTTGTGCTCACCGATGATTAAATGATCCAATAGCTCTATGCCGATTATCCTACCACATTCAACGAGCCGCTTTGTAACTTCGATATCTTCCCGACTTGGCGCCGGGTCACCAGAAGGATGATTATGAACGCAAATGATGGATGCTGCTGATCTTCGAAAGGCCTCTTTATACACCTCTCTAGGATGCACAATTGAGGCATTCAAACTTCCGATAAAAATGGTTTGGCGATGAATTACCTGATTTTTCGTATTCAGATAAAGACAAACAAAATGTTCCTGAGTTAAAAAACGCATGTCCTCCATCACATATTTGGCACCATCCTCCGGAGATCGAATCACATACCGGTCTTCGTATTGAAGTTTGCCAATCCTACGGCCAATTTCTATTGCCGCCATGATTTGTACAGCTTTTGCTTTTCCGATTCCTTTAATGGCGGTTATTTCTTCGACAGATGCATCTTTTAATAATCGAAGTCCCTCGAAATGGTGCAGTAAGCGGTTTGATAATTGAATAACCGATTCTTCCTTGGAACCTGTTCGCAGAAGAATCGCTAAAAGCTCATGGTTTGAAAGGCTATCGGCACCGTCAGATACCAATCGTTCCCGCGGTCTTTCGTCTTGCGGATAATCTCGAATCATGAGTGCTGCTGATTTCAAATAGGTTCCTCCTATCCATTGTACTCGATACTCGGACCCCACTCAGTAGTAAAGTCACTAATAACTATGGTAGGTAGCTTACTTTTTAGCACAGTGAAGTAATTATTTTCTTACAACATTTCATGAATCTTTAGCCATTAAACCCTAGATTTCTAAGTTCACGAAGGGTCCGTGATACAGGCAATCCTACTACAGAAAAATAGTCACCTTTAATATGTTTTACGAGTGCAGATCCAAGTCCTTGAATTCCATATGAACCTGCTTTATCCTTTGGTTCGCCTGAAGCAACATATGCTTGAATTTCCTCATCTGTAAGATCCCAAAACGTCACTTCTGTTCTTTCAAAGAACAATTTTTGAGTGTCCTTAAAAAGAATCGCAACTCCTGTTACGACTTCATGTGTTTGATTTGATAACGTTTTTAATACATGTATTGATTCCTGTTCGCTTTTAGGTTTACCTAAAAATTGGTTTTGAAACACAACAGCGGTATCTGCTGCAAGAATATAGGAATCCGGAAATTGATTCGCAATTGCCTTTGCTTTTTTGGAGGCAATCGTCATGACCTTTTCTTCAGGAGTTAGAGTTTCGTCAATGGATTCATCAATATTACTGACGGAAACATCAAAGGAAAGTTTCACATTTCTAAGAAGTTCTTTTCGTCGTGGAGAACCTGAGGCTAAAACGAGGTGTTGCATGTTGATTCACCCTTTTTCATTTTTTCAGAATGGAAGATACCTGTTTATCGTAACAGACAAATCAGTACTCTACAATTATGTAAAATTGAATTTTCTAGATGGTTTATTGTTTGAGAAAACTTTCCTCTTTATGTAAATGCTTTAGTTATCAAGACATAAAAAAGGAAAGAAGAAGATATCCCCTTTCCATTTTCACTAAAAAATTGAATTTTGTCTAGCTTAACTCAGAAATCCAAACTGTATAGGCTTGATATGCATTTAATAATGATTGCTGTGACTGCCATAATGATTTTTGGTCGCCGTCATTTTTATATTTCTGCAGTTGTGTAAAGGCAGATTGTATGTCTGTATGAAATTTCTGAAGTTGTTCATGTAGGTTGTCTGTCTTAATTTCTTTTACCGGTACGAGTTGTTTCGTTAGATTTTCCCATTGTCCATTATCAATTGCTCCCGTTCCGAAAGCCTGGGAGGATAGAGCTGCTAATTCCTTAAACACTGGCAGGTCTATTTTGATTGCCTCTGAGTCTGCTTTTCCTGCATTTGTATAGGACCCACCAGGTACTTCATATGTTTTTGAGAAAAAGTCAGGAAATGCTTCTTTGTATTCCGTCTTCATCCCACTTACAGAACTTTGTTCAGCTCCAATGCCGGCAATAACGTAAAACGCACCATCCATTTTAACAGTAGCCGCAGCAAAGCCCTTTCCTTTAATTTCATCTACTCTTGTATTTGCATTTTCAGCTGTTGAAAACCTTCCACCCTGAACCACACCTGTAGAGAGTGTTTCTAAATCAATTGCAACTGGGTTACTTGCAGGCGTATCCGGAGTATCCTCCTGTTTCCCCGAGGAAGAAGGGGCTTCATTAGTTGATTGAGACGGCGCCTCATTTTGTGCAGGGCCAGCATTCACATCTTCTACTATTTTTAAAATCATGATCCCAAATCCAATGCCAAGGACAATTGCCAAAACAATAGAGATGGAGAATTGCTTTAGAGAAAATAACTGAAATCCTTTTTTCTTTTTTGGTATATACTCCAATTTACTAGGACCTTTTGTGTGTCGTAAATCTTCAATTGGAATTACTGGAATGTCTTTTTCCTTTGAAGAATGATTTTTCAAGCTTTCATCTGGTAGAACCCAGCTAAAATCAGACTCCTCTTCCTCTTGTGCTGCTGCAACCTCATCATTCTCAACAATAATCTGAGGTTTTTCAGATTCGACAAAATCAGGTGTTTCTTTCTCTTCTTTTTTAACCTTTGACTCCCTACCATTAATTTTAATCGAAATCCGATTATGCTTGTCCATATTTTCACCGCCTATCTTAAGGAAACGCTCTACTTTTTTGTCAATCCTATCATACCTAGAAAAAAAAAGAACAAGACATTTGTCGTCTTGTTACTAGAGGTTGTCGTCAAATTCTTACAAGATTAAACATTAGGTGCATCTTTGGACTCCTATAAAAAGAAAAAACCCACTTATATGTGGGTTTTACTCTTCAACGTTCATTGATAATTCTACGAATACACTTGGACCTTCTTCTTGCGCTTTAATAATATCATCAACTGATAAATGAGTTCCTGCTGGAATGATGACATTTCCTTCACTGTCCAGAATGTCTTTTGTAACGACTTTACCGTAAAGAAGATCCACTTGTTTTAAGCGCAATGCTTTTGCTTCAGATTCTTCATGTTTATCAATCGAAGCATTAATGTCATCAAATGGACTTTGTGCTTCTGATGATGCAGGTAGTAATTCTTCAACGTCGACATCTTGCTGGTTTTCGCTAGATTCTAGTTGTGGATTTTCTAATGCCTCTACTGAATCAAGGAATTTAGAAGAAGCATCCTCTCCAACAATGATAATGTCTTTTCCATATGTAAGAACAAATTCCGATGCTAGGACAACTTCCTTACCAGAAACATTTAATAAGGTTCCTAATAGGTTTCCTGTTTCATCATCAACATAATATTCAAGGACTTCTCCTAATAACTCACCTTTTCGAGTCATTACTTTTGTATTCGTTATTCTAATTTTTTTATTTACTAGTGAATTTGCAATCGGGATTTCATTAAGGTCAATGACTGAGCTTTCACTTTCAATGGTAACAGCGTACTCTCCGATTCCGATTACTCTTTTGAAAGGAATGGCTTTAACACTTACCTGCCAATCTTCATGTTCAATTGTTAGAAAATCAACGGAACCTTTTTCAGGGTTAATAACTAAGGATTTTACTTTTCCTACTTCAATTCCATCTATAATACTAATGATTGGTAAACCAACGATCTCAACACTTTTTTTCATAAATCATTCACCACACCTATTTATTTTTAAACAACGGCTTTTTCCCTTCATTTTACCATGCTTTTCGCTATTTTTCGTCATATTTTGCAATATTCTTCTAATAAAAAGTTAATTTCCTGTAAAATAACAGGATATTTCTCAAATCTGCTCTTATTTTGAGAAAGGATTGTTAACAATTCATCATTTTGCTCTGTTTTAATATAATGTTCAATTAACAAGCTTACAAAAGTGTAATAATCATGATCCGATAAATTCGGATGCAGGTGACCCATTATCAATTCTTCATATTGAGTAGTTGATAATTTATTCCGAGAAAGTTTGATCTGAGAAATCATCGTTGTAAAAAGCTGTTGCCTTAAATTATTTTGATCGTCTCGTTCTAGTTCAATATTGCTCTCTTCATCCACTATATAAGAACTTCCATCATCAACCTCTATCTCGTTGTTTTGCTTGTTCTCTGATGAATCTAACTCAATGTCCTCTAATTCTTCTAATTCGGTGATGTCTTCCATTTGATTCTGAATTTCTTGCTCTATTTGCTGTTCATTCATAGAGTCATCTTCTTCAGTTGACTCAACCTCAATCTCATTTAAATCTGAATCGGTTGATTCAATAAATGGTATTTCTTCGATTTCGCTTTGTTCATTAGACTCATCAACAGCATTTACTTGTAAACTATCAAATTGAATTTCTTCAAGTACTGGTGGGGTTATATCTACATCTTCATCTTCCATTTCAGCTATTTCCACCGGTTGTATTTCATCCGGATCCTCTGTAGCCTCAACCATTTCAACTTGATCTTGTATATCACTATTCTTGTCATTTAATCCCATCTCGATTTCTTTAAGCAGATCATCAAAATCAGAATCGGGATTTTCATTATTTGTATGAACCTCATATGTATTTTCAAGATCTTCAGTTTCTACGAAAACATTTTCTAATGCAAGATCATCTTCGATTTGATTGTCCGTTGTTTCAATTTCTTCCACTATTTCCTCATCCGCCTCTTGTGTTGGAGGAGGAACATTTTCTTGTTCAGCAACTGAATCCTTGTTTTCTGCAATCTTAATTTGACTGCGTATTTCTTCTTCAACCTCATCTTCAATTTCAAATTTGATGACCTTTTCTTCTATTCCTGATGTATTTTCTGGATGAAGAAACAATTGTGTACCAAATCTTTTACCGATTATATATGAAAACCCAATTGCTAGCATTATTAACACAATCCCAGTTTGCAATACGCTCATTACAGTTTTCGCTGCGATTCCAATGACAAAAACGAAAAATGCACAAAAAAGAATAAGTAATTTCCCTTTCCTAGTAAAACCAAGTGGTAAAAAGTAAATAATAGGTAGGACAAGTAAAAGAGATATAAGTGCAATTACAAAGGATTCCAAGCTGTTCTCACCTCTTTCTATTGTATTACTGATTGTTCTCGTCTTTCTTTTCCAGTCCTGGTGCTAATGGATTCTTTTTATTGCTAGGAGATGGAACGGTAAGTTTCGGTGCCTCTTCAGCAAGTTCTGTATATTTCGGCATATAAAATGTTGAAATGGTTACATCATACACAAGTTGTTCAGCTACTTGCTCTACTGACACAAGCTCTGGAGGTCCTGTAAAACTCAAAGAATTCACCCGAGTTATCCGTTTCTGATGTTCGATCGCTGATAGAAATTTTTCCAATTCTTCATAATTGGGAGATTGAACATGTAATGTCACTGTTATTTGGTTGAGTCCATCAATTAATTCTGGATCAACCGTTTCCCCTTCCTCCATCGGGTCGTCAGTTGTTCCATTATCATTGGTTTCTTGGTTGTTTTCTGTCGCATTTTCAGGACTCGTTTCCCCTTGTTGTTCTTCAGGTAGAATTTCATCAATTAATGTAAACTCACTCTCACTATAGGACATATCGATTACTCTGCTTTTTGATAAAGTTTCAGCCTGTTGCACATCCAAAACAATTTGTTCCACTAATGGAATGACTGGTATCCTCTTTTGGATCTCAGTTGAACTAATAACTGGCGCATCATTTGACCGTTTATCTGAAATAACATCCAATAATCTTTGTTCCGTTTTAACACTATTCTCTAATTGAGAAATTTTTAATTTCACGGGTTTTACTAGAAGCAGATATGACAAATAAAATACTCCGAGTAAAACGACAATCGTTAGCACTAAATATATCAGTTGTTTACGTGAAAAATGGAGAGTCATATCTAATTCCCCTCCTGCAAGGACTTTATAGCACTCTTATCAAAAATGATTTCATATTGAGCGAAATACCTCGGTAAAATGTTATTATTTTGCTCCGATTCTATTTTATTATCGGTTGTAGCCTCATTTTCTTTAGCCTTACTGTTTGTATCAGTAGTAGTATCTACTCCTTCACTTGTCTCGGTGATCGGGGTAGTCGAAACAGTTAACAGTCGAGCTGATTTGATAAGTGGAGAATTAGTAAGTAATGCTAAATAATAGGCATTCTCAGTATTTGTATCAAACTGAACCTCTAAAGAAACAATTCCATCCTCTGTATATGAAAAATTTTGAACAAAACCTCGTTCAGGCAACAACATTGTTAGATGATTTAAAATCGGCACAGTCTTAACAAAATAACTGTCTGCCCATTCAACAGTTCTTTCTAAGTTAACCACATTATTAAACTGATTGGCTGAATCATATTTTTGCTCTTCAGCCGCCCGAGTTTCTTGTAAAGTTGTTATTTGTTCTGTTAACTGTGCTTCACGTGTGGTAGCTTTTTTGTACTGAATGAATATAAATAAGAAGCCTATTAAAGCTACAATAATAAGAATGACGAGGAGTAATAATTTTGCTCGGTTTTTAAATTCTTTTCTTGGAAGTAAATTAATATCTACAAGCATACTTACACCTCTTTAAGAGCTAATCCTAATGGTAGAAAATATTGACTAGGCAGTTTATCAAATGTTTCAATTCTATGTACAGGAATTTCATATCTTCCAATGAGTGTAGACGAGATGTCCTGAAGATTTGGATGATCCCCGCTAACCAGAATTCTTGTAATCCGTTCTTTCCCCTGGGTCATATTAAAACTATAAAAATTCATGACATGTTCAATCTCTTTCACGATTTCATCAATGAGAACCTCTAATTTACTTCGATGACCATTCCATTTTATATTCGCTAAAGTATGTGAGGAATTTTCTTTGATGTCCCAGTCCTCTAACGATGTATCTAGATTAAGATGTCTCATAAACAAAGGAATATCTTGATGAAAAATGCTCAAATTGGCAGATTGCAAATCAAATTGAAGCAATAAAAAATGCTCCTCTTCATTCGTTTTTTGACAAAAATGAAAGAGTCGATACAAACAAAGAGGTGTAATATCGGCTGCAATTGGTTTTAATAAAGCATCTTCCAGTATGGAGGAATATTCTAGTGCAACCTCTTCTGGAGCTGCAAAGATAATAACCTCATTTATCTTCTCTTCTTTTGAAAGGACTTTAAAATCAAGCACAGGCTCATCAAATGGAAGATGAATGGTTGTCCCCATTTCCAAATAAATATATCCTAAAATCTCATCATCCTTTACTTCACTTGGAATAGAAATTTTTCGGATGACAACAAAGGGATCTGGAATCACGAACTGAACTTGGGTGTTTTTTATCCCCCATTCCGTTACACATTCCTCTAAAATTAAGAGCAATGTGTCTCTATCAAGAATTTTCCCATCTTGAATAATACTAGGGGGTAAATATTTTTCACGAAACTTTTGTACCGTAATCGGGTTAGAAAGTTTCACACCCACATAGCGAATAACGTGATCTTTTATAATAATATTAGCAATTTTACTTGGTGAAAATAGTGTCAAAGCCATTATGTATCCCCTTATCCAATTAAATCAATATATGAAGCGATAAGCTCATGGCCATAAAAATAAGCAATAAGCGTGCCAATAACAATGGAAGGACCAAAGGGCATTGGTTTTCCTTTTTTTACTTTTCCAATTGCCATCCCAATTAATCCAAGGACTGTTCCGATGAGAGTGGCAAGGAAAAAAGAAAGAAGGACGAGCTTCCAACCTAAAGCAATCCCTAAAACAGCATATAACTTGATATCTCCTCCGCCCATTCCGCCTTTGCTAGCGATTGCAATTAGATAAAGAAGCAAAAAGCCAACGATGCTTCCAACTAACATATCCCACCACGGATCAAGTGGAACGAAGATGCGCTCAATAAGCAGTAGTGGGGCAAAGAATAATAAAATCTTATCTGGGATAAGCATGTATGTAAGATCGGCAACAAATATAATAACTAATAAAGAGATCAAGGTCCATGCGATGATCAATTCTTTTGACCATCCCACCAGCATTGGTGAAATCGTGAAAAGAATTGCAGTAGCAAGTTCAATTGAAGCATAAATCGGTGATATGCGCGTTTTACAATTTCTGCACTTTCCCCCTTGAATGAGATACGAAAATACAGGAATTAGCTCAATCGCTGTAAGCTGGTGCTTACAAGTCGGACATGCTGAACGAGGACGAACGATTGATTCGCCAGCCGGGATACGTAGGCCTACGACGTTGAAGAAGGAGCCAAGAACTAATCCAAAAACTCCGATATATACATATAAAATACTATTAAGTAGCATCTGATTGAGCCCCTATCATATATTGAGATAACCTCCTAATAGAAGGTTACCTCCATGATTTAATAATTACTTTAATTTTTGTGTTATTGCTTCCTCAGTTAAACCGACCTCTGGAATTGTAATATCTTCTAATGCAGTAAATTTAAACGATAATTGTCCATTAGTTTCTTTAGTAACTGTTAATGAGAAATCTCTTGCTTTATCATAGTATGATTGAAATTCCGTATCATCTTGGTCTAGGGTTAAAACATTGCTGGTGAATGTAGGATTTTCAGATGTAATGTACAATCTAGCAGATTCAATTATTTGTTGTGCATCAGCGTAAGCTGCTTTTTCTTCGGTTTTGTTAATCACATTCCCAATCGAAGGCACTGCAATAGCCGCAATAATCCCCAATATGACAATTACCGCTAATAACTCAATCAATGTTAATCCTTTTTCATTCTTCAAATATTTTTTAAGCATTTTTTCCTCTCCTTCATAGGAACTAGTCCAATTCTACTACTTATTATAATAGCAAATGCTGTTGAAAACACTAGAATTTTGTTTAAAACGATAAAGTTTACACATTTCTTTACAAAAAATATGGATTTTTTTACCTTTTATTGGATTTGGTTAAAGATATCGAACATCGGTACTAAAATCGCAGTGACAATAGTCCCGACTATACCGCTTAAAAAAACAATCATGAGAGGTTCAATCAATGATTTCAACTGATCTGTTGCATTGTCTACTTCATCTTCATAAAAATTAGCAACCTTCCCCAGCATTTCATCTAATGAACCTGTGCTTTCACCGATTGCAATCATATGGGTGATGAGCGGTGGAAATGCCCAATGCTTTTTCATCGGCTCCGTCATTGACTTCCCTTGTTCAAGAGCTTGTCTCGATTGTTTTACCACTTTTGCAATCACTTCATTTTCCACAATTGTTTCGACTACGGATAGTGCTTGCAAGATAGGAACTGAACTATTCAACATCGAACTTAATGTTCTTGTCATACGAGCGAGAACAGCCTTCTGTATTAGCTTCCCAAATATCGGCATTTTTAATAGAGCATAATCTAGATAAAATCTAGTTTCTTGTTTTCGCTTAAGGAATATAAAAAGCAAATAAATAACCAGGCCTAAAAGGACAACAAGCCACCAAAACTTTTGCATAAACACACTTGCATGTAAAACAAATTTCGTGATAGCCGGTAGCTCCGCACCAAAATCAGCAAACATGTCTACAAAAGTTGGAACGACGGAAACTAATAGAAAAATGACGACAACGACTGCGATAATACCCACAACGGCTGGATACGCCATTGCTGACTTTACCTTTTGTCTTGTTTTATTCTGTTTCTCATAATAACCGGCAAGATTTTCTAATGTATCATCAAGATTTCCGCCAACTTCGCCTACCCGAATCATATTCGTAAAAAGGTTCGTAAAAATCCTCTTATGCTTGGTTGTTGCCGTAGATAAAGGGATCCCCTCTCTTAAATCTACGCCTACCTCTAGGAGAGCTTTCTGGAGTGGCTTACTGCTCGTTTGATGCGCCAAAATATTTATCGAATCGACTATTGTCACACCCGCTTTAATAAGGGTTGCAAATTGACGTAAAAAAATGACAAACTCTCTTAGCTTTACTGGATGACCAACCGCGATATCTTTCGTCAAAAATGTCTCTGGTACCTCATTAATCGTAATCACCCGAATGCCTTTATCGTGAAGAGACCTAACTGCGTCCTGCTTAGAAGTTCCTGAAATCGTACCGGATTTCTTACCAAATTTATCTCTACCTTCATATTTAAATCTAGGCATTTGGATTTAGCTCCTGTAAAAAGGGTTGAGCAATATCTCTTGAAATCACTCCGGCACGAACTAAGTCTAAAAGATCGGTTTCCAATGTATGCATTCCTTCTGCACGGCTTGTTTGCATCACATTCTTTATCTGGTGGTTTTTTTCATTTCGAATTAAATTCGCGACTGCAGAATTATTGAGTAAAATCTCAGTAGCAGCCTTGCGTCCTTTTTTATCAACCGTTGGAAATAACCTCTGGGATATGACACTTACTAGTACATTTGCCAATTGGATTCTGATTTGTGGCTGCTGCGCATATGGAAACATATCAATGATACGGTCAATGGTAGACGGTGCATTTACTGTATGTAAGGTTCCTAATACAAGATGACCCGTTTCCGCTGCAGTAATTGCCGTTTGTGTTGTTTCTAAGTCACGCATTTCTCCGACAAGAATGACGTCCGGGTCTTGTCGTAAGGCCGCTCTAAGACCATTTGCAAAATTACGAGTATCACTTCCTACCTCACGTTGCTCAATGATACTCATCCCATGTTTATGCAGGTATTCAATCGGATCCTCTAATGTCACGACATGCTTGCTCATTGTTTGATTAATGTAGTGAATCATCGCTGCAAGAGTTGTAGACTTCCCGCTACCGGTTGGACCTGTAACAAGTATTAACCCTTGTGGCTTTTGACTAATTTTTTTTAAAACCTGTGGTAGTACAAGATCCTCAATTGTCGGAATAGAAGTAGGTATCACCCGAAAAGCGATGGCTGGACATCCCCTTTGCATATAGATATTGACACGAAATCGTGATACACCTGAAATGCCGTACGAAAAATCGAGCTCTCCTTTTTGTTTAAAACGGTCCCACATTTCTTCTGGTACTATTGCTTTTGCTATTTCCTCAATGACTGGTGGCTTTAATATATCTTTTCCGTATCTTTTTAAATCCCCATTGATACGAAAAATCGGAGGAACACCAGCTGTTATATGAATATCAGAAGCCTTATGCTCATTTGCTGAATGTAATATTTGATTAATTTTATCCTTCATATAAATCCCACCTATTCAGCTGTTGTTACTCTTAATATTTCCTCTGTAGTTGTTAATCCTTGTTTTACTTTTAATAGCCCATCATCAATTAAAAAGATGGTTTTGTTTTTGATGGCTAGGTCACGTAGAGTTGTGTAAGACTCTCGATTCATAATTGCCCTTTTCATGTTGTCGTTGATTACCAGTAACTCATGGATGGCAACCCTACCTTTATATCCTGTCATATTACAGGTTCCACAGCCTTTTCCTCGGTTCACTTTTTCAATGGTAATTCCGCGTTTTGCGAAGATTTCGAGCTCCCGTACAGTTGGTTCCTGCAACTGACCACAATCTCGACAAACACGACGAACCAATCGCTGAGCGACTACGCCTGAGAGTGATGAGGCAACAAGGAATGGTTCAACCCCCATATCAATTAAGCGTGTAATCGTACCAAGTGAATCGTTTGTATGGAGAGTACTTAGGACTAGATGACCAGTTAATGATGCTCGGACAGCCACATCCGCTGTTTCCTGGTCACGAATCTCTCCAACCATAATGATATTAGGATCTTGCCGTAAAATCGCCCGAAGCCCTTTTGCAAATGTCATACCGACATTTGGATTTACTTGAATTTGATTAATACCTTCTAGCTGGTATTCGACAGGATCCTCAATTGTAATGATATTTACATCTTCAGAATTAAGCTGATTTAATGCAGCATAAAGAGTGGACGACTTTCCTGACCCGGTAGGACCCGTAATTAATACAATTCCTGTTGGGCTATGAATCAGTCTTTTAAATCGTTCGAGGTTCACATTATTAAATCCTAATTGTGAAAGATTATTTAATGCGCTCCCTAAATCTAAAACTCTCATTACAATTTTCTCACCATATACAGTTGGTAAGGTGGAAACACGTAAGTCAATATGATGTGCTTCAAGATTTATTTTTATTCGACCATCCTGAGGGATGCGGCTTTCGGTAATATCTAGATTCGCCATAATTTTAATGCGTGCTGTTAGGACGCCTTGCATGCTCTTTGGTAACGACCGTTCCGTACGGAGCACACCGTCTACTCGATAACGAAGTAAAACCTTTGTTTCATGCGGATCGACATGAATATCACTGGCACGCTGCTGAACAGCATTTTGCAGGATTTGGTTTACTAATTTAACAACTGGTGAATCCTCGTTTGTAATTCTCTCTTCTTCAATTTCCGTAGGAGCTTCTGCAAAAAGTTCCTTTACCCCTTCGTCTAAATCATAAAACTTATTAATCGCCCGTATGATCTCGTCCTTAGAGGCTATAACGGGTTCGATCTGAAACCCAGTCGTTAGGCGTAAATCCTCAATGGCGTAATAATCCATTGGGTCTGCCATTGCGACAAATAGCTTGTCCCCATCTTTGCGAAGGGCGATTAAATGATGTCTTCTCGCCATTTCTTTTGGTATCAATGTCGTTAATGATGTGTCGATTGGATATCGAAATAGACTCACATGGGGGATCCCTAATTGAAACTCGAGAACCTCGATTAGTTGTTGCTCTGTAATAAACCCTTTTTGAAGAAGAATATCTCCAAGTTTTTGTGATTCCGACTGATCTTCTAAGGCTTGTTTTAACTGTTGCTCTGTTAAAAGACCTGCCTCAATTAGCAAATCTCCTAATCGCCTACGTCCTCTAAGCATGGAATTTCCCCTCCTCCCTAAGATTTTTGTAAATGCAATGGATCAGGATCCTCCCATAAATCTATATTTTCGTTATTTTCGTCCGTATCATTTCCAGATTCTTGATTATTTTCTTCACCGTTTGAACCATTATTTATTCCAGGAGCAATATCCGGATCTGAAATATTACCATCTGGTTGCTTATCGCTCGGGTTTTGAGGGGATTCCGGTACTAAAATACTATGGGCTTCGATTGTGTGAATTGGTGGATAATAGTCCTCAGCTACCTTCACCTTTTCATCTACCTCACCAGCTTTTTCAACGATGCGATAGATTTTACCAAATTGTCCAGCAGTTCCTTTTTGTTTTACCACCATTTCGCCCTTAGGAAGAGTACGATCATACTGCTTAATAATCTTAGGTTCGAGGGACTCTTCATCTTCTATTTTCACATTTATCGAAGATTGCATTTCTGGACCAATAAGCTGTACATTGAATTCATGATTTTTCAATGAAAACAGTAGTTTATATTCGTAAGGATTAACATTATAAATCAGTAAATCCTTTTTTTCTTTTTCAAACACCGCTTCATATCCGAAAGTTGCATAATCAGGCAGTTGGGCACTAATATGTCTTTCAATGATTTCAAAATTGGAGGATAAGACAGTTGAATAGATTCCAGTTGCAATTACACTTAATGATTCATTCGAATAGTTTGAAATTGTATCACTTTCCTCTAAAAATGATAGCAAAGAAAATGGCTTGTTTGCAGGCAAATTCACTACTTCAAATTCTTTCACCCAATTTACGATTTCACTTTCATCCTTAAGATTGCGAATCACTGATTGTGATACGATATTATTTTCATCGACCTCGACAAATTTTCCAAGGTTAATCTCAATCTTACCTGGATGTAAAGTTGTAGCAGGAAGCAGCAACTCATTTTCAAGCTCAACTGTGTTCATTTCTATTGAGCTAATTTCGTTTAGAACTTTTTCTAGGCTTTCATCTTTTACCCCTGTTAGCAAAGGGTTTTGAGCACCATCAACTGCTGTATTTACACTTTCAAGGATATCGATACTAAACATTTCTCGTTTATTTACAGCATTTTTCATATCACCAGAAACAAGTGTTATTTCACCTATTCCATACCAGGTTTCAACCTCTGATAACAAGGCTGTTCTCGCATCCTCTTCGCTAAGACCAGTCACATCAACTGGTCCAATCATTGTTCCTTCCTTAAAGGAATCGTTAGCAAAAAAGGCATGGTACGTTTTTGATCCAAAAGTCGAAAAAAGGGATAGGAGTATAACACAAAGTAAGAGCAAGCTGAAAATTTTAACTGTATGTAATTTCTGCATCATTGTGCTCCTTTCGACTCTTTTTGACTTCTTTATTTAACCGTGATTAGTTTGTAGTGTCTCCAGATTCATTTACATGATTTTAAAAAGACCTTATTAACATTCAAAAATAAGATAGTAAAATATACCTATTCTTCTTCCTATCATTTTATATGAAAATAGGAAAATACTAAAGAGAGTTTACGCGCTCTTTGTAATAAAAGCAATTTTTTTGTTACAATTCGTCATATTTTTACTCGTGTCAGTTTTTCCTCAAAAAAAAAGAGCGTTCTCGCTCCTTTAATCATCTTTATAAACTTATTTTTCACGAGTTGGTTCTGCTGATAGGATATCTTTTGGTGAAATGTTCTCTGTTGTTCCACCAAACATTGGTGGCAAATCTTCTAATGTAATACTATCATATGTTACCGATCCTCCACCTGAAATGGTGAGTGATTTAGAAATAATATTACCCTGAATAGTTCCACCACCAGTAATATTCACATTTGAATTTGGCGCATAAAATACTTGTGTTATAGCATTAGCTCCTCCACTAATATCTATTTTCCCACCACCAGTAATAATATGTCCTTGAAAACCAGAACCTCCAGTCATTGTTATGTTTGCATTTTGAGCGTATAAAGAGCCGTAAATTCTTTGGTCTCCAGACATATCTAAACTAGTCCCTTTATAAAAAATATCAAGCTTATTTATTTGTCCCTTCATAAGCTCCAGTTTTTTTCCTTTACTCACTTTATTGTTATCAATATCAGTTGATGTATTTATAACACTACCAGCCCCCATTGTTATCTTATTCGAAACATAAAGGATCAGCTTTCCTTTACCAATTATATTTATTTTCCCATTTGGAACATTTAGATGATTTACAACGATGTTTCGATCAGTATTACCTATATCAATATTTAACGTATTATTTGAGGTAATATAAATCTCATTGAATTGTAAATCCTTATTCATCTTTAAAGTATAGTTATTTGCAACCCAACTATTAATGAGTAATGATTCGTTATAAATGACATCATGGCTATTGTTATCTTTATAAATTATTTCATTCTTTGGTATCGAGTTGCTGGGAAAAGCAGGAAACTGCGGTAAATCGAATATTTTAATATAGGGTAGATTTACTACTTGAATCTTTACATCCTTATTATTTGTATCTATAACATCATTTCCAGCACTTGGACCAACATATACTGTTCCTGAAATACTGGCTCCCCCATCAAGAACGACTGACCTTGGGGCAGATGAGTTCGTTCCAACATCCCCAGTAATTTTTGCTCCACCTGATAAATCAATTTTCTCTTTCACAAACACCGCCGTATCAGGAATATCAATATTCGATTTATTTACCCAAAAAATACGAATTTGTTTCTCCACTGTCCGTGAGCGATTATCGATTGTTCCGATCGAAGTGAGTTTATAGTCTCGATAGTTGTCATTCACTTCGTAATTCCCAATCTTTTCTATCGTTATTTTTGCCTCTGGTATATGGCCAAAAGCTTCTTCAAAATTGCGATAGGGCGGTTCGTTATTTATGTCGGTAATCATCTGATCAATTTCCGAAAAAAATGTGCCTTTAGTGGCAGAGTCATTATAGATATTTACAATATTTTGATTGACCTTGTCCATTGCATAGGTGATGCCCGATTCAGCAATATAATAGGTAGATTGGTAGCTTCTTTCCCCCGAACTCATTTTCATATTGTTAAGGGTGAGTCCCATTATGGCTAGTCCTAAAATTGTCATGACCGTAAGAATTAAGAGTACCATGACAAGAGCAATACCTTTTTCATTTTGGATAAATGAAGTTTGTTTTTTCACAATATCACGCCTATTCTCGGATATAAATAGTAGTTTCAGGTAGATCTCCTATTTTTAAAATCACTTGATTCCCATTCTTGGAAACATTAAAACCATTTATATTCGTCATAAACTCTTCATTATTTTTTTCAATTGTGGTTCCCTCAAGTTTGTATACATCTGAGCCATTAATCGTTAATTCATTGGGATTATTGACCTTAACCGAGTCTGCTTTTCTTATTTCTTTTGTAATTAGATTTGCAGCAAGTCTTTCTTGTGATTGGATTTGTACTTCATTCTTTTGTGTATTCATCTGTTTTTGCCCAAATAAATGAACAGAGCTAGCAAGCAGAAGAATAATTGAAAGAAGTGAAATGGCTGCTAAAAGTTCAACCAATGTTACACCCTTTTCACATTTTTCCATCCTGATCACCCACTATTTTTCCAAGATAAAACCGTCTCCATTTGGGATTCGAGCTTTTGTTTGTTTGAATCTCTATATATCTTTAAAACAACCTTTCCAAGGTCAGTTGTAGTATCCTTTAATTGCACAAAAACATACCGGTCATCTTTCATCATTCCATAACAATGGCTACAAGAGGGATCGTTGCTGTATCCTTTACTTAACATTTGAGTTGATAATTCAAGTAGGGAAGGAGAAGCAGATTTTGTATTTAAATGAATGATTTCTTCCAACTCTGATTCTGCAAGATACGTGGATTCAGTAATACTTTTAGAAATATTGTTTGTTTTTGCTGATTGAATGAACATGGGTACAAATGTAACAATGATTAGAGATAGAATGACAATAGAGGCAAGAACTTCAATTAAAGTGATTCCATTTTGATTCTTTGACTTCATCCTCCACTCCCCAATCTCAAATAGTTCTTTAGCACCATTATAGGCTGAATACATTATTTAGAAAAGAAAAATACATAAATACATGTCACATATTGTCTTTTTCATAAAAAAATAGATAAGAAAGTCTTTCTTATCTATTTCACATCCACCTTGTCTCTATTCAGTTTAATAAAAATCTCCTAACCTCTGAAATAAAATAAAGTGAGCCCGTAATAATGAGAGCTGCATTTTCAACCGAAGACACACGCTCTAATCCCGCCTCTACTGCCTCCTGCCAATTATCGACAGTATTTATCGATTCACCCGCAGATGAATTTTCATATAGTTCTCCAGTGGTTGCCGCTCTTGGGTAGTCAAAGCTGGAAAAAGTTAATGTTTTTGCGATCTTTTCAAGTTGCCCAATCATCGTGTCTAATTTTTTATCGCTTAGGGCGCTAAAAATAATGTGAATGTCTTTCCCTTTCAAGTGGGCTTCTATCGTGTCCACAAGACTATTAACACCTTCTGGATTATGGGCACCATCTAGAATGACAAGTGGATTCTTTGAAATTTCTTCAAATCGGCCAATCCATTTTGTTTTTTCTAAACCTGTGGCAAGTTGACGCTCTTCTATTTGTACAGCACCAGTATCTTGCAACATATGAACTGCCAATACGGCTAAGCTTGCATTTCTTACTTGATGAGCACCTTTCATCGAGATGTGCAGATTTGGAAAGGTTTTATTCTGTGTTTTTACAGTAAAAGATTCTCCTTCATTTGCATGGTGACCAAGGATAAAGAAATCCTGCCCTAGTTGATAGAAAGGGCTAATTTTTTCTTTTGCGATCGTACCAATTACTTCAATGGCTTGAGGTTGTTCAACCGCCGTTATTACAGGTACATTTCGTTTGATGATTCCCGCTTTTTCTCCCGCAATTTCTTCAATCGTATCTCCAAGAATGTTCATGTGATCAAATCCAATACTTGTGATAATAGATATAAGAGGGTTAATGACATTTGTTGAATCAAGTCTCCCCCCTAATCCAACCTCCATAATCACAAAGTCGATATCGGAAGCTTCTCCAAAATAATGTAGAGCCATTGCCGTGATTACTTCAAATTCAGTTGGACCACCAAGTTCGGTCTCCTCCAACTCTTCCGCTAATGGTTGTATCACTTGTAAGAGAGAGACAATTTCATCATCCGAAATAGGTTTTCCATTTACACTAATTCGTTCATTAAAAGTCTCAATAAAAGGAGAAGTGAAGGTTCCAATTTTATAACCGGCTTCCTGTAACATGTTTCGGATGTAGCTAACAGTGGATCCCTTCCCGTTTGTTCCCGCTACATGAATGGCCTTGATTTTTTCTTGCGGATGATCGAGCCGATCCATCATCCATTCCATTCGGGATAGTCCTGGCTTCATGCCGAGCCTTAATCTCCCATGAATCCAAGCAAGGGCTTCATCATAAGTCTGTATCATATGTGTTCCTCCAAATATAGTTAAAATGAAGGAAAGACGAATCTTTATAAGATCCGCCTTTTATTCATTTAGCCTCTTAATTCTGCAATGCGCTCGCGTACTGTTTCTCGTTTTTCGAGATAGTCTCTTTCTTTTGCTCGTTCTTCATCGATAACTTTTTGAGGTGCTTTCTTTACAAAACCTTCGTTGCCTAGTTTTTTCTGAACGCGTTCAACCTCTTTATCAAGCTTATCTAGTTCTTTTTCTAGTCGCTTAATTTCTTCATCGATATTAATAAGTCCTTCAAGTGGTAGAAATAGTTCCGCACCTGTTACAACAGAGGTCATTGATTTTTCAGGTGAAGTAATATCAGTTGCAACCTGAAGTTCACTAGGATTACAGAATCTCTCCAGGTAAGAACGATTCTTTTCAAGTTGTGATAAGAATGTTTCATCCTTCGCCTTAATATATAGCTTGATTTGCTTGCTCATTGGTGTATTCACCTCTGCGCGGATGTTTCGAACAGAGCGAATAATATCTACTAATAATCGCATTTCTTGCGCAGCTTGATCATCTGATAGTTGTGCATTTACTTCAGGCCATTTTGCAATCGTAATGGATTCTCCATTATGCGGCAAATTCTGCCATATTTCCTCGGTAATAAAAGGCATGAATGGATGTAGCAATCTCATTGTATTGTCTAAAACATAAGCAAGAATCGATCTTGTTGTTTTCTTCGCTTGTTCGTCTTCACCATATAAAGGAAGCTTCGCCATTTCAATATACCAATCACAGAAGTCATCCCAAATGAAGTTATAAAGGACTCTTCCTACTTCACCGAATTCATATTTATCAGCCAGATTTGTGACTGATGCGATCGTTTCGTTTAGGCGAGTTAAAATCCACTTATCAGCAACAGATTTTTCACCGCTAAAGTCGATGTCTTCAAACTTTAAATCACCCATATTCATTAAGGCAAAACGTGATGCATTCCAAATCTTATTTGCAAAGTTCCAAGTTGCTTCAACTTTTTCAATGCTAAAGCGTAAGTCTTGCCCTGGTGAGCTTCCCGTTGATAAGAAGTATCGTAATGAATCGGCACCGTATTTGGCAATGACATCCATTGGGTCAACACCATTTCCGAGTGACTTACTCATTTTACGACCTTCTGCATCACGTACTAGACCATGAATTAGAACATCCTTAAATGGACGTTTTCCTGTAAATTCAAGACCTTGGAATATCATTCTTGACACCCAGAAAAAGATGATGTCATAGCCTGTTACAAGAGCATCTGTAGGGTAGTGACGTTTAAAATCAGCAGCCTCTTTATCAGGCCAACCCATTGTTGAAAATGGCCATAATGCAGAACTAAACCATGTGTCTAAAACGTCTTTATCCTGTTCCCAGTTGTCGATATCTGCTGGTGGTTCATGATCAACATGTACCTCACCAGTTTCTTTATGATACCAAGCAGGGATTCTGTGACCCCACCATAATTGCCGCGAAATACACCAATCACGAATATTCTCCATCCAATGTAGATACGTCTTTTCAAAACGTTCTGGAACGAAATGTACTTTACCTTCCTGACTTTGAAGCTTTATCGCTTCATCCGCTAATGGCTGCATTTTTACAAACCATTGTGTGGACAAATAGGGTTCAACCACTGCCCCACTTCGCTCACTATGTCCAACTGAATGAAGATGGTCTTCAATTTTGAATAGTACACCTTCTTCTTGAAGGTCCTTTACTATTTGCTTTCTGCATTCAAAGCGATCCATACCTTGGTATTTACCGGCATTCTCATTCATCGTTCCGTCTTCATTCATGACGAGAACGCGTTCGAGATTATGACGATTGCCAACCTCGAAGTCATTCGGATCATGGGCAGGTGTAATTTTCACAGCACCAGAACCAAATTCCATATCAACATAATCATCACCAACAATGGGTATTTCCCTTCCTACGATTGGGAGAATAACAGTTTTACCGATTAAGTGTTTAAAGCGCTCATCTTCTGGATGAACCGCGATAGCCGTATCGCCAAGCATGGTTTCAGGACGCGTTGTTGCAATTTCAATTGATCCGCTACCATCTGCTAAAGGATAGCGCATATGGTAAAATGCCCCTTGAACATCTTTATAAATGACCTCGATATCAGAGAGGGCTGTTTTTGTTGCAGGATCCCAGTTGATAATGTATTCACCGCGGTAAATAAGACCTTTTTTATATAAGGTAACGAACACTTCACGAACCGCTTTTGAAAGTCCTTCATCAAGTGTGAATCGTTCTCTTGAGTAATCTAAACCAAGTCCTAGTTTAGACCATTGCTCACGAATATGACTCGCATATTCTTCTTTCCACTTCCATGTTTCCTCTACGAATTTTTCTCGCCCTAAATCATAGCGAGTTTTTCCATTCTCACGTAGCTTCGCTTCCACTTTAGCTTGTGTCGCGATACCGGCATGGTCCATTCCTGGTAGCCATAGAACATCATAGCCTTGCATCCTTTTTATACGAGTTAGAATATCCTGTAAGGTTGTATCCCACGCATGACCCAGGTGTAACTTCCCTGTAACGTTCGGCGGTGGAATGACAATTGTGTATGGTTTTTTCGAAGCATCATCTTTTGCTTCAAAAAATTTACCATCCAACCAATATTGATAGCGGCCCGCTTCAATTGTTTGCGGGTCATACTTTGTTGATAACGTCTTTTCATTTCCTTCCATGAGTGTTCCTCCTTAAAAAAATATCCAAAATTGAATCAAATGAGCCTTGGCGTAATTGCCGCCCTGGCTGAATAAATAAAAAACTCCACTCATCCTCATAAAAGGACGAATGGAGTATATTCGCGGTACCACCTTTTTTCATAGATAAAGAAACGTATCTATGCTCTCAAAAAAAGATAACGGCTTTTCACCGGCTTTTACTACTCGATTTTCATAAAAGCTACTAAAGGGCGACCTTCCATCGTAACGTTCCTAAGAAACCTCACAGCTACTGATTTCTCTCTCTGAAGGGGTATCCGATGTACTCTTCCCTCTCATCGTATGTAAGCAATAATGATGTTTAAAAGTCGCCAAATGATAAACTTCGAATCTCTACGTCACTCGGTCTCTCCGGTCCTCGCGTATTAAATACATACGCTCCGGTCCTCAAGACTGTCCTTCCTTGACCTTCTCGTTTCTGATTCGTCGACTTTAAAACTTTTATTTTAGTTACTTAAAGATTCTACTACTAATATTCGTGAATTTCAATAGGTATTGTCAATAAGGGTAGCCAAGATTTTTATACTTTATTCACTATGTTGCATTTTGTTACAAATTTGTCTGATTGGAACTATTCTGCTTATCCTAGCATATTTTAATTATAGGATATTTGAAGGGAGAGATCAGCATGAAAAGAGGACGATTTAGAAAATACTCCTACCCTCCTTGGCTAAGACTATGCAGAGACGTTTGTCACCAATTTATTATCCCCATCACGATCGTTCAAGCGGTTCGAACCATTTTTCTTCCAACCTCGTTTGATGTGCTCTTTTTAGCCATCTTAATTTTGCTTGCCGTTGCCTTTTATTTTGACTATGTATAGAAAATCCCATACATTATTCCGTATGGGATTCTTCTTCCTGTTCTTTTTGTTGATGTTCTGCTTCAAGTAGTTTAACAGAAACAAACTCAATGTTTTTTGTTAGCCAGTAAGCTCGCTGTAAAGCTTGGACATGCTCCCGCTCTGATTTCCTTTGATTATGCTCAGAATAATTGCGCACACACCGGTAAATGGGTTCTGGATATGTTAAATGACTTAAAAAAAGATAAAATTCCTCTTCCCTTAATGGAAAACGGCTTTGGTAAGTTTCAAGCCACTCTAAACAATCTGTACATTGTATAGGATATGTTTTTAATATACGGAAATAAAGACTTACTAAATCATTTGTTGGACTAGCATAGCCAACCTTTTCAAAATTCGATAGATATCCTTTTCCGCTATCATCATATAAAAAATGAGAATCTGATAAATTATTTAGTGTTAAGGCGGTTCGATAAGACTTCTTCTCTACCATTAATTCATGCCATTTTTCGAGCTGGGTTCTTGCAAATGATGAGGCTAGGCTGGTTTCATAAAAATACGTACAAAACTGTAATTCAAATGGGGACATATACCATTTAGCCTCTGCTTCTACAACAAACCTTTCTAGAAATTGATTTCGCTCTTCCCATTTTTTGATGATTGTTTCATAGTGTCCTTTTATCTCATTTTCATTATTGATTTGTTGTTTACTTACAGTTGTTAGATGAATCCTTGCGATTTCTTTAAAAAAGGCATGGTAATGATCTCCACGATGCTCGAGTGTATGGCTTTTCAACCATGGCATCAGGTAATGAAATTTGTGGTTATGATATATAAGGTATTTTCCTTCGACCGTTGGGTAAATGGGGACAGCCCTTGTGTAACCCTGTTGAAATAATTGTTGAAGGAAAGTGGGGAAGGATGGATTGATTTTGTGCGAAATGGATTTAAGAGCATAAATGCCTTTGTCTGTAACGACTTTTGTAATTTTCCCGAATCGTTCAAGTGATAGGGGCTTTAGGTTATATTTCTTTAAGATAGGCCCGATACTACTTATATCAATTTTATTCATTGGGCCAACCACTCTCTTTCCTAGCAATTTTTATGGTCCACACATCAAGAAAACAGGGCGAGGTTTTCCTCCCCACCCTATCATAATTACGTATTCGCTTGGACAGGGATATATAATAACTGTCCTTCAGAAACGGAATCCGTATTTAATGAGTTAACCCGGACTAATTGTTGAACACTTATTTCATAGCGTTGTGAAATTTTTTCTAATGAATCTCCATGTTGAACGATACAGATTTTCATTGTCGTATGATCATCCACTTCATCTCTACCAAATATTTTGGTTAATAACAAATCATTTTCACTTCGTTTTACTGATTCTTCTGTTTGTTCTTCTCGATGCTCTTGAACCACTTCTTTTTCCTGGACGGCTGTTGAGCTTTTCTTATTTGGTTGGTCGGAAGCGAAACTTAACTGATTATCATGCCTAGCTTTTACCTCAATTGTAGGTGTTAAAACGGTTTGAAACTCTTCTTCCTCGATCGCATCAACAACCTCAATCTCCTCGTGTTGTTCCAGATCCAGATAGACTTCCTTTCTTGCTTCCACCTCAAAAGGAACAAAGAGGTCGGCATCGGCTTCTTCATCCTGCTGTTTTCTATCTGCTTCTTGTTCCTCTGCCCCACTTTGTAGCACTACTTCCTCTTGGTATTGTAGTACTCCCTCTTCCTGGTCTTCTTGTATTACTTCCGCAACAACATGAACATCTTCTTCACTTACTACCTCTGCATCTACTTGAGTTTCTTCTTCCTCTTCAAATGAACTGCTTCTCACTAGCTCCAATTCTTCTTCTGCAGGTTGCTCAACCGTAGCAGAAGGTTGCTCTACCGCTGCAGAAGGTTGTTCTTCTTGTTTCCTCGCCTCAGTGGAAACTTCCTCTTTTGATGCTTGAGTAATCCCATGAATCCCACTTATGGCCAAATCGGCAACGATCTGTAAACAGCCACGCTTCGGAATTTCATAGTCAAATGTCTCAATTAAGACATATACATCATCTAAGCTTTGAACACGGTCTTGTGGAATCGTAATGTCGACAGGGAAGCGATGGTTAAGTTCACTAATTCCATCCTCACGTGTAATAACCTCATTTACCAGTCGAACCGAGGCAAAGTCACGCTCTCCCTCTTCCGCATTGTTTTCATCTATTCGATATTCACCTGTTAGCTGTAATGCACCGCGAATGGACACATATTGGTCATGCTCTTGAATAACAATATCAGGGTCAAGCGATATTGAGATGAGCTCAGAGACTTCCTGTCCCTTTTGAAACCAGACTGATTCCTCTACTGAAAATCGTAAGTTTTCAGATGACATCAGCTACTCCTCCTTTCAGTCTCCTTCTAAACAGATTTATTATGACATTACAATTTTTATGATAGTTCCAAGGGATTTATGATAAGTTCTTAAAGAAGTTGTTCGAAATAAAAAGGCAGACCCAGTTTATTTTATCTGAGTCTGCCTTATTGTCTTCTTAACCTTTGATTATAGAAAATGCTTTTTCGGCTGTTTGAATTGTTTTTTCGATATCTTCTTCAGAATGAGCGGTAGAAAGGAAGATGCCTTCAAATTGAGATGGTGGTAAGAATACTCCGCCATTTGCCATTTCACGGTAATACGTTGCAAAATAGTCTAAATTAGATGTTTTGGCAACATCATAGTTAATGACCTTTTCATTTGTAAAGAAGAAGCCAATCATTGAACCAGCACGATTGATACAATGTGGGATATCATATTTTTCTGCTGCTTGTGTAAGCCCCTCTTCCAGTCGATCAGCTTTCTTTTTAAACTCTGTATAGTCTTCTGGTTTTAACTGTGATAAAGTCTCATAGCCCGCTGTCATAGCTAGTGGATTCCCAGAAAGTGTTCCTGCTTGATAAATTGGTCCGGCTGGTGCAATTTTTTCCATGATGTCTGCACGTCCACCATATGCTCCTACAGGTAGACCGCCACCAATTACTTTACCTAGACAAGTAATATCAGGTGTAACACCAAAATAGCCTTGAGCACAATGATAATCCACACGGAATCCTGTCATAACCTCATCAAAAATTAACAATGTTCCATACTTTGTTGTAATTTCACGAAGTCCTTCAAGGAATCCAGGTTGCGGAGGAACAACCCCCATGTTTCCAGCTACTGGCTCGACGATCACGCCAGCAATATCTTCCCCAAACTGTTCAAATGCATATTTTACTGCTCCTAAATCATTATAAGGAACTGTAATGGTATTTTTAGCAATGCCCTCTGGAACACCTGGACTATCAGGTAAACCAAGAGTCGCAACACCTGAGCCTGCTTTAATTAATAATGAGTCACCATGACCGTGATAACAACCTTCAAATTTCAAGATTTTATTACGACCTGTATAACCTCGAGCTAAACGTAATGCACTCATAGTGGCTTCTGTTCCGGAGTTTACCATACGGACGATTTCAATGGATGGAACCCGTTCAATTACAAGTTTAGCCAGCTTATTTTCAGATAAGGTCGGAGCCCCAAAGCTTGTTCCCATTTCTGTTGCCTTTTTAAGGGCTTCAACCACTTGATCATTTGCATGACCGTGAATAAGTGGTCCCCAAGATAGTACATAATCTATGTATTCATTTCCATCGATATCATATATTTTAGAGCCCTTTCCACGCTCCATGAAAATTGGATCCATATTTACGGATTTGAAAGCACGAACTGGACTATTTACCCCGCCTGGCATTAGGTGAATACTTTCCGAAAAAGCCGCTTTTGACTTTTCATAACTTCTCATCATCGTAACCCCTTTCTTTTATTGGGACCTGTCCCCCTCCGCGTAAATGAGGGACAGACTCTTCATTCGTTAATTTTCCTTTAACCAACGTGCAACATCTTTTGAGTGATATGTAATGATTAAATCCGCTCCTGCACGTTTCATACCTATTAACATTTCCATGACAATTTCTTTTTCATTGATCCAACCGTTTTGAGCTGCTGCTTTAATCATTGAGTATTCTCCACTCACGTTATAAGCAACT
Organism: Bacillus timonensis; assembly: GCF_004799755.1. Lineage (GTDB taxonomy): Bacteria > Bacillota > Bacilli > Bacillales > Bacillaceae_L > Ferdinandcohnia > Ferdinandcohnia timonensis_A. Next base: position 19,627 of record NZ_SLUB01000001.1, on the reverse strand, counting down.
ATCGGTGCATTAAAATGGTTTTTAACATCGCGAACAATATCTAAGTAAGACAATGCTGGCTTTACGATAAGGAAATCTGCACCTTCTTCAATATCAGATTCAGCTTCACGTAACGCTTCCAAACGGTTCGCATAATCCATTTGATAGGTTTTACGATCACCAAAGGAAGGAGAACTCCCAGCTGCATCACGAAATGGACCATAAAAGGCTGAAGAGTATTTAACCGCATAGGACATGATTGGCACATTTTCAAAGCCTGCTTCATCAAGGGCGTGACGAATTGCCGTAACAAAGCCATCCATCATGTTAGATGGTGCAATAATGTCTGCGCCCGCTTTTGCCTGACTAACCGCTGTTTTTGCTAATAATTGTAACGACGGGTCATTTAGTACGTTTCCGTTTTCAATCACGCCACAGTGGCCATGTGATGTGTATTCACATAAACAAGTATCTGCAATTACGATTAATTCCGGGTGCTTCTCTTTCGTTAAACGTGTTGCCTCTTGAACAATACCGTGATCATGATAAGCTCCTGTACCAACCTCATCCTTGTCATTTGGTACACCAAATAAAATGACTGATTTAATACCTAACTCTACAATTTCATCAAGTTCTTGTTCGAGTAAATCTAATGAAATATTATAAACACCCGGCATTGAGGAAACTTCTATTTTTTTATTTTCACCTTCCACAACGAATAAGGGGTAAATTAAATCATCAGTATGTAGATGTGTTTCACGGACTAATGCTCTCATGTTTGCTGATTGACGTAATCTTCGATGTCTAGCAAATTGTAATTTCTCCATCGTTATTCTCCTTCTTGTGTAAAAAATCGATAATTTCCGCGAGTAAAAAGTCAGTTGTGTAATTCCTTGGACAAATATGAATCGGAATATGTAAATGATCAGCTGCTTTCTTTGTTTCGGGACCGATGCATGCGAATAGGACATGATCTGTCCATTCTTCCCACTCCGTTTGTTCCACCATTTTATAGAATTGCTTCACTGTAGAAGGACTCGTGAAGGTAATGATATCAATTCGTTTTTCTTTTAAAAGCTTGATTAATTGATCCCTTTCACGAGAATCTCCCACTGTCTCATATACAATTAAATCTGTTGCAACTGCACCGTGTTTTGTTAATTCATCGACTAAATAAGATCGTGATAAATTTCCACGAGCTAGTAAAAAGTGGACACCTGACTTCACATAAGGACGTAAACTTTCAAACAAACCTTCTGCGATAAATTCATCAGGTACAAGCTCAGGTGTATACCCTTTTGCCAACAAAGCCTTCTCCGTTTTTGTACCCACAACAGCTATTTTGGGCATTGGAATATTCTTTGTTACTTTTTCCACAACTAGATTATAAAACTCAAAAAAAGAATCAACACCATTTTTACTCGTAAAAATCAGCCATTCATACATGTGTAAATTCTTTATTGTTTCTTCAATAATCATTGTATCCTTCGGTTTTTGGAACGTTAGTAATGGTATTTCAATTGGAGTTCCACCTGCTGCCAAGATTTTCTTAGAAAATCCAGCAGCCGCACTTTTACCTCTTGTATTTAAAATCGTTTTTCCAAACAGAGGTTGTGTGCTTTCCATTACTTATTAAGCTCCTCTTTCACTTGATCAATTAACTCTTTTGCACCAAGGTCTGATAATTTTTTCGCTGCTTCATGTCCAACTTCAATTGGATTTTTCCCATAAACCTGTTCTTTATAAATCGTTTTCCCATCTGGAGAGCCTACCAAAGCTGTTAACGCAATTTCCCTATCCTCTGACATTGTTGCATAAGCTGCAATTGGAATCTGGCAGCCACCTTCCATTTTATGAAGAAAAGCACGCTCGGCAGCCACTGTATGTTGTGTATATTCATCATTTAATTTTGATAATGCAAGCAAAATTTCAGCATCATCTTCGCGGCACTCAATAGCTAGAGCGCCTTGACCAACAGCTGGTAAACAAACCTCGGGTTCCACAAATTCGGATACTACATCATCAGACCATCCCATGCGCTTTAGGCCTGCAGCTGCTAAAACGATTGCATCGTAGTCTTCATTTTCCAGCTTGGAAAGCCTTGTATCGATGTTCCCACGAATCCATTTAATTTCAATATCATCTCTTTTGGCAAGAAGCTGTGCACTTCTTCGTAAGCTGCTTGTTCCAACAATTGCCCCACTAGGAAGTGTTTCGAAGGAAACATCCCCCTTTGAGATGATGACATCACGGTGATCTTCACGCTTCGGAACACATCCAATGATAAGTCCTTCAGGTAGTTCAGCAGGCATATCCTTCATACTGTGGACAGCCATATCGATTTCCTTATCATATAAAGCTTGTTCAATTTCCTTTACGAAAAGACCTTTTCCACCAACCTTGGATAACGTAACATCAAGAATTTTATCACCTTTTGTTACGATTTCTTTCACCTCAAACTCATTGGGAACACCCAAATTTTTAAGTTGCTGGATTACCCAGTTTGTTTGTGTAATCGCCAATTTACTTCTTCGAGAACCAACAATAATTTTTCTCATATATGCTCCTCCTGTCTATGTAAGCCAAAAATGGAAATTTGATAAACTTCCAAACAAAAAGAAATTAACAAGTAAAAATAAAAATGCTCCTATATTCCAATAGGCAATTGTTTTCCCTTGGAGCTTTTGAACAACCCTTTTATAAAGGTACACTAAGTAAATAACTAAAACAAAAAAGGAACCTAATACCTTAGCATCGTAAAAATAAAAATTCTCAACCTTGATATAGGCCCATAGCACTCCTAAGATAAGCGCTAATAAAAGCATGGGCACCCCAATTAAATTCAATACATAAGACATATAGTCAAGCTTTGATAAATCATCTAATCGGAGCAGTCGTTTTCCCCATTTTTTCTGTTTTAACAAATTGTATTGAATTAAATAAAGAATTGAAAACACAAATGATAACGAAAAAGCACCATATGAAAGAATCGCCATCGTGATATGAATCATCAGTAATTCTGAAATAAGTTGAGTTTCCACGGCACTTGAACCATGCTGCCCTGGTGCAAAAGTATGTAAGGCCATAATGAAAAATCCTAATAAATTTGTAAAGAATACAATGAAATCCACTCTCAAAAACTTATTTAAAATTAATGAAAGTGTAATCAATACCCATGCATAAAAATAGAGTCCTTCAAACATGGACAATATCGGCAATCTGCCAGTATTCAGCATTCGTGTAAGGAGAAAAATTGATTGAATGACCCAAACAAATGCAAGTAACCAGAAGGCAAACTTATTTACCTTCCGGTTATTATGAAGAAAATCTATAAAATAAAGTAGGACACTTAAGGCATAGAGAATTACCGTAAACTCATGTAATCTCGTTACATTCATCTCTACCATTTCGAATTTCCCCTCATTATGACTGTAGAGAAGGTTGCTGTCTATTGGCTGCTGCCAAATTCACATTACCCTTTTCCTTTTGCATCCCATACTCAGAAACAACAGCTTCCTCAATATCAAAAATCTTCATAAATAATCCTAAAGATTCATCTGCATCGGGCTGGGCAGCAAGTTCCTTCGCTTGTAAAATAGGGTCTCGCAGTAGCTGATTAATAATACTTTTCGTATGTTTGTTCAATACTTTTCGCTCGCGCTCAGTCAGATTAGGCATTTTGCGTTCAATACTTTCCATTGTTTCAGCTTGAATGGCTAACGCCTTTTTGCGCAATGCTGAAATAACGGGAACGACCCCTAGTGTGTTCAACCAATTCTTGAATTCAACGATTTCATTTTCAATCATGAGTTCAATTTCTTCAGCAGCGACTTTACGTTCCTGAAGATTAGCTTCAACGATTCCTTCTAAATCATCGATATCATAAAGAAAGACACTTTCTAAGTCCGCAAGTCCTGGGTCTAAGTCCCTTGGTACAGCAATATCAACCATAAATAAAGGACGACCCTTTCTTATCTGTTCAACATCCTGCATCATTTCTTTTGTAATGACATAACCTTTCGCACCAGTCGAACTAATCATGATGTCAGCATCAACTAAGGCGCATTGAAGTTCCTCGATTGCTTTCGCTTCCCCTTGGAACTTGTCAGCAAGGAGTTGAGCTTTTTCAAAGGTACGATTCATCACTGTTACTTTCCCCACACCAGAACCGTGTAAGTTTTGCACAGCTAGTTCGCCCATTTTTCCAGCACCTAAAATAAGGACATTTTTATTTGAAAGGTCACCAAAAATCTTTTTTGCAAGTTCAACGGCAGCATAACTCACTGAAACAGCGTTTGAACCAATTTCCGTTTCAGAATGGGCACGCTTGGCTAACGTAATCGATTGCTTAAAAAGATGGTTAAAGACAGTTCCTGAAGTACCTTGATCTTGTGCAGATAAAAAGCTTGATCGAACTTGTCCAAGGATTTGCGTTTCCCCTACCACCATCGAATTTAAACCGCATGTTACATGAAACAGGTGATTGACCGCACCTTCGTCTTCAAAGATATTTAAATATGGTGTAAATTCTTCTTTATCAATTCCAAACCACTGTGAAAGGAAATCTTTAATATAATAGCGTCCTGTATGCAGTTGGTCGACAACAGCATATATTTCTGTCCGGTTACATGTTGAAACAATGATATTTTCTAAAATACTCTTTTTCCCTTTTAATTCTTTCATTGCTTGCACAATGCTCTCTGAATCAAAAGTTAATTTTTCACGTATTTCAACAGGGGCTGTTCTATAGTTTAGTCCGACCATAATTGTATGCATAAATCTCTCACCCCAACTTTTAAATAATAAAATAGATTTTCGTCCAAAAAACTACTACTATTATACCATGTATGATGTGAACGATTGTCGAAAAATGTGTGAACAGTTTTTGACAACCTGTGCTAATATGGTTTTATAATAAAATGAACCTATAAATGCGTTTATACTAATAAATAAGTCGTTTTGACTTCAATCGTTACCTTAACAAAAATACATGGTCAAATCAAGTAACTAGCATGGGGGACTATATGAAAAAAAATAATCTCTTTTCTGGTATCATCCTTGTCGGGATTGGATGCTATCTTTTGCTTCAACAATTGGGTATACCAGTATTCACCAATTTCTATTCGTGGCAAACTCTCGTCATCCTTGTCGGGATTGCTTTTCTCGTCCAGGCATCTGTCGAAAACAATCCAAGTAGTATCTTACCTGGTGTCATTTTGGTTGGCTTTGGTTTTCACTTTCATGCGATCAATCAACTTAGCTTTTGGCCTAAACAGCCAGGTACTTTATTGTTTATAGTCGGGCTCGGAATGCTGTTTACATATATTAAGACGAAAAATGGACTATTCCATAGTATCGTTCTGTTATTTGTTTCGCTATTGTTTCTCAATTATGGCCGATTTATAAGCTGGTTGGGATTTTTAGAGGGCAGTTTTTCATTCATTTTAGACTATTGGCCCATTCTCCTTGTCGGAATTGGTTTTTATTTATTATTCATTAAGAAAAAGTAAATTATACCAAACCACTCATACCCACGAGAGTTATAATTCGTGGGTGTTTCAATTCCATTAAAAAAGTACCTCAAAGTTCGCCCTTTGAGATACTTATATAACCTTATAAGATAGAATTGAGAAAATCCTTTGTTCGTTGTTCTTTTGGATTTTCAAAGATTTCGTTTGGTTGTCCGACCTCTACAATTTTTCCATCATGCATGTATATGACACGGTCTGCAACCTCTCTCGCAAACCCCATTTCATGGGTGACTACAACCATCGTCATTCCTTCATTCGCTAATTGCTTCATGGTATTAAGTACCTCTCCAACCAATTCTGGGTCGAGCGCAGATGTCGGTTCATCAAATAACATAATTTCAGGTTTCATTGCCAATGCCCTAGCAATAGCAACACGTTGCTTTTGCCCGCCTGATAATTTAGATGGATACACATTGATCTTATCAGCCAATCCAACCTTTCCAAGTAGTTCCTCTGCCTGTCGGACGGCTGCTTGTTTTGGGATTTTTTTAACTTGGGTTGGAGCCTCTATGACATTATCAAGGACTGTCATATGAGGAAAGAGGTTAAAATGTTGAAAAACCATTCCAACTCTTTGCCTAATTTCAGTTAGATTGTGACTTTGGGGTTCTATTTTTTCATCTTTAATGATGATTTCTCCACTTTCCTTCATTTCTAAAAAATTCAAACAACGAAGTAGCGTACTTTTCCCAGAACCACTGGCTCCTATTAAACAAACAACTTCACTTTCTTCAACGATCATGTTGATATCTTTTAACACATGTAAGTCACCAAATGATTTATTTAAATTGACAACCTTTATCATTTCCTTCTTTCCCATATCATTTCACCGTCCTTATCTGTCGATAGCAGCCAATTTTTTCTCAAGCATTCCAACTAAAATGGTAAAGATTAGAACAAGGATTAAATAGTAAATTGCAACTATGAGCAAATATGTCATATAGTCAAAGTTATTCGAACCTAATGTTGTTGAAACATTAAAAAGTTCATTTAAGCCGATAAATGCTGCTAGGGATGAGTCCTTCAATGCGATGATAAATTGATTTCCTAAAGGCGGTAAGGCTCTTCGAAACGCTTGGGGAAGGATAATTCTTCTCATCGTTAAGGTCCTACTCATCCCCAAAGACTGTCCAGCCTCCATTTGACCACTATCAATCGATTGTATAGCACCTCGAAAAATTTCTGCCAGATATGCTCCGTTATGAAAAGCTAACCCTAATGTGACCGACCAAAACATAGATATATCTAAAGCAGATAGACCAAAATAAAAAACAAAAATCTGTACCACTAATGGGGTCCCTCTTACTAGATATATATACAGATCGGCGATCTTAACTAAGATGGTTTTCGCTGAAATTTTTAAGAAGGCAAAAAGCAAACCGATAAAAACAGCGATGAAAACGGCAACGATCGTTACTTGAAGTGTTAGAAGCATCCCCTTTAGAAAAAGAGGATAGGATTCAATTAATTGCTCAATGATATGACTAAATTCTGGCAACTTTACTCAACTCCTTTTTCAAATTGTCACCCTTTAGAAAAAGAAACGAATGCGTAGGAAAAACACATTCGTTTCGATGATGTTCTTATTCTTCTGGATTCGTAGTTATATCTTCTTTGAAGTATTTTTCGCTTATTTGTTTAAGTGTTCCATCTTCTCTAAGCTTTTCTAATGCATTATTGACTTTTTTCAACAATTCTTCATTTTCCTTTGAAACAGCAATTGCTTGCTCACTCAAACCGAGAATGTCCCTACCTTCAATATCTAGCCCGTTGCCGATTCCTTCTTTTCCTGTTAAGAAATCCGTAATCACCGCATCATGTTTTCCAATCGCCAAAGCTTCTAATGCTGTTACATCACTGTCATATTGGATCACGTTTCCAGTAACCTCTTGTGCCGTTTTTGCATATGTAGATCCCTTTGAAACGGCAATTTCCAAATCCTTCAGATCTTCTAAACTTTGAACATCACTATCCGGTCTGACAAATATTTGTGGTCCTGAATAATAGTAAGGTGTTGAGAAATTAACATGCTCAGCACGCTCTTCTGTAATCGTATGACTAGCAACTGCAGCATCAAACCTTCCAGTCTTCACACCTTCTACAATACTGTTAAATTTAAACCTCTTTTGATTAGGTTCAAGACCCAGTTCCTTAGCAATTGCCTCTGCCACATCAATATCAAAACCAGTCATCACACCATTTCCATCTGTAACACTAAATGGATTGTATTCACCTGATGATGCAAACGTAAATTTTCCTTCCTCTACTAATTCCATCCCGTTTGAAGATGATTTTTCACCGCCACAAGCACTTAAACCACCGATAACCAAAAGTAAAATGAATAATGAGCCCAGTCTTTTTTTCAACGCAGTTATCCCCCTTTGTCCTACTAAAATTTTTTTAGTAGAGAATACCTATCTTTACTTATATCTTTATTAGTCCAACCACTGCCATATAACCTAATCGGTAAAATCACCAAAGAATCTTTTCGTTTCTCCATATTTCCTTAAGAATTGTCATACATTTCCACTCAAAAAAAACAGCCAAAGCGATTGCTTTAGCTGTTTTTCTCTTACATATACGATTGTAATAAAGTCCAGGCTTCATCTTTTCCTAAGCCTGTATCAGAAGAAAATTTAATGAGATGGTCACCTGTCTCAAGCTTCAAAGTCTCGCGAACCACCTTTAGATGTTTATCCCACTTTCCTTTTGGGATCTTATCTGCCTTTGTTGCAATGACGATAACTGGTATTTCATAATGCTTTGCAAAATCATACATAAGCACATCATCATTTGTTGGTGGGTGACGTAAATCAACAATGAGAACAACCGCTCTAAGTTGCTCACGCGTTGTTAAATACTTTTCAATCATTTTTCCCCATGCTTCTCTTTCTTTTTTAGATACTTTCGCATATCCATATCCTGGAACATCAACAAAATGCAATAATTCATTGATTAGATAAAAGTTTAAGGTCTGTGTTTTACCAGGCTTTGATGATGTACGGGCCAATGCTTTTCGGTTGATCATTTTATTAATAAACGATGATTTTCCTACATTCGATCGTCCTGCTAGTGCAAATTCAGGTAAATCTCCCTCTGGATATTGTTCCGGTCTGACAGCACTGATTACGATATCTGCACTTGTTACTTTCATTTTTTCTCCTCTACTAACGCATGTTTTAAGACTTCATCTAAATGGGAAACCGGAACAAATTCAACATCGTCTCTTACACTCTCTGGAATATCTTCTAGATCCTTTTCGTTTTCCTTTGGAAATAGAATTTTCGTTAATCCTGCACGATGGGCGCTAAGAGATTTTTCCTTCAACCCACCGATTGGAAGAACACGACCTCTTAGCGTAATTTCGCCCGTCATTCCTACTTCCTTACGAACTGCCCTTCCAGTTAAAGCAGATATAAGAGCAGTTGCAATTGTAATACCTGCTGAAGGTCCATCCTTAGGTACAGCACCTTCTGGAACGTGTATATGGATATCATTTTTTTCATTAAAATCCGGATCTATTTTTAATTCTTCAGCTTTAGAGCGAATGTAACTAAATGCTGCTTGAGCGGATTCCTTCATCACATCTCCAAGCTTACCAGTAAGTACAAGCTTTCCTTTACCCGGTGCCAAGGAAACCTCGATTGAAAGTGTGTCCCCACCGAAAACTGTATAGGCAAGCCCAGTAGCTACTCCCACTTGATCCTCAATTTCTGCTTGACCATAGCGGAATACTTGTTTCCCTAAAAATTCAACAACATTTTTGTCTGTGATGACAACGCGTTTCTTTTCACCTGATACAATAATTTTAGCAACCTTACGACAGATTTTTGCAATTTGACGTTCAAGCCCACGAACTCCCGCTTCCCTCGTGTAATAGCGGATGATATTTAACAGGGCATCCTCCCGTATTTGCAATTTTCCTTTTGTTAATCCATGCTCTGCAAGCTGCTTCGGCAATAAATGATCTTTGGCAATATGAACCTTTTCCAGCTCCGTATAACCAGCGATTGTGATAATTTCCATACGATCTCGAAGCGGTCCAGGAATTGTCGCTAAATTATTTGCCGTCGCAATAAACATAACTTTAGATAAATCATAAGGCTCTTCAATAAAATGATCGCTAAAATTGAAGTTTTGTTCAGGATCCAATACTTCGAGCATAGCTGATGAAGGATCTCCTCTAAAATCATTCGACATTTTATCAATTTCATCTAATAAAAAGACTGGATTGATTGTACCGGCCTTTTTCATCCCTTGAATAATTCGGCCTGGCATTGCACCGACGTAAGTTCTTCGATGTCCTCTGATTTCAGATTCATCACGAACACCACCAAGTGAAATTCGCACAAAATTTCGCCCAAGAGATTTTGCCACCGATTTAGCTAGTGAAGTTTTCCCGACTCCAGGAGGTCCCGCTAAACATAATATTGGCCCTTTCAAGGAATTCGTTAACTGTTGGACGGCTAAATATTCAAGAACTCTATCTTTTACCTTTTCAAGTCCAAAATGGTCTTTCTCAAGAATTTCTTCCGCGCGATGAATATCCAGTCGGTCTTCCGTCGCATTTGTCCATGGTAACGCTAAAAGCCATTCAATATAATTCCTAATTACTGCGCTTTCCGCAGAGGTTTGAGGAATTTTTTCGTAGCGGTCGAGTTCCTTTAATGCTACTTCCTTTACATGGTCAGGCATACCTGCAGATTCAATTTTTTCTCTTAGTGAGGATACTTCACCCGTTTTTCCTTCTTTATCCCCTAGTTCCTTTTGAATGGCCTTCATTTGCTCACGAAGGTAATATTCTTTTTGAGTTCTTTCCATTGAACGCTTGACACGTTGACCGATCTTCTTTTCAAGGCTTAAGACTTCTTTTTCATTGTTAATGATCGTAATCACTTTATCCATTCTCTCACGAACATTAATCGTTTCAAGAATATCCTGTTTTTCTTGAAGTTTAAGAGGAATATGAGAGGCAATGATGTCTGCCATTCTTCCTGGTTCTTCAATGTCAGTTACAGAAGTGTATGTTTCGGTTGAGATTTTCTTTGAAAGCTTTATGTATTGTTCGAAATACTCTAGCATCATTCGCATGAGTGCTTCTGTTTCAACATCCTTTGTTTCGTCTTCCTCAAATGTTTTTACTTTCACTGAATAATAGCTATCCTTGTCATAGATTTCTTTTATTTCAGCGCGGTAAAGTCCTTCCACTAATACACGTATTGTTCCGTTAGGAAGCTTAAGCATTTGTTTCACTTGTGTTAATGTTCCTATGTTATAAATATCATCCTTAGTTGGATCGTCAATTGACACATCTTTTTGGGTTGTTAAAAAAATGATATGGTCTTCTACCATTGCTTTTTCCAAGGCTTGCACTGATTTGTCACGACCAACATCTAAATGCAAAACCATTGTGGGATAGACAAGCAATCCACGGAGTGGTAAAAGAGGAACAATGATTTCTTTTTTTCTTGTCATTGCTAACACCTCAAAATTGAATAAATATAGTTCTTAAATGTAAATTTTATCTTATTTAATTGCCAGTGTCTATTTTAGTGGATTTTTCTTTTGCAAAATCAGAAATATAAAAGACTTCGACACTCCTTTTTAGTATGTCGAAGTCTTTCTATTTTAAACTGTTTTGGTTTTAGACAGATTCTGTCTTAGAAAAGTTTGTCGATGCTGGGATGATTGATTGCTTGGATTGCTTCCCGCGTTCAGGCGTTTCAATTGCGATTGCAAAAACTTCTTCAAGATTTTTAACTGGAATGATTTCAATCCCTTCAATGTCCATTAAGATGGATTGCATATTTTCTTCTGGGATAATTACCTTTTCAGCTCCTGCTAGTTTTGCTGCCTTAATTTTAGGGACAACTCCACCAATCGGTTTTACATTCCCGTGAATACTAATTTCTCCTGTCATCGCAACCTTATGGTCTACAGGAAACTTATGAATTGCCGAATAAATTCCTGTGGCCATCGCAATCCCCGCAGATGGACCATCAATTGGAATTCCACCAGGGAAATTAACATGGATATCATAATCGTGGGCAGGTACACCCATTGAACGAAGTACTGTAATTACATTTTCAATCGAGCCTTTTGCCATACTTTTTCTTCGAACTGACTTTCCACGATCTCCAATACTTTCTTCTTCCACAATACCCGTAATGTTAATTGTTCCTTTATCTTTTGCAGGAATGACAGTTACCTCAATTTCTAACAGGGCACCCGTATTGGGTCCGTATACCGCTAAACCATTTACAAGTCCAACTCGTGCACTTGGATAAATCTTTTTATCATAACGTGGGGTTAACTGGCTCGAATGAAGCACCCATTCAATATCTTCATCCTTAATAAAGTTTCGATCCTCTGAAATCGCAATACCGGCTGCAATTTGAACCATGTTGACGACTTCACGCCCATTTCGTGCATAGGATGCAAGTGTAGCAATGCCTTTCTCGGTTGCTTGCATATTTACCTTTTCAAGCGCTTTTCTTGTTACAATAGCTAATTCATCCTGATCCAATTCACGGAAAAATACCTCAAGACAACGTGAACGAATGGCAGGTGGGAGTTCATTTGGTGTTCTTGTCGTTGCACCAATCATCCGAAAATCAGCTGGCAACCCATTTTTAAAAATATCATGGATATGTGTAGGGATTTGGGTATTTTCCTCACTGTAATATGCACTTTCAAGAAATACCTTGCGATCCTCTAACACTTTAAGCATTTTATTCATTTGAATTGGGTGAAGCTCTCCAATTTCATCGATGAATAATACGCCGCCATGTGCATGTGTCACAGCACCAGGCTTTGGCTGTGGAATACCGGCTTGACCCATTGCACCTGCACCTTGATAAATCGGGTCATGAACAGAACCAATTAAAGGATCAGCGATTCCACGTTCATCAAATCTTGCAGTTGTTGCGTCCAATTCCACAAAAACAGCTGACTGCTTAAATGGGGACTTTTGATTTCGCTTCGCTTCCTCCATTACTAGTCGAGCTGCGGCTGTTTTCCCTACTCCTGGTGGACCATAAATGATGACATGCTGAGGATTTGGTCCACATAGAGCTGCCTTTAATGACTTAATGCCATCCTCTTGGCCAACGATATCTGAAAAACTAGTGGGTCTTACTCGCTCAGCTAGGGGCTCTGTTAAGGAAATGGATCTCATTTTTCGAAGTTGCTCCATTTCTTTTCTTGACTCTTTATCTATAGATACCTTTTGAGTTCGTTGGTTTTTAAGGAGATTCCAAAAATAAAGCCCGATAATGACTCCAAAAAATAGCTGTACGAATAAAACTATACCTGTCCAACTCATATTATTCCTCCTGCTCGCAAAGATAGACTACTATCAGCTATTATCTCCTGAGTATAGGTGTAATAAACCAGTTTTGAAGGATTTTTGAACGGACACTTAGATTAATTGGCGTCATAGGGGGGTTAAGATTGTTGATAATTTGGTGTGGTTGGCGTTATTTTCGTTCTGCCGACGATTAATTCGTTCTATCGGGTTATTTTGATTCTATCAACGATAATCGAGTTCTATCGGCTTAAAATCATTTCTATCGGCGTTAGATCAAGCTAACCATAAAAAAATCCCGAGGTACATTTCGCTACCTCGGGATTTTTACATTAAGCAGAGATTTCTGTATTTTCAACAACTGTTCCATCATCCAAAAGAAGCTTTGGAGCTGTATTTTTTGATACCGTTTCAGCTGTAATAATACATTTTTTAATATCGTCTCTTGATGGAAGATCGAACATCACATCAAGCATGATTCCTTCTATTATGGAACGTAAACCACGTGCACCCGTTTTACGCTCAATTGCTTTTTTCGCAATTTCCTTAAGGGCATCTTCTTCGAAATCAAGCTCAACTTCGTCTAACTCAAGCATTTTTTGATATTGCTTCACTAGAGCATTTTTAGGCTTTGTTAGAATTTCAACCAATGCATCCTCGTCAAGTGGCTCAAGGCTTGCAATTACTGGAAGTCGGCCAATAAACTCAGGAATTAATCCAAACTTTAATAAGTCTTCTGGTAACGATCTTGAAAGTAATGATTTTTGGTCTAATTCTTCTTCCACAATGTTAGATCCAAATCCAATAACTTTTTTACCAAGACGACGCTTAATAATTTGTTCAATTCCATCAAATGCCCCACCACAAATAAACAGAATATTTGTCGTATCGATTTGAATAAATTCTTGGTGTGGATGCTTTCTTCCACCTTGTGGAGGCACACTTGCGACTGTTCCTTCAAGAATTTTTAAAAGTGCTTGCTGAACACCTTCACCGGAAACATCTCTTGTGATCGAAGGGTTTTCCGATTTACGTGCTACCTTATCAATTTCGTCGATATAAATAATGCCTTTTTCTGCTTTTTCCACATCATAATCAGCAGCTTGGATGAGCTTTAAAAGAATATTTTCTACATCTTCACCAACATATCCAGCCTCTGTTAATGAAGTCGCATCTGCAATGGCAAATGGCACATTTAAGATACGAGCCAATGTTTGGGCAAGTAATGTTTTACCACTACCAGTTGGCCCAATCATACAAATATTACTCTTAGACAACTCAACGTCATCAATTTTACTGTTAGAATTAATACGTTTATAGTGGTTATACACAGCAACAGCTAAGGATTTTTTCGCTGAGTCTTGACCTATCACATATTCATCTAATATTTCTCTAATTTCTTTTGGTTTTGGTACGTCTTTAAATTCAACTTCTTCTTCAGTACCCAATTCTTCTTCCACGATTTCAGTACATAGTTCGATACATTCGTCGCATATATAAACGCCAGGCCCTGCAACTAACTTACGAACCTGATCTTGTGTTTTACCACAAAAAGAACACTTAAGTTGCCCTTTTTCATCGTTAAATTTAAACATTATGTCACCCCTTATTAGTTTCTTCTCTCTACAATAAGCCAACATTCTTTAGGTATCGATTAAAATCGGATCTCTACTTACCCGCAACTCGTACACCCTTATATTTAAGCAGTCTGGCTTGAACTTAGGCCCCATACCATCAGTTCGATAATTCTAATTCGTTATGTATTGCACATTGTACCATATTTCTTCTTCAAATAGGTAATAAATAACTCTCATGCATATTATGTAAGTATATTTTTGGTTGGAATTCGCCTAGTGAAACGTGTGAACTTTGCCCTCCTTTTAAGTGTTCCCAGATTCGTTAGAATAAAACTACTACCAACAGCCTATTGTATGTACTACTTCCATATTTTGGGTATAAAACAAGGCACGATCATATCGCGCCTTGATATTCCCTATTTAATATTATGCAACACTTTTGCTATTTTCCACAAGAAAATCGATTGCTTTTCTTATTTTTAAATCTTCTTTAACTCCATCTACGCCACCGAGCATTTGCTTAAGTTGTTCAGCAGATACACCGTACATAGTAGACATATTTTCAAGTTCTGCATTAATTTCTTCTTCAGAAACTTCGATGTTTTCAGCATTTGCAATTGCTTCTAAAGTTAAGTTAACTCGTACGCGCTTGCCAGCATCTTCTTTCATTTGTTCACGTAAAGCATTTTCGTCTTGGCCTGAGAATTGGAAGTAAAGGTCAAGATTCATACCTTGCATTTGAAGACGTTGTTCAAATTCACGAAGCATGCGGTCTAATTCAGTGTTAATCATTGCTTCTGGAATATCGATTTCTGCATTTTCAGATGCTTTTTCGATTAATGTGTCTTTAAGGCTATTTTCAGCATCTTGTTTTTTAGTTTCTTCTAAACGAGTTCTTGTTTTTGCTTTTAACTCATCTAATGTTTCCACTTCATCGTCAACATCTTTTGCAAACTCATCATCTAATTCAGGAAGTACTTTTCCTTTGATTTCGTGAACCTTTACTTTAAATGTAGCTGGCTTTCCTGCTAGATTTTCAGCATGGTACTCTTCAGGGAAAGTGACTTCCACGTCTTTTTCAGCTCCAGCAGCAACTCCAACTAATTGCTCTTCGAAACCTGGGATGAATGAACCAGAACCAATTTCTAATGAATAGTTCTCAGCTTTTCCACCTTCGAACGCTTCTCCATCAACGAAACCTTCAAAATCAATTACTACAGTGTCGCCATTTTCTATAGTACCTTCTTCTTTAACAACTAGTTCTGCATTGCGCTCTTGTAATTGCTTGATTTCTGCATCTACTTCTTCATCAGTTACTGTATCATCAAGTTTTTCCACTTCTAGACCTTTGTAGTCGCCAAGTTTCACTTCTGGTTTAACCGTAACTTTTGCAGTGAAAATAAGGTTTTTACCTTTTTCGATTTGCTCAACGTCAACTTCTGGACGGTCAACTGGCTCAATTCCAGTTTCTTTGATTGCATTTTCATATGCATCTGGAAGAATGATATCTAATGCATCTTGGTATAATGATTCAACACCAAAACGCTTTTCAAACATTCCACGAGGCATTTTCCCCTTACGGAATCCAGGTACGCTCACTTGCTTAACTACCTTTTTAAATGCATCGTCAAGTCCTTTGTTAAATGTTTCAGCGTCAACTTCTACAGTTAAGACACCTTGGTTTCCTTCTAATTTTTCCCACTTTGCAGACATAATACTTTCCCTCCAACTATCTATTTACTAACTATTTTTTCCGATATGTAAATTGGGTTAACTATTACCATATGTCGGTAAACTAGCATTTTACAACCATTACATTATAACACAGAATGGTCACCTTTCAACATATAGAAAATGATTATATTGTTAGAAAGTTTACCCAACTAAGCTACATTATAAAATTTCGAGATTGTTTTATTTTATTCAATATAAGAAAATCGTTCTACTTTTTCTAGTTTGTCCAAGGTTTGTTTTAGTTCAAAAAGATTGACACCATAGATTTGCTCAAGTGTTTGATTCTCAATCACCATTCCATGCAATTCAGCACTATATAAATGCAAAGTAGCTGCATACTTTGAAGGTTCCTCCTCCTCCAAGGTGAATGGATAGAGTACAAAAAGATGACGAAGCCAAATTTCTTTTGCCGTTTCGTAAAGGGTAGGATTCTCATTTTCCAATTGCTCTTCTAAAATAGAAAGAACCTGATTTGTGAAAGGAGACATCGATGGATCTACAAGGTTTTTAGGGTTTACCTTTATTGTCTCACCGAATTTCTCTACCTCTACCTCGAGATCCACCTGATTTGTTGCAAGTAACTGAATGATGATGGTTTTTACTATTGGATGGTTCTCAGGTATCACTAGAAATGGAATGAGCAAATTCAGGTATTTTCTTATATTTAGTTCCTTCAAGGATTGAATCGTGGCAATTTGCTTTCCAACTATTCCTTCATTATATAGGACGTTTTGAAGCTCCTCCTCCACATTCTTGTTCACGTATTCAATTTCTTTTTCCACCCCATCTGCAACAAGCATTCGTTTACTTAGCTCAAGTAACTGAGTTAAATGCTCCAAATGCTGTGGTGGAACTGCATCCTCGTCAAGTACGGCCTCAATCGTTGATTGGACTTCATCATATTGACCAAGCTGGATCAGGATTGTTACATAAATTTGAAGCACGTGAAAATAATCTCCGACATCCTCCTTTAACATCTCTAAACAATTTTCTTTCGCCTTCTCCAATTCTCCCAATTCAAAAAGACAAATCACAATGCCAAGTTCAATTTCGTGGTTACCTGTTTCAAGCTCTTTGGCCTGCTTCAATAATGCTAGAGCCTCGTTAAATTTTTTACTCGATAAAGCTTCAAGTCCTTTTTCCATCAATCTTTCTTTAAGCTTAGGAAAAGGAATAATTTTATCCTGTTTTTTATCTTTGTTTTGCTTATCCATAGAGTTATTCCAACCCCAAATTCGTTTTTTTCTTGAGTTATAAGTTTAACAATGAAAAAAGGAGAAAACAATAGGGGCTTGCTAGATTCCAAAAATATAGACAAAGCCGAAACTGGCTTTGTCTACAATTTTAGTTGGCCGTTTTAAGTTCGTGTTCTTTAATTTGTTGCTCGTAGGAAAGTGTTTTATCAATCTCATCCCAACCATTGATCAACATTTCTTTCCAATAGGAATCAATAGTAAATTCTGTTTTGAAGCCTTTTGAATCAACAATGGTCTGTTCTTCTAAAGAAATCGTACATTCAAAATGAGCATCATTGGCTTCTTTTAATAGATACTCAATTACACTTTTTTCTAGAACAATTGGAAGCATTCCGTTCTTTAAGCAGTTATTATAGAAAATATCTGCAAAAGATGGAGCTAGTATTGCTTTAAATCCATAGTCTTGTAATGCCCATGGGGCATGCTCACGAGAAGAACCACAGCCAAAGTTTTCGTTTACTACAAGAATGGATGCCCCTTCGTTTTCTTTTCGGTTTAGTTCAAAATTTGGATTTGGACTACCATCTGCTTCAAAGCGCCAATCGAAAAAGGCATATTTTCCAAACCCTGTTCTTTCAATACTCTTTAAAAATTGCTTTGGAATGATTTGATCTGTATCGACATTGTTTCGATCCATTCCCGCCACTTTACCTGTATGTGTAATAAATGGTTCCATATTTATGCCTCCTCTCCTGTTGCTACTTTTTGAAGTTTACGAACATCTACGAATCTTCCATATATTGCTGCCGCTGCTGCCATTGCAGGACTTACCAAATGTGTCCGAGCACCTTTACCTTGCCGTCCTTCAAAGTTACGATTCGATGTAGAAGCACATCTTTCACCTGCTGGTACTACATCTGGGTTCATGCTTAAGCACATGCTACATCCCGCATCGCGCCATTCAAAGCCAGCGTCACGGAATACATCCGCAAGACCTTCTTTTTCAGCTTGTAGTTTTACTTGTTGTGAGCCTGGAACGACTAACGCACGCAAGTTAGGAGATACTTTATGTCCACGGATAATGTCTGCCGCTTCGCGTAAATCACCAATTCGTGAATTCGTACATGAACCAATAAAGACATGCTGAATTTTAATTTCGTTAATTGGAGTTCCTGGAGCAAGTTCCATATATTCATATGCACGCTCTGCAGATTTCCTGTCAACTTCCCTTTTAAAATCCTCTGGGAATGGAACTGTGTCATCGATGGTTACACTCATTGATGGGTTTGTACCCCATGTAACAGTTGGTAAAATTTCATCCGCATGAATTTCTAATACAGTATCGAAAACTGCACCTTCATCAGTTGCAAGTTGCTTCCATCTCTCCACGGCCGCATCAAATTCAGCACCATCCGGGCTATGTTTTCTTCCTTTTAAGTATGAGAATGTCGTTTCATCAGGACTAATTAACCCAGCTTTTGCTCCACCTTCGATGGACATATTACAAATGGTCATTCTTTCTTCCATGGACATTTTTCGAATTGCTTCACCTGTATATTCAATAACATGTCCCGTTCCAAAATCAATTCCAAATTTGCGGATAATCGATAAAATAACATCTTTAGCATAAACGCCTGGTGATAAATTTCCTACAACATTGATTTGCATGGTTTTAGGTTTTTGTTGCCATAATGTTTGAGTTGCAAGAACATGTTCAACCTCACTTGTCCCAATTCCAAACGCTAAAGCCCCAAATGCACCGTGTGTAGATGTATGACTATCTCCACATACAATCGTTTTACCTGGTTGGGTTAATCCAAGTTCAGGGCCAATTACGTGGACAATCCCTTGTTCAGGACTGTAAAGATCTGCAAGTGGAACATTGAATTCCTTACAGTTTTTTTCTAATGCACTCATTTGCTTTGCAGCAGTTTCATCCTTTGTTTTGAAACGATCACTTGTTGTAGGTACGTTATGATCCATTGTTGCAAATGTTAAATCAGGTCTTCTTACTTTTCTATTTTTTAAACGTAATCCTTCAAAAGCTTGCGGAGAAGTTACTTCATGGACAAGATGTAGGTCAATATATAGAAGACTTGGCTTCCCCTCTTCATGATTGATTACGTGTTGATCCCATATTTTTTCAATAATTGTTTTCGGTGCCATTCGTATCTTCCTCCTCCCTCTATAAATGTTGATTTATCAACGGTTTGATCCGTTGATGGGGTGTCAAAAAAATATTTTTCGACACGATTACTAACAAAGTCTTCATAATATGTGAAACTATTCCAATACATGGGTACG